>CAZLTN010000005.1:0-111952 GCA_964562455.1 uncultured Cytophagales bacterium
GCAAGGTAAAACGTGGAGGCTTGAGACGGAATATGGTGTTTATAGGGTGCTTACGGTTTTCCGACGCTTCCTCCGGCGAAAGGAACCGGAGCGGCTGTACCTTCCAGTACGCGGGGATATGCTGCTTCAGGTACTCCCGCAAAGCCGCATCGCAGGCATACACATACGTACCACTGATACCCCGGCTCATCATGTTTTTATAGATATTAAGGATGAATCCTTTCAACCTTTCCGGATTGCGGATGCCTTTCTTTCCGTTGGCATCATGATAATTTTCCGGGTCTATCTCGATCGAATGAGTCGCCGGATTGTATCGGACCCATCGACAAGCTCAGGGGCCGGCCATTGACACCTTTAGGGGGCTGAGCCTGTCGAAGCCTCCCGCGTCGCCGTAGGAGAATGGATCCAATCTTCGTCCGCCAGGTTCCATTGAAACTGTAGTCCTTCTATTTCTATATCGATGGCCTCCTTTTTTTTCTTCGACGTCCATGGCCAGGAGAAACCTGCGATCAGGCGGCACAGCTTGTGTACTTCTTCCTTTTCGGCAAGCACGTCGCACATATCCTGCAAAGAATCAAACACCAGAAGGTCATATTCCGCGTTTGTGTATTTTCCTGCTGTGAGGGGGCGGTTTAACCCGAGCAAATCATCGACCAAACGTATGTAGTCGCTTCCCCCTTTTACGCGCATTTGGGAGTGAAGCTTCAGTCGCAGCACATTTTCATCGTTGAGTAGGGTGGTAAATCGTTCTTCGTCTATGTCCGACGGCCTGATCGACTGGTCCCGGTCGTAAAAGAAAACCTGGTTTTCGCTGTTGGCCAGTATCCAGTCCAGCTCCGTACCGGAGTCACCAAGACCGAGCTTCCGGTTATTTTCACGGAACGTTCCCGCCCAACTGATATTCCGGTACTGGCGCAGCCGATGGGCCTCGTCCACGATCAACAGATCGTATTTTTCTTTTTTGAAGGTATCGGAAGGTTTTATCACCATGGAGGCCTCCAGGCCGGGAATCTCCCTGAAAACATTTTTCAGTGTCCGCCGTAATGATTTCATAGCAACCACCTCCTTCGACAAGCTCAGGAACCACCCTTCGACGAGCTCAGGGGCCACCCTTACGACAGGCGTTCGACTGAGCTCACGCCGAAGTCTCAGAGACCGTAATATCTGGTGGCTGAGCCTGTCGAAGCCCACATCCGATCTGAGCAGCTTCACAAGGAACGTGGCAAGAATAGTCTTCCCGGTACCGGCCCCGCCCTCTGCAAAAACCCTATTGGACTCACGTTGCGTCAACCCTTCCAGGATTTCCAGTATCGAGCTGTACTGGTCTTCGGTGAGGGATTTAAAAGGCTAATATTTGAATACCTGTGAATTTTCTATATCCGCCAACGACTTCCTGACGATATTCCGGCCCCTCAGCTTATCCCAGATTTCCTTGAAAAGGTTCTTGTAAATATTCTGTTCGTAATAGTGGTGCCTTCTCTGTCCGTAGTTCCCGTTCCCTTCGACAAGCTCAGGGACCACCCTTACGACAAGCGTTCGACTGAGCTCACGCCGAAGTCTCAGGAGCAGCCCTTCGACAAATTTAGGCTCATTATCAGCTTGTTGAACCATCTATCCCTAAGTCTATCGAAGGATCGAAATCCGTTGACTGAGCCTCGTCGAAGTCCGGCGACTGAGCTTCGTCGAAGCATGGCGGCTGAGCTCCGTCGAAGCATGGCGGCTGAGCTCCGTCGAAGCATGGCGGCTGAGCTCCGTCGAAGCCACGCCTCTTGTAAGAAATAGCCAATTTCGGTAGAAGAGCAGCATTCCCATTTATCAGAGCTTCTTTCTTCCAACGACTCCAGCCATGTATCTGCCTTTCTCTATAAAAAGCATCGTCAATCCGCTCATACTCTTCATAGTAAACCAGTTTGACAGGTAACCTTGTTTTGGTGTGGCGCGCCCCAAGACCAGCCTCATGCTGTTGTAATCTTAGTTTCAGATTATTGGTACTGCCGGTATAATAGGATTGATCAGCACACTTCAATATGTACATCCAGCCTCTCATGACTCTGCTTAGTATAGTATGTTTAAAAACGAAGATAGGCAATTCTGGGCTTCGACAAGCTCAGCCGCCATAATTCACTGGTGGCTGAGCCTGTCGAAGCCCCACTCGCGTTCGTTGCGGAACCGTACCAGTTCGTGGATGAGCGTTTCGATGTCGGTCATGGGGATGTAAGGGGTTGAGGGGCTAAGTTAAAGATTATAAGCCACGAATTCCGAATTAATCAGTTTCGCAGCTAGTCACTCGAGGTATAGAGAACAAAAATTCGTGCATTCGCATCCCCCCTTCCCATCATCCCGGCTGCGACGCATCCCGCTTTCGCCACCGATACGCCTTAACTGAATTCTTCCAGAAATACTTTTCCGCCGCTTCCCTACCCTTCTCCCTGAAGTATTGGCTAACCAGGCCAAGCCCGACATGAAATGGCTTCCATTTATCGCTGTTAGGCCAGTCGCTGCCGTAAAGCAGCCGGTCCGGCCCGAATATATCAAAAAGCATATCCAGCCGCTCGCGATAGAAGCTCAGGTCCGTCGGGATATTCCCGTCCACCCGGCGCAGTACTGCCGAGAGCTTGACGTAAACCTGGTCCCGGGCGCCCAGCTCCCGCATGTCGGCCTCATAACGTCTTCGTGTCGCAGGGTCGTCGGGAATTGCCATCTGGGGAAGGTGGTCTATTACTACACGCAGTGCGGGCGCCTGGTCGGTGATCCGCACAATGGCAGCCAGCAGGGCGGGATTGGGGCTGGCCGTATCCAGTACAAGACCGGCCCCGGCCATGAACTGAAGGTCCGGAATAACTCCGGGTTCTGCCAGCCGTCCTGCCAGGTCATGCCCCCAGAGATTCCCGTAGCGTATCCCGCGAAAGAGCGGGTTGCGCCCGAACCGTTCGAGCTGAGAGCGGAAATCCGGCTTGCCTGGCTCGAGATTACCTATCGTCCCGACGATGATACTGTCTTTCTCAGCCACGTCAAGTACCCATTGGTTGTCTTCCAGCCATGGACTGGCCTCTACTACAATCGCGCCGACGATCCCGAGGGGCACCGCTATCTTGCGGTATCGGTCCGGGAGCGCAGGCTTATAAAGAATGTCGTCATTTTTACCAGGCCACGGAACGCCTCCGGCCCGCTCAGTATCAAACAAGTGAATGTGCGTGTCGATGATAGGGAGCGCATCTTCCGCCCGGCTCATTGACTGCAGCGCGGCCATGGCCGGGGCACCGGCGGTCAGGGTAAGAAAACTTCTTCGGTTCATAGCGGCACTAATATCTGCGATTAATGCCAGATATCAACCTATGCGCCCGAATTTCTTACTGGCCTTCTTCCCAGTCTTACGGTGTCTCCCGGGGTTGTGTCCGGGACGTGTCTCCCGGGATTACAGCCCCCTGGCCGGCGCCGGCTGAATCCAGCCCGATGTTGCTAAGGCTGTCGGTAGCGGCAGCCGGACTCACGGGCGGTCCACCTGTCACAAAAGTGGTAAGCTCTTTGCGGCCGAGCAATGCTACTTTACGGGGAGTGTAGCCCGCTTTGTAGAGCCTCAAGGTATCTATCTCCTGTTCATACTTAAGCACAAAGGCGCCGTCATTGTCGGTGACCGCCGTAATGGTACTATCATTTGAAGAAACCGACACGCTGGGCAGCGGCCTGTTCCCCACATCGATGATCCTGCCCTTTATAACTTTGGCTGAATCACCCATCGCGGCACTGTTTTGCGGAGTGCCTGCAGGCGTTACCTGGGCATACCCTGAGCAAACAACTGTCACAACCAATCCACATATATACAACAGCTCTTTCATAGCTTTACTGGTTTAGTTTCAGTATCTTACTTCAATAAGGGTACCTGGAAGAGAGGTTCCCGGCGCCGGCTGGCGTAAGGAAGTACTTTTCAGGATCGGACAATAACTACCCGTCCAAAGAAGCACGCGTATATTACTGATTATGAGTCTGTTAATTCATTGTTTTTTGGACTCAATCTACCTTGACAGAAAAAAGGCTATGCCTTTATCAGGTAGTTGTAACCTGAAAGAGAGTGTTGCACCCACGGATGGCCATGTTACATGTTGTTGAAAAATTCCCCGCTTGGTTTCTTTACATAAACCGCGAACTTTTTAACCGGAATAACCGTAATTTTTCATCGAAAGGCACCAGCGTACCCCTCGTAAATATACGCGGGAACGACTTTAACTATTCTCATCCAGTGTTGCCAATAATTCCGCTACTGCAGCCCTTCCCGCCCGGTTCGCCCCGATGGTAGAGGCCGACGGACCGTAGCCGATCATATGGATGCGCGGCTCTTTTGCTACCTGCGTCGCCAATCTTCCCGCCATTACAATTCCCCCGCTTTCTTCACGCAGCATCAGAGGAGTCAGATGGTCGAGGGAGCTCCTGAAACCCGTGCACCACAGGATCACATCGGCGGCGATTTCCTTTCCGTCAGGCCATCGGACGCCCGTACGGGTAATCTCGCTGAAAACCGGCAGCCGCTGCAACACATTACGTTCTCGCATGGCCTCGATAGCGGGTGTAACGGGCAATCCGGTTACCGACACTACCGATCCGGGCGGCAGCCCCTTCCTTACGCGGTCTTCCACAATCGCCACAGCATCCCTTCCCGCAGACTCATCGAAAGGCCCCTCCCTGAAAACGGGTGGTTTCCGGGTTACCCAGGTGGTAGTGGTCACTTTGGATATTTCGTCGAGGAGTTGGATGGCCGAAATCCCTGCGCCCACAACTACTACGTGTTTCCCTTCGAAAGCGGCCGCCGCCTGGTAATCACGGGTGTGAAGCTGGAGCCCTTCAAACAGGCCGGCGCCCGGGTATTCGGGAATATAAGGCGTTTCCCATGTCCCGGTCGCATTGATCAACCCTTCCGCCGAAAACCATCCGCGGTCGGTTTCGATCCGGAAGCGCCCGTCTCTTTTGCACACCACCGATACCTTCACCGGCCGATAGACCAGGAGGCCGAAGGTATGCTCGTACACGTCGAAATAATGAGGTACTGCCACGCTGGCCTGTACACTGGAACTGTCATTGTCGAGCGTATCGCCGAACGCAAGGCCGGGCAGATCGTGCACCCGGTTGACCGTGCTGAGGGTTAAGGACGGCCATCGGTATTGCCAGGCGCCGCCTGGCCGTGGCGACTGATCGAGGATTACAAATTCTTTCCCGGGCTGAAGTCCTTTCTGACGCAGGTAATATGCCGCCGACAGGCCCGCCTGTCCCGCTCCGATAACGGCTACGCGGGTTTTATAAATCGGCTTCGGATCACTCATGACGGGTCGACTTCCACTCATCCAATTCGCTGTCAACAAAATAATTGATCATAGTCGAGTAAATACGCTCCACCAGGTCTTCCGATGTATGGTATTTAACGGCGAGCATCTTTTTACTTTTTATCACTTCAGCCACGCGGTCAACATCCTTAACAGCAGCTTCGGAGGTTTTAAACACCGAAGCCCTTTTTACATATTTCCCTCTTTCTGCTATTAACTTAACAATTTCGTTGTCGATAAAGTCAATAGCATGTCTGACTTCCGCGATATTCTGGCATTGCTCCGGGGATTTCACAAAACACTTCAGTTTTTGGTATTGAACATAATTTATGCAAACTAATAAAATCTCGTATGCTCTATTCTATGCAGTCGCCCGTCATACCTGGTTCCGGGCTCAACAAGTTTATTAAGTTACGTAACTTTACAATAAATCCGAAAAATATCCCCCGGGTCATGTCCCCTTTCGTCAACCTCAATCGTCATCAGGGCATAACCATAAAATTTTCAATAAAATGAAAGAATTTGCATTGATTTTCAGATTGAAGGACATTTCCGACTTTAAGCCGTCGCCGGAACAGATGCAGGAGCGGATGAACTGGCTGGCTGGCATCGCCGCGCAAAACAAGCTGGTCGACAAGGGGAATACGCTGCTACCTGCTCCCGGAAGCGCCAGAACGGTAAGGACGGACAACATCGTAACGGACGGACCGTACACCGAGATCAAGGAATTCATCAGCGGCTACATTGTTGTGAAAGCGGAAAGCATCGACGAAGCCGTGGAAATGGCAAAGAGCAACCCGATTTTCAGGATCGGGGGAAATATTGAAGTAAGGGAAGTTCTGAAACGTGACTGATATTGGAAGAAAAGCTGCCGCATCAAACGCTTCTCCCCCACCTGTTCCGGCAGGAGTACGCCAAAATGACGACTGCGCTGTGTCGTCATTTTGGTTTGAAACATATTGAGGTCGCTGAGGATATTGCCGGCGAAACTTTTCTGAAAGCGTCTGAAAACTGGGCGATCCACGGCATTCCTGAAAACCCGGTAGCCTGGCTCTACGCTGTTGCAAAAAACAAAGCCAGGGACTATTTCAGGCGTGCTAACCTCTTCGAAACCGAAATCCGGGAAGCACTGACGTACGCTGAAACCGCCGAAGCAGCCGATTTTGACTACAACGATAGGAACATCGCCGACAGCCAGCTCGCGATGATCTTTGCGGTCTGCAACCCGGCTTATTCTACCGAAAGCCAGGTCTGCCTGGCGCTTCAGATCCTCTGTGGTTTCAGCGTGGAAGAAATAGCCGATGCCTTTTTTTCAAAACCCGAAACCATCAAAAAACGCCTGCACCGGGCCAGGATGAAACTCCGGAATGATAGTTTTCAAATCCGTGAGCTGAATGACACGGAAATAGCATCAAGATCTGAAGCTGTTTTGAAAACATTATACCTGCTGTTTAACGAAGGGTATTTCTCCAAAACCAACGACCGGCAGATCAGGAAGGACCTGTGCGCAGAAGCGGTACGGCTTACTCTGATGTTGACCGAAAACACATTGACCAACACCCCGCAAGCCAATGCCCTGCTGGCATTAATGTGCTATCAAAGTTCCAGGCTCGAAGCCCGGGTAGATCATGAGGGTAAGGTTGTCCTGTTCGACGAACAAGATAAAACCCTATGGGACCAATCGTTGATCGAAAAGGGCCACTACTACCTTGTAAATGCCTGCACCGGCAACGAGGTATCCGGATATCACTTCGAAGCCGGTATCGCCTACTGGCATACCACGCCGGCAGATAAAAACAAATGGCAGCATATTTTACAATTATACAATCAGCTTATTCTCGCCGAATACTCCCATGTGACCGCATTGAACAGGGTGTTCGCTTTCGCCAGAGTCTATGGCCCGGAAGAAGGGATCCGCGAAGCAGCAAAGCTGACACTGGCAGACGGCAGCGACTACCACGCGCTGCTCGGCTACCTGTACGCCGGCGTGGATACCTCTAAAGCCATTACCCATTACCGCCAGGCGATTAAACAAAGCAAGTCCGAAGCAGAAAAGCAGGCGCTGACCCGGGAAACGGAACGTTTGTCGTTCGGTTAACTCAGCCATTCCTTCAACGAGGCCGGCCACCGGGTAGGAGATTCCCTTCCCCGTTTAATAAAACATGCCTGTCAGCTTACGGCTACAATTGCGTAATTGTTTAATTTCCAGAAATTTACTCAACCAGAATCGTTATGTTCAGATACAAACTACTCGCCTGGCTGCTTTTTCTGACGACAGCAGCCGTTTCTCAGCCTGCTACTTTTATGTCGAGGGGTATTGGTGGCGGAGGCGCCCTGTTCTCCCCCGGGATCAATCCTGCCGATCACAACGAGTTCTATATCTCGTGCGATATGAGCGAGCTCTTTCACTCGGTAAACTTCGGAGAAAGCTATACGCAGATCCCCTTCACCAGGTTTACGGGAGGACCGGCCTCAAAGGTAAATTTTACGGTCTCGCCCGGCTTGCTGTTCTCGCTAAGCTATATCGACGAGATACCCACACCTGTAAAAAGCACCGATAACGGGGTGACATGGGCGGTTTTACCCGGCAACCCGGATAATTCCGAACGATGCTACACACTCTCCGTCGACTATCATCATCCGGAACGAATGGTATTAAGCCATTACAACCAGTTGTTTTTTTCTTCCGATGGCGGAAATTCTTTTGACATGATACATAACGCTGCCGATCCCGGTTCGGGAGTGGTGGTGGGGGGCGTTTTTTACGACGATGATCACATTTACATAGGGACCAATGACGGGCTCCTCGTTTCTGACAACGGCGGAAGTTCCTGGACGACAGCGTCGATTCCGGGCATACCTGCCGGCCAGGGAATATGGAGCTTTACCGGTGCAAAGCAGGGCGGTATTACCCGGCTTTTTTGTATTACCGGTAACAAAAGCGACATGTATGCAAGCATGCCCGGCTCTGATTACTGGGATTTTTTTAAAGGTCTATACAGCTACGACGTCGGTAGCGGCGGGTGGGTTTCCCGGCAGGCAGGTATTGCGTCCGGCGTGGATTTTCCGATGTTTATCGACATGGCAGAAAATGACGTACAAACGGTTTATATAGCAGGAAGCAATACTTCAGGAGAACCCATTGTAATGAAATCGACAAATGCCGGCACAACCTGGGCCCATACCTTTATGACCACAGGCAACGGCAACGTCACGACAGGGTGGAGCGGCAGCGGCGGTGACAGGGGGTGGAGCTACGGCGAATGCCCGTTCGGTTTTGAAGTAGCGGCCAACAATGCCGACGTTCTCCTTTTTACTGATTTCGGGTTCTGTCATACGTCCGCGAACGGTGGCTTGTCGTGGTCGCAAGCCTATGTGAGCAAAACAAGTGAAAACCCCGCCGGTTCTCCTACGCCTCAGAAGAAAAGCTATAAGGGTATCGGGCTGGAAAACACGACGGCATGGCAACTACACTGGTCGGACTCCAATACGATGTGGGCATGCTTTTCAGACATTCGCGGAATACGGAGCACGGACGCCGGGGAAACCTGGTCTTTTAATTATAGCGGCCACACCGCCAATACCAGTTACCGCGTGGTCCGGACTACAAACGGTACACTGATCGCCGCTACTTCCAACGTTCATGACATGTACCAGAGCACCCGTCTGGCGGACAATATCCTGGACGCTGCCGATGCAAACGGAAAACTGATCTATTCCCAGGATAACGGGTTAACCTGGCAGAACCTCCGGGTCTTCAATCATCCTGTCTTCTGGATCGCGCTGGATCCCGGGAATCCCGAGCGAGCCTACGCCTCCGTGATCCACTACGCCGGCGGAAGCGGGGTGGGCGGCGTCTATCGCTGCGACAACCTTTCGGCCCTCGCCGCGTCTACCTGGACGCTGCTGCCCGATCCGCCCGGGACTGAAAAACACCCGGCTTCTCTGAACGTGCTGTCAGACGGTACGCTGGTAGCCAGCTATTCCGGGAGGCGTACTCCTTCGACCTTTACAGCCAGCTCCGGCGTTTTTACCTATCATCCGGCATCTGGCGCCTGGACTGACGTTTCGCACCCGGGCATGCGTTACTGGACAAAGGATGTGGTCATTGATCCGAACGACACTGCTCAAAATACCTGGTATGCAGGCGTGTTCAGCGGGTGGGGCGGTCCGCCCAACGGCCTGGGAGGGCTCTATAAAACGGTAAACCGCGGCGTCACCTGGCAGAAGCTGACCGGGAATCTCCTGGACCGCGTCACTTCCTGTACATTCAACCCTGAAGAGCCAAACGAATTGTACCTTACTACCGAAGGGCAAGGCCTGTGGGTAAGCAAAAATATCAACGCGGCCACCCCGGCGTTCTCCCTCGTCGGCTCCTATCCCTTCCGTCAGCCGGAACGCGTGTTTTTCAATCCCTATGATACGAATGAAATGTGGGTAACCAGCTTCGGAAACGGCCTTAAGGTCGGACTGATGGACAGCCCTCCCTTGCCGGTAAACCTGGTAAGTTTCCAATCTTCTATCCGGGAAAGTCAGCTATGGCTCACATGGGAGACAGCTTCCGAAACCGGGTCGGACCGTTTCGAACTGGAACGCTCCGCCAACTCCCGGCTTGGATTTCATATGATCGCCAGTGTTCCTGCAGGGCACAACATCGCGGGCCGCTACCAGCACGCCGACACAAGCGCCGTACCGGAAGTCAGTTACTATTACCGTTTGAAACAGGTAGATCGGAACGGAACCTATACATACAGCAATATAATACGGGCCAGGCTCCCATCCGGGAACCCGCTGGTAGTATATCCTAACCCTGCCTCCGATGAAATTACGATCCGGTCGAAAGAACCCGTTCTGTCTGCCGAGATCGTCGACGCCAGGGGACATACGGTGGTTAATAAAAAGTATGTCGATTCCGGGGAGCAAAGAATTCCGGTCTCAGGCCTTCCTCCGGGGCTGTATACCATTAAGCTGGTAACCCGTACGGGAACTGTGCTGCGTAAGGTATGGTTGTATTAGGCAGGAGTGAATACCATTACCTTTTCCATGATCAAAACCTTTGCAGAAAAAGTTATCGACTTCAACCGCGGACTGCGCTATGCCGGCGAACTGCCGGAAGGGTTCCTCGTTCTGAATCCCTACCTGGATAACCCCGAAACGATGGTGGTCATGCAGCAGTTTTATCACAAATACTACAACGATTCCGACCGGCGGAAATTTCTCATAGGGATCAACCCAAGCCGCCACGGGGCCGGTGTAACAGGAGTTCCCTTTACGGACACCAAACGGCTGGACAGCGTTTGCGGCATTAAAATGACGTCGGCCTATACCCACGAGGTTTCGTCGGTCTTTGTGTACGACATGATCGAGGCATACGGAGGCCCGGAGAGCTTTTATAGTGATATCTATATTAACTCCCCCTTCCCGCTGGCCATTCTCCGGCGCTCGAATGAGGGTAAATGGCTTAATGCCAATTACTATGACGACCCCGATCTTTTCGAAAAAGTCAAAGGGTTTATGATCGAATCGCTGAAAAAGCACATCAGCCTCGGGCTGGATACCTCTGAGGTTTTTATACTCGGGAAGAAAAACGCAGACTTCCTCAGCAAGCTCAACAGGACTGAAAAGCTGTTTGACCGTATGACTGTTCTGGAACATCCGCGCTTTATCCAGCAATATAAATCGAAGGACAAGGCGCTGTATATCGATAAATATATACTGGCATTAACGCGGGGAGACATCTGAAGGTTTTCCAGCCATCCGGTACATTTTTTTATGTTCTGTTACCAAACCGGTGCTCGTATGAAATGAATGCTTCCGAAATGAGGGTCGAAGTCATCCCACTCCTGTTTGATTTTTATAACTTCACGGCATGAGTCAGGCAGAGAGCGTATCCGAATTCTACTAACGACTGCCGGTGCCATCTTAATTTTGTCCCGACAAATCTTAATAAATTATGCAATACCGAAAATTAGGAAAAACAGGTATACAGCTTTCGGCCCTAGGCCTGGGCTGCATGGGTATGAGCTTTGCCTACGGCCCGACCGACGAGCAGCAAAACATCGCTACACTCGAACGTGCCCTTGAGCTGGGCATTAATTTCTGGGATACGGCCGATATGTACGGTAATGGTGCGAATGAAGAGCTGCTCTCAAAACTGCTGGCCTCCCACAGGAATAAAATCTTTATTGCTACCAAATTCGGATTCCGCTTTAAAGACGGTGCCCAGGGAGTAGCGCTTCACCGGGAACGTATTTCGACGGATCGCCCGCCTGGCTGAAAGTTGCGGTGGAAGCCAGCCTGAAGCGTCTGAAGATCGACACCATCGACCTTTATTATGCGCACCGGGTAGACCCGAGCGTGCCGGTCGAAGATACCGTTGGCGCCATGGCCGACCTTGTCGCGGAAGGTAAGGTCCGCTATATCGGCCTTTCGGAAGCCTCCGCCGCTTCCATCCGGAAAGCGAATGCGATACATCCGGTCACCGCGCTACAGTCGGAATATTCGCTTTTGAGCCGGGATATAGAAGCTGAGGTCCTGCCGACCGTCCGGGAGCTGGGCATCACGCTGGTCGCCTATTCACCTCTGGCGCGCGGACTCTTTGCCAATATCAATGCTACCGACCAGCTCGCGGCCGACGACTTTCGCAGGGGTTTACCCCGCTACCAGGACCGGTACCTGGAAAACAACCGCCTGCTTGCCGACGGGCTCAACCGGCTGGCAGCCGAAAAAGGCCTGAAAGGGACGCAGCTCGCACTGGCCTGGGTACTGGCTCAGGGAGAAGATATTATTCCCATTCCCGGCACCAAACGCATCCAATACCTGGAAGAAAATGTGGCCGCGACCGAAGTGAACCTGTCGGAGGAAGATCTGCGGCGTATAAATGAGCTTCTGACAAAATACCCTGATACCGGTGAACGCTACAGCGAAGGATCAATGAAGCTGGTAAATAACTAACGATACAAATGGGTAGCGCCTGACGAAGCAAACGCAGGATGATAGTTTGGTAATCTGAGTCAAAAAACATATTTTTAGTTAAAATATCAGACTATAGACATGAAAAAGACTACAACTATGCTGTCCGCTGTCTTTCTTGGCGGATTCCTCTTTCTTCAGTGTAAAAACCGGAACAGTGAGATCGGCCCGGATATCGGGCGGCCCGAACAAATCGATAAAGATAAAGTGGCAGCCCGGATCATGGATACGCTGTCGGCACAGTTAAAAGGCCGGTGGAATCTTGCGCGTGTGGAATTCGACATCAGGTACCCGCCAGCAATCGGGTCGGTCAAAAAAGATACCACTTTCCTGGATTTTGCAACCCTGGATATTCATTCCATATCACGTGCGGAAGACCTCCGCTACCCGCTCTGCTCCGGAAATATTACCTTCGGAAACCAGGCCTGGCCGGTAAGCTTCCGTCTTATGGCCGCCAGCGAACGGATTTTTAAGAACACCGGCCCCGAGGCCGTCACGTTATTAGATTGGTACTTTCCGTCCGGCAAACATGAATGGAAGGCCGATGAGGTTTTTTTCAGGGATCTTACGCTTATAGGAGAGAATTACACGATCCAGCTTAACTCCGACGGAAGCATGACCTGGAAAGGCCTGAACCGCGACGTCAAAGAGATTCTTCTGAAAAAGCTGTGAAGTGGTTGAGCCGGTTTTACTCCCGGCTCGGCTCATCTCATTGCGCCTTCCCGATATGAACGGGCCATATTTCGACCCGCCGGTTCCTGGACCTGCTTTCTTCGCTGGCATTTGACGTAACCGGCCTTACGGGTCCGTATCCCTGCGTCAGAATACGACCGGGAGCAATATTCCTGTTTTCCAGCTCTTTTTTAATCTGGTTTACCCGGTGCCAGGAAAGCGCTACGTTCTTATCGAAATCGCCCACATTGTCGGTATGCCCGTCGAGCTTTACGCCCAGGTCCGGCCGATCCTTCAGAAAACTGACAACCAGGTCAAGCCCGCTCGCAATATCGCCCGTAAAAGCATCTTTTCCCTGCTCAAAAGCAAATACTGCCAATGGTTTCGTAAAGTGTTCTACTTCCAGCCTTATATTCTCCCTCAGTATGCCCGACTCAGAGACAGGCTCTATCTGTATCTCCCGGGGCTTGTATCCTTTAGCATATACGTCAAGCCTGTAGGGCGTATTTGGCCGTACCAGCAACTTATAGTCTCCGCTCACCGCTTTGTTGACCGACACAAGGGAATCTCCTCCTTTCTTCAGATGCAGCTCAGCTCCTCCCACCGCCTGCAGGCTGCCCGAATCATAGATCCTCCCGGTAATGGCGACATCGTCTGCATAAGTGGATTCTTCTGAAGCAGTTTCTTCCGCTGTGCTGCCGGAAAAAATACTTCTCCAAAGATCCCTGTACCTCCTTCTTACAAAAACCGGGTCCACCACTTCGTCATACACCCGTATATAAGCCACTGCTCCTTCGCTCGCCTCGTTGTTGACAATAAGATCATCCTGGAAGAAATTCAATACCTGGCTTTTGCCTAACACCGCATTTTTACCTTTATCGGGAAACTGGAGCTTCAGCTCGCCGTCGATATAAATCTGGATAATATCCTTTTTATGATCTCTTGTAAAAATATAATGGGTATACTTCTCCGCCCGCACCGAAGCGTTTTCACCTACTGCGAAATTAAAGAAGTTCACCTTGCCGTCCAGGATGTAGCATCCGTTATCGCTGGTCCTGTTCTTGAAATCGAGCACCCGCCGCCAACTGTCGAGATTCCCGAATTTAAAGAATATCTCTACGCTGTAGGATTTATCCAGGAAACCCTCCGCCAGGTTGTTGTCAAAGCTCAACCCCGAATTCTTGGAAAAATGATACGCCAGCTTTACGTTTCCTTTCAGCTCCTTAATGGGGGCATCTTTTATTTCTCCTCTCTCCCCCAATATTTTGAGGGGCGGCCCGCCATTTTCTACGGAATTGAAACCGTTGCTGAAGTCATAGGTATAGCGGAGTTGCCCCTGAGCAAAAGATGTAATTAAAAGAAGAAGACAGCAAAGATTCCACACAATCCGGTTCATGGCTTTAAAATTAATAAAAGAAGCTCGCCGAAAGAAATCATATTATTAATTTTGGCCCCAGTCTGTCCGTCGTCTTGAAAAACATAGCTATTGGCCTGCTTTTTTCCCTTGTTTGGGCATCGGCATCCGTCGCCACAAAATTCGGTTTGATCCATGGTGATCCTTTCATTCTTTCCAATGTCCGCTTCGCGCTGTCCGGGAGCTTTTTATTAATATTTACATATTTGTTAAAAAGGGATCCGGAGTATCGCCTTCCCCGGGGCAAAGAATGGAAGCAACTGACCATTTTCGGCATTTTAAACACAGCCTTGTTCCTTATGCTGTATGTTTGGGGCATGAAGCACACTTCTGCCGGCATAGGCAGCCTAGCCGTAGCAACCAACCCGCTGTTTATTACTTTTTTATCTACCATCTGGCTCGGTAAAAAGCCCGGAAAACCCGACCTGGCCGCATTGTTCCTCGGGCTAACCGGTGTGGCGATAGCAGCGTATCCGCTTCTTGGAAACGGACATACCTCCCCTCTTGGTATAACACTGCTCATGGCGAGCATGCTTGTCATCTCTTCCGCGAGCGTCTACTATGCTTCCATCCAGTGGAAACTGCCCAGCCTGCTTCTCAATGGATGGCAGATTTTCATCGGGGCGCTTATCCTGCTGCCTTTTACCGTCGTATTTGCCGATTTTGATAAACACCGGTTCGATGCTACTTTCTGGAAATCGGTTCTGTGGCTGAGCTTTGCCGTTTCGGTAATATCCCTGGCGTGCTGGTTCTACCTTCTGAAAAGAGATACCATCAAGGCGTCCATGTGGCTGTTCCTGTGCCCTATTTTCGGATTTTACTACGCTTGGCTCCTGATGGACGAGCCCATTACCGGTTTTACGGTTTCGGGTACCCTTCTCGTTTTGCTCGGGCTTATTATTTCAGTCTCGGCGAAAACAAAAGGCAGAAGCAATCAAACCAGGATGACCTCATTGCCTAAAACGCAATAAACCTCCTGACCAATACTTTTTTCTACACGATAAAAACCCGTCAGCTCGCCAAAAGCCGGCAATAAGAGCGTAGGATTACTGTAGTGAAAACACGGCAGAACTACTCCCTGCCTCGCTTTCAGCCTAACGGCGTATCCCGGGTGGATATGGCCAGCCACATTCAGCAGTCCCTCGGGAGTCCGTTCATATAACGGCTCGTGGGTAAAAATGATCCGGTTTTCCCATGTAAAAGAACCGGCCGCCTCAATATCCAGCTCTTCAAAAAAACTAACCGGAATGATATCGTGATTTCCTTTGACAAGCTTGAACTTTATCTGCGGCAGGTTTCTTACGAAGCCGGCGAATTCGTGCCAGTCGTTGTTTTTCACACTATGAAACAGGTCTCCCAGGAAAAGTACCTGCTCAGCTTCGTGTGTTTCCAGGAGATTTTCTATCAGGGTAAATTCCCTGCCTATGCCGGGCTGGGGCACCGGTATTCCCGATTTTCTGAAGTGTGCTGCTTTCCCCAGGTGCCAGTCTGCTATACACAGCATTTTTATCCCGGGCAGGAACAAAGCCTTTTCCGGTAAAAAAATCAAGGGTATCTGGTTGATCCGGACGTTCATCGGGCCTGTCCGGATCAAATCGCCTCCATGGTGAAGCGCTTCGCCGGTTAAGTAATCTGTTTTTTGATCTTTTCCAGCCTGGTTTCCCAATCTTCGTTGGAATACCGCTCCCGGAATGATTCGGCGAATATAGGAAATGCAAACGGCGTAAGGGTGGCCGGTTTCATAAAAATAATCCTGTGACTGCTGATCCGTTCATAGATGTGGTATAACCTTGCAAATTCCAGTTGGAACTGGTACACCTCGTCGTATGCCTCCCTGAGAAGCAGGTTATCCGAATCGTAGTTTTCAAAAACCTTGAAAAACAGCCCGGAATTTGCCTGCAGATGTTTTGCCTTTACAGGCTTTCCCGGGTAGCCCTGGAAAACCAGGCCGGCAATACCGGCTATGTCCCGGAAGCGCCGCCGCGCCATCTCAGATACGTTGATCCCTGAGTTAATATCCTTCATCAGGTTTTGGGCCCCAAAAAGCCCCTTATCGATCTCTTTCTGTATATCGTATTCCGTTTCGCTCAGCAGTTCGAAGCCGTACTCGTTGCTGGCGATGCTGAACGAGGTCTGTTTGATACTGCTGAGACGAAAAGCGGTAATGGCGGCCATCCCTTCATGAATCAGTTTTCCTTCAAAAGGATAAACGAAAAGATGGAATCCGTAGCGGGTCCGGATGTACTCCACCAGTATCTCACTTTCCCCGGGCAGGCGTGAAACCCTGCGCTGCTCTTCAAAAAGGGGATTGAGAAATTTCAGTTCCGGCTGTGATTTTTCACTTTTCCCGATCTGTACGAATGTATGTCTCAATGCCGTAGCAAAATCAGTGGTGATAGCAAACCTCCCTCCCATCCAGGAAGGCACAATCCCTTTCTTTTTGGCTGAAGCCTTTACGATAGCCTGCATACCGCTGATCTTCACCAGCTCCAGTAACCTGCCGCTGAACCAGAAAGCCTGCTGCGGCTGCAATTTCGAAATGAAGCTTTCTTCTATACTTCCCAGGCTGCCTCCCTTCATATATTTCACCTGCATCATGGCCTCCGATACTATCGCCCCGATGCTCAGCCGGTGCCGCATGGCTATCCTGCGGTCCACAACTTTATAAATTCCCTCCTCGACGATCACCTTATGAAATTCGTCGTACGCCTGCAGGCTCTTGCCCCCCTGGGTGATTATCAGGAGGCATTCAAAAAACTCTTCTTTGCTTATCGATTCGAAACAATGAGTGGTCTTTATCTCGCGGAACAGTTCCTTTGCTTCAAAACCCTCAGATACCGCCAGGGTAACCATATATTGGACAAGCACGTCAAAACATCTGATGTAGGGCTGACGCTTTTCGTACATATTATGCGAAACGGCATACCGTAGTGAGGCCCCTTCCATAATTTCCAGCGAGTGCGTCGGCAGGAAGTAAATTTTACTGAGGGCGCCGGGCTGATGGCCGCTTCTCCCGGCCCGCTGCATAAACCTGGCTACTCCTTTGGGCGACCCGATCTGGACAACGCAATCGACTGGCCGGAAATCGACGCCCAGGTCGAGGCTGCTCGTGCAGACTACCGCTTTGAGTCTTCCTGCATGAAGGTTTTCTTCTACCCAGAGCCTTAAATCTTCCCCCAGCGATCCGTGATGCAGTGCGATTTGCCCGGCCAGCGCCGGCTGCCTGTCGAGGAGCCGATGGTACCAGATTTCGGCCTGCGATCTTGTATTGGTAAAAAGCAGGGTGGAATGGTGCGACTCTATGACAGGCAGCACCTTGTCGATCATCTTGATACCAAGGTGCCCGGCCCAGGGAAATTTCTCAAGCTCATCCGGAAGCAGGGTTTCTATCTGCGTGTCTTTTTTTAAACCGGCTTTTACCAGTACACCGGCGCGGTCATTTCCCAAAAGTATCTTCCGGGCCTCTCCAAGGTTACCTATCGTAGCAGAGATACCCCAGATTTTCAGGTTTGGATTAATCCTCTTCAGCCTGCTCAGCGCCAGCTCTACCAGCACGCCGCGCTTATTCCCCATCAGCTCGTGCCATTCATCCACCACCACGAAATCGAGCCCGCTGAAAAAATCCGGGTATCCTTTGGAAGCGAGCAGCAGGTGAACGCTTTCAGGCGTTGTAATCAGGGCATGCGGACGATTGGTCTTCTGCTTCTGACGGGCGCTTACCGGGGTATCGCCCGTGCGCAGCTCAACGCGGTAATCCAGCTCGAGGTCCTCGCTCACACGTTGGGTAGCCAGGAGTATTTCTTTCGAAAGCGCACGCAATGGGGTTATCCAGAGCGCATGGAGCCGCTTCTTTCCCGGTTTTTCCTGCCGGTAATAGTCTTGCAGGATACCGAACCATATCGCATAGGTTTTGCCGAATCCGGTCGGCGCGTTCAATAGTCCGGAATGCCCGTTAGCGATCGCTTCCCAGCTCTCAAGCTGGAACCTGTGAGGCTGCCAGCCGTTATTTGAAAAGTAGGCTTCTGCAAACGGATTATTCATAAACGGGAATATAGTACTTCTTCCTGTTACCCGGAAGCTATCGCCTGCATAAATATATTAACTCGCTTATTCTAAAAACATTGTGACGGCCAAACTCGGTTCACTATCGTCAATTATATAAACCGGGCTAAGCATCTGATAAGTACCGGGGATACCCGCTGTGTCGCCCCTGCAGGGCTCCGGGCTGTCTGTGTCATCCGGTCAGCCACAGATTCCGCTACGCTCCATCTGTGGTTACGCATATCGCATCCCTGCGGGACGCCCGTAGTAGCTGCCTTCCTGCTCTACAGGTGCCTCTACCGCGCTACGTCAGCCTTATAAGCTAACCTACGGTTTCCGACCTACGATAACGCGTGTTAACCATCCCGAACTGATCGCCACCATGACAGTCCCGCAGGGACGGCACGTGCATAACCGCCGGTGGAACCGGTGGCTCACCGGAGTCCCGCAGGGACGACACTAAAAATCCCCTGAGTCTCACTGCCGGAGGGCATCAGAAACTCAGGGGACCTAGTCAGGTTATCACCCCGCACCTCATTCAGGAAAACAGAGGCTCAGTTAATAAGAGCCCAGGTTTCCCACGGGATACGCGACAGGATAAGTATAAGCCCCAAAGAATAGAACACGACCACTTTGGTAAACTTCTGCTTATCGGCAGTCGCTTTCTTAGCTTTCGAATAGCCGATTGTGATCAGGGCGATTGCAATAATATTAATCAGGGGATGCTCGAGCGCATACAGCCTGCCGAGAGAGTCCTTCATCGTATCGCCTGACAGGTTAGAAACACCCAACGGCGAAATGAAATACAAAACCAGACCGGCAAGAAGCTGCAGATGACTTACAATTAACCCTACCAACGCTGCTACCCTGTGTCCTTTGCTGTATTGCGATGATGTCAGCAACCCGATGATATGAAAGACCAACGCCAGCGCAAATACTATCAGGAGCAATAATGCCAGGGTCGAATGGAGATGTTTAAAGCCGGTATACATTACAAGCAGGAGTTTATATAGGTAACAATAATTGAATGGCGAAGTTAAGCCCCAAAACTTTAAGAACGTTGTATTTCCGATAAAATAACTCTGTTCACCGGGCGAAAGATCAATCCATCAGCGCCTTTGCCTCATCATCCTGGTATTGCTCTATAAGTTTCCTGAGCTTGTCTTTAAGCGAAGTAATGACCTCACCGGTCCCATCCCCGTAAAGGTTATTCAACTCATCGGGATCTTCTTTTAAATCATAAAATTCCCAGTTGTCTATACCTCCGTAAAAACGTACCAGCTTATAGCGATCGGTTCTCAGCCCGAAATGCGGGTATACGTGGTGCGGTTCAGGAAACTCGTAATAGTGGTAATAGACCGCATCTCTCCAATCTGTTTTCTGCGCGCCTCTTTTCAACAGTGGCAGGAACGACGCCCCCTGTACTTCCGCAGGCACTTTGACACCGGCAAGATCCAGCATGGTAGGAGCCCAATCGATATTGGCTACCAGCTCGTCGACTACAGTACCCGGCTTAATTACACCCGGATACCTGATCACAAAAGGAGTCCTCATAGATTGCTCGTAAATGAAGCGCTTATCGAACCATCCGTGCTCTCCGAGATAGAAACCCTGGTCGGAAGCATAGATCACAACGGTATTTTCTTCGAGGCCTTTTTCTTTGAGATAATCAAGCACCTTGCCTATGTTCCTGTCCAGGCTGTTGGCTGTAGACAGGTAATCTTTAAGATATCGCTGGAACTTCCACTCTGTCAGCTCTTTTCCTTTCCGGTCTTTCGAATGGTAGTCACGGGATACGCCGTCATAGTAGCTCTTGATTTTGGCTCTCTGCTCCGGCGTAAGGCGCTTATAATTATGCCCGTTTTCGTAATCGAGATCGACCTTCAGGTCTTGGTTCAGCCGCATGGTAGTTTCTATCGACATGTCCTGCTTAGCCGCCGCTTCACGGCCTTTGTAGTCGTCATAGAACGTCGCGGGGATCGGGAAATTCACGTCATCATAAGCACCCAGATCTTCTATAGCCGGGTTCCACTCACGGTGGGTAGCTTTATGCCCTATTGTAATGAAAAATGGCTTGGAAGGGTCTCTCTTGTCAAGCCAGTCAAGAGAAAAGCCGGTAATCAGGTCTGAGACATACCCCTGATGGCGCACCGTATCTTTCGATTGGCCGATAAAGTCAGGATTGTAGTAATGCCCCTGCCCCGGAAGGATATTCCAGTAATCGAAGCCCTCCGGAAGGCTGTTCAGGTGCAGCTTGCCGACGTAGGCCGTCTGATAGCCGTGTTCCTGCAGGGCGCGTGGAAATAAGAACTGGGTAATATCAAACAGGGTTTTATCATTACGCTTATAACCGTTTTTGTGACTGTACTTGCCAGTGAGCAGGGTAGCACGGCTTGGTCCGCAAATGGAGTTGGTAACCAGGTTGTTCTTCAGCAAAGCTCCTTCCCCGGCTATACGGTCGATATTCGGTGTCTTTGCAAACTGGTTACCATATGCGCCGATCGCCTGGTAGGTGTGGTCGTCAGAAAATATAAAGACAATATTCGGGCGCTTTGCCTCTTCAGGCGTGGAGCAGCCAATTGCGATAACACCCAGCAATAATAATTTAAAGATTTTGAAATGAATTTGCATATTTGTCAGCATATAGTTTTCATTTTGACACGGTTCGGCAATATGCTCCGCCAGATACGAATATGAGGAAAAAAGCGTTGTAATATCAACATACGACAATAATTTCTTACTTCAATCTCAACTTGTTTCATCAAATCCTACACTTATGCCCAGAATATCAGCAAACAATGATACCGAACTATTTTATGTTGACTACGGGACCGGCAACCCCGTCATCCTTATCCACGGCTGGCCTTTAAGCCATAAAGCATGGGAGTCGCAGATTGCGGCATTGGTCGATGCCGGGTTCCGCGTGATTGCATACGACCGGAGAGGCTTCGGCAGCTCGACGGCTCCTTTCGAAAGCTATGACTACGATGCGCTGGCTTCCGACCTGAATGAAATTATCACTCAACTGAACCTTGTAAACGTTTCCCTCGTAGGGTTTTCGATGGGAGGCGGTGAAGTAGTGCGATACCTGACAAATTACGGTGACGGCAGAATTTCCAAAGCCGTTCTTATTGCTTCCATTATTCCGCTCGTAAAGCAGAAAGAGGACAACCCTGAAGGTGTACCTCAAAAGATGCTCGACGAGATTTTAGCGTCTCTTCAGAATGACCGAATCGGCTTCCTGACAGGCTTCAGCAAAAACTTTTACAACTACACAGATAAAGACAAAACTGTGAGTCAGGAGCAGCTTGACTACGACTGGTCGATAGCGGCTCACGCTTCGCCGAGAGCTACAATAGAGGCTGCAAAAGCGTGGATGGATACCGATTTCAGAGAGGAAGCTAAAAAGATCAGTGTTCCGACGCTCATTATACATGGCGATTCGGACAATACCGTCCCCATCAAAACATCTGCAGACCAGGCGGCAGAATTGATACCAGACAATACTTATAAGATTTATAAGGGCGGTGCGCACGGCCTGAACGTTACCCATAAGGACCAGCTCAATAAAGATCTTATTGCGTTTCTAAAATAGTAAGCTCCAGGATGATGCTGTTGTATCGTCCTAACTGCAGTGTGTTTTCTTCGATTGAAAACCTGCTGGTGCTTGTATAAAGTACCTTAACGAACGCTTCAGGCCTTCCTGTGAGTGAAAAGCTCTGGGTTCTCCGACCCAGGTTATGAACGATCAGGAAGGCTGAAGTTTCATTGCGGCGCACATATGCCAGAATGCCCGGGTTGTCTACCGGCACTTCTGTTATACCGGTATTGTTTACATCGCCTATTGCCCGACAGGTGTTACGGATACGGATCAGGTTCTGATAACAATAAAACAGGGAAGAAGGATAGCACAGGGCGTTTCTCAGGGGAGCTACTTTTTCTTCGCGGCTGTACCGGGGCATTTTCCAGGTAGTTTCAAACCGGGAATCACCCCACAAAAAAGGTTCTCTGAGAAAGGGATCGGGCTTGCGTCCCAGCATCCCGAGTTCTTCCCCGTAATAGATATAAGGCTGGCCGGGAAGAGTCAGCAGAATGGCTGCGGCAAGCTTCATCTTGTCTTTATCGCCGCTTAAAGTACTGCCGATACGCTGCTGGTCGTGATTTGAGAGCATGATGGCATCGACGTAGTCTGCCCTTACATGTTCGAATATACCGCGTTGGTGCTGAAGCCACGAAACCAGGTTGAGGTTGTTTTCCGAAAGCAGTACATCTTCTATTTTCCAACAAAGGGCAAAGTTGAAATTTGCTGTAAGCCCCTTGAAAAAGGGAGCCACGTGCGCAGCGTCCGCCCATACCTCCCCGATCAGGTAGGTATTCTTTTTCATTTTCTCCGCTTCCAAGCCAAACTCTACCCAGAAATCGGGGTTTCTCCCATCTTCCCAGATGGGGTAAATATGCCTGGCCGCATCCAGCCTGAAGCCGTCTACGCCTATTTCATTCCGCCAGAAATCGACGATACGATACACCTCTTCCCGCGTCCGGGGATTATCGAAATTGAGATCCGCCATTTCACGGCTGAAAATCCCGAAAAAACGTTCTTTGCCGCCTGCCGCCCTGTGCCACGGATTGACTGTATGGGCGTCCTGCGTAAGCTCTCTGACTTCCAGCCCCATTTCGGCAATTTCCTCATCTGACATCCACCGGTAGTAATTCCTGTAGGGCGATTCCGGGTTGCATCTGGCTTCTTCAAACCAGCGATGCAGTATGCTTGTGTGGTGAATAACCAGGTCCATATAAACCCTGATACCTCGTGCATGCGCCTCCCTGAGAAGGTTCCGGTAGTCGTCGAGAGTACCGTATTCGGGATCTATCTCATAATAATCTGTAACGTCGTATTTGTGGTAGCTGGGCGAGGGATGTACCGGCGTAAGCCAGATTCCTTCTATACCCAGGGCCTGCAGATAGTCCAGGCGGGAAGTAATACCATTCAGATCCCCGATGCCATCCCCGTCTGAATCACAGAAAGAACGAACGAAGATCTCGTAGCAAACTCTCGGGAAAGGATAAGCGCATGCATTACTCATTTGCAAAATATGGCTGAAGCATTTGATACACAAGATGGGTGGGTAGTCCCATTATAGTATAAAAAGAACCCTCGATACGTTCTACACCTACCATGCCGATCCACTCCTGTATGCCATAGGCCCCGGCCTTGTCAAACGGCCTGAAAGTATCTACATAATAATTTATTTCCGCTTCGGAAAGCGTCCTGAAAGTAACCTTCGCCATATCGGTTTTTACACAGAACTGATCTCCGTCTCTCAGGCACACCGATGTAAAAACCTGTTGTGTAACCCCCGACTGCATTTTCAGCATCTCAACCGCCTCCTGCCTGTCGGCCGGCTTCCCCAATATTTTATCCCCCGCTACCACAACCGTATCTGCGCATAGTATAAGAACCTGATCCTCCGTAACTTCGAAAGCTCTTGCTTTTTTTTCGGCAAGGTATCCGGAAACATGTTCGGGGGAAATACCTTCGTAGGTTTCGTCAACAGGCGTTGTCCTTACTTCGAAGGGGACACCGAGACTGCCGAGCAGCTCTTTCCTCCGGGGTGAATTGGAAGCAAGTAAAATTTTCTTCTTAAATGTAATCATTCAAAAGTATATTTGTAGAAAATAGGCCGGCAATAACAACAAAAATCTTCATGCAAAAAATATTGATGATCAGGAATGCCGGCCGGCACACACACAACCAACAGTTTATTGAAATATAACGATATAAATGACCTTAGAAACTGCTATTAAACAAAACAAGTTTGCTAACCCTTATCACAAATTGCTCGTAAATATCACCTACACTGCTAACTGGCTGATGAACAGACAAATGGAAATACTCCGCCCATTTGACCTCTCCCCCCAGCAGTATAATGTGCTACGGATCCTCAAAGGCTCTCACCCGGCGCCGATGCGGGTGCAGGATATAAGTGAAAGAATGTTAGACAAAACTTCGAACACTTCCCGCCTGATCGACAAGCTGGCGGCCAAGCAATTCGTCTTCAAACGGTTATGCCGGAACGACCGTCGTGCCGTTGACATTGTCATCACTGACTCCGGGCTGGGGCTCCTGGAAAAAACAACCCCGCTGATTGTGTCATTAGAGAGTCTTCTCCATCATGTCAATCCCGAAGAAGCAGATAAATTAAGTGAATTGCTCGACAGTCTCCGGGAAGCTGAGGATAATTTTCACGATGTATAAATTTAACTCCAAATACAACAAAAAATCCATGAAAAAACACTCTCTGTTGCTCACCTGCCTGCTATCCGCTATCCTGGTTTCGGCCCATTACGTCCTTGCCGGGAACGACTCCGCAAAAGATACCTACTCCGTCGATACAGGAAAGAGCTCCGTAAAATGGACCGGAAAAAGCGTCAAGGGCGGCCATTTCGGAAATATCCGTATCTCTGAGGGAAATTTCGTTTCCGACGGGAAATCGATTACTTCCGGGAATGTAACCATTGATATGAACAGCATTACGGTCCTGGATCTGCAGGAAGCCAGCCGCCAGGAAAGGCTCTCCAACCACCTGAAGAGCGACGACTTCTTTTCTGTCGAGAAATTCCCTGAGGCGAAGCTGGCAATCACCGGTTCAAAGCCCGGAAAAGGAGGGCAGATCGAAGTAACCGGCAACCTGACTATCAAAGGTATCACCAAGCCCGTCACTTTCCCTGCAACCATCAAAAACCAGGGCAACGGTCTTGAAGCAGAAGGGACGATTACCGTCGACCGTATCCTGTATGATATCAAATACCGCTCAAAATCAGTCCTCGATCCTTCAGCGCTGGCCGATCGGCTGATCTACGACGAATTTACGCTTGAGTTTAAAGTCACAGCCTCCAAATAAAATAAGGGGCTGTCTCATAAAAGTTTTTATTCTGAGACAGCCCCTTACCTGTTTTCCCAATTTATCAATTCCTTCCTTTCAACTTCTCCACCAGCCAATCCGTCATTTTCGTCCTCTGTTCAGGATAGGTCCAGTGCCCGGTGTCATACGCCAGGAACAGCTCTTTCGGCGCGTTTGTCACATTATAAAAAGCATGCATTGAAGTAGGCGGGCAGGTTTCATCGTTGTAGCCCCACGAGTAATAGCCCGGCACCTTTACCCTCCTGGCAAAGTTCACCACATCATAGTAGGGTAATGTTTCCAGCTTTTGTTTCGTGTTATTGTAGTCGCGGTTGGCGTCTGCGAAATAGTGCGGCCATCCTCCTGCCCTGCCGTGAAGATACCCGGTTACATCGCTCAGTGCCGGATAGAAAGCGCCGAGCCACTTGACACGGCTGTCAAGCGCTGCCGTAATAACCGAAAGCGCTCCGCCCTGGCTTCCGCCGGTTACTGCAAGATTCCTGCCGTCGTATTGTGGAAGGCTCACCAGGAAATCGTTTGCCCTTACACATCCGAGGTAAACCCTTTTGTAGTAAAACCGGTCTTTGTCATCGGCGTTATAGCTATTATAGGCGCTTAAAGCACCAAACCGCAGGTCTTCATACACCTGCGCCGGCAGGTTGACGGGTATCCCGTGAATGCCTATCTGTAACGTAATGATACCTTTTTCGGCATTAGCCACATCGCCGGAATATCCTCTTACACCTGCCCCCGGTACATGCAGCAACGCCGGGTATTTGCCCGGTGCTTTTGGAACACACAGGATCCCGTAAACGCGGACACCCTCCTTGTTGTTCTGAAAGCTGACGTGGTACACATCTGCTTTTTCGGTACACCGCTCTGGCATCAGTGTCATCCTTGTGTCGAGCGGAATAGCGGAAAGCTCTTTTTTGGCATTGTCCCAGAACTGGTCAAAATCGCGTGGATTTTCTACGGTAGGCGTAATTTTTCCGGGATCAAAGCCGGCGGTACCTAATCCGCGGTAGGTTACCCCGTTTACCTCAGCTTTGGCGATGCACCTGACAAAGCCCGGTACGCGCAGCGTACCGCCGTCGACTGTAAGTGTACCGTTGGTCAGTGTTTTTGTTTCGGTTTTTGTGGGTTTCTGTTTTTCCGGCCCTATCTCATAAGATACGATAGCATCTTTCAATGGCACTCCGTCCTTAAAAACAGAAATGTTAAACCTGGCCGTTTCTCCCGTTTTATAAGTCCAGTCTGCTCTTTCGGGAGCTACAATTACCTGTACATATTGCTGGACAGGCTGCCCCAACAGGTAAGAACTCGCAGAAATAATGAATAATAATAAAGACAATAGTCGCTGGCGCTTCATAAGATCACGTAAAAAAATGATATAGATAGTTAAAATTAGAAAAGGAAAAGCCGGCGCTTAATTAATATAATCTTTTCACTATTAAATTGAACTACAAATATATTCACAAAAGAAGGTTTGCCCTGTTAGCCGGAAACACCTGGCCAAACGAAAATAAGCGCGATACAAAATGCCTGCTTTTTGCCGTCACGAGATAAAAAATCCGTAAAATTGAATTTGCTTTGAAGACAGCGTCATACCTATGAGAAATATTTTACTGGTCCTGAAACGGGAATACCTTGTAAGAGTAAAAAAGAAGTCATTCATTGTAATGACGATTCTTACGCCGCTTCTTTTTGTACTCTTCTATGCCGGCATCATCTGGACAGCCGTAAGCTCCACCGAAACCAAACTCGTTACCGTACTCGATCAAAGCGGGTTGATGAAAGACGGGTTTAAAGATTCGAAGCAACTAAAATTTGAATTTACCGATACTGAGCTCGATATCGCGAAATCTGAGTTCGATAAAAGCACCAGCGACGCCCTTTTGCACATTCCGGCCGACATCGCGGAAAATCCGCGAAGCGTCCGGATTTATGCCCGCAAAAACGTAAGCCTTGAACTCAAGGCCGCCCTTGAAAAAGTCATAGAAGACCAGTTGGAGGATCTCAAACTCAGGGAAGCCGGCATAACTCCTCAAACGCTCCAGGACTCTAAAGTAAATGTAAGTGCGCAGACCCTGAGCCTGGAAGAAGGCCTGGAGAAAGAAAGCAACTCCGGTGCCGCCACTATTATCGCTGTCGTATGCGGCATGATTATCTACTTCTCGGTTCTGCTTTACGGTACGCAGGTCATGCGCAGCGTATCGGAAGAAAAGACAAGCCGTATTGTGGAAGTAATTATCTCATCCGTTAAGCCCTTTCAACTGCTGGTCGGTAAGATAGTCGGCGTCGCGCTGGTCGGGCTTACACAGTTTGCGCTCTGGATATTGCTTACCGTCATGCTGATCAGCGGTGCGGGCTATGTCATGAGAGACAAGCTGACCGATATTCAAAAGGCAGTGGTAGAGCAGCAGGCCTCTTCCATGCCCGATGAAGTAAGCAAGGAAATACAGGAAAACCAGGATAACTCCGCAGTTAAAGTCCTGGATGGTATCAAAAGCCTGAATATCCCGCTTATACTCGGCAGCTTCCTTTTCTACTTCCTGGGCGGGTACCTGCTGTACAGCGCTTTGCTTGGCGCCGTAGGGTCGGCCGTCGATCACGAATCCGATACCCAGCAGTTTGTTTTCCCTATTACCCTTCCGCTGATCTTCGGCTTTGTCGTTGCCCAGATAGCTATCCGGGACCCTGACAGCCCGCTCGTATTCTGGACGTCCATGATACCATTCACTTCTCCCATCGTCATGATGGTCAGGATCCCTTTCGGCGTGCCCGCCTGGCAGATCCTGCTGTCGATGTCGCTATTGATCGTCGGCTTCCTCGGCACCGTCTGGCTGGCTTCCCGGATCTACAGGGTAGGAATACTCATGTACGGCAAGAAAGTGACCTACAAGGAGTTGTCGAAATGGCTGTTCTACAAGAATTAAGAAGTAACGGCTATACCTATCTCAGGTTTCCTTTTTTCATTTCTTTTACTGCGTAATCCGCAGCCCGCGCAGAGAATGCCATGTACGTCAGAGAGGGATTCTGCGTAGCCGTCGAAGTCATACAGGCCCCGTCGGTTACAAAAACATTAGGCGCGGCATGCATTTGGTTCCACTTGTTGAGCAGCGATGTTTTCGGGTCTTTACCCATGCGGACACCTCCCATTTCATGTATATCTAAGCCGGGATAACGATGGTCGTCTCTTGTACGGATATTGGTAAAACCTGCCTTTTCAAACATCTCAGTCATCTGCTCCAGGTAATCCTTCACCATTTTCTCGTCGTTATCGTCATATTCGACCTTTATCCTGAGCTGGGGTATCCCGAAAGGATCTTTCAGCACATTATCCAGGGCGACATAGTTCGACTCCTTCGGAATAGTTTCGCCCATCATATGCGATCCGACATGCCAGTTCCCATAGCGCGTGGTCCCGAGCCCTGTTTTCAGTTCCTCACCCCATCCGTTCCTTTCATTGCCTACGTTTCGTCCGGCGCCAAATCCGGCGGCATAGCCCCTCAGGAAGTCCGTCTCCTGCTTTTTTACATTCCTGAAACGGGGTATATATCCGCTGTTTGGTCTTCTTCCGTCGGTCGTCTTATCCAGAAATCCTTCGTATTGCCCGGAAATACCCGCGCGGTAGTTGTGAAAAGCTACGTATTTCCCCAGTAAGCCGCTATCGTTGCCAAGCCCGTTGGGAAACCTCGACGAAGTTGAATTCAGCAGTATCAGGTTGGTATTGATAGCGGAGGCATTGACAAAAATAACTTTCGCAAAATAATCGGTCATCTCCCGCGTATGGGCATCGATTACCCTGACACCAGTCGCCTTCCCTTTCTTTTCGTCGTAGATAATGGAATGAACTACCGAATCGGTCTTCAGTGTAAGGTTCCCGGTCTTCAGTGCCCAGGGTATGGTCGAAGATACGGACGTAAAATAACCTCCAAAGGGACAGCCTCTTTCACAAATAACCCTGTGCTGGCACTTCGCCCTTCCCTGCTCAAGGTGTATCGGTTTTGGCTCCGTAATGTGCGCACAACGCCCGATAATAATATGACGGGTCCCCTTGTAATGCCTGGCGACCTGGTCACTGAAATATTTTTCTACGCAATTCAACTCATGAGGAGGCAGAAATTCGCCGTCCGGAAGAATATCCAGCCCGTCCTTATTGCCCGAAATCCCGGCAAAACGTTCCACGTAGCTGTACCACGGCGCTATATCATTGTAGGAAATGGGCCACTCCACTGCAAACCCATCCCTGCCAGGGCCTTCAAAATCATACTTCGACCACCGCTGCGTCTGGCGCGCCCACAGCAGGGATTTCCCTCCTACCTGGTAGCCCCTGATCCAGTCAAAAGGCTTCTCCTGTATGTACGGATGCTCGTTGTCCTTCACAAAGAAATGCGCGGAAGACTCTTTAAAGTTGTAGCATTTACTTACTATCGGGTTCTCTTTCGTAATCTCCAGCGGCATTTTTTCCCGGTGCTCAAACTCCCAGGGCATCATATTGGTCGTCGGGTAATCCTTGATATGCTCTACATTCCGGCCCCGCTCCAGCAGCAATGTTTTTACTCCTTTCTCCGCCAGCTCCTTGGCCGACCACCCGCCGCTGATACCGGAACCGATCACGATAGCTTCGAATGTGTTGCTGCTTTTCCCTCCGCTGTTGATGTTGATATTTTCTAACTGATGAATATCGTTATTCATTTCCTGTATCGATTGGTTAACCTTAAAATTGTGAGCAGTTCCTGTCAGGAACCGATGTCCACACATCCATGATACCGTGCAGGGATCAGCTCATACCTGCTTACGTTTGTCATGAAATACTCTGAACTGGTGTATCCCTGGATGGCCAGGTTTTTGACTGAACTGAGGAAATCGGCATCTTCGCTGTCTTTCTTACCGGCAAGCGACTTCACCAGGTCAAGCTTTTGGTCGGATTTTAAAGCTGAAAACCCATGTCCGAACCTGTTTTTTGCCTCGTTGTCGAGCTTGATCAGCCCTACGCCAAGCTGTTCCTGCACCGGCTTTTCGAAACAATCCCGGACCATCAGCTCAACGAAATGCTGTACTCCGAGATCCGACGCGCCGGGTGTGCCGGTCCTGGGAATAATCGTGTCGACCAGGTCGGTCAGCAATCTTTTCTGTTCCTTCGAAAGAAGGGTAGATCCGGATATCCCTGTTGAGGTCCACCCGTTAGCCCAGGATGGCACAGTGACAGCCATCCCGAAAATCCCGGTAAGTGTTTTGAGTAATTCCCGACGATGCATGGTTTTAACTGGTATATCCGGCATATGCTTTAAAGCGAATTTGAATCCCATGGAATACCTTCAGCAGAAAAGCATCCCGGAGTTACAAAAAAACAACTATTTTTTATAATTCGGCGAACTACCCGGCAGAAAGATGCGTGCTGCCTTTACGTTCGCAGAAAATGTATGCACCCGGGATGAATTTACCTATAAAAAACAAACTACAGGAAGACCTTTTCAGGATAAAACCGATGAAACCGGTCATTAAAACGACCCTGCCTCACGGACACAAGGATTATCTTGAAATCATCTATCTTCAGGAAGGCCGCGGACATCACCAGATCGATCACCGGAAGTTCGCGATCTCTCCGGCAACCGTTTACTGGGTGCTTCCCGGACAGGTACACCACTGGGAGCTAACTGATATTCCGAAAGGCTTTGTTATAATGCTGAGGAAAGATTTCCTCGCCGATCATCCCTTATATGATTTACTGTTCAGTCCTTTTCCATTACCTTTTCCCCACGCCGTTGAGCTCAGCCACATCGAACCTGCCATTACCGGTATATTTGAAGCGATGGAAAAGGAATTCCGGGACCTTCTGCCCAATTTCAAAGCAATCGTACAAAGCTACCTTTGGCTGCTGTTCAACCTGATGAAAAGGGAAGCAAAACAGGAGCACTCAGCGCTTCATCCTGAGCTTCTTATCCGTTTTATTGAAGTGCTTGATCAAAACTTCGCCATGCGGTATCCCGTGGGGCAGTATGCCCGGATCCTGAATGTAACCCCGAAAACACTCAACCAGGTATGCCGCAAGTCGCTGGGGAAGACAGCCGGGCAGTTTATAAATGAAAAAATTACCCGGGAGGCTCAGAAACAATTACTTTACTCAACAGACAGCCTTTCCGAGATTGCCTACCGGCTGGGTTTCTCCGACCTCTCGCATTTCAATAAATTTTTCAAAAAGCAAACCGGCCTTCTCCCCGGCGGATACCGGCGCTCGATCGCCTGAAAATACCAGTTTTAGATCCGGATTGACCAGTTTAAACACCGGGACACACTTTATATTTGGCGCTGTTAACCAAGATTGCAGCATTTCCGATCATATGAAGTACCTGCCCTTTTTAATTTCCGTTTGTATATCGATAACCAGCACTGCTAATGCCCAGCAAACTTCAGGAATAACAGGCAGGCTTCTGGACCGTCATACAGGGCTTCCGCTCCCTTATGGCTCCGTAGTCCTTTATCCTGATTCTGCTTCCACCGCTGTTCTCGGCGTTCTCACCGGCGAAGACGGTTCTTTCAGATTCACTAAAGTAACTGCCGGACGGTTCCGGCTTATCGCACAATACGTAGGTTACCGGAACACTACTATTCAAATCAACACCTCCGAGCTTACCGGTATCCCGCTGGAAGTTCGCCTGGAATCGGCGGCAACCGACCTGACCACCGTGGAAGTCAGGGGCGCCGCCGGCACGATTGAAAACCAGGTCGACAGAACGATCATCCGGACCGATAGATTTTTCAATACTGAAGGCTCCACAGCCCTGGATGTGCTCAGAAATACACCTTCGGTTGCAGTGAACAGCATAGGCGAAATTACCTGGAGAGGCTCCAACGCTTTTATGGTGCTCATCGACGGGAAGCCCATCCGCACCGACCCTCAGCATTTTCTGGGCCAGCTTCCTGCAAATTCCATACGGCGTATCGAAATGATTACCTCTCCGTCGGCACGTTACGATCCTGACGGCAAAGGAGGGATTATCAACATTATTACGAGGTCGGGGGTTGCCGGAACATCCTTCCAGGCAAACATGCAGGGCGGGCTTCCTTCTATTGACAGGCATGCGAACAGCCGTGCTCCTGTCCGTTTCGGCGGTGAACTTGCGTTTTACCACCGGCAGGGAAAATGGGAAATCAACGCAGGCAGTAATTACCTCCGCAACGATATGGCAGGCCATCGCAGCGGCAACGTCAATACGACTATAGGTGATATCTTCACTTCATTCCCTTCAGAAGGAGAGAGAAGCTTCATGCGCTATAGCTACACCGGCAGGGCTTCCGTTACCTTCGCACCCGATTCTGCCAACACCTGGTCTTTAGGATTTTACAGTGGGTACAGGATGCAGTCGAGGCGGGCGGATATAGTCTACAACAACCTGAAAACCAGGATTTCGGACGGTGCTGTGTTGAGCCGGGTTATCTATTTCAATTCCAACGTGGCAGAAAAGAGCAGCCGGATCAACCTGTTAAATCTTGACTATACCCGCACTTTTAAAAACAAATCGGCTATTACTCTTTCGGCATTGGCTGAAAAAGCCGGCATAGAAAGCCTTACCTACAATCTGAACCTCAACGAGCCGGGACGAAATTTTGTTCTTCAGAATACCCAAAACCCCGGAACCAATCCTTTGGCGGCGTTAAGAATGAACGCAGATTATCTTCTGCCTTTTAAAAACGGCAATTTTGAAACAGGTTATCAATACAGGTACCAGGAGCAGAAAGGGGATTTTAAATATCTCTATAATGACGGATCCGGTGGCTTCAAATTGATTCCTGAATTTTCAAGCAAGACAAAGGTTTTGAATGAGATCCATTCTGTCTATTCCCAGTATTCCGCGAAAAAAGACAGGCTGGAATACAACGGCGGAATAAGATATGAATATGCCACGCGTACCTTCAATTCCGCCGGTCAACCTACCCGTTTTCTTAACCAGTCTAATCTATTTCCGTCGGCCGGCCTTCAATACAAGATCAGTTCCTCCCTTCACGCAAAGGCCGGATACAACCGGAGGATACAACGATCGACCAACCATGAGCTGAACCCCTATCCCGAACGGGAGCATTCGGAAACCCTCGAATCGGGCGACCCTGACATTCTTCCCGAGCTTATAAATCTGAGCGAAGCCGGAATAACTTCTCAGTTCAACAAAGGTTCACTGTCGGCAACTGTCTATAATCAACGTATAAAAAATGTTGTAAACAGGGTAAACAGCGTCTACAATGATACTATTATCAACCGGATATATACCAACGCGGGAATCGCCTCCTCGTGGGGAATTGAAATAACGGGACAGGCAAACCCGGCCGCCTGGTGGCAACTGATGTCGACAGTCAATATATACCACTATAAAATCAAGGGAAGCCTCTTCAATGAGGCGGTAAAAGTGAATACTTCAGGCCCGGTATATTCTGTAAACGCCAATACTACCTTCAGGCTCACACCGACGTTTCAGCTCCAGTGGTACCTCAATTATATCTCGAAAAGGATAACGGCCCAGGGAGAAGACTCCCGTTTTGTCCTGGCCGGCTTCTCTGCAAAAAAGACTTTTCTAAAAGGCAGGATCGTTTCTACGCTTCAGTGGCAGAACCTGGATCTGGGTATGTTGAAATCGAACCGGCAACGCATCACCACAAGCGGGAAAGATTTCTTTACCACCACCAATTATATCCATGAAACGGATATGATCCTGCTCAACCTGAGCTACTCTCTCAACCAGTTACCTAAAAGAAATCGCCTGCCTAAAAGCGAATTCGGCGACCGGGAGTTTTGAACCGGCAACATATCGCCGGGACTTTTCTCACTTTATTCCGCTTCTGCGAGTAGATAGCCGCTCGCTTTTTTCTCTTATCTATGAGTGCTTAAGCAGTCCTAAAACCTACCCGATAAATGGCCTCAGATAAAGCTAAAATTCAGTCCAGGCGGGCTATGCTGACCGCCCTGGGAACCACTGCGCTGTCGGCAGGAAGCGCTCACCATGCATTTTCTTCAGGAAATGAACCCCTCCGGCAGGCCGCTATCAGGACCGTTCCGGCCTTTTCGTCGCTTGCTTCCGACAAGTCGCTGAGAGACGGAATGTTCGTTGAGACCTTAGGCTACTTTCACCCCGGCGATTCCGGCGCAGCCACTTACGAAATCACCGGCGACTCCGGCAAGATCTCCGCCCTTCCTGTCGGCAACGGGCTTTTTGCCTCTCTTCTGCCTACTGTCGCCTCAGTGAACTACCGGATGTTCGGGGCTAAATCCGACGGTCTGTCCGACGACGGGATTGCTATTAAAAAGGCGCATTTATTTGCCAATGAATTCAGGCTGCCCGTGTTGAACCTGGCAGGTGAATTCTGGCTCAGGGAAACCCGCCTGATACCGATTGCGACGAATGTCAATTGGGGGAATACGGTCTTCCACCTTGACGAATCGTTCAATTCACCGCGGGAAGCCCACTTCGTAGTGCTACCCAGGCAGGCCTCGTCCGAAATATCTCTTTCTGCCGGGCTTAAAGCTGAATTGGTCCGGAAACTAAAGCCGGGTGTTAAATTTTTACCGGAGCTGGCTGCTTACAGGAACTGCCTCGTAATTGTAAAAGACGAGAACGACCGGATCGGCCGAAGGTACGGCCCGGATTACAATCCCCGTGGCTGGGCAAGAGAAGAGTTTTTCTACGTAGAAGAACATGGCCGTATCATAGGCGATATGGCGTGGACCTTCAGCGATTACACGCATCTCACCGCCTACCCTTGTGATGAAGGCTACCTGACCATTGAAGGAGGTACATTCCTTGTCTCCGGAGATAATCCCGGGAAAATAGGTGGTCCCTATCACCAGGAAGGGATCGCCGTACGGAGAAGCCGCACTATCATCAGGAATCAATGGGTCGGCCTGGAGAAAGGGAAAGACGATATTTCCGACACACCCCGCGGCGGTTTTTACAACTTCAGTTGCGTGTACGACATCCTGCTAGAAAATATCCGGCTTATACCCTGGGAAAAGGACAGACCGGGTACCGACCGCGATCTGAAAGCCGGAACTTACGGCATCGGCGGTTCCAGGGTCTTGTGCGGCACTTTCCGTAACATTACCGCCGAAGGCAGTCCCATCCATTGGGGAGTATTCGGCACCAACCTTTTCAAGAATTTCCGGATTGAAAGCTGCCGGCTCAACCGCGTAGATGTGCATTTTCACGGTTGGAACATTGCGATAAAAGACAGCGAGATCGGGCAGAAGGGCCTCACGCTTACCGGTGGCGGCGAGCTCGTTATCGAAAATACCCGCGTGTTCAACAACGTGTTCCTCAATTTCCGACAGGATTACGGCGCCCGGTGGGACGGCCCGATCAGCATTGTCAACTGCAGGGTGGTAATACAGACCAACTCCCCGGCAGCAATTATTTCAATGCTCCCGGGCGATTTTGACTACAAATATCCTATCGTTTTAGGACAGCAGATCGTTGTGAGCGACTTTACATTTGTGTCATTAGCAGAATGGAACGATGCCAGGTATGCGCTTATCCGGCTTCCTAAATTTTCGAACTCAAAAGAAGGCGGCAGGCTGATTTTCCCGCAGCGCATGGCATTCAGCCATATCATCGTACAGGGAAGAGAACGCGGGCTTCAGCTTCTGGAGCTCCCTGATGTATCTTCTTTTCTGACCGGGAGCAGGCAGGGAGGCATGATTAACGGAATATTCCGGACCAACTGCACGATTCACTTCGAGGATATTACACTCGACCATGACACGGGATCTCCGAACCTGTACCTCGGCTTACCCGGGCCCTATGCGGATGAGCGTTCTATCTTCCCGTCACTCTCGATCGTCGACTGCGACCATCTTAAACTAAAGCTGGACGACGTTCAGGCCAAGATTTTCATAAAGGGAACAGAGGTAGAATATCTCGAAGCCGGAAAAACGGAAAGCTTTACCGGGAAGATTTCCTTCGAGAACTGCTGTTTCCGCTTCGCACAAGGGCCAGGAAATGACGAAGCGTTTGGCAGAATCCGGGCAAAGACAGGAATCAGCTTCATAAACTGCGAGGTTAATCTCCCTTTCCGCGACGGCCTGCCTGCTCCTGAACTGCTTGAAAAAATCGATTTCCTGAAAATAAACGGACGCGTCCGGCACAATCACGTCAATACCCGCCTTGGAGCCGACCTGTTAACCTATCTTTCTGCCGGGAAAATCAGGCTCAAAAAAGAATTTATCGGCATGCTCAGGAGCCGCCATGAGCTGGAAGACGAGGGGGTTTGAAACAGTTTCCCCGCCCCGCTTCTTACGGGGCGGGAAAACTGCTACTTCTATTATATCTTCACTTTCTCCATACGTGGCGCAAAGAAATGCATGATCAGCCATGCCAGCAGGTATGCGCAGCCGCAGACGATAAATATGAAATTATAGCCTGTATTGATATTGCCTGCCGCCTTTGCATTATCCAATACGTAACCTACAAACAACGGAAAGAGTATCCCTCCTACCGAGCCGGCCATTCCGCCGATACCAACTACGGAACTAACGGCTTTCTTGGGAAACATATCGGATGCCGTCGTAAAAATATTGGCACTCCAGGCCTGATGCGCGGCTGCAGCAAGGCTTATCAGCGCGACTGCCTGCCAGATATTGGTACAGTACTGGGCAAAAATGATCGGGATCACGATAATCGCAAACAACAGCATAGCCGTTTTACGGGCTTTGAAAACGGGCATTCCTTTCTTTATAAAATAACCCGAGAGATACCCGCCGCCAATACTGCCGATAGTAGTGGCAGTATAAAGGATCGCCAGGTGTAAACTTGGTTTCTTCAGGTCAAGATCAAAATTGCTGGCAAAATAGGACGGGAGCCAGAACAGGAAAAACCACCATACCGGATCTGTGAGAAACTTACCGAAAACAAAGGCCCAGGTCTGCCTGATCCCGAAGAGCTTCAGCCAGCCTGACGCACCAGTCGAGCGGTCTTCAGTCTGTACTTCCTGCTCCTCTTCCTTGTCATCACTGTGAATATAATCGTATTCAGCCTTGGAGACGCCCTTCTTTTTGGAGGGAACGTCATACATAAACCACCAGAATATCAACCAGATAAACCCGATAGCACCGGTAATAATAAACGCTTCCTCCCAGCCATAGGCGCCCAGGATCCAGGGCACCATAATAGGCGCCACGACAGCTCCTATATTGGCCCCTGAGTTAAAGATACCGGTCGCCAGTGCACGCTCCTTTTTCGGAAACCACTCGGCAGTCGCCTTGATAGCAACCGGGAAATTACCGGCTTCGCCGAGGCCCAGCGAAGCCCTTGCCAGAATAAAACCAAGTGTGGAACGCGCCGCCGCATGAAACATAGCGGCAATGCTCCAAACGATAATGGAAATAGTATATCCCAATTTTGTCCCGATCTTATCGACAAAACCGCCATAAAACAAAAGCCCTAACGCATAAGCGGCCGAAAAAGCCATTACAATGGTGGCATAGTCTGTTTCAGTCCAGCCGAACTCCACCTCCAGAGCAGGCTTCAGCAGGCCCAGTACCTGGCGGTCGAGGTAATTGATCGTCGTAGCAAAAAACAACAGCGCTACCACTGTCCATCTGAAATTGGTTTTTTTCTCCATAGGTTAAAACGAGTATCGGGCTTGAGGGTTAGAATTTAAAATACTCCCGGGCGTTGTTGTAACAGATATTCTGTATGGTCTGGCCTATCCATTCTATATCGTTGGGAAGTTCGCCGTTTTCAATATCATTGCCGTATAAATTACAAAGAATGCGGCGGAAATATTCATGTCTCGGGAACGACAGAAAGCTTCTCGAGTCGGTAAGCATCCCGACGAAACGACTGAGCAGCCCCATGTTGGACAGCGCGTTCATCTGGTTTTCCATGCCCTGCTTCTGATCCATAAACCACCATCCCGATCCGAACTGGATCTTTCCCGCCACCGATCCGTCATTAAAGTTCCCGACCATCGTTGCAATTATCTCATTATCAGAAGGATTCAGGTTATAAATAACAGTTTTGGCCAGTTGGTTATGCTCGTCCAATCGCCCCAAAAACCGCGAGAGCGCCTGCGCCTGCGGGTAATCGCCGATGCTGTCCCAACCGGTATCCGGCCCGAGGGTCCTCAATGCCCTCCTGTTATTGTTCCGCATGGCGCCGACATGGAATTGCTGGGTCCATCCCAAAGCGTGGTACATCGTGCCGAGCTCATGTAGCAATGCTGATTTAAAAGCTTCTATCTCATCCGGATTCAGGCTCTGCCCGGCCAGGCGCTTCTTAAATATCCTGTCAGCTTCCTCGGGGCCGGCTTCTACCGCCGAAATACGCTCCAGGCCATGATCAGCAAGCCTTCCTCCCAGACTGGCGAAGAAGTCTGCCCGCTGCCTGAGCGCAGATGTCAGATTGTCGAAAGATTCGATATTGCTGTTCACAATACCGCCAAGCCTGTTGACAAAGTCAGTATACGATGGGTTTTCTATCAGGATAAACTTATCAGGCCGGAAAGTAGGCAATACCTGGAGGTCTAATCCCTCCGCTTTGATCTGCTGGTGGTATTCCAGGCTGTCGAGCGGATCGTCCGTGGTACAGACCACACGCACATCCATTTTTTTCAACAGGCTCCGTACCGAATATTCCCTGGTATCGAGCTTTTCGCTTGCTTCGTCGTAAATACGGTCTGCATTGGCCGGCCCCAGGATTTCGTATTCGTCAAAATATCGTCTCAGTTCCAGGTGTGTCCAGTGATACAACGGATTCCGCATGGTATACGGGACCGTTTCAGCCCATTTTCTGAATTTCTCTTTGTCCGGCTTGCTGCCGGTACAATAGCTTTCATCTATCCCGTTGCTCCGCATAGCCCGCCATTTATAGTGGTCGCCATAGAGCCATATCTGGGTAAGGTTGGGAAAAATCTTATCCTGCGCTATTTCATCCGGAGGCAGGTGGCAGTGGTAGTCTATAATGGGCATTTTACTGGCAAACTCATGGTAAAGCACCTTTGCGCTTTCAGTTTGCAGCAAAAAATTGTCATCCATAAAAGCCTTTACTCCTTTGGAAGCCAATCCGGTTTCACTTGCTGTAGACATAAATTATCTAATTAAAAAGACAGTGTAACGAAAGAGAATTCCGGGAAGATAAAATCCCCGGAAATTGTGAATCCGGTTCGGAAAGACACAATCATCAACCTTAAGGACGATATTTTGTCATAGCCCCCTTAAGCTGTGTCCAAACTAATCTAAGCTAAAAACGCGGATACTTCTCTAATTTACCCTTTTCACCTGTAAAAGATCCTCAGAGCTGTTCAGAAGCTCACGGTTCGTTTTTCCTAACAAGGGATGAACGTAGTCGGGCGCTATTTCCGACAGGGGGTACAGTACAAAATTCCTGAGGTGCAGCCTGGGATGAGGGATTTCAAGGCCGGGCTCGCTGTAAACGGCATCGCCGTAATAAAGAATATCGATATCCATGGTCCGGCTATCCCACCGGGTACGCCTCGCCCTCCCTAATCCGGATTCTATCGAAAAAATGGTTTCCAGTAGCGCGACAGGGAGCAATTGCGTCGATACGGCAACAGCCTGGTTCAGGTAGGGCGACTGCCCCTCCGTCCCCCAGGGCTCGGTCTCATATACCGACGATACCGCGACAATCCGCCCCACCCTTTCCCCTATAGCTTTTAAGGCTCTTTCCAACAATTCTTCCCTCTTGCCAAGGTTAGTTCCCAGCAAAAGGTAGGCTACAGATCCATCGGCCGTCTGCAAATCCTAGTTAATTTTAAGTACGGCCATAAACGCCTCCTGGGGAATCTCCACGTTACCGACCTGGCGCATTCTCTTTTTCCCCTTTTTCTGCTTTTCGAGCAGCTTTCTCTTTCTCGAAATATCGCCGCCATAACATTTGGCCAACACGTCCTTGCGCATGGCCTTCACAGTTTCCCTGGCAATAATTTTTTGCCCAATCGCAGCCTGTATGGCTATTTCAAACATTTGCCGGGGAAGAAGTTCCTTCAGCTTTTCACAAAGCTTCTTTCCCCATTCATAGGCTTTTGTACGGTGAACAATCGCCGACAGCGCATCGACACGCTCACCGTTAAGCATGATATCGAGCTTTACCATGTCCGATTCCTGGTAGCCGCTCAGCTCATAGTCGAGTGAAGCATATCCCCTGGAAATGGTCTTGAGCTTATCAAAAAAGTCGAATACAACCTCGGCCAGCGGCATCGAAAACTGGATTTCCACGCGCTCGGCAGTAAGGTAAACCTGGTTTTTCAATGTCCCCCGCTTGTCCATACAAAGTGACATGATCCCGCCTATATATTCGGACTTGGTGATTATCTGGGCATTGATATAAGGTTCTTCTATCCAGTCGATATAATTAGGCTCGGGCATTTCGGAGGGAGCGCTTACCTTCAGGTTCGTCCCTTTAGTAGTAACGACTTCAAACTGTACTGACGGAACAGTCGTAATCACGGTCATATCGAACTCCCGCTCGAGCCTTTCCTGCACGATTTCCATATGCAGCATACCCAGGAAGCCGCACCTGAAGCCGAAACCAAGCGCTGCCGACGTCTCCGGTTCCCAAACCAGCGCTGCATCGTTGAGCTGCAACTTTTCCATCGCCTCCCTGAGCTCTTCAAATTCACTGGTATCCACCGGGTAAATCCCTGCAAACACCATTGGCTTTACTTCAGAAAAACCGTGAATTGCTTCTGACGCCTGGCGTTGTATGTGCGTTATGGTATCTCCTACCTTAACTTCCTTAGCGACCTTGATACCTGAGATAAGGTAACCCACATCGCCGCATTCAACCACCTCTTTCGGCTCTTTCTGCAGGCGCAGGGTTCCGATCTCGTCCGCCTCGTACTCCCTCCCGGTCGCCATAAACTTCACCTTATCACCTTTCCGGATACTCCCGTTTTTCACCCGGAATATGACTTCTATTCCCCGGAATGAATTAAAGACAGAATCAAAAATCAGCGCCTGGAGGGGGGCCTGCGGGTCTCCCTTCGGCGGGGGAATACGCTCGACTATCGCATTGAGTATATCTTCGATCCCTATCCCGGCTTTACCGCTGGCCGGAATGATTTCCTCTCTGCTGCAGGCCAGCAGCTCGACCATTTCGTCCTTCACTTCCTCAACCATAGCCCCCGGCAAATCGATCTTATTCAGTACCGGTATGATTACAAGGTCATAACCCAGTGCCAGGTACAGGTTGGAAATGGTCTGGGCTTCGGTACCCTGGGCGGCATCTACAAGCAATAAGGCACCCTCACAGGCGGCAATGGATCTTGACACTTCATAAGAAAAATCCACGTGCCCTGGTGTGTCGATCAGGTTAAGCGTGTACTTTTCTCCTTTATAGAGGTAATCCATCTGTATGGCATGACTCTTGATGGTAATCCCTCTTTCGCGCTCCAAATCCATATTATCCAGTAACTGGGCCTGCATGTCCCTGTCAGAAACCGTCTTGGTAAATTCAAGAAGGCGGTCTGCAAGAGTACTCTTGCCGTGATCTATGTGAGCGATAATACAGAAATTGCGAATATTCTTCATTAAAAAGCAGGTATTTCCCCTGGGGGATGCATTTATGGATGATTTAAAATGCCGGTAACTCCGCCGGCATCTCAATCTGAACTTAAGCCGGAGTTTTTTCGGAATGCAAATTTATTCTTAGCAATCAATAGTATCGACATAGCCTCTTAGATATTTTAATATATATAGGGGGAACATCCCGGGGTTTTCAAAGATTTTCGTACCTTTATGTAGCCATTTTCAATAATTACAAATCTTTAAGCTACAGCAGGTCCGGGACTCCGGCGTAATACCACGTTGTACTTTTCAAATTCGCAATCCTAAAGAAGTGAAGTTAATCCCAAGATTTCTGACATCCGTTTTTCTGATCTTAGTATTTTGTACGACTGCTTCCTCATTTCGGCCCGACGGCGGGAAGCTGACAGGAAGGGTCCTGGAAAAGGGTGCATCCGGTGCTGTACCATTTGCTACAGTCGCACTTCTCCGCACTGATTCTACTATCGCAATGGGAATCTCGGCCGATGAAAACGGTGTTTTTGAGCTCACAAATGTCATATCAGGCAACTATATCCTGAAAGTCTCATCAATAGGATATGAAAATGAGTTTGTTCCCAATATCCAGGTTCCTGTTGAAGCAAAAAACATCGATGTCGGACCTGTCTATCTGAGAAATGAAGCAAACCAGCTCCAGGAGGTCAAAGTCGTAGCTGAAAAATCGATGATCGTGACCGACATCGATAAAACCTCCATCAATATCGGGCAGGATCTTCTCGCATCCAGCAATAATGCCAGCGAGCTGCTGGAAAAACTCCCGGCCGTATCCATGGACGAAAACGGGACGCCCATGATAAGGGGCAAATCCAATATCGTCGTTTTGATAGACGGGAAACCCTCATCCCAGTACGGCAGCGACCTGGCGACTGTTCTCCAGAGCTTCCCTTCCGACCTGATCGAGCGTATCGACGTCATTACTTCACCGTCTGCCAAATACGAAGCCGACGGGGCCAGCGGCGTAATCGACATCATCACCAAAAAGGCGACTATCGTGGGTATGAACGGGAACGTACGATTGAGCGCCGGTAATTATGATCATTATAACGCCGGTGGGAACTTCAGTTATAAGACGGAAAAACTGGTGGTGCGTACCTCCGCTAATTTCCAGACAAGCCAGACACTCAACACCCGGAACCTGGAACGCAGGAACCTGCTCAGCGAAACTCCCTCTACCCTCTTTCAGAATGGAGACGGGATGAGCAAAAACACCAACGGTTTCGCCAGGATCCAGGCCAACTATGACATCGACTCCAAAACGAATCTGGGGGCCTCCATCAACTTCAGCAATAATTTTAACAAAAATAACAGCTTCACTTCCAACAAGACCCTTTTGGCCGATGAAACCGTGACTCAGCAGTTCGACCGCGTAAGCCGGGGAAACAGTGACGGCCAGAATATTACTTACGGGCTTGATTTCAGGAGGGAGTTTTCTACTAGAGAACATAACTTCACCGCGACATTGAGCTATACGACCGGAGGCTCGGATGGCAGGACCGACCTGATACAGGAAAGCGAAGAAGCCGTGTTAAACCGCCAGCAATATAATTTGCGTGACAATGACAGCAAAGGGCTGTACGGCAGGATCGACTTTAACTGGCCGGTAACTGAAAAACTGACGCTTTCTACCGGCGCTCACACGAGGCAGAACTTACGGGATAACAATAACTTCCTGTACACCTACAACACCGAAACCGGTGAGTTCGTCTATGACCAGCGGATCAGCAATATTTTTGGCTACAGGGATGCCCTTTACAGCGGTTATATAAGCGCTACCCAAAAATGGAATGAATGGGGCTTCCGGGCAGGTCTGAGACTCAGCAATATGACGCAGTACCTCAACCAGGTCAGTATGAGCCGCAAATTTTCCGTTCACTTCCTTAACCTTATGCCCTCGTTTTCCATTTCAAGAAAGCTGAATGAGGCAGCCATGCTGAGGATGAATTACAGCCGCAGAGTAGAACGCCCCAACGCCGACTGGCTCAATCCTTATACGGACATTACCGATCCACGCAACATCCGTACCGGTAACCCGGATCTGAACCCCGAATTTTCCCACAAGCTCGACCTCGGGTACAGCAACTACCAGAACGTAGTCGGGATCGGCACTTCCCTGTTCTCCAGCTATTCAAACAACGCCATCACCAATATCAGGACGATCGACGAGGAGGGCATTTCCTACACGCGGTTTGACAACGTCGGAAGAGAGTTGTCTTACGGTGCAGAGACGGATTTATCGATACGGGCGGGTGAAAAAATCAAATTTAACGCCAGTGGGCGGTTCTTCAGGAATGAAATTGTTTCGCTTCCTGCCGGGATCGACAACCGCCGCTGGTCCTATTCCGGCAATCTCAATACTTTTTTCCACCTGCCGGCCGAATTCAGGGGTTCTTTCTATATTAACTATGAAGGTCCGAAAGCCATCGCGCAAGGTACCAGGATGGGGATCTTCCAGGCCAATGCGAGCATAAGACGCAGCTTTATGGAAAAGCGTGCCTTCATTTCCCTGAATATCCAGGATATCTTCCTTTCCCGTTACTATAAAAATGACCTTTCCGCTCCGACCTACATCCAGTTCTCGCAGTGGCACAAGACCAACCGCTATATCGGCATAACCGCAAATTATAAATTCGGTAAAATTACGGCCCACGAAGGCTAAGGCATACAGTTTTACAACGACCCGACGTTATGAGATGAAAGTTATTCAATCATAACGCAGCCGATTTCTCCCGTATGTATTATCCTCAGATTGCTAAGAGCTTTACCCGGAACGCCTGTATTGCCTTTTTCTTCATGCTGGGCGTCCTTATCCTGCCTGCAACCGGATACGCTCAATTTTCAAGGGACCGGGAAGAACTGACGACAAAGGAAGATGTCCGCAAGCCGGCCAGGCTGAACAACAGGAATTTCCAGAAAAATCTCGAAACCTATGCTTCGCAACTGGATCTAACTTCCAGACAGGTAAAAAAGCTTAACCGGATCGAACGGAAATACACACGTAAGGAAACAAAGCTTGCGCGGAAGCCTTCTACGAAAAAGAAAGAAATAAGGGCTGTTCAGAAAGAAAAGAGAGAGCGGATGATCGCCGTCCTGGATTACGAGCAGCAGCAAAAACTCCAGAAGCTTTCCCAAAAAAACAACTTCTGGGATATATTCAGAGCAAGGAACTGACCGCTCCTGTTACCCTTTGCGAATGCGGTACCGCAGCAGCACCCACAACACCAGGTAAAGCATCCCCAGTAAAAGCCCGAACTCGAAAGTGAGCAAAATAGCCGTTTTCTCGCTGATACTGGTCACTACTGCATTCAAAAGCTCTACGGGGTTCCGGAGTATGTCCCAGCTGTTCCACCGCTCGATACGCCCAAGGTAAATACCGTAACCGGCCAGGGGCAACGAAAAAATCAAAAGTATGTTCCCTATTTTGTTGCCAAAAACCGTCAGCCAGGCATGATGGATCCAGTACAACGAGATCAGGCCGTTAATCAGGCTTACCTGGGCATAATAAAACAACATGATCGTGTCATGCCAGGTAAGGTTGCTTCCATAATCCACCGAAAGATGGATGAGGTCGGTGATCATATAAGGGGCATTAGGAAAAAACAGCAGCCATACAAAGCTTAACAGCGCGGTGACCAAACGCCTTCCGGGGAAGGCACGGGAATGCACGCGGGCAGCATAAGCAATTAACAGCGGGATCCAGCTCAGGAACAAGTTCCAGTCCATGGAAAAATCGACCGCCTCACTATACTGTATCCGTATAAGATGATAAACTACGGCAGCCAGGCTCAGGATCAGCAGCAGCAACAGCGCCACGACTCCTTCTATGGTCACTGCAGATTTCCTGTTACGGTTGTAATCTATTCTCGTAAGTTTGTATTTCGGAAATAACAACGTTGTACTCATTTTGAATTTGAATTCATACAACATAACGTAAATTTCCACCCGGGTGGTATGAAGGGAAGGGGCCGGAGAAGATTAGTTGCCGGCTATACCGTCCAGCGAAACCCAGGTATTACCCTGGTATTTTCTGACGGAGAAAATAGCGTTTTCGCGTGTGCTCCTGTAATCAAAACCGCCTAGCAGATAACCCTGCCTGTCGCTGTACCGGTTCTGGGTAATACCCTCGCCTACCTTGTCTTTGAATTTATCCAGCTTCCTGCCGAAGAACAGGAGATGGTCATAGCCCAGGTACGAATACACGGAAGGAAGGGTATTATTAGCCTGGTAATATTCGTATTGAAAGGTTTTGACATCCTTTCTTTCGTAATCGATAAAGTCGGTATCCAGGAGATACACTTCTCTTCCGAAGACAGAAAAGTCGGTATTGTACCGGTCAAAGCCGGTTGCAGTCGCTACCAGCGGCGTACGCTCATATCCCGCCCCGCGCATGAGGTTTAAAAAAGCGCGGCCCGCCCTCGGATCGGTAGAAAACAGGGCGACATGTGTTGCGCCTGTTGCTCCGTTGTTCATCAATACTGGGGCTATGGCTTCGGATGTGGCGCCTAAGCGCACGCTTCCCAGGACCTGGCCGTTCATAGCTTTTATTTCCTCGGCATAGTAAACTGCCAGCGCCGAATCTTTCGACGACTCTCCATAATATATCATCGCCTTCACTGCCGGGTCAATACTTCTGGCGACCTGGGCCAGTTGCCTGGCCTGCATGGAGAGGCTGGCGTGGGCCAGGAAATACCGGGGATACCGGTCCGTCAGCAGCTTCGAATCGGTCGATAGCGGATTTATTACCGGAACACCTGTTTTACGTGAATATTCGGCAGCTTCTTCACTGGTTTCGGGATGCAGCGGTCCCAAGATCAGATCGGCGCTTTTAAAGTCCTCCGTATTCGTAAGGTTGCTGACCGAATTCTTTATATTGCTTATATCATAGGCATTCAGCCGTACATCTATATTTTCCTTCTTCAATTGCTTCTGAGCCAGCAAAAGCCCCTGGTAATAATCGAAAACGTACTGGTTGCTGCGGTTCCTGCTGGCCGGGTCGAAAGAGTCGATACGATAGGGAAGCAGGACAGCAACATTATGGTATTTCTTGTCTGCCGACTCACGCCTGCCTGTCCTTTTTTCCTCTTTCTGCTCCACCGGCGCTACCAATTCATTTGCTGACAACTTAAAGCGAGACGCCAGGCTCCTTGCAAGTTCCTCGTCGGATTTATTGGGCGGCGTATGGTTATTGATTCCCTTGACAAGATAGCTTGCCACTATACGGTCATCGGGGAACTGCTTATGCAGGCCTTTTAAGGTAGCAACCTCTTTTACCTCAGCCAGGTAACGCTGTTTAAGCCCACCGACATCCTTCTGAAAAGCAGATGTCGAGATCCTGTTGAGATAATCCAGCCCACGATAGTAATTCTTGAGTTTAAAGTTCAGAACGCCGGCCAGGTAATACACTTCATCCTTCTGGGCCCAGTTGGGATACCTGCTGATCAGTTGCTGCAGCATGTTCCAGCCTTCTTTATCCTTATCCGTCCTCTCGGCGGCATTTGCATAAAAATAGTGGGCATACATGCTCCGCTCCTGGTTGGTATAATCTTTTGCAAGCACCGAAAAACCGGTCATCGCCTTGTCATACCGCTCCTGTTTAAAAGCCTGCAGCGCCTCATTGAAGGCTGCATCGCCTTTATTTTTCAGTTGTGCTGCAGACGACCCTGCCCATAGCAGGAACAAAATTATACCCAAAAATCTGTTCATTTCCGATCTTGGTTCTAAGCAGGTACTATTTTTTTCTTCCCGTTTTGCGCTGCGCTTCCTCCTGCTTCTTTTTTGCCTCTTCAGCCGCCTGCAGGGACTTTTCGATGTAGTCTCTGAATTTCGACTGCTTCTGGGGTTTTTCCTTAAATTTCCTGCGATTGCTGTCCAGGATTTCCCGGATTTTACCATCGTCGACCATCCTCCTGATAATCAGTTGCTGGACAATCGTGACTAGGTTCGATACAAAGTAATAGAAAGTAAGCCCCGCGGGAAAGGAGTTCAGGAAAAACATAAACATGACCGGCATCACGTAGCTCAGGTACTTCATATTGATAGGTCCCGGCTGTGCTGGCGTCATCTGGTTACTGTAATAGGCATATCCGATACTGGATACGGTCATTAGCACAGTAAACAGGCTGAGATGGTTTCCGTAAAAAGGAATTGTGAAAGGAAACTTCAGAAAGGCATCATAGGTAGAAAGATCTTTTGCCCACAGGAAAGACTGCTGGCGAAGCTCGATCAGGTTGGGAAACAGAAAGAAAAGCGAAAGCAATATCGGCATGGTAGCAAGAACCGGTATACATCCGCTCAGGGGACTCACGCCCACCTGCTGATAAAGCTTCATCTGCTCCTGCTGCTGCTTGGCCATATCCTCCGGGTACTTGTTCCTGATCTCCTCAATTTCCGGCGACAGGACCTTCATCTTGGCCATACTCACATACGACTTGTATGTAAGAGGCATGAGTATAAGCTTGACAATCAGAACAAGGCAGATAATCAGCAGGCCGTAGTTCGAGATAAACCGCTCGAGGAAATTAAACAACGGAACAAGGAAATACTTGTTGATAGGCTTCAGGAACGCGTAACCCAGGTACACATTCTGATCAAAATTCTCGGCACCTACACGCTCAACCACATGATAGTCATTCGGCCCGAAATAATACTGGAAATTTGCCTTACCCTTCTGGATATCGGATACAGGCACGGCGGTTTCCACGTTAACGGTTTTGACAACTTCCAGATCTGCCGGGTTGACTTTACTGGTTGCGGTAAAGGCCGGGAAGGGAGCATCTTTGGCAATCAGCCCCGCAAGGAAATACTTATGCTTGATGGTGAACCATTTTACCGGCTCCTTGGAAGTTTCTTCCAGAGTACCATCTGCAGAAATCCCCAGGTCTTCAAGTTCATCGGTATAGTAGTTGACATTCACTACCTTCCGGTTCTCCTGCATATCGTTCTCCAACTGAAGCATGTCGTTGGTCCATGCAAACCTCAGGGATTTATCGTATTGTCCGGCGCCTGAAGAAGACCTGATGCTGTAATCCATAAGGTAGCCCGCCCCGCGGATCAGGTACGACTGCTCCACCCATTGATTGTTGGGAAGCATGTGCCTGAAATTAAGGCTTAGCGAATCCCCTTCCCCGAGCTCCACTTCCCCTTTTTTCTCCGATTCAAAATAGGAATTGGCCAGGTTCAGCGTACCGGATTCCAGCGGGAATTCAAGTTGGTAACGGTTATGCCCCTCTGCTATAAGAAACAGATCCTTTTGATCGTAAGTTTTATAGCCGTTCAGTTTCAGCTCTTTAATAACCCCTCCTTTTTCGGTAAAAACCACCTGGAAATCCTTGGTTTTAACCTTTATATCGGAGAAGGTAACAGGAACGGGTCTGAGACTATCCCCCTCCTGTACTGTCACCGGGTCGGTAAGTGCCTGACCGGTTTCACCGGTGGTTGTATCTGCTACCTGTTGGGAAGTTTCCTGAACAACCTGTTGTTCGGGCGCAGGTACCAGGTAGGTGTACCCGATCAGCATTAAAAAAATAAGTACTATTCCTATAATTTGGTTTCTATCCATTTAATTTAACCTGATTAAACCCCTCATTCGGCAGCCACTGAATACTACGTCACTTAACAAGGAGGCAAAATTACACTATTTTTGATATTCTTCCGGGCCTGCTTTTCTCGTCCTGCTCCTGCCCGGCTCTTTACTTATTTGGAAAGCTTTCTGAGATGATGCTCCAGAGCGTGTTTTACAAAGCTTACAAACAGCGGGTGAGGGTTCAGCACGGTACTTTTCAGCTCCGGGTGAAACTGTACGCCGATAAAGAACGGGTGATTCTCAAGCTCTACTATTTCGACAAGGTTATTATCCGGATTCACCCCGGCAGCCTTCATACCGGCCTTTTCAAACTGGTCGAGATAGGCATTATTGAATTCGTAACGGTGGCGGTGGCGCTCTGAAATATTTTGTTTCCCGTAAATGCCAAGCGCCAGCGACCCTTTCCTGAGTTTACAGTTAAATGCCCCCAGGCGCATGGTCCCTCCTTTATTGGTCACATTTTTCTGATCCTCCATCAGTGAAATTACCGGGTCCGGTGTTTTATCATTCATTTCCACAGAATGCGCTTCAGTAAGCCCCAGCACATTCCTGGCAAATTCTATCACCGCCATTTGCATACCCAGGCATATTCCGAAGAACGGGATCCCGTTTTCCCTGACATACCTGATAGCTTCTATCTTTCCGTCGATCCCCCTTTCCCCGAAACCAGGCGCTACAAGCACACCGTCGAGATCCGAAAACAATTGCTCTACATTGTCTTTTTTGAGCGACTCCGAATGGATCCATTCGATGACCACCTTCGTTTCGTTCATCGCCCCGGCGTGGATAAACGACTCTATGATCGACTTATAGGCGTCGCGGAGCTCTACGTATTTCCCCACCAGCCCGATCCTGATCGTATATTTGGGATATTTCAGCCGGGACAGGAAATTTTCCCAGTCTCTAAGGTCCGCATCTTTTTCCGAGTAAAGATCCAGCATGTACAAAGCGCGCTGATCGAGCCGCTCCTGGCGCATGAGCATCGGTACATCATAAATTGTCGGGGCGTCCATCGCCTCGATTACAGAGCTTTCCTGTACATTACAAAATCTTGCGATCTTATTCCTGAGTTCATTGGGCAGATGATGTTCCGTTCTGCACACGAGTATGTCCGGCTGCAGACCGGCTTCGTTCATCAGCTTTACCGAATGCTGCGTAGGCTTTGTCTTGAGCTCGCCGGCAGAGGTAAGGTAAGGTATCAGCGTGAGGTGGACGATCAGCGTGTCCTGCTTTTCCATCTCGAATTTGATCTGCCGCACCGTTTCGATAAAAGGCAGCGACTCGATATCACCTATACATCCGCCTATTTCGGTGATCACGATATCATACTCTCCGGTCTGTCCCAGAAGGAGCATATTCCGCTTTATCTCGTCGGTGATATGAGGAACCACCTGGACAGTTTTCCCAAGGTAGGCCCCTTCCCTTTCTTTCGTGATGACATTATAATAAATGCGGCCGGTAGTTACGTTATTGGCCTGGGAAGTACTGACGTTAAGAAATCTTTCATAGTGCCCCAGGTCCAGGTCTGTCTCGGCGCCATCATTCGTTACATAACACTCGCCATGTTCGTACGGATTCAGCGTACCCGGGTCAACATTAATATAAGGATCAAACTTTTGAATGGTAACCGAGAATCCCCGCGACTGGAGGAGCTTGGCTAATGAGGAGGCAATAATTCCTTTGCCCAAAGAAGATGTTACACCGCCCGTAACAAATATATACTTTGCGGTCTTTTGCTTTTCGGAAGCCATCAGACGAATGCTATTATTTTGATTACGGGATACAAAGTTAGGCTATTTTCGCTTATCATTGCTGCTCAGTTACCAGAATCATTTGCAAAATGGCAAATCAGACAATCCATGCTACTACTGTGCTCGGGGTGCTTCACAACGGTACGGTTTCGGTGGGCGCAGACGGTCAGGCTACTATGGGAAATACCGTAGCGAAAAGCAATGTCCAGAAAGTCAGAACACTTCAGAACGGAAAAATCCTGGCAGGCTTTGCGGGAAGCACCGCGGATGCTTTTACCCTCATCGAAAAATTTGAGGAAAAGCTCAACGCATTCGGCGGCAACATGAAACGGGGCGCCATAGAACTGGCCAAGGAATGGCGGACTGACCGTTACCTCAGGAAGCTTGAAGCGATGCTGATCGTAGCCAACGCTTCCGAAATTCTTATTATCTCGGGCACGGGCGATGTGCTGGAGCCCGAAAACGGGATTGCAGCGATAGGATCGGGCGGCAATTACGCACTATCGGCTGCGTCTGCTCTCAAAAAACATGCAAATCATCTTTCCGCAACTGAAATAGTGAGAGAAGGGCTGACCATAGCAGCGGACCTGTGCATTTATACCAATCACAATTTTGTGATACAGGAGCTTCGCTAAAATCTTCGTTTTAGGTTTCGTCTTACCTGATCAGCACAAAATTACCGGTATGGACGATCAGGTAACCGTCATCTCTTTCCGCTATCACCTTGAAGGCGAAAGCCCCCGGGCTGACCGGCGTTCCTCGGTAGCTGCCATCCCAGCCATCGGCCGGACTCCCGGCCGGGAAATCTTCTTTCATATAAATTACCTCTCCCCAACGGTCATAAACGATAAACTTCCTGATAGTCCTGACACACGGCCGTGCCATTATATAAAAGGTTTCATTGGCACCATCGCGGTCGGGAGTAAAAGCGCCGGGCAGGGTCACGTCGCACATCTGTACCAGGATCCTGTATTTTCTTTCGAGCGGACACCGGTTGTCATCGGTAGAAGTAACGAGCTTGTAAACAGTACTTTTTTCAGGTCTGGCCTCCGCAACCGGGCAGTCCCGGCATGACAGCCCTTCGGAAGGAGTCCACGCTACCCGGTATGTTCCGGCAGGCGTTACGCTTCCATCCAACAGTATCCCCTCTCCCTGGACAATCACAAAAGACGAATCGGCAGAAACATATCTGAAGTCATCAACCGACACATGAGTTGTCACAACGCTGTCGCACAGTGCCCCCCTTTTGATGGTCACTACATAAGTGCCCGGCTCGGTTAAAAGGGAATCCCCGACTTTCAGTCCCTGCCCTGCGCAGATCCTGGCAGCCTGCTCGCGATATACGGTCTTGTTAACTTTCAGGTCCAGGTACACTGTGCTGTCGCAGAGTGAGGTCGAACGGACCTTCCGCATATAGCTTCCAGGTTCAAAATAAGTGGTATCCCCGACTGTAACACCCATCCCCTCGCACACATTCTCAGTCAGCCTGACTTCCATTGCACGGTACTCCAGCTTGTATGCCAGCCGGACCATACAGCTTTCATCCAGGCTCGAATATGGAAGTAATTTCACCTCGTATTGATCGCCGGGCCGACCAGGTACTTTATTAATTTCACCGGTAGCTCCGTTACTCCATTCATATTTTGCAAAACCGGCAGGTGCTTTTAAAGCCGCCATCCCGTTTTCGTCAGGACATCCCGATACCATTCCGATCTCCGACCTGAAACACTCCGCATCAAAATAGGCGTAGCCGAAATGCCCTCTTTGCGTACACCCATGAACCGTCACTACTATCGTGAGGAGCTTGCCGATACTGTTCCTCAGGTCGACCGCCCCTTTGGTCCAGTTCCTGTACTGGAGATCGCCTTGGGATTTAAAACCGTTAACAGTATTCGTACCTTCCAGTTGAATATCATAACTACTGCAGGGCAACTCGTTTCCCAACTCGTCAAAAATCAGGATATTAAATCCCGGCTTCTGGTAGGAAGCGTGACTGATCCCGCCGTTGCCTGCGGTATTCTGCAGAATAACGGCAAACTGGTACTGGAAAAGAGAATTATCGGCCGTAACCTGGTATTGCGTGGAAATCCTGGTAAACCTCGTACCGGTCGTAGTGTTGCCAATCCGGATAGAATGATTGCTACCGGGCGCTACCATCGGGATCGCTTCATCCCGGATTTTAGGATCATTACCGTCCGATAATTTTGTAATATAATGCTCGCTATCACGCGTTCCCGTTACTTCATTAACAAAAATAGTCTTCTGGTTCTGGTCAGTAACTGTTCCGTAAGTCAGCTTCCAACCGGTCGTAGTGCCGGTTTCGAAGCCTATATTATCACATTGCGCCTGCAACCGGCTACTTATGAAATAAAGCTGAAATATTACCAGACAAACAATGCTGTACAGTTTTTTCATGACAAGAGAACATTACCTGCTTTCAGGTGCTATACGCAGCCCTGTTTCGCGCTGTTGCAAAAGCAGGTAATATCCTCTCGCCGTAAAGATTCCTGTACTTCCTCTAATGCCCTCCTACCGAATTGACACCCGCAATCCCTCTCGTCTCTACAGTGATGTTACGGGTTGGCGCTGTATGTTCCTTGAAATTCTGGATAATTTCCAGAACATCATAATCGATATCCAGCGATCTGCGACCATCGATAACGACCGTTGAGTTCGGAGGAAGGTTATCCAGCGTAAGACCTATGCTTCCCTTGTTCAGGAAAGTAACTTCTTCCGACAACACAATGGTAATAACTTCTCCGGACTGATCTTTTTCCTTTTTATAGGAATAGGAATGCTTGTAATTTTTTCTCAGGATAAAATAAATGGCTACCACCATCCCGATTGCAATACCTTTCAGCAGATCTGTCATCAATATGGCTGTTACCGTAACTGCAAACGGGATAAACTGCTCCCAGCCCAGCTTGTACATTCCTTTAAACAAAGCCGGTTTGGCAAGTTTGTAACCGACCAGCAAAAGGATGGCTGCAAGAGTTGAAAGCGGGATCTGGTTGAGAAAACGCGGGATAAGAATAACCGATACCAGGAGTAAAAGCCCGTGAATAACGGTCGCCATTCTGGTTTTTCCGCCTGCCTCGACATTTGCCGAACTCCGGACGATCACCTGTGTGATAGGAAGCCCCCCGATAAGACCCGAGGTGAGATTTCCCAACCCCTGGGCTACCAGCTCCCGGTTGGTAGGCGTATTCCGCTTGTATGGGTCCAGTTTATCAGTAGCTTCGACCGACAACAGAGACTCCAGGCTCGCGACAATGGCCAGCGTGATAGCGACCGTATAAACGTCCGGATTGGTGATCGCCGACCAATCGGGCAACCTGAAAAAGCTGAAAAACTCCTCTGCACTGCCTGCTACCGGCAACTGCACCAGGTGTTGGCCGCCGACCGCAAGATCTGGCGCCACGTATAGGAAAAGCGTATTGATCCCTATGCCTAATAAAACAACGACCAGAGCTCCCGGGATGAATTTAAACAAGCCGAAGGATTTCATAAAAGGGCGATCGAACAGCAGGAGCGCAGCAAGGGAAATTACTGATATGATAATTGCTCCTGTCGTGCTGTATTTTACTGCATACCAAAGCTCGGTGAAGGTATTTTTCCCCTCTGCCGCATCGAATGCCTCATTGCCCATAAATTCGGCATCGAAGCCTAATGCATGTGGTATCTGCTTCAGGATCAGTATCAGACCGATGGCGGCAAGCATCCCTTTGATCACCGAAGACGGGAAGTAATAACCGATGATACCTGCTTTCAGGAACCCGGCTATTATCTGTAAAAGCCCGGCCAGAACAACTGCCAGTAGAAAAGCCTCAAAGCTTCCCAGTGTTGTGATTGCGTTCAGCACAATCACGACCAACCCGGCAGCAGGCCCGGCAACTCCCAGCGCCGATTTGCTCATAAGCCCCACTACAATACCCCCGATTATTCCGGCGATAAGGCCTGAGAACAGCAGATCCGGCCGGCCTGTAGATGCCAGCGCTACCCCCAGACATAAAGGGAGCGCAACCAGTGAAACTACTATTCCTGCGGGAAAATCTGACTTCAGATTAGCCAGTATTCTATTTACCTTGAAAGACATGAATATCTTGTTAGCTTAAATTTTAATCAATTAACGATTCGGGCTCACCGAAAAAATTTTTCATGGCTAATCGGATGAGCTGTAGGGGCTGCTTTTTAAGCAGCTCCGGAAGAAGCAGGCGAAGGACTAAAAACGTATACATCGTCCAGAGCCCCGACGTCGCCCATTGACACGTCCAGGTTTTTGAGAAGACCGTTTTTAAGGTCATATACTATTCCGTGGATCTGGAGCTTCCGGTTAGATGCCCAGGCATTCTGCACGATCGAAGTTTTCGAAAGATTGAATACCTGCTCCTCCACGTTAAGTTCTACCAGGCGGTTACTTTTCAAAACAGGATCCGCTATACGATCCAGTTCTTCTTTGTGAAGCCTGACTACATCCTTAATATTACGAAGCCAGTTATCGATCAGCCCGACCTGCTGATTTCCGAGCGCTGCATTTACGCCCCCGCATCCATAATGCCCTACTACCATGACATGCTTTACCTGCAGCACGTTTACCGAATAGTCAAGTACACTGAGCAGGTTCATGTCGGTATGAACCACCATATTAGCGATATTCCTATGAACGAAAATCTCGCCCGATTCAGTACCGGTAACCTCGTTAGCCGGGACACGGCTGTCGGAACATCCTATCCATAGAAAATTCGGTTTTTGCCCTTTGGATAGTTTCTCGAAATAGTGAGGATCCTGCTCTAATTTACTTTGAACCCACTTTTCATTATTTATAAATAACTCTTTGAATGACTTAGCCATAACCTTTAATTGTTATCAGGATTTGAAAAATTCTTGAATAGCGGGAATGTTACGAAGCGATAGGCCGGAAATCACCGGTCGGCATCGTTAAAACCAGACGAGATACAGCACAATGCAGCAAATCGCCGGACAAACATTCCCAAAAACAATCGATTGCAGATAACGCGGTCAAAGAACCGGATTCCAACGGGGTTGAAAAACTAAGCCTGTTCAGGAGGCGGGACCACCATAGAAATCGAAGCTTCCATGGTACCCGAGGAATTATAGTCAGAATTAAGAGGAGAAAACATAGCGAAAGATGCTATGGTCGTAAAGTAGTTATTGTGACAAATCACATCCTCTTCAACAAAGGAAGGGACGACCCTTGATTCGCCGGTCTCGTCTTCTCCATCCAATACAAAAGCACAACTCAGCTTGCCCTTCATAAGTAATGAACTCACTGTCCCGGTTACTACACCGAGAAAGTAAAGTGTCATTAAGACGTAGCTGAGTTGTCGGATCAATTTCACTTTTAAAGCATTAAAGTAATTCAGGAATAAGCCGGTCACCCGGACAAAGACGATTACCCCCTGGGATTATACCCTCTTTCATGCCTTTCGAGCCAACGCCCTACCAGGAATGCCGAAGTTAATAACACCACATAAAAGGCGATCATTACGATAGTCATGTACATAACGATAAAATATTAATTTGACCTTTTACAAAAATAAAACAAAAAACCCTAAATATCTATCCCTTTAACAGGATATTAACAAAAAATTCACAGGACCCCTTTGGTTGATGGAAGTATATGGAGGGCCGATAAATCGCGTTTTACCGCCATTTTCACTGCTTTTGCAAACCCCTTAAATATAGATTCGATCTTATGATGCTCGTTGGCTCCCTCCGCTTTTATATTAATATTTGACAATGAGGTATCGCTGAAAGACTTAAAAAAGTGATGAAACATCTCGGTCGGCATATCCCCAACTTTTTCGCGCCTGAACTCTGCGTCCCAGACCAACCAGGGGCGCCCCGAAAAGTCAATCGCCACCTGTGCAAGGGCTTCATCCATAGGCAGCAAAAAACCGTAGCGGGCTACCCCTCTTTTGTCACCCAGCGCCTGCCTGAATGCTTCTCCGAGGGCCAGTCCCGTATCTTCGATCGTATGATGTTCGTCGATGTGAAGATCGCCGTCGACACGGATATCGAGATCTACTCCGCCATGTCTGGCTACCTGGTCGAGCATATGGTCGAAAAAACCCAGGCCGGTATGGATCGAGGCCCGGCCGGTTCCGTCGAGGTTCAGGCCTATCTTTATCCGGGTTTCCTTCGTGTTTCTTTCCACACTTGCCACCCGGTCGTGCAGCTTAACTCTCTCATAGATGGCATCCCAGTCGGTCGTAACCATGCTAACAGCATTCCTCTGCTCCTGATCCAGCCCTTCCACTGCCTGCTCCTTCCCGATAAAGATGGCCTTTGCGCCCAGGTTCACAGCCAGTTGCACATCCGTAACCCTGTCACCTATTACATAGCTGTTTCTGAGGTCATATTCATTGCTGAAATATTCCTTCAGCATGCCGACTCCGGGTTTTCTTTCGGGCGAATTTTCTTCCGGAAAATGCCTGTCTATGTGTATCGCAGAGAATCGTATATTCTCTCCTTCCAACGTTTTAAGCATTTTATTATGGGCAGGCCAGAATGTATCTTCCGGAAATGATGCAGTGCCCAGCCCGTCCTGGTTGGTAACCATGACCAGCTCATATTCCCCTTCCTCTGCGATTTTACGAAGGTTGGAAATGACCTTTGGCAGAAATTCGAGCTTTTCGAGGGAATCTATCTGGAAATCGGTAGGCGGCTCCCAAATGATGGTCCCGTCGCGATCAATAAAAAGTACTTTTTTCACCTGGTAAATATGTTATGCGCTTTATCCGGGCACAAAAATAGTACCAAATAAATATTAATCCGCCTTCTCCACGCAAATCCCTATGCTCATAATAAACGGTAAAGGGTTTTGCCTCATCGATTGCCCGATTTCAAACCTGTAGACACCTGCTGAAGGGAAAGTATAATCCCTGAGAAAAGGTATTTTCTGGTCAAACAGGTCTCCCAACCCCTCTCCGTAAGGCTTTCCTGTGGCTTCGTCCGAAATTTTCAGCTCTACCAGCTCATGAGAGATGGTCTTCTGGTCCGGTCCGGTGATTTTCCGTGTCAGGTAAAGATTGTAGTAAGGGTATTGAACCGCGCTTCTCAACAGATAATATACATTGTATTTCAAGCCCGGATCTTCAATTTTAACATCAAAAACCGGCTTTTCATTTGCATACCACTGGGCATCTTTTATCTCCTGATGCGATTTATAAACCGTTTTCCCGTCGCACCCCGAAAACAGACAGACGCCGATGGCAAACAATATCCCGTAGCCGGTCCTTCTGAAATTTGCGGACATCCTGCTCAATCTATATTTCCGCGTTCTTTTCTTCAAAATACTTTTTCAGCCAGGTAGATTCTGCGGGTACTTTCCAACGCTTCATCCACTGTGCTTTTGTAGCGACCAGATTGTCGAAAACCACCGTAGAAGGTAGCATTTCTTCACTGAATATCAGCTCCTTCACCGCCGAAACAGGTGTCAGCCTGATATGCCCCTGGCTGTCGATCCAAGCCACCGAACGGTCAAAAAAGTCAATATTCATGGCTAGTCCCGCCTCTCTCATCCAGCTCACAGACTTGTCGATTGCGCAGCCGCTCGGCATCTCGGCCGATTCATCGGCAGCTATTACGACAAACCTGTTGTGAAATATTTTACCCGACGCGACCAATGGTTTTCCATGTGCATCCCAATGATTAAGCGCAGCCTTAAGCGTCTCGGTAAGCGTGCCTGCCTGCTCGTGGCTAAGCTCCCGGTTAGCCTGGTAAATCCAAATGCGGGCACCAAAATCAATTTCGTCAAAAGGGATATACATATGTTTAAATCTTTATTGTAGTTGTTAAAACAGCCTACGTCCGGAAAAAGTGCCGTCAGCATGCCTGATCGCCGCTCAATATACACTTAAAATCATCGGGAAGAAAAACTACAACATACGGGTCTGTTGCAGACGGTAAATTTATAGTTTCTTCAGGACAAGTTCTGCTATGTCCATCACCCCTACCTCTCCCTCTTTTTCCTTGTTTTTGACGCCGTCATTAATCATTACCATACAAAACGGACAGGCGACGGCCACTGTGCGGGCCCCAGTCGCCAGCGCTTCTTCGGTTCTCTCAATATTGATGTCCTTCTTCCCTTTCTCCGGCTCCTTGAACATTTGCGCTCCGCCGGCACCGCAGCATAATCCTTTCGCCCTGCTGCGCTTCATTTCCACCAATTCCAGCTTTAAAGCCTCTATTACCTGGCGGGGGGCTTCATAAATACCGTTTGCCCTTCCCAGGTAGCACGAATCATGATAGGTTACCTTTCCGTCATTTTCACGATCTGAAATCCTGATGCGGCCTTCGCTGATCAGCTGTTGCAAAAATTGCGAATGGTGTACCACTTCATAGTTCCCACCTAAAGCCGGGTACTCATTTTTCAGCGTATTGAAGCAGTGGGGACAAGCTGTCACTATTTTTTTTACCCCGTAAGAGTCAAGTACCTGGATATTGGCCATTGCCTGCATCTGGAATAAGAATTCGTTACCGGCTCTCCGCGCCGGATCGCCGGTACATCCCTCCTCCGGGCCAAGCACTGCATACGAAATCCCTGCTTTGCTGAGAATAGTCGCAAAAGCTGCAGTCACTTTTTTATACCGGTCGTCAAAAGCCCCGGCACAGCCCACCCAAAAGAGTATTTCGGGCACCGCACCTTCAGAAGCCATATCGGCCATGGTCCTAACCTGAACTGACATATAGATCTGCCTGTTACCGTTTTAAAATCTCTAAATCCTATTCCTCCCTGTTTACCCGCTCGGCCCAATTGAACCTGTCGGCAGGCGAAAACTTCCAGGGAGCCTGGTTGGTTTCCATATTCTGGAACATCATATTCCATGCGGCGGGAGCCTGTGCCTCATCCATTATCTTGTAACGGCGCAGCTGCAAAATAATATCCAGGGGATTGATAAGTATGGGGCATTCCTCCACGCAGGCATTACATGTCGTACAGGCAAGCAGCTCTTCATCGAGGATATAGTCCCCAAGCAGGCTTTTTCCATCGTCGGCAAAGCTCCCATTATTGGCCTGTATATTTCTTCCTACCTCCTCGAGCCTGTCCCTGGTGTCCATCATAATTTTACGGGGAGACAACAATTTCCCGGTAAGATTTGCCGGACACGCCGATGTACAGCGTCCGCATTCGGTACAGGAGTAGGCATCGAGCAGGTTTTTCCAGCTCAGATCCACCACATCTTTTGCTCCGAACCGCCCTATTTCAGCCGGCGCCTCCGAAGCGGCTGCATCTTCCAGGCCGAGCATCAACCGGACCTCACGGGTAATTTCCGGCATATTTTTCATCTCCCCTTTAGGAGCCAGCCTTGAAAAATAGGTATTCGGAAAAGCGAGCAGTATGTGCAGGTGCTTCGAATAAGTTATGTACAATGCGAAAGCCATGATCCCTAAAATATGGAACCACCAGGCCACCCTTTCAGTCACTACCAGCAGGCTCTCGTCAAAACCGGCAAAAAGCGGCCCGATCAGGCTGCTGACCAGGAAATCACCGGTCCAGGTATAATGCGGAGCTCCTTTTTCCTGCAAAGCCAGATCGGCAGCATTCATCACCAGCACGGCCGTCATCAGCACAATTTCGAAAATCAATATCAGCTTTCCGTCAAGCGCCGGCCACCCCGACAGCTCTCTATGTCTTCCTATATCCAGTCGGTTTACTTTACCGGCCTGCCTGCGAACCAGGAATACCAGGCAGGCTACGATAACACCGGTTGCCAGCACTTCGTAAAACCCGATCAGCCAGGTGTAGAAACTGCCCAGAACAGGTGCCAGCAACCGATGGGTACCTAAAACCCCATCGAGCACAATTTCCAAAACTTCGAGATTTATAAGAATAAAACCCGCGTATACAAGAAAATGCAAAATCCCGGCAAAGGGACGGTCAAACATTTTCTTTTGGGCAAAAGCGATTCTCAACATCGTTCCCAGCCTCCTGGCAGGCTGATCGGTGAGATTCTCGTCGCGTCCGAGCAGGATAGTTTTGCGGATCAGGGCAGCGCGGCGGAACACCAGGAAACCCACTCCACCTAAAGCGCCTATAAAAAAAAGTTGTTGAAGCAACTGCATAAAGGTTAACAATTGACTTGAAACAGGAGCTTTCCGCCACATATCGCCAACACCTAACGACCAAGCCTTTATAAAGTAGTAAAGATAGCATCCGCCAAATTGTTATGCAAGCATACTTTCCATACCCGGAAAATTATTCACTTTTTTTCTCCAGCCGGTTTGGAATAGAAAAATCATTTCCTACATTTGCAGTCCCAAACGAACAGTAAGGGAGTTGGTGATGTAGCTCAGTCGGTAGAGCAAAGGACTGAAAATCCTTGTGTCGGCGGTTCGATTCCGTCCATCACCACCAGAAAGTCAGCCAGTTACGATGTAGATTGTGACTGGCTTTTTTGCTTTAAATAGCGTTTCGACAACATTCATATTTGTGAGAACAGCGATTTCGGCTCAAGCGTAAAAGTTGGGGGGCTCTCTACAAAGAGCTAGCTTTGGATCAAAATATTCGATTTTGGAAAAAGAACTACTATCTCTTTTATTACCCTCCGGGCTCGTAGAACTGTTTGAACTAGATAAGGTTGATCTCCTTTCAGACGGCTATCATTTGCATTTATCCCAGAAGAACATCCCTCCTAAAGGCTTGGAGGGGCATAAATTAGAATCTAAGGGCTTTTTTGAGTCAGTTACGATCCGTGATTTCCCCTTGCGCGGCAAAGCCTGTTTTCTTCATCTCAGACGCCGTAAGTGGCTGGATCACGATACTGGGAAGATCATTTTTCATGAGTGGGATGAGGTAGCTAAGGGGACTCGGATGACCAAGGAGTTCGCCGCTTTTTTAAAAGGTATTGGTCGATAATTATCCGGTTAGCTGTAAAATGATCGGTTTGTTCTACCAATTTGACGGAAAACAACTTGAGCAACAATACGTTAGTCACCTGAGTGGTTTTACAGAGTGGGAACAGTTGACACACGCTGATGACTGGGTGCTTTTCCCGGATAACATAGGTCCCTACTTGAGTATTGACGAAACCTGCCTGTCACAGGGAGAACTTTACACAGTAGTCACCAACAAAGAGGCTAAGGGAAAAAAAGGGGCGCTGGTAGCTATGGTTAAAGGTACGGAAAGTGAGAAGGTAATCCGTATACTTAAAAAAGTATCGGAAGCTAGACGAAAGAAAGTCAAGGAAATAACGCTGGATCTGGCTGCTACCATGGAGCGAATAGCTAGTAGATCCTTTCCCAAAGCCAGGCTGGTTTCTGATCGCTTTCATGTACAACAATTGGCAGGGGATGCCGTCCAGCAAATCCGTATCCAATACCGGTGGGAGGCTATTGAGCAGGAGAATCAGGAAATAGAACTGGCAAAAGATACTGGCAATCAGCACATTCCTGAAGTATTTGCCAATGGAGATTCTTTGAAACAATTGCTAGCCAGAAGCCGGCATTTGCTATTTAAGGACGAAGCAAAATGGACACCGTCTCAAACCCACAGAGCCGAAATCCTGTTCCGGCTGTATCCAACACTTCAAACCGCCTATGAGTTAAGCAGGAAGCTATCCCATATTTTTACCACAACCAAAGAAAAAGGAATCGGCTTTACACGATTGGCGCAATGGTACAATCAAGTGGAAATCGCTGGATTAAAGCCATTTGGAACACTGGCCAGGACAATTCAGAATCACTACACGACCATACTTAATTACTTCGATAACAGAAGCACCAATGCATCGGCAGAGTCTTTCAACGCGAAAATAAAGGCACTTAGAAGTCAGTTTAGAGGTGTCAGGAATATCCCTTTTTTCATGTTTAGACTTGCCAGGATATATGCTTAAACAAACCCCCAGGTTTTCCTCTTGATCCGCGATTTCCGGATGCATTCTTTGGATTGTGAAGATTTGATCACCCTCCCCTACTCCAAATGCCGCCAGCCCTGCGCACGCAAAGGCACCACATTCCCGCTTTTGGTTCTAAGAAGCAATTCGTCCTTATTGGGAGTCAGGTAGCCGATAAAGGAAATTTTGGGATTATTTTTGAGTTTGGCATGATCCTCCTGCCTGATGGTGAACAACAGTTCGTAGTCTTCGCCTCCGTTGATAGCCGCCGTGACAGGGCCGAGATTAAGCTCGGATGTTACAAGGGCTGTCTGATCATCAATTGGCAAATGCTCCTCGAAAACAACCGCTCCAAGTCCCGACGCTTTACAGATATGATGCAGCTCCGACGACAACCCGTCTGAAATGTCGATCATAGAGGTCGGGATAACACCCGCTTCGGCGAGCTCATACACCACGTCCATCCGGGCTTCCGGCTTGAGCTGTCGCTGTAAGATATACTCTTTACCTTCAAAATCGGGCTGCATTTTCGGGTCGGCCAGGAAAACCTGCTTTTCTCTCGACAGTATCTGAAGTCCTGCATAGGCGCCTCCAAGATCGCCGGTAACACAAAGAATGTCGCTAGCTTTCGCGGTGCTCCTGTAAGCGATACGGTCTTTCGCCACTTTGCCGAAAACGCTCACCGACAATATGAGCCCGCTCCGGGAAGCAGTAGTATCACCTCCCACCAGGTCGACTTTGTAGTCTTCGCATGCCGCCCTGATACCCTGGTAGATTTCCTCCACCGCTTCTACAGAAAAACGGTTGCTGAGGCCGAGCGAGATCACCACCTGCTGCGGGATGCCGTTCATTGCCGCAATATCCGAAACATTGACCGAGATAGCTTTGTACCCCAAATGCTGCAGCGGATGAAAGGTGAGGTCAAAATGAACGCCTTCTATCAGCATATCTGTTGTCAGAAGCCCGTACTCGCTACCGAGATCGATTACAGCCGCGTCATCTCCTATCCCTTTTACTGTGCCTGCCTGCTGCGGTAAAAAAGGGGCTGACAGCCTATCGATCAACCCGAATTCACCTAATTCGGCTATTTCAGTTCTTTTTGTTTCCATAATTGTAAAATATCATCCCGGCACCGGATATAAATCTTCGGAGCCGGCTGCCCGCCAGGTGAGTATTGAAATACGAAATAAAGCATTACGGAACCTGGCGGCGGGCACAAAGATACTCTATTTCCGGATCGCACGGCAGGCCGAAGCCATCACCGGAGGAAACTTCTGCGGAACGGCAACATAAACTGGCGTACAACTGAGCATTCACCTAAGGGTAATAGGCCGGATTTGACGTCATTAGTCATAAAAGTAGGTATGAGGGACAAGTGCGAGCCATAAGGTGCGAGATTTTACGTATCGAAGAATCGAAAATTTAACTAAATGCAATAATTAATTCCTGTTATGAGTTTACCCCTGCTTTCCAGCTCCCTTTTACAATCCCAAAAAGAGCTTCTGCCTGAATATGAGCAGATCAGCAGCCTTCCTGAAAAAGTAATACAATTCGGAACCGGTGTCCTTTTAAGAGGGCTGCCGGATTACTTTATCGACAAAGCCAACAGGCAAGGTATTTTCAACGGGCGGATAGTGATAGTAAAATCGACCGAAAGCGGCGGCGTCGATGCGTTCAACGAGCAACAGAGCCTTTACACACATGCCGTCAGGGGCATTGAAGACGGGCAGACCATAGATGAAACCTTCATCAATTCATCTGTCAGCAGAACTTTATCCGCCACCTCGCAATGGTTCAATATCCTGGAGGTAGCCTCCAATCCCGACCTGGAAGTCATTATTTCAAATACAACCGAGGTTGGGATCCAGCTGGTGCAGGACGATATTCACGCATCTCCCCCGGTATCTTTTCCCGGAAAGCTCACTGCCCTGCTGTACCGTCGCTTCCAGACATTCGGCAATACCCCGGAAAAAGGCCTGGTGATCATCCCGACAGAACTGCTGCCCGATAATGGAAAAATCCTGAAAGACATCGTGCTGGAGCAGGCCCACCGCGCTCATCTGGGAGCAAACTTCCTGAACTGGGTGGAGCGGCACAATCATTTCTGCAGCTCTCTCGTCGACCGGATCGTACCCGGAAAACCTTCGGAAGAAGTAAGGGCATCTATCTTTGCCCGGCAGGGATATGAAGATAACCTGCTCATTATGTCTGAGCCATACCGGCTCTGGGCTATCCAGGGCGGAGAGCACATAAGTTCCGTGCTATCGTTTGCACAGGCCGATAAAGGGGTAATTATAGCTCCGAATATCGATATCTACCGCGAACTTAAGCTCCGGCTTCTGAACGGGACACATACGCTGAGTGTAGGCCTGTTTTACCTTTTCGGGAAAGACACCGTGCGCGAAAGTATGGAAGAGCCTGCCCTGGAAAGCTTCACTACTAGGCTGATGCTCGATGAGCTCGGCCCGGCAATTCCCTATGAAGTGGACAAGAGCCAGTATATCCCTTTCGGCAACCAGGTGCTGGACAGGTTCCGGAACCCGGCTATCCGCCACCTGCTGCTCGATATTACAGTGCAGTACACCGCTAAAATGAAAATGCGGAATATCCCGACCCTGCTTGAGCACTATAAGCACCACCAGGAGGCTCCGCAGCTTTTCTCGCTCGGTTTCGCGGCCTTCCTTGTTTTCATGCGGGCCGTCGAAAAGCAGGGAGACTCCTATTACGGTCTCAGGGAAGGACAGAAATACCAGATCAGGTGTGATTCTGCCTCTTACTTCTTTGCCCAGTGGGAAAAATTCGGAGACGACACAGACGGGCTGGTTAAAAGCGTGCTTTCGAATAGTGCTCTTTGGGGCCACGATCTGACCGTCCTGCCTGGTTTCGAAGAAGCTGTACGCAGAAATGTGGCGGCTATATCAGAGAAAGGAGTTGCCGCTCTGTTGGCTTAACCGCTCGCGGCTTCATCCCGGGCAGCATATTTTGCAAACCCGTGAGTAATAAAAGAAGAGAAAGCTCTTTAAGTCTTAAATCAGTATTCCAAATTTCTGATGAAGGCGAATTCTTTCGTCGGAATGCCCGCTCACCGGCGGGCATTTTAACGACAAAAAAATGTAGTTTTCCGGGTTTCTAGCTTGTTGACGGGAGTATTGAAGTGCGAGTATCTCGTCATCAGCATTTATTCTGCTAATATTGCATTTTCTATCGAGTTACAGAACCCTATAAACATGTCAGTAAACAAATTCGATTTTGGTTTGGTGGGCTTGGGTGTAATGGGCAGGAACCTTCTGCTCAATATGGCCGACCATGGCTATTCTGCAATAGCCTTCAACAGAAGTGAAGAAAAAATAGCAGCGCTCAAAGCTGCCGCAACAGAAGGCACCGTAGTAGACGGAGTTACAAATCTGGGCGAAATGATAGGGCGCTTAAATGCGCCGCGAAAGGTGATGTTGCTCGTGCCCGCGGGAGCACCTGTAGACGAGGTGATCGAACAGATACTTCCTCACCTGGAAAGCGGCGACATTATCATCGACGGCGGTAATTCTCATTTTACAGATACGCTGCGCCGCGTAAAATATGTAGAAGGGAAAGGCTTTAATTTTATCGGGATCGGGGTGTCAGGCGGAGAGCAGGGCGCTCGTACAGGTCCCGCGTTGATGCCGGGCGGCTCGGAAAAAGCATATGAAAGCCTGAAGCCTATCCTGGAGGCCGTAGCTGCGAAAGTTAACGGCGAACCATGCGTGGACTACCTCGGAAAAGGAGGAGCAGGACATTATGTAAAAATGGTTCATAACGGGATCGAATATGGTATCATGCAGCTTATCAGTGAATCATATTCGCTTCTTAAAGCTGCCGGCCTTGACAACGACGAGCTCCATGAAGTATTCAAAAAATGGAATGACGGGGATCTTCAATCATTCCTGGTTGAGATTACACGTGATATTTTCCTTCAGAAAGACGACCTGTCCGATAGGCGCCTGCTTGACGTGATTTCCGACAAAGCCGGTTCCAAAGGTACCGGGAAATGGACTTCACAGGATGCGATGAACCTGCCGGTTGCTATTCCGACCATCGACTCTGCCGTGGCAGGCAGAACTATTTCCGGCTATAAAGACGAACGTATAGCCGCGTCAAAAGTATACCCGAGAGACGGCTTCAAGCTGGATATCAGCAAGGAAGAAGCTATCGAACTGGTACACGATGCGTTGTATTTCGGTACGCTCATAAGCTATGCCCAGGGGCTTTCCATGCTTTACCAGGCATCCAGGGAACTCGAAATGGATATCCCGCTGACACGTGCGGTAAGCGTATGGAGAGGGGGGTGTATTATCAGGTCATCGTTGCTCGAAGTATTTACCGATGCGTATAATTCCTCTCCCGACCTGCCCAATATCCTGCTTAGCGAGAAGATCGCGGCGCTGGTTGAAAAGTCAGTATCCAATACCAGGAAAATACTTGCCAAAGCGATAGAAGCGGGTATCCCGGTAGCTGCTCATACCGCATCATTGGGTTATTTTGATGCATATCGCACAGAATACCTGCCTACCAACCTCATTCAGGCCCAGCGTGATTTCTTTGGCGCGCATACCTATCAACGTATTGATATCCCTGGTACATTTCACACGGAATGGAACAGTTGAAAAATCATAGCATGAATTCCAGTAACCATCCCCCTGCTTCCATCCTTTTTATATTTGGTGGAAGCGGGGACCTTAATCATAGAAAACTTACCCCCGCTTTATATAATCTTTTCCTGGACCAATGGATGCCCGAGCAGTTTGTTATTGCGGGTATCGGCAGAAGCCCCTACGATAACGAACGTTTTCGTAGCCACCTCCTGGAAGGGGTAAACCAGTTTTCCAGGAGAAAAAACAACGGTGACGGGAAATGGGAGGAGTTCAGCCGGCACGTCGAGTATGTGCAGATGGATGGCGACAACGGGGCTGACTACCAGAAAATAGCCGATTTTGTAAAGAAACAATCCGCAGAGTGGGATCTTCAGCCGCACGTCATTTTTTATCTTGCCGTTGCTCCCCAGTTGGTTCCGTCCATAGCCAGCAACCTGAGCAAACTCGATATCTGCGCCGATAAATCCAGGACGAGGATAGTCGTTGAAAAACCTTTCGGGCATGATCTGAAAAGTGCAAGGGAGCTGAACAGCCAGCTCAGGTCGCTTTTTGCCGAAGAACAGATCTTCAGGATCGATCATTATCTCGGGAAAGAAACGGTTCAGAATATTCTGGTGATGCGTTTTTCCAATGCACTCTTCGAACCGCTCTGGAACAGGAATTATATCGATCATGTCCAGATTACCGCTATCGAAAGCGTGGGCGTGGAAGGCCGCGGCGGGTATTTTGAGCAATCGGGAGCGTTGAGAGATATGGTTCAGAACCATATTCTCCAGATACTTTGCATGATTGCCATGGAAGCCCCCGTGTCGTTTGAAGCCAATGAGATACGTAATAAAAACCTGGATGTACTGAACGCATTGCGGAGGTTTAACGACGATGAAGTTGCGCACAATACTGTAAGAGGGCAATACAAAAGCGGTACTAATAACGGCAAACCCGTGATAGCCTACCGCGATGAAAAAGGTGTTGCCGAAGACTCCAACGTGGAAACTTATGCCGCAGCGAAGTTCTTCATCGACAACTGGCGCTGGCAGGGAGTTCCTTTTTACGTCCGGACCGGCAAAAGCCTTAAGATGAAGGAGACCCATATCATCATCCAGTTTAAAACGCCTCCTCACAATACTTTTCCGAATGAGGCGGCAGCAAACTGGCGGGCAAACCGGATGACGATCAGTATCCAGCCCAATATGGACATCCGCATCAGGTTCCAGGTAAAGCGTCCCGGTCAGACCATGAATCTCGACCCGGTAGAAATGGCATTCGACTACAATTCTGCAGGTGATCATGCGCCTGAAGCGTACGAAACACTACTGCTCGATGCACTGGAAGGCGACCCTACGCTTTTCATGAGAGGCGACCAGGTCGAAGCTGCCTGGGAAGTAATCATGCCGATCCTTGATTTCTGGGAAAGAAATAAGGCGGAGGACTTCCCGAATTACGAACCCGGTAGCTGGGGGCCTGAAGCCGCCGATGCGCTTATTAAAAATGATGACCGGGATTGGGTAAACTTGCCCTAGTCTGCTTTATAAAGTATCAGGATCTCAGGTGTTAGCTATCAGGCGATAGCTAATACCTGAAATCTTATATCTCGAATCTAATACCTTCATACAAAATGAAATTGCATATCGCCGCAGATACATCGGAATTGAGCAGGCTGCTTGCCGGTTTTATCCTGGAGGATATCCTGAGCGTGCTTGACAGGAAAGACAGGTATACATTCGTCTTATCGGGTGGAAGCACTCCCAAAGTGCTATACCAGTTGCTGGCCTCAGAACCCTATAAAAGTGCTATTCCCTGGGAAAAGGTACACTTCTTCTGGGGCGACGAGCGGTTTGTTCCCTTCGAAGACCCGCGTAATAATGCAAAAATGGCTTACGAGGAGCTTCTTAACCATATCCCGGTTGTTAATGAGAATATCCACGTAATGGATACAATCCTTAGCCCGGAAGAATCTTCCAGCCAATATACCGGTATCCTTCATTCGTATTTTGGGGACTCAGGTACGACATTCGATCTTGTACTTTTAGGAATGGGTGACGACGGGCATACCCTTTCGCTCTTCCCCGGTACGCCGGTAATTCATGAGCAGGAAAAATGGGTAGATTCCTTTTATCTGGACGCACAGTCGATGTACAGGATAACGCTGACGGCTCCCGTCACAAACCGGGCGGAAAAGGTAGTATTTCTCGCGGCAGGCAGGAACAAAGCAGGTGTTCTGTACGAGGTAATTAAAGGCGAACGTAACCCTGACCTATACCCGTCCCAGGTCATTCAACCCACATACGGAGAGCTGCACTGGTTTGTAGACGCTGAAGCTGCCGCCAGGCTATAACTCTGACAAAATCCCATATCCCGGCTCCAGATAGCTATCGGGACACATCCGCCTCTTCCAAATCTTCATTCACTCTCCTCACAACCTTTCCGATAGTGAGCCCCTGGACGAAAATGGAGAAAACCACCACGAAATAGGTGATCGAGAGGAAGAGCTCCTTGTGAAGCCTGTCGTCGATTGAAAGCGCAAGCGCAACCGATACCCCTCCCCTGAGCCCTCCCCATACCAGGATCCGGATGGTATCGTTGTTGAACTTGGTTTTAAAAGGAATGATTTTGGTAGGTATCCAGATTGAGATCCACCGCGCAAGCAGCACCAGTATGATGGCTATCAGGCCTATTTGCCAGTAATCGGTAATATCCGGGATCAGGATCAGCTCAAACCCGATTATAAGGAAAAGGATTGCATTCATGATCTCGTCGATCAGTTCCCAGAATTTGTTCAGATAATCTCTCGCATTGTCGGTCAGTATGCCTTCCCTCCTGCTCATATTACCTACCACCAGCCCGGAAGCCACCATAGCCAGCGGCCCGGAAATATGCATAGCGTGAGCGACCAGGTAGCCGCCCATAACAATAGCCAGCGTAATGATTGCCGAGACGTTGTGACTGCTGATATTCTTCATGGCCTTTACACCGGTAACCCCCAGAGCTATACCCAGCGCAATGCCGCCGATAGCCTCTTTGATGAACAGCCAGGCAACGTTGCCAAAAGACAAATCAATTTCTTTACCCTGCGCAAGCTGAAGCAATACGACAAATACCACTACAGCCATACCGTCATTAAAAAGCGACTCTCCTGCGACTTTTGTTTCAAGCGACTTGGATACTCCTACTTTCTTGAGAATACCCAGCACAGCAATCGGATCGGTAGGAGAAATCAGGGCGCCGAATACAAGGCACTCTATTAAAGGCGCTGAAAGACCTGTCAGCGGGAGTATGTAATACAGCAGCATACCTACCACAAACGTAGAAATAAGCACGCTTACGGTAGAAAAAACCATCACAGGCCCCTTCTGCTCCCGCAGATCGGCCAGCTTGATGTGTATCGCCCCCGCGAAAAGGAGAAAATTAAGCATGGCGCCCATAAGGACTTCCGTAAAGTCCAGGTTTGTAATAAAGCCGGAAAACTCCTGGAATAAATGAGGATATACTGCTCCCGCCAGCACGACGGATATCGAAACCACCATCGCCATGAGCATAATTCCTATGGTAGGCGGCAGCTTTAGAAAACGTTCATTGATGTAGGAAAATACAGCAGTAAGTACGATGAGTACGGAAAAAGAATAATAGAGCTCCATGTATTGAAATTAACCTTCCTGTGACTTGCAAAATAATAAGTCACAAAAAAACCTTTTTACGAAAGAAACCCAAACAGATTGGCAAAAAACATCTGAAAACTTTTGAAAACTTGCATAAAAAAAGGAAGTGCGTGCACGCACTTCCTTTTTTTATGCAAAGCCGGCCTGTACCGTCCTTATTTCTTTTTAGTATCGGTGGAGTCCTTTTGGGCTTCTTTACCTGCCGATTTATTCTGTTTCTCCCGGTATTCTTCATTAAGCCCGTTCAGGACTTTTTCGGTTACGTCGAGATCCTTATTCGCATAAAGAATACCGCCTCCCCTGGAGTACCCCAATACAAACTCAAACTGGTTGTCCTTGTTATACCGGTCTATATAGTCGTAGATCTGCACATACAATTCTTCATTCCTATCCATTTCCTCCTGAGCCAGCTTCTGGGCCTCTCTTTCTCTGTACTGTACGAAGTCCTGCTGCTTCTTTACCAGTTGTTCCTCTACCGAGCGTCCCTGCTCCATAGTCATTGTCGGCGCTTTCTGCTGAAAGAACGCAATCTCATTCTCAAGCGACTTCCCTTTGTTGGTAAGTTCGTAGTCCAGCTTATATCTTCTGCTTTCGAGGTCCTTCCGTACTTCCTTGAAATACTCGTATTTGCTCAGAAGCGAGTCAACCTGTACATACACAACCCTGCGCCCACCCAATGAAGTAGAGTCTGAAGTCAAAAAGCTGCTTTCTCCCTTTTTACTGCTGAAGTGCAGAAAAAACAACGTGGCTACTGCCAGCGTCAGCAACACATTCCATATCAAAGAGGTATTCGAATTCACGGTAAAAATTTAATTATTGTTATGATTATTTTCGAAAGGCGCAAATATATAGGAATTTATACAAACTACCGCGCTGTTCGTGCAAAGACGTTTATACCTTTTGTGCCAGGGCCACTACTTCTTTCAGTAGTTCCGGGTCGCTGAACATGACTGAACGCTCATCAGGCTGCTCTCCCGCCATAGAAACAGTAGCAGGGAAATAGGTCTGCCTGCCTTTCCGGAAAGTTTTGCCGGTAAGATGAATACAGTCGACACCCGCGGAGGCTAGCATCCCGACATTGGAAAGACCCACACCTGCGCCGGCCATTATTTCAATCCTGTCCCGCGCGCCGGAAACAATCTCCCGTAACGTGTTGATTCCGAGGTCTACATTAGCCTGCAGGCCTGAAGTAAGAATACGGTCGGCTCCTGCCGCAATAACGTCTTCCAGCGCCTGTACGGGGTCGGGAGTCAGATCGAAAGCCCTGTGAAATGTTACACCCATAGGACGGGCGGCCTTTACCAGTGCGGCAGTCAGTTCCCGATCGACACTTCCGTCAGGATTAAGCGCACCTAATACCACTCCGTCGGCTCCCGCTTTTCTTACCTCCTCTATCTCGGCGTACATCGTTTCGATTTCATATGCATCATAGACAAAATCGCCGCCTCTGGGACGGATCATAGCATAAACCGGGATCGAAATATATTTCTTCACCAGTGCCAGAAGCCCTGTACCCGGAGTGGTACCACCTTCTCCCGGCCCGCTACAGAGTTCAATTCGCCCCGCTCCGGCCTTTTCGGCATTGATGCATGATTCCAGCGAATAAGCACATACTTCTACTAACATGCGATTTTCTTTTAAGGTATGAAACTCCGTCGCAAAATTAAGGTATATTTATTCTTATGTCTTAAATATCAGTCGCAGGTGCATACGGCTGCTCGTCCGCATTATAAAACCGTCTAACGAACTTCAAAAAACATCTTCTACAAGAACCTGTTTTTCAGTAAATTACAAATCCAAAAATCAACAATAATCCGCCTCGGAAATTAATCCCTTAAAAACTCGCTCAAAATTTTGAGGATACATATTTTTTTCTACTTTTGCACACCAAATTTTGAAACATCTCTTAAAGTTTTACCAATATGTACTGGACACTTGAACTTGCCTCTTACCTGGAGGATGCCCCATGGCCGGCTACCAAGGACGAATTGATAGATTTTGCTATCCGCACCGGTTCCCCCCTCGAGGTAGTTGAGAATTTACAGGAGCTGGAAGACGACGGTCAACCCTATGAAAGCATAGAGGAAATCTGGCCTGACTATCCGACAAAAGATGATTTCTTCTTTAATGAAGACGAATATTGACCAGACAGAAAAACGCCTCTCACGGGGCGTTTTTCTTTTATCCCTTTAAAATCGGAAGGTGCTGTTTTTGTAATACGGTTCCGGCTGCGTATTTTTAACCTGTAACCCATTAACCGTGTGGACCAGGCTATGGATATCAATCTTATCAGGCAGTGGATATCGAAAGGTGAAGATGAAAGGCTGGAATTCAAGCTCAAAGCCAACCATCCCGAAAAAATCATAAGGGAGCTCGTCGCTTTTGCCAATACCGGCGGCGGCTATCTTATCGTCGGAGTCAGCGACGACCGTAAGATTATTGGCGTAAAATACCCCGATGAAGCCAGGTACGAAATCGGCAAAGCGGTTGAAAAATACTGTCGTCCCGCATTGAAATTAAAGTATTTTATACTAACCACGCCCGATAACAGGAAGCTACTCATATACCAGGTACCCAAAGGCAGGAAATTACCTCATTTCGTCGTCAATGCTTCAGGTGAACGAAAGGCCTACTTTCGCATAGGAGAAAATTCGATCCAGGCCAGCCCTGAACTATGCGCTATCCTGAAACGCTCGGCAAACCCTGGCAACACGGCATTCACTTACGGAGAGACGGAGCATATGCTGATGCAGATCCTTGACCGCGAACAGACAGTAACCGTCGATTCCTTCGCGCGAAAAGCCGGGATAAGCCGGCGAAAAGCAGCCGACGTCCTGGTCCTGATGGTCCTGGCCAACGTTATAAGGATTCATCCGAGCGATAACGGCGACAAATTTTCCATGATTCCCGTCTCTGCTGCCGTTTCTTCCCATACATACATTTCCTGAAAAGTAAATCGTTATTACCAAAAGAGTTTAAATCGTTATCGGGACTGTTCTATCATCAGGTATCCTTATATTTGTTGAGCTTTGATACCGCTCCTTTGCAGAAACAGTGTCCGGACATCAGCCATTGAAAATGCCTTATAACCGTATTCAACATATTTTCGCTCGTCAACGCGGGGCTCTGCACTGCAGCTTCCTTTCATTACGCCGTTTCCCCTGGAGATTTATCCTCCTGCTCATCGTCGTAGTGACCGCGGGCTCATCTGCCGACGCCCAGAAAAACGGGCGAAAAAGACAAAGAGACCTTGTTATACCGGTTGCCCCGGAAAAGGGTTTCCATCCCAGAGAAGAAGCGCTGGTAGTAGACGGCATGAAATACATGATACGTGGAGAAGCCGACCGGGCTCTTCCCGTATTTGAGGAGTTGATTCAGCTCGCCCCGCAAAGTGCAGCCGCCCATTACCTCCTTGCTACTGCCCAGGTAAAACTGAGCAAGCCCGAAGGAGTAGAATCTGCGAAAAAAGCCTACCAACTGGACAATAAAAACGTATATTTTGGAAAGTTCCTGGCGGAAAACCTGGCCCGTCAAAAAAAATTCAGGGAAGCCGCGGAAATCTATGAGCAAATCCTGAAACAGGAGCCTGCGAACCTGGAAAGCAGCTTTGAATTGGCGGCAGCTTATGTATTCTCCGACCAGGTCGACAAAGCGATAGATACATACAACCGGCTGGAGAAAAATATCGGCGTTACCGAAGAGATAACCAAACAAAAGCAGCAGTTGTACCTCCGCCAGAACAAGCTTGACAAAGCCCTGGAAGAAGCGCAGAAGCTGATCGATTCTGAGCCTGCCGAAGCCTACTACCACGTAGCGCTGGGTGAGCTTTATATGACCGCCGACATGCTCGACAAAGCCGTTTCCGCGTTGCAGGAAGCGCTCCGTATCAATCCGGACGAAGCGCAGGCGCATATTTTACTGGCCGATATTTACCGGCGTAACGGCGAAACCGATAAATGCAATAAGGAACTGCAGATAGTATTCGGAAACCCGAGCTTTGATGTCACCCCGAAAATCCACGTTATGGCAGGGTACATCGAAATGCTGAAAGCGAACGAAGGCCGCCAGGGAGTTATGAAGAGCGAAGACCGTACGGAAGCAATGAAACTTGCCAGGCTCCTTATAGATACCCACCCCGCCGAATCAAGGCCCTATGCTCTCTATGGCGACCTGCTGGTATATGCCAACGAAAAAGCAAAGGCCCGGGACAGCTATGCACGAGCGGCAAGGATAGACGGCTCAGCATACGAGATATGGGGCGCATTACTTCAGCTCGATGGCGAGCTGAACCAGTTCGACAGTCTTCTGACCCACTCCGAAATGGCGCTCGAGGTTTTTCCTAACCAGGGTTCGCTATGGTATTCCAACGGATCGGCCAACCTGGTAAAAAAGAACTATGCGGAAGCTGCCTCTGCCCTGGAAGAAAGCCGGAGGCTGATCAGCGACCCTGTCCTGTCCAGGTACATTCACGCTCAATTGGGGGACGCCTATAACGGGACCGGTGAATACGGCAAGTCAGATGAAGCCTATGAACATGTACTGAAGGAGGATCCCGAAAACGATTATGTGCTCAATAATTACAGCTACTATCTTTCTCTCAGGAATGAAAAGCTGGACAAAGCCCGCGAAATGTCCCTGAAGCTGGTCACAAAACATCCGGATAACGCCACTTACCTCGATACGCATGCCTGGGTGCTCTACATGTTGAAAGACTACCGGGGAGCAAAGGAATACCTGGAAAAAGCGCTTGGAAATCCCAGGAACCTCAGCGCTACCATCATAGAGCATTATGGTGATGTTCTTTCAAAACTCGGGGAAAAAGACAGGGCGCTCGAGCAGTGGAGAAAGGCCAAAAGCATGGGTGATCACAGCCTGGATATCGATAGGAAAATAGCTTCCGGCACGGTTCATGACTAGGAAAGTAGCTTTTTCTTTACTTCTTCTCGCGGTCGGTACCCTCATGGGGTGTAAGCGCCAGAGAGTCCATAAAGAGCGGGCTGTTACGCTGGCAGGCGGTGAGGGAGTATTTACCGTTATGGACTCGATTCCCGACAGTCTCAACGCCCCGCTTCGTTTTCTCTATCTCAATACCCGCTCGAAAATCAGCATAAAAAGCCGAAAGCAGAATATCGACAATGCATCCGTTACGTTCAGGATGAAAAAAGACAGCGCGATATGGATGTCGGCCAACGTAATGGGTCTTGAGGTTATGCGGGGAATTATCTCAACGGAAGGCGTTCGGATAATGGACCGGGTCAACAAGGTTTATACCGAAGCTACCTATCGCGACCTGGCATCCAGGCTGGGCTTTCCACTCGATTATCCCCTGCTCCAGGGCTTTTTTCTCGCCGATATCCCTGTCTACCCCAGGCAGGATTTTGAAGTAAGAGACGACGCCTCCAAGGTCCTCGTCAGGCAGAGCGACAGCTATCTGACAATCTATAACATGATTGACAGGCTGTCAAAAAAAACGATCGGTATGGAAGCTGTCGATCTCCTTACCGACAACCGGGCACGCGCCGATTACTCGAATATTCAGCAGGTAGGCAGCGGGGCTATCCCATACAACCTGTCTGTCGACCTTTCCGTCCGTTCAAAAACGGATCAGCACAGCGGGAATCAGATCAGGGTTTCGCTTTCTCACAGTAGTGTGAGTATTACCGACAGTACGCTTTCATTTCCCTTCCAGGTTCCAATTAACTATAAAAAAGCCTTTTAATTTTAAAACCTGATTAAATTTGCCGAAAACAAAGGAGGTCTCTTATCCAATGCATTTTTTAAAAAAGCTATTTAGCGCCTTTTTGCTGACTGTAACGCTCGTATCGGGTCTGAGCACCATGAGCATAGGCCAAGGCAGCCGCGATCAGCTCGAAAAGGACAAGAAAGCCAACCAGGATAAGATCAACCAGATACAGGGAGTCCTAAAAAAAACTTCGTCCCAAAAAAATGTCAACCTGAAACAGTTGCAGGTGATCAATTCGCAGATCAACGCCCAGCAAAAGCAGATAGGCCTTTTGAACGAAGACCTGAATTTACTTGACCGGGAGCTGGCTACACTCGGCACTGAGCGAAAAAAGCTCGATCAGAACATGGAACGCCTTAAAAAGGAGTACGCGAAAATGATCTATGAAGCCTCCAAGCGGACTACTTCTCTGAACAACCTGATCTTCCTTTTCTCGGCCAATACATTCAACCAGTTTGTCCTCCGCTATAAATACCTGAAGCAATATACAGATGCCCGCCAAAGCCAGGCTAAGCAACTGGAAGCACTGAAGGTGCAGATTGCTGCACAGCAGGAACGGATTTCGTCTAAAAAGACCGAGCAAAAAACTATTCTCGACGACCGCATGTCCGAAGCCCGTAAGCTGTCAGTTATGCAGGAACAGAAGAATACGGTAGTGAAGGAGCTTTCCAAGCAGGAATCAGAACTTAGGGCCGAACTGGCGAAAAGCAGGCAACAGGCTGCCATGCTGGAAAGAAGCCTGAAAGAAATTATCGAAAGAGAAAGACGGGAAAGGCTTGCCAGGGAAAAAGCAGCCAGAGAGCGTGCTGAAAGGGAGCGTGCCGCCCGGGAAGCCCGGGGAGAGGAACCTGCTCCTGTCGCCGAAAAGGAAAAGCTCGACCTGAGCGGAATGACTGATGAGGAAGTAAAGCTCGCTTCGTCTTTCACTGCTTCCAAAGCAAGGCTCCCGTGGCCGGTTAGGGGATTCGTTACCGAACATTTCGGACGCCAAGCCCACCCTGTCCTGAAAGGGATTATCGTAGACAACCTGGGAGTGGATATCCAGACCAACGCAGGCGAGCCTGTCAGGGCCGTATATGACGGGCTGGTCCTTGATGTCAACAATATGCCGGGCTATGGCTACGTTGTGGCAGTCCAGCACGGCGATTATATGACGGTGTATGCCAAACTGAAAAATGCTTCGGTACGCCCCGGGCAACGCGTAAAAGCACGTGATAATATCGGAGTTGTCGCTACCAACGGCGAAGGCACCTCCGAGCTCCAGTTCCAGGTCTGGCGCAACACTACCAAGCTGAACCCTGAATCATGGCTGATCAGGCGGTAGGTAGGAATGATGGATTATGAGTGATGAATTATGAATTAAATACCAATGTCTGTTCACCCGAAAGAAGCTAAGCGTATCACTACGCATATCATACAGGAAATGAAGACCAGGGGAGAGAAAATTTCCTCTCTCACTGCCTATGACTATTCACTTGCCAAGCTGGTAGATGCTGCAGGAGTCGAGCTTATCCTCGTTGGGGATTCTGCCTCTAATGTAATGGCCGGCAACGAGACGACACTGCCCATTACATTAGATCAGATGATCTATCATGCAACTTCGGTAGTACGGGCTGTCAGGCGCGCGCTGGTAGTCGTCGACCTGCCTTTTGGCTCTTACCAGGGGAATTCCGAGAAGGCGCTGGATTCGGCCATAAGGATCATGAAAGAATCAGGCGCTCACGCGGTAAAGCTGGAAGGCGGAGTAGAAATCAGGGAATCCGTTGAACGCATCCTCAGCGCAGGAGTACCGGTAATGGGGCATTTGGGCCTTACTCCGCAATCGATCTACAAGTTCGGGACCTATACGGTCAGAGCCCGCGAAGAAGCCGAAGCGCAGAAGCTTAAAGAAGATGCGCAGATGCTGGACGAAACAGGGTGTTTTGCTGTTGTACTGGAAAAAATCCCCGCCCGGCTAAGCAGGGAGGTTACCGAGAGCATAAAAATCCCTACTATCGGCATTGGGGCAGGCCCTCACACCGACGGGCAGATACTCGTCCTTCACGACCTGCTGGGGATTAACCGTGAGTTCAAACCCAGGTTTCTCCGCAGATATGCCGATCTGGGGTCAGTAATTGAAACCGCCATTTCAAATTATGTCTCCGATATCAAGACGCTTTCATTCCCGAATGAAAGTGAATCATACTGATTCTGCTTCCTTTATCATTCGTTCTGCATTGTCTTTGCCCAGGTAGCCGTCTATGATATAGTGCGCAATGTACAGAAGGGGCGTAAGCAGGATCGCTACGCTGCCTTTGTATACGTAATTGACGGTGCTTACCGAAAAAACCTGCTGAAGGCTCCAGTCCCCGAAAACGTAGAAGGCGATACCAATCACCAGAAAGCTGTCTATCAATTGCGAGAACATCGTGGAGCCCGTGGCACGGAGCCAGATATACTTGCCTCCCGTCAGCCTGCGAAGCCAGGTAAACACCGTAATATCGAGCAACTGCCCTAAAAGGAATGCGGTAATAGACCCTACCATGATGCCCATCCCCTGCCGGAAAATCCGCGAAAAAGCTTCGTTGATATTAAACGCATTGCCGGCGTCATCAGAGGCATTTACCTCCATCCAGAAATCTGCCGGCGGGAGCGCAGTCGCGATATAGACCACTCCAAACATGTAAACGATGAAACCGGCCGTCAGGTAAGAAATACGCCTGACACCCCTTTTGCCAAAATATTCGTTTATAATGTCGGAAGTAATAAAAACAATCGGCCAGTTGATCACCCCTGCCGTCATGTTAAAATCGAGTTTTTGCCCTCCGATCGGGATCTGAGCCGGCATAATACCCAGCAAAGCTTCCACTGAAAAAATCTTGGAACCCACAATCTCGGCGATAAGTGCATTGGTAAGAAAGACACAGCACAGAAAAAGGAACAGGCGCTGTCTTTTACGCTCGAACTGGTTGGATTCCGGCATTTCTCAGCTTAAGGTTAGGGCATCGGGATCAAAGCTCAGGACAATACAGGCTCAGGAACCTGAACCGACAACTTCCGTCGCGATTCCAGGTATTCCTCTATCCGGTCCATTGCTTCGTGCAACTCATCTATATTAGGCAGAGTCACAATACGGAAATGATCTTTGCCTTTGATATTGAACCCGTTTCCGGGAACAAGAAGTACCTTCTGCTCTACAAGCAGCTCGTATACAAATTGTTCGTCGTCTTTTATATCGAATTTGTTCAGATCAATTTTCGGGAACATGTACAAAGCGCCTTGGGGCTTGACACAGCTTATCCCGTCTATGGAGGTAATGCGCTCGTGTATAAGAGACATCTGCTTATAGAGACGTCCTGAGGGCTGCACCAGGTCTTTTATGCTCTGGTATCCGCCCAAAGCCGTCTGGATACCATACTGCGTCGGTACATTAGGGCAAAGCCTGGCGCTGGCAAGAAACAGTATCCCTTCGATGTAAGAGGAAGCATGCTGTTTGGCTCCGCTCAATATCAGCCATCCGCCGCGGAAACCTGCCGATCTGTAATTTTTCGACAAACCTCCGAACGTAACACAGAGCGTCTCCTTTACGAGTGTGGCTATAGGGATATGGACGGCATCATCATACAGGATCTTGTCGTAAATCTCGTCACTGAAAACAATAAGCTTATGCGCTTCGGCTATCTGTGCGATTGCTTTCAGCGTTTCAAGATTATAAACCGCACCTGTAGGGTTATTAGGATTAATGAGGACAATCCCTTTTGTACGCGGGGTTACCTTGGAAAGTATATCGGAAATGTCCGGATTCCAGCCGGCTTCTTCATCACAGGCATAGTGTACGGGCTTTCCCCCGCTTAGCGATACGGACATTGTCCACAACGGGTAATCCGGGGCAGGAACAAGTATCTCATCTCCGGGGTTCAGCAAGGCCTGCATCGACAGGAGGATAAGTTCGCTGACACCATTCCCTATGAATATATCATTGATGGCGACGTCGGCTATGCCCTGGTTCTGCGCGTGGTGCATAACCGCCTTCCTCGCTGCAAAAATCCCGCGGGAGTCCGAATACCCCTGCGCGTTTCTCATGTTCATGATTATATCGTGAACAATTTCATCGGGAGAATCAAACCCGAAAGGTGCAGGATTACCGATGTTGAGATTGATGATCTTAAAGCCCTGGCTTTCCAGCTCGAGGGACTTCTGATAGATCGGGCCTCTTATATCATATTTAAGATGCTCGAGACGTTCCGCTTTTTTAAATTCCATTATTCAGACAGGGACACTGTAAATATTTTACAAATGTAGGAAATCTTGGTGTTTCTCTACTCCCGTCTCCTGTCAAGTCTTTGCAGCAGCATGTCATTAAACGATTTTTCCGCGCTCTGGAGCTCTGCCAACTGAGATGGTGAGATCACGCTCAGGAACCTGTCCTGGTACTGCTTCTCCAGGTCGACTTCCTTTTGTTTCAGCTCCTGCACTTCTTTCAGGTTTTCGAGCGCCGCCTTGTCGGTAAGCCCGCGGTCGCGGCGTTCGTTGATCACCTTCCGCTGCGTTCTTCTCAGGGCCCTTCTCTTTTCCGAAAACTCGTTATAGATCGGCCAGAACTTCTCCGACTGCTCAGCAGTAAGTTTCAGCCTGTTGGAGATCATACTGACTTTCGCATCATGGATCTGCTGTCTCATATCTTCTCCGCCCCGCTCACCCTGTTGTGCGAGCGCCGCAGCCGGAAAAATGAGGCACATAATACCGACTGCAACAAACGACCTTATAAAATGCGCCGGCTTCATAGCATCAACCAGGTTATATGGTTTGTTATATAGTTTCATCATAAATAGAATTTTCGAGTAACTGCTCCCTGATCGTGGTATCATCTACATTATCGAGATACTGTATAATGGTAGATTCGTCCATGAATGCCTTTTGCACCACATCCTGGCTGGCCAGGTCAAAATAATCGAGATCCTGTGATTCGAGGTATTCCAGGATGGCATCGTCACTGACAGTTGCCAGGGCATCAGGCCCCAAAGGCCCCTGTCTTACCGGCAGGGTAAACCAGATAAGCCCCGCAAGAAGGGATATGCTGGCCGCTACCGCCGGAACCCTCCACCATCTGAAGGAAGAAGGAGCCTTTTGATGTAGCGGCACCACCGGGCGGTCGTCTGCGGAGGATATACGCTCCACCTTTTCCTCTATTTCTTTTGCAAGGCTGTCAAAATAGCCTTCCGGTACAGTAAACGGGTGCTTTCGCTCCAGTTCATCCAGCCTGATACGCTTAGGTTTTTCCATGACGTTCCTTTCTCTGTTATCCAAATATCGTGTTTAACTTTTCTCAAACCAGGGCTATATTTCCCGTTGCAGACATTCGTAAGACTTTTTAAAAATCCGAAAGTTTAATCCTCTCCATTTAAATAATCTTCAATTTTTTTTACCGCCCAATGGTAAGAAGCTTTTAGCGCGCCTACGGAAGTCCCGGTAATTTCAGAGATTTCTTCGTAAGGCAGCTCCTCAAAATATTTCAGGTTAAATACCAGTTTCTGTTTCTCCGGCAGCTTCAGCAAAGCCTTCTGCAGCTTCAGTTGTATCTCGTCGCCTCCTACCAGCGGGTCAGATTCCAGCTTGTCTTCCAGCTCCCTCTCCATATCTTCCAGCGAAACCTGGAGCCTCCGCTTCTTCTTATTGAGAAAATTGATAGCTTCGTTGGAAGCGATACGGTAAAGCCAGGTATAAAGCTGGGAGTCCCCCCTGAAGGAATCTATACCGTTCCAGGCTTTTATAAAAACTTCCTGGGTAACGTCATTGCTGTCGTCATGATCGATGACCATTTTCCGCACCATCCAATAGACTTTCTGCTGGTATTTTTTTACCATTTCATTGAAAGCCCTGGTCTTACTTCCTCCTTCCCTGAAAATTGCTAACAGCTCCTGATCGGTCATTCTTATATGTAAACTGCCAACGGAAAATACACGTTGGCAGTTATGATCTTTCGGCAAAGTTAAAAGGATCCGTGAATTATCCTTTAAAAGCAGGCTCCGGTATTCCTTTCAAAACACAGGTATTACCCTTTCCTGGCAATCGCTTTTTTCGCTGCTTCCACGATATTCCGGGCAGACAGTCCGTATTTGACCATCAACTGATCGGGCGTACCGCTTTCACCGAAGCTGTCGTTAACTGCCACATATTCCTGTGGCACGAGCAGGTTCCGCACCAGAACCTGGGCAACACTGTCTCCAAGCCCTCCAAGCCTGTTGTGCTCCTCTGCGGTCACCACAGCCCTTGTCTTCGCCGCCGATTTCAGGATCGCCTCCTCATCCAGCGGTTTGATGGTATGAATATTGATAATTTCGGCATCGATCCCTTCCGACTCAAGTATCTCCCCGGCAAGGATCGCTTCCCACACCAGGTGGCCGGTAGCAAAAATGCTCACATCAGCTCCCTCGTTAACCGTCCATGCCTTACCGATTTCAAATTTCTGGTCGGAAGCAGTAAATACCGGCACCACCGGGCGTCCGAAACGCAGGTATACCGGGCCGTCATAGTCGGCTATTGCGATGGTAGCCGCCTTGGTCTGGTTAAAATCGCATGGGTTGATCACAGTCATACCGGGAAGCATTTTCATAAGCCCGAGGTCCTCTAGTATCTGGTGGGTAGCCCCGTCCTCTCCAAGCGTAAGGCCTGCATGAGAGGCGCAGATTTTTACGTTCTTACCCGAATATGCCACGCTTTGCCTGATCTGGTCATAAACGCGCCCGGTAGCAAAGTTGGCGAAAGTAGAAGCAAACGGGATCTTTCCTCCTATTGTCAGGCCGGCTGCTATCCCGATCATATTGGCTTCGGCGATACCGGTCTGGATGAAGCGTTCCGGGTTGTCCTTTATGAATGCATCCAACTTTAAAGATGCCACCAGGTCGGCACAAAGAGCGACAACGTTCGGATTGGCCTTGCCCAACTCCTCCATACCCGCGCCAAAACCCGAGCGGGTATCTTTCTTTTCTGTATATGTATATTTTTTCATTTCTATCTTCGAAAATACCAGGCTTTGACCGCCTGATTTTTATGATATATTATATAAGACAATAAGAAAGCGGATACCCGGTCAATAATCCCCGAGCGTTTCGGGCAACTGGGCCAGCGCCGCAGCCAGCTGCTCGTCGTTCGGAGCAGCTCCGTGCCACTTGTGGGTACCCATCATATAGTCCACTCCGTATCCCATTTCAGTGTGAAGGATCACCATCACGGGTTTCTCCTTTCCTGATGCCGCAATAGCTTTATCCAGTCCTTCAAGCAGAGCCGGGATATCATTGCCCCCCGGCAAATCGACCACCTCCCATCCGAATGCAGTGTATTTAGCACCCAAATCCCTGTTATCCAACACCTTACGGGTAGGGCCATCGATCTGCTGGCCATTAAAATCTATAAAGGCAATCAGGTTGTCTACCTTGTGATGCGGCGCAAAAGCGGCTGCCTCCCATACCTGTCCCTCCTGCTGCTCGCCGTCGCCCATCAGTACATATACCTTCGAAGGATCATTATTCAGCTTCTTGGACAATGCCGCCCCTATCGAAACCGACAACCCTTGTCCGAGCGAACCTGAAGCGATTCTTATGCCCGGTAGCCCTTCATGAGTGGTAGGGTGGCCCTGCAAACGGGAATCCAGCTTCCTGAAAGTTGCCAGCTCTGACACATCAAAATAACCGCGGCGCGCCAGCACGCTATACCATACCGGTGAGATGTGCCCGTTGGATAAAAAGAACAGGTCTTCACCTATTCCATCCATGTTGAATACGGGCTTACCGTCTTCCCCGGCGAGCTTCATCTTATCAAAATACAAGGCTACTAACAAATCTGTACAGCCCAGAGAACCGCCCGGGTGACCTGATTTGCATCCATGAACCATACGGACTATATCCCGACGGACCTGACTGGCAACATCTTTTAACTGATTGATCTCCATTATAAAAAGGTTACTTTTGTTATGCTATTCTTAATGATTCAAATACTCATAATAAAACAGCCGGGTATCTCAGCCGTTAATCTGGGCGGCATGATCCTTGCTTTTCACTTTTGTGATCACTTCGGCTATCCGCCCCTTCCCATCGATCACAAAAGTAGTCCTAAAAACTCCCATAAAGGTATGACCGTACATTTTTTTCTCTCCCCAAACACCATAATCGTTTACCATACGATGCTCTGTGTCAGCTAAAAGGGGAAAAGGAAGGTTGTGCTTCGCAATAAACTTCCTGTGAGATTTTTCATCGTCTACACTTACTCCCAACACTTTATACCCTTTTGCCAGAAGCTGCTCATAATTGTCTCTCAGGTTACACGCCTGGGTGGTACAGGTTGGGGTACTGTCTTTCGGATAAAAATACAGAACCAGTTTTGTCCCTTTAAAATCCGATAACTTCACCCAGTTACCGTCCTGGTCCTTTTCTTTAAAAGCGGGCGCTTTTTCGCCTACCGCTGGCATCATTTCTATTGCTATTTAATGAAACAATCAACTCCCTGCCGCTTACCGGCGGGTCCGGGATCTGGAGCGTACCGGCTCCGCTATTTTTGCTTTTACCGTTTTTATGTTCCCTGCCCTGTCGGTCACTTCCAGCTCCAGCTCACCCTCAAACGGAACAGATTCATCCGCCTTCTCCGACCAGATATAATTACTCTTGTACTCATAATTCATCAGTACCCACTCCCCGTTAACCCTCGCTCTGAAAGAGGAAATCCCCGACAGGTCATCATCTATACGTGCACGGATCCGGTTGGGGCTACTTTCCAGTATCCTGGCTACCGGGGGAACAGAATCGATGCGGGGATAGAAGGTCCCGAGTTCACGGGTGCTGAATTTTATCCCGCCTGATTCATCCCACTCTCCGCCGATAAATATATCCCTTCCTTTTACCAGACGATAAATATGCGTTTTCCCTCTAAGCTCATTCTCCACGACAGGTCTGTAGCTGACTTCGATCGAACCGCGCAGAGGATCTGTAAAATCATTGATCTGAAGCGTATTACCTATGCGATATACCTGCAGATAGAGTGTATCAAACACGCTTTTTTCCCCGAACTTAACAGTTGCTTCCCGCCCTTCGTATACCTGGGTACGGCCGGGTGTTATCTTATCCGAAAAATAAAGTTTTCTGCCCGTCGCCCCGAAAGCGACCGAATCAGGAAGCAGGCTACTTAGGTCCGAAAGGAAAACATAGTGGTCTCCTTCGGTATAGGCAGGTGCCCAAGGGTAGCTCCTGCCTTGCGAAAAAAGTGCCCCGGCCCTTTCCGGAGATTTAACTTTGAGCATTTCCCCTGATACCTCCGTATGAAGCGCGGGTGAAGCACTTTTGCGGGCCTGCACTTCCGTTGCCGGGCCGGGTGTTTCCCCTTTTATGACAAACTTCAGTTCGCTCCAATTCTCGAACGAATCAAAAATCCTGATAGCCAGCGAATGGACAAGCGTATCGTTTATGATAAGCTTGCCCCTATTCTCGTCCGTTTTATAAATATTAAGCGTATTTCCAGCAGGATTGTAGCATTTATAGTACCGCTCTCCGTCATCCACACGTGCTTTATAGTTAATCAGGTAATTATAGTCCCTGGCCACGTCAACCGGAAATTTCTCCATATTGAATGCAAAAATTTCCTGTCCGTCGAGCCTCACTTCTATGCAATTGAGCCCATAGTTAAATCCGGCGCCGTCCATCCTGTCGAAAGCCTGCAGCTCCAGGCCGAGCGATCCGGAAGCCCTGATCGTGTCTTTTATAAACACTTCCGGGCCGCTCTTTTGGGATGCCGGCATAAACACCTGCCTGTCGATCCTGCCGTTTACCCGGCTGTCGATGTTAAGCGGGGCTAAAGCTATGCTCACAAACCGCGGCGGCGTGGCGTCTTTGATTTCGGGAAAATTAAAGAAAAGCGGGTTCAGGCAGTTATCCCGGGAGTCCCTTATTTCAAAATGAAGATGCGGTCCCTCCGATGAGCCCGTATTCCCGGAAATAGCAACCAACTGGCCCTTTTTTACCTGGAAACGCCCTGCATCGGGGGTCAGGCCGACTTCGAAGGACTGATTCCTGTATTGCTCCTGCCGGACATAATCACCTATTTCTTTATTGAACTCTTTCAGGTGCGCATAAACCGTCGTCATCCCGTTCGGATGACTGATATAAAGCACCTTACCATATCCCGACCGGTGTACGGCGATCCTCGAAATATAGCCGTCGGCGGCGGCGGTGACCGGCAGACCTTCTTTCTGCTGCGTACGCACGTCGATACCGGCATGAAAGTGATTGGAACGGAGATCCCCCAGCGCTCCTGATAAAGTATTGGGCTTTCCCGGGTATACCGGAAGGGCGAAATACCCTTTAGGGTAGCTTCCTTTCTGAGAAAAGGCTTCCTGCGAAAAGAGCAAGCCTGAAAACAACAAAATAACAAAATGCGTGCCGATGCCCGCCGGAAACCTGCTCATTTACCTTACTCTCAACCTTAACATTTCGTTCCCTTCCAGCTTTCCTACCAGCAAATCCCCCTCTTTTACGGCGGCAACCCCTTTGGGAGTACCTGTAAAAATCAGGTCTCCTGTCTTCAATGTAAAATACCGCGATACAAACGAAATCAGGTAATCGATACTGTAAAGCATCATCGACGTATTCCCGTCCTGCCGTGTTTCTCCGTTTACTTCCAGTGAAAAACTTAATTTCTGAAGATCCCCGAATCGGGCTTTAGGAACAAAATCCGAGACCGGGGCCGATCCGTTAAAACCCTTGGCCAATTCCCAGGGCAAGCCCTTTGATTTAAGCTGCGACTGGAGATCTCTCGCAGTAAAATCGATCCCCAATCCTATTTCATCATAATACCGGTGGGCAAATTTCTCTTCTATATACTTTCCCATACGGCTGATCTTCACCACAACTTCTATTTCGTGATGCACGTCGGCAGAGAAATCAGGGAGATAAAAATCCTCGCCCGGTCTCAATAAAGCCGAATCGGGCTTCATGAAAATTACCGGGGCATCCGGACGGTCATTTTTCAGTTCTTCAATATGATCCGCGTAGTTGCGGCCTACACAAATTATCTTCAACGAATATGATGAGTCTGGGTGAAAACTGTCAGCAAAACTAAGTTAATGTTATTGCTTTATGAAAAAAAAGCGCTCATTTTAACAATTGATCGCAATTTTTCTGGCTAAAGTCGTTTTCTTTATAACATCATTAGCCAAGGTAACCGTTGTCAGGTTTAACAGACAGGAATTGTTCATGAAAAGTTTTATTACATCCAGGCTCTCTATACTTCTGGTTCTGTCACTTACTGCCTGCGAGGTATTCAAAACCACACCCAGATCGTCACCCGACTACCGGGGGCCGGGCAGCTCCAACAAAAACCGGACCACCTACCAGAAGAACACCGGGAATGCGCGCGCCAACGGCAGGCCGGCTTCGCAAAACAGGTCAACTAATCGCCAGACAGGTTCATCCGCACGTTCTGCCGCCAATAAACCGACGTCGGGGTCGGGCCGCCCATCCGCGCCGGCTGCCAAAAAAGAACTTGCACCGCGTCCCGCCGGAGCTTATACATCAAACGTACCGGAAGTTGTCAATATCGCCAGGACATACACCGGTACTCCCTACCGCTCCGGTGGAAATGATAAGGAAGGAATCGATTGTTCCGGGCTCATTTGCCGCGTATACACCGAAATGGGTGTGAAAGTACCCAGGATTTCCTGGCAGCAGTCGGAATTCGGCAGGGAAATCGAGCAGATAAAAGATATCCGGCCGGGAGACTGGATTTTTTTCGTACCCGAAGGAGGTAAAGAAGGTTACGTTTCACATTCAGGAATTGTAACCGAAGTACGTGGAGAGCAGGACATCCTGTTTATTCACGCGTCTTCCTCGCGGGGAGTGGTGGAAGACAATCTCTTTTCGAATTATTTCCGCAACCGGTTCGTGAAGGCAATGAGGCCGTTTTAGATAGCAGAAATACCAGATAAAATGAAATATACCGCTTCGGATGGATTCCCATATTACATTGAATTTTTGGGAACAAAAGACTACCTGCAACTTTTTTCCTCACAAGAAAACTTCATATTTTTTGAAACAATCGGTGAGGAAAAAGCGACGCATCGTTATGCACCAGACAAATGGAGTATCAAGCAAATCATTGGACATATAACCGACCACGAAAGAATTATGACTTATCGTGCTCTGAGGTTTAGCAGGAAAGATACATCGCAACTTGCAGGCTACGACCAGGACCTGCTGGTCGAAAACAGCCGTTTTGATGAATTAAGTTTAAATCAACTGATAGAAGACCTTAAAAACGTAAGAAAATCAACTCTCAGCTTTATTAATACATTATCTGAACAACAACTGAAGCTAAAGGGATTTGCGTGGAAGTTTGAAATGACCGTTGAAGACTTTCTTAAAGCGACAATAGGGCACGAATTACATCATATTAACGTCATTAAAGAGAAGTATTTATAAAAACCAGGGTTTAACGTAAGGCTATAGCAGGACCGTACGATAATACAACCTGATGCAAAGGAACTCGCCTCTCACTGAAAGGGAGAACCTACGCCGGGGATAAACCTGCTTCCCGAACCGGTTTATCAAGGTGGTGAGGCCGTTTATCCAAATAATAAAAAGTAGCCTCTCCCGGCCCTTTTTATAGCTTCCTATCACTTTTCCGAATCTTTTTTTTTGTAAAATCGCAATCTAATCCGATACCTTTTAATTATCAGGCATGGCTGCGCATTTTAATTCGGTCTGGAAAGACGTCGTTTCCAGGTACGGCCAAAAAATTGCCCTGTCCGACGGGGTAAGGCGACTGACTTTTGAGCAGCTTGATTTATCGGCGAAGCAGGTGGCGGCCTGGCTGAATGGAAAAAATGTAACCGGCCGTTGTGTGCTTATTCTCCTTGACGATCCGGCCGACAGCATTATCAGCATGCTGGGCATCCTTCTTTCGGACAACTATTACTTTTATCTCCAGAGAGGTACAGCGGAGAAATCACTCCGGGAATTCCTACCCTATATAGATGTGGGTGCAACAGTTAAGATTGCCGGCTTTGCAACCGGTATCTCTGTCCCTGAACTTGTTTGGGGCGAGCAACAGGAAATCCCCGACCTCAATGCTTTTCCCGGATCGAACGCTTCCCCGTATTTTGCCGTATTTTCCACTTCCGGCAGCACCGGCAATCCCAAGCTGGTAAGACACAGGACCGACTTCATTCTCAGCGAAAGCCGCCAGAGCATTGACATTATGCAGATTACCGCCGACGACCGGCGAGACTATGGAGGCTCGCTGATGTTCAGCGCCAGCCTGGGGGCCATTTACCCCACCCTTCTTGCCGGGGCAGAGCTCGTTCTGCATTCCGTAATGCGGAACGATACACTGAGCCTCCCAGCATATTGGCGGGAAGCCGGCATTACGTTGACCTCCATCCCGGTAAGTGTGCTCCGTACACTGGCCAAATCGGATCTACCGCTCCGGAACCTTGAGAAGCTGAGGCTTATCATCGTAACCGCCGAAGCCGCTTCGGCCGGGGATATGGCGCTTTTTTCTGCCCGTCTGCCTTCCCATGTAGTTCTTATGAACGGGTATGCCACCACAGAAACAAGGGGGATCAGCATCCTGGCGCATCGCCTTACAGATACGGATACCACTGAGCTCAATACCGTAGGCAGGCCAGTAGCCGGGAAATCAGTATACATTCTGGATAGGCGGGGAGAAATGCTACCGGCAGGACAGTCCGGGGAAATTGTCGTCGAAGCGCCGGGATTACCTTGTGAGTACCTGAATGATCCCGTCTCAACCCGGAATTCTTTCTTTCTCTCTCCCACTGGTGTCCAGTGTTTCCGAACCGGCGATACAGGCTATTTAAACGACTGCGGCTACCTCGTGCTGGAAGGCCGCAAAGATGCTGTGATCAAGATCAATGGCATCAAAGTCAACCTCGCAGACATAGAGAAACTCCTCATTCAGTACCCCGGGATTAAAGAGGCTGCGGTCGTCGTCAACAAAGACTCCGACCGTATAAGCGCCTTTTATTCGGCAGCCGAAAGTATTCGCATTCCTTTACTTCGCAACTGGATAACAGAAGCGCTTTCTCCGCTGCATGTCCCTGCCAAATGGACGCAGATGGAAGCCCTGCCCAAAACCGTAACAGGCAAAATTGACCGGGTAAAGCTGAAAGCGGAATCAGCAATGCAAAAAGATACGACTTCTCCGCCAGGCGGAAATACCAACTCCGGCGATCTTGTTGAACTCATCCGGCAGGTCTGGAAAAAAGAGCTGGAGCTTAGCGAAGAAATCGGTATCGATGACGACTTTTTTACAGATTTAGGCGGGAATTCGCTCCTGGCGGCCGTATGCATCCATGAAATAGAGGAACTCACCGGGCTGAACCTCCCTTTAGGAGCGGGCAATACCTACAGCACCCCGGCTTTGCTCGCAGGATTTATAAGGGGAATACATGGCAGGACCGCTCACTGCGTACCGGTAGGCGATTTCTATCCGGGACGTCCGTCACTATACTTTATACCGCCTTACCCCGGCGACCGCCGTACCTATCGACACCTGGAAACACGCCTGGCCGGCACATATAACCTGTTTTTTTTATTCTATAATCCTATCGATCCTTCCGGTAAAATAATCCCGCTCTCAGTACTGACGGACGCACTGGCCGACGAGGTGTCGGGCACGGAACAGATCCACCTGTTCGGATTTTCGTTCGGCGGGATATTGGCCTACCTGCTGGCTATGAAGCTCGAAGAACGCAGCAAAACAGTAAGCTACCTGGAACTGCTCGACACCCCACTTTATAATAAGCTGACAGGCATCGAAAGAGCGTATAATCTTTCTATACGGACCTTGCGGAAAGTCAGGCAGTTTGTGCAGGCTCCCACCGTTTCATGGAACAAATACATACGTAATTTCGGGAGCGCCTACAAAACCTATCGTGAGAATTTCACGCACGAAAAGCACAAGGAAGATCCCTCCCATCCTTCACAGGTAATATGGCACTACAGCCAGACTTTTCCGGCTTATAAGCCCTTAAGCGCCGCTATCGTATTGTTTACTGCAAGCGAACGGGGAGGTGATTACCTGTTCAGGCAGGATTTCTCGTGGCAGCGCTATACGCGTAAAAACCTGCATAAGACCGCTCTTAAAGGCTGGCATGTCGAGTTGCTCGCAAGCGAAGAAAACCTGGATGCTATCCGGGACACCATGCTGAAGCTGTCGCGGGGCTGACGCAGCCCGGGAACTTTCAGACACTAAACGACGCAGCAACCGGAAGCTGGGAAAAAAGCTTCCGTACCAGCTCATCCCGCAATACTTCCTCCCATTCTTTTTTAAGGATACTGAAAACATAACAATCGCGCCTGGCAGCTCCCGGGTTGGGGCCACAACCTCTCAGACGCCCTTCCAGCGTACAGCCCAGTCGCTTGAGCGCCTCTATTCCTGTTTCATTATCTACATCAGCCCGGAATTCCACGCGCTCCATCTGCATAACCGTAAAGGCAAAATCGAGTAAAAGCAGTTTGCAATGTTTATTGAGGGCTGTTCCCCGGAATCGTTTCCCATACCAGGTATACCCGAGCTGTGTGCATTGGGTATCCCGGTGAATTTCGCAAAAGCGGGTGGATCCGGCATATGACTGAGTAGTTTTGTCGAACACAATAAAGGCATATTGCTTCTTCAGGCTCCGCGCTCTGACGGCGTTGTCTATATACCGGGCCATATTATCAGCCCCGGCCGCCGAAATCAGCGCATAGCGCCAAAGATTGGGTTCATTGCATGCGTACTCGAGAAGATTCTCCGCATCGGGGAGCTCAACCGGGCGTAGCAGGACATAGTCATTTTCCAGTACGTAATCACGGGTAAATCTGAAGTTTCCGGACATTGTTTTATTAAGGTTAAGGCACTAACAGAGAGAGAAATACCAGGGCAAAACGGGGCCAATATTTATTACGCAACTTTACTGGAAAATTTTCAAAGAACCTAGCTCCCGGAAGCCCGGAGCAGAGTATTTAGTTAAAGGTCCGGCTGCGCGGTTTTATTTTGAGGGATTTCTCCCGGTTCTTAAGAGAGACCGGCACCAAAAGTTCTGTCCGCTACCTGTCTTAATTTCGGACATATTAGCTTGAAAACTAAGATTCTTTTTTTCTTAACACTATTTCATTATATTTCATCGACCACCATTGTACAAGGAGTAGCCACCAAGACAATAATTCACAAATCAATGGATTCCATTAAATTCGAATCAAACATCTCACTAAATTTACTCATATAGATTTCATCTCCCATTGAAGGGCCGCAGCCTAAACATATAGCGCTATCTAATGAGTGAGGTAGTTTAACGAGCTCGGTAGTATTCCAGTGAATTCGTAATTGTATTAAATCATTATTCTTTACTCCTAATTCTCCTATATTTCTTTCAATATTATAATCATCATAGTCTTCATTGTTGACTACAAGTATCCAATTAGCCTGCGGTATTCTACCTGCAATATTATATGTATCTAAGTTATAGCTAACATAGTTCTGAAAATCAAAATGATTCATTAGCGCCGACCTTAGTTGTTTTAAAGTAGTATTCCTTGATACATTTATTAGCATATCGATGTTCCACTTCTTGGATACATATCGTAGTTTAACTGCGGAATCAGGAGGATTGAGACTAAAGCTATTAATTTTTTTCTCTAAATCCTTTATTGGATAAAACTTTGTAAACCCTTCCTCCATATTTGGTAAATTCTTCTCATAAGAAGAATCTTCATACTTTTCGACAAATTTCAGCAGTACCCATGATGCAATCCCTATAAGACCGAGTATAAAAGAGAAGATCACAACCTTATTAATTATATTATAAGACTGTGATTTCTTAAGTTCCGGAAATATTTTTAAGCCAATCACATCCCTAAATACGAATACAATCAACCCAAAAGCTATGCCGGCTATACCGGCTATTTTCCCTAATATCTCGAAAAGTTGTTCAGTCATATACAAAGAGGGTCAATGTCAATAATAATCTTAAGCGTGATTAGTTACTTTTCTACTGCCTCACCTCTCTCTATCCCTCATCTTTAGTCTTCCAAGGGTCAGACTGACAATGGATACATCCTTTGCCAAGATTTAAGCCTCTCCCTCACTGATTTGCTTTGTGTCTATTCCCACGAGGTATCATGATCACTGTTTACCGCTATTGATAACGACAGAACGCAGGCAAAAAGATGTTTTTCTATTGTAGATCTATCTTCATCTATTTGAATTAGTAGCACTACGGAGAACTATCTATCTTTTTTTTGCTATTTCCGGCTCAGTAAGAGAAAATTCGATAAACTTCATACTCATTTTGTTCTCTCAGGTTTTCCTTTGTTTTAAAGATGAAATATAAGAAAAATTAAAGTTGTGATTAGCGTAATCGCGCCTCCGACAGCAGTCACCAATAAAAGTAGGTAGAGTTAGCTAGTACTCCGGCTTCTTGACTTGAATTTGAGCAGCACATAAGCAATCTTACAGAAAAAAATGCTCCTAATAATATTCAAATTTATCCCGGATCGTCACTACATGTGAATAGTTTATAAATTGTTAATAATTTTCAGTCAAAAAAAGAGACTTCGCAGGATAGTTTCCTTTAATAGGGCCCTTATATGTTTTGGATTGGGAGAGTCACAAGTGCAATTGACCAGGCAAATAGTTGAGACTACGGCTGCGATTAAAGTTTTCATTATTGATAGTGTTTTAGATTATTCACCCTTTAGTAGTCGGGAAATTGAAATCTCGGGTAACAGTTTCTTAAGAGAAATAAAACCAATCTTATTTTCGGGCCCGATGGTCCGCGCACGAATCCAACAACTCATCCTTCGTTTCAAAAACAGCATGGGTGATACTTACCAAACCCAAGACAGGCTGACGCTGATAAGTTTAGAAAATTATGAAATAGCACGCCTTCTAAAGGGTGAGAAAATTTATCCCAAAATCAATTACCACAGATTGGAGCTCTATTCGCTAATGATAATGTTGAAGGCTGCTGCTGGATCTCAGGACGATATAGATATGGCACCCATGAGGGCGCAATTTCAGGCAGAAGCGGATTTATTTATCAAAAAAGAAGGATCAAAATAAAAGAGAATCATTCTCCTACAATCTTCCATTCGGTGCCGTTATACGCTATTGTTATGACACTACCGCCAGGGAGCTGCCGATTTAGGGAGTCCCTAAGCCACTCCTTCTCTTAAGATAAAGAGTACTCTGAAACCATCTGCTAACCTAATCGCAAAAAAATAAAAAGCCTTATTCCTCCCAGGGATTTACGAAACCTAGCCCTTTTATATTTTCAAAATCTCTGGTATTACGCGTAATCAGTATAAGCTCATAAATCAAAGCAGTGGCGGCAATGATCGCATCGGGAAGTTTGATTTTGTATTGCCTGCGTATATCAGCCGTTTTAAGCTTGATAGAGCGTTCCAGCTCAATAACTAAGGCATCATTAATAAAATCATGAAGTACCTCTAAATCTTTTTCGGAAGCTGTTTTCCAACAAAGCAGTTCAATCTCTGTAATAGTGGAAATACAAGGCCGGGCCTCTTTGAGTAAATTATCAATAAATTCTTCGGCCGTAGGTGGGAATTGCTGCTGCAAATAGTAGATGACCGTATTAGTATCCCAGATGTACTTTATTCCCATCCGTCACGCAGTTCATCAAGCTGGCCGTTAATATCAGCAAGTGGTTGTTTGGACATTGCCCCTTTATAACGCTCAGCCCAATTACTGGTAATAGGATCTACTTTTTCTTTATGCAAACGGATAAGCTGCAGGAGCTCGAGGTCCTGCAGGAGCTTCATGGCCTTGTCGTTGATAATATCTATTGTTACGGTCTTCATAATCCTCTGTTTAAAGAAGAATTTTGAGAACCTACCCAAATTTGATATTTCTCGGAAAAGCAAAAACCCGCAAATCTTTTTATTCGCAGGCCTTTGTCAAATTTCAATATCGATTCTCGTGGTCTCGTAGGGATTCGAACCCCAAACCTTCTGATCCGTAGTCAGATGCTCTATCCAATTGAGCTACGAAACCTTGTATCCCGAAATGGCAAGCTACTGGTACTGCCGTCAAATCGGACTGCAAACATAGAAAAACAAAGTAGAATTGCCAAAAAAAATCACAAAAATAAGAGCGCGCCCGCTCCGCATGTCAGGAACCCCAGCAAAAAACCGGCCAGGACTTCATTCATACTATGAGCATTAAGCTGCAGCCGGGAAGATGCAACCCATCCTGAAATAATCAGCGCCAGAAGAAAAGGGGAGAGAAGCGAAGCATCGCCCAGCTTTAGCAAGCCGGCCATCAAAAATCCGGTCACTCCGCCAATTCCTGTCATATGCGCACTGATCTGCCAGAAGAAGCTTATGATCCCCACCAGCACAATAGAAACGGTAATACTTCCCAACACTACCCTTAAAACCGGGGCAATCTCAGCTACCTGGCCAAACTTCCAGCCGAAAAAATAGGTGGCGGCCATATATACCACTACGGTCAGCCAGAAAGGATATCTCCTGTCTTCCAGCTTCCTTAGCGTGATATCTTCTACGAATTTAAGCTGTACCATCCCGTATACGCCCAAAACCGGGATAATAAAAGTATAGATACAAATGACCAGGAGCAGTATCCCCCGGGAACCGGGCGGTAAAAAATCAAGGCCCGTCCCGTGAGGTATAAAGTAAAACAATACCCCAAGCAGGTAAGTGGGCATAAGCAAAGGATGGAAAAGATACGACAGGAGCTTAGCTACCGGAGTATTCACTTTATTTGACAACAGATTATAGTAACTTACTCGAAAAACGAACCAAATATCACTATATCCTTCCGCAAGACAAGCGTACCTGCTGCTTTTTAAACCAGTACGCCTTATCGCTTTAATAATCCGTTTGCCGATCCGTGACAATCCGGAGTTGAATGCGTATTTTTGCCGCTTAACTTCGTCGACACCTTTGTATTGCGAAGTATAATTAATCTATTCAGTGTATGTCAAGGTTACAGATCAAGGATTTATTAAAGCTCGAGCCATCGGAGCAAATCGTAACAGCAAAAGGCTGGGTACGCACAAAAAGAGAGAGTAAAAATGCGGTATTCATTTCCCTGAATGATGGATCGACTATTCACAATATACAGGCTGTAGCAGAACCGGGACAGATCCCCGAACCGACGCTCAGGCTTTGCACTACGGGAGCCTGCCTGAAAATCACCGGAACTCTCATACCTTCTCAGGGATCGGGCCAGGCAGTTGAGATCAGGATTTCGGAAGTACATGTTTACGGGGCCGCCGATCCGGAAGAATATCCTTTACAACCCAAGAAACATTCCCTGGAGTTCCTGCGGGAAATCGGGCATCTGAGGCCCAGAACCAACACTTTTTCCGCTATCCTCAGGATCAGGCATACGCTCGCCTATGCCGTTCATAAATTCTACAACGACAACGGGTTCTTTTACCTGCATACGCCTATTATAACGGCTTCCGATGCGGAAGGCGCCGGCGAAATGTTCCGCGTCACCACGCTCGACGCTGCTAATCCGCCGCGTAGCGAGGATGGAAGAATAGATTTTTCGCAGGATTTTTTCGGAAGAGAGGCTAACCTAACCGTTTCCGGGCAATTGGAAGGAGAGCTGGGAGCCCTTGCACTTTCTAAAATATATACTTTCGGCCCCACTTTCCGGGCTGAAAACTCGAATACCACAAGGCACCTTGCAGAGTTCTGGATGATCGAGCCCGAGATGGCATTTTACGAGCTAAAAGACAATATGGATCTTGCAGAGGAGTTTGTCAAATACGTGATAGGCTACGCAATGGAAAACTGCAAGGACGACCTCGATTTCCTGGAAAAAAGACAACTCGAAGAAGAGAAAAACAAGCCTCAGAACGAGCGTTCCATTCCCCTGCGCGAGAAGCTGAACTTCATCGTGGCTCAGCCTTTCGAGAGGCTCACCTATACGGAAGCAGTCGATATCCTTCTGCAATCGAAGCCCCATAAAGAGAAGAAATTCCAGTTTCCCGTCGAATGGGGAATCGATCTGCAAAGCGAACACGAAAGGTACCTGGTGGAAAAACATTTCAAAAAACCCGTTATCCTCACCAACTACCCCAAAGAGATTAAATCCTTTTACATGAAGCTCAATGAGGATGGAAAGACGGTCAGAGCTATGGACGTACTTTTTCCCGGCATAGGCGAGATAATCGGAGGCAGCCAGCGTGAAGAAGACTATGACAAGCTCCTGGGCCGGGTCAAAGAAATAGGCATAGACCCCGAAAACCTGTGGTGGTTCCTCGAAACGCGTAAGTTCGGCACAGCACCACATTCAGGATTCGGACTGGGCTTCGAACGGCTCGTGCTATTCGTGACCGGCATGTCCAATATCAGGGATGTCATACCTTTCCCGAGATACCCGAAAAGCGCGGAATTCTGAGAAAATTAACCACAGAAGCACAAAGGGCACAGAGAAATAGGTATCTCTGTGCCCTTTGTCTTTGTGCTTCTGTGGTTAAACAACAACTATCGGCTGGCTGTGTTACAACCTGAATCCGAAGCTGTAAACATCATACGGCGCATCCAGCTCAAGCCCCTCGAACTGCACCATAGTGTCTGCCTTATCTGCAAGCTCCTTTTCCAGCTCTTTCACCGAAGTTACGGCCTTACCGTTTATTTTGGTAACGATAAAACCAGCCCCTACTCCTACCCTCGCCAGTTTGCCGCCTTGCACACCGGTAATCTTCACTCCGCCTTTAATATTGTAGCGTTCAAGCTTTTTCTTCTCGGCATCGGTCAGGTTAGTGAATTGCGCGCCAAGAGATTCCATGGCCAGCGCCGATTCATCCCTTTTGATAACTCCCGCACCTCCGTCACGATTTTTAAGCGTCACGTTAAAATCTTTTTCCTTACCATCACGGTTGACGGTTACCGCGACTTTATCTCCAGGGCGGAGAAGTCCTACAGTCTGGGTCAACTCGGGAGTAGAACCGATCTTCTTGCCGTTGATCTTCACAATCACGTCACCCGGTTTAATACCCGCCTCGCCTGCAGCGCTGCTGTTTTCAGCAAGCTCCCTCACAAAAATCCCCTGCGAAACCTTAAGATCCTTTTCTTCTGCCAGCCTGTTATCCACCTCCTGCATCACAATGCCGAGGTATCCGCGCTGCGCATTACCAAATTTGATCAGATCCGTAGATACTTTTTTAACAATGCTCGAAGGAACGGCAAAAGCATACCCTGCGTAGCTCCCGGTCGGACTGGCAATAGCGGTATTAATACCGACAAGCTCGCCTTTCAGGTTTACCAGGGCACCGCCGCTATTACCGGGATTGACCACCGCATCGGTCTGGATAAACGACTCGATAGCATCATTAACCTGCGGCGTATTCTGCTGGCCTCTGCCCCGCTGGCGGTTCTGAGACGAACCTATGATTCCCAGTCCACGACCTTTCGCACTCACTATCCCGGCAGTAACGGTCGACTCAAGGTTAAAGGGATTTCCCACGGCCACTACCCATTCCCCGACGCGGATCGCATCCGAATCCCCGAATGTAATAGAAGGCAGGTTCTTTGATTCCACTTTAATAACCGCGATATCCGTCGACGGGTCGGTGCCGATCAGCTTGGCTTTGAGCTTGGACTTATCGTGCAGCGTCACCTCTATATCGGTGGCGCCTTCTATAACGTGGTTGTTGGTTACGATGTACCCGTCGTTAGTTATAATCACGCCGGACCCCGTACCTTCCGACCTTCTCGGGGCCTGCTCAAAACCTCCCATGCCATCGCCGAAAAAGTCAAACAGGTCAAAAGGAGAACTGGGACGCTGCGCGCTTTGCTGCCTCATCGAGGTCGATTTTATATGAACCACGACCGGAGTAGACGTCTCTGCAGCTACCGTAAAATCAATGGGGCCGGGCGCTATGACTCCACCAGAGGTGAAACGAGCCAGCGGCTGGTCTGAAGCCTCCTTCAGGATCACTTCTTTCGCGTCATCCTGAATAAAGAACTTATATCCGGCCAGGGTTGTGGCACCCGAAAGAAACCCCACTAATGCGAGTACTTTCCAATTATAATTCATTTGCTATAAACAGGGTTAAATTTTTTTCTACAAAGAGAACGTACGAAAATAATAAACTATTCCCGTACGTTCCAGTTTTAACATAATTTAACTGAAAGCTAATTTGCCTTCAGTGTCAGGCAATCTCTATCTGACGGGGCGACGGAGCTGCAGGCAATTCTTTCTTCGGAATAGAAACGTTCAGGATCCCGGCTTCGTATGCCGCCGATATTTTCTCAGCATCAACGGTTTCAGGCAAAGTAAATGCGCGTTGAAAAGATTGATAGCTGAATTCCTTACGGCTGTATTTTTCTCCTTTTTCTTCCGATTCATTCTTTTTCTCGGCCGAGATAGTCAGCTTGTCGCCATCTACACCGATTTTGAAGTCCTCCTTCTTCAGGCCGGGCGCTGCCAGTTCAATTCTGTACCCGTTTTCTGATTCAATTACATTAACCGCCGGCTTGTTAGCGCTGTAATCGGGTACGAAAATCTGATCCAGGGTGTTCTTTCCAAAAACTGAATCAAAAAGCGTAGGATAGTAGTTACCGTTTTTTCTTACTATGGTATTCATGACTTAAGTATTTTTAGCGTTTTAGATTTCCAACTCTGAAACCTGTTATTTCAATTGGTATACCAACACTAAAAAGGAGTCAAAATTGCGACAATTTGTCGCAAAAAACCGCTCTATAGCTTCAAAAAAGACATTTTGTCACCATTTTCTTCTTAAACGCCTATTTATCCAGCAAATGCCACTCTACTCCATTATCGGAGAAAAGTACGACGCGATTTTGAAAAGGTCCTGTTCCTTGTCGGAAACTGTCTCTGTAAACTGTCCAGGTCGGCCAGTAGGTAAAGGAGATATAGGTTCTGCCCCGGCGATCGGTTGTGACCCGATGATAGAAAATACTGTAGTTGTTCAGTCCGGGTGAAGCAAATAACACGGGCTGGCTCCAGGTTCCGCCCGGGCTCATACTCTGGTAGAACAATCCGGCATTCATAGATCCGGGAAACTCCATTCCTCTTCTCCACCCCCTGAAAAAAAGATGAATCCGGTCGGTCTCGTCGAGCACTGCTCCGACGTAGGTTTGATCGATATTGGAAATAGTCACCGGAGAAGTCCATTGATCCGATCCTGTTGCTGCCGTAAGATGTTGAAACGGCCTTCCATGCGCACCCACGATCACATGCCGCACTCCTTTTTTATCCACCAGTACCGACGATATATTATGCACGTCGTTTACCGGTGGTGAGAAGGCCAGAAACTGCGGCTGGGACAATGCTCCTGTCGCACGATTATAAGTGGAAGTATAATTGGGGACGCCCGGATCCTTGCCCGCTGGGTCGCTCGTTTCCCCCCAAACCAGGTACACAAGATCTCCCTCGCTGGCGACCGCGCTCGGAATCCCGGAATGCGCACTCATACCTACGCAATTATCCGAAATCAGGACAGGACTTCCGACCGTAAGCGTTTTGTCCTTGAATTGCGGTATGAAGATTTGAAAATCATGAACCCGCGCCCACGTCGCCACCTGCTTTTTTTCGGGATTAAGCAGATACCGGGTTACAATGGGAATATGTTGCGTAGTCTGCCCGCCCATCCAGGTTTCCACCCAATAACCTCCGCCTTCCGGAAGAGCTGAAAGATAGCTTTCAAAACTACTATTCGTTCTTAACAGGTGCGGCTTTCCCCTGATATTGACAATAGTATACACGTTGCCTTCATGATCAGAACCGATCACTGACGAAGGGAAGGAAACGTCTTTCCCCTCGGCTACAGCTACAGATTTCCATTCATTACCGGCAAATACTTTCAGCGAACCTCGCGTCACGGTCCAGGGACGATTTTCAGTATCGAAATAAAGCTGATTCTCCCGGGGAAATGCAGGCTCATACGAAAAGTAAGATTGGCTGTGCTCATAAATATTGAGAGGTATTGGCAGCGTTACGGGCTGTCGGTTATCTTGCCCCGGCTTCAGCTCCGCCAACGCGTAAGTTTTAAGCCCGCCTGCTTTATCGACCGCGAAAAGTTTGAGCGAGTACGCTTTCCTGGTTGCGTCAGGTGCCAATTTGTAGTAAATCTTTGCATCTGCAGTCGATCCGGCCGAAAGCGATAAACGTGCAGGTTCAACCCGTACGGTGCCTGGAAACTTTTCTGCTTCGATTTCCAGGTTAAACATTTTCGGCTCTTTGGAATTGTTAAAAACGGTAAAAACAATACTGCCTTGCTCTCCCGGATCGGCATATCTTGAGAACCTCCTGGGATCAAGCAGCCAATGCACTTTCTCCAGGTCGAAATAATGGTCACGCGAGGTGGCCCAGAACGGCAGCGGTTTCTGATCTGCCAGGAATTTATGATTTAAACCTTCTATGAGAATCCTTCCTTTTTTGACGGGCAGCCTCAACTCCCATATTCCCGGTTTATTGTTGGTCAGGCTTGTCGAAATGGCCTCTCCATTATGAACCGCTATCGTTTGCACCAGTTGATTATCCCCGTCTCTAAGCTCAAGTGGCTGAATACCTTCCGGCAGGTGAGTAGCTTCGATCCTGAAGACAGGCCCTACAGGTTTGAAAAAGACTGAAACGGGTTCATCCCCTCCGTTGAAGACAATTGATTCCTTCCTTTCGGAATCGACATGCGCTGCGCCTGAATTGATTACGTAGTGAGACGCATTGGTCGAAAAACCAATGATATGCTCATCAAGATGCCTGCTTCTTTCCGAAATGATCAATAACGTATAGACTCCCTCAGATAGTCCCTTCACACGTATCGTAACAGACTGAACAGTTCCCGGAGGATCCGTCTCCGGGGCTAAAAGTGTTTCCCTATGGTATACAACACCGTCGGGCCCCGTCAGGATTGCAGTCAGCCCACGACGGCTTTCTGTGGCGTCTTTCTGACAAAGCAGTATCTCGAGGTCTGAAGAAGTGACATAAAAATGAATTGCGCCCACATGCTGTAAACCCGAGATTACGCCATCGGGCCAGTTCGACTGTCCGCTGCATACAGGCTTTCCGGCCATAAAAGCCAAAAGCAGCCATACTACAAAACGCAAAAGCACCGGCTGAAAGCAGATAGATTTCATTTTCTGGATACGGAAAACAATGGTAGTATAAACACCCTGCACCGGTCCGGCTTCGTCAGGGAATCAGCTCCAGCTTGATACAGGCCTGCTCCGCAGCAGACTGCTCGGCTTTCTTTTTAGAGTAGCCATTCCCTTTTGCAAAGGGTTCATCATCGACATAAAGCTGCGAAATAAATTCGCGATGGTGCCAGTTTCCGCGCTCTTCCGTAATCTCAAAACGTATTTCACGGCTTTCACGCTGGCCCCACTCGATGATCTGGCTTTTAAAATTGAAGTTATTCTGAACGATGCTGTCCAGATCGTAGTGAGTCAGCAGGTTGCTTATCACAAATTTACGGGCAAACGCAAAACCCTTATCCATATACACCGCCCCGACAAACGCTTCCAATGCATCTCCATATACGGAAGACCTCGGAGACATTCCTTTGAAATTCCCGTCATACTCGATGAACTTGTCCAGTCCGAGCTTCCTGGCAATCTGGTTGAGTGATTCACGGTTTACTATCCTGGACCTGATCTCGGTAAGAAATCCCTCGTCCCGGAAGGGGTACTTGGTAAAAAGAAACTCTGCCACTATCATACCCAGGACTGCGTCGCCAAGGTATTCAAGCCGCTCGTTCGACTCCCGGAAACCCTCTACACTGGTTTCCCTGGATGCAGAGGTATGCCTGAACGCCAGTTGAAAAAGGCTTATGTTTTTTGGGCTTTGCCCGATAATCCCGGCTACCGCCTTTTTTAACTTTCTTTCTTCTTCTGAGCTAAGAGACTTAAACAGCGAAATGATCGGCTGAAGCACTTTATTATTTAACTCCACCTATTATTCAGGTTTCTTAAATACTACAGAAGCATTATGGCCGCCAAACCCAAAGGTATTGCTCAGAGCCAGGTTTACTTCCCGCTTCTGGGCTTTGTTAAATGTAAGGTTCAAAGCCGGATTGATTTCCGGATCATCTTCGAAATGGTTGATGGTAGGCGGAATAATCCCGTCACGGATAGCCAGAATACAGGCAACAGACTCTATCGCTCCGGCCCCTCCGAGCAAGTGCCCCGTCATGGATTTGGTCGAACTGATGCTAACCTTTCCTGCTTCTTCCCCAAACAACCTTTCGATAGCCAGCAGCTCCTGCGGATCGCCCAATGGTGTAGAAGTACCATGGGTATTGATGTAATCTATTTCTGCGGGCGCTATGCCGGCACTTTCCAATGCGTTTTTCATCACATTGTAAGCACCGATACCTTCGGGATGCGGTGCAGTGATATGATAGGCATCTGAAGACAGTCCCATCCCTACTACCTCCGCATATATTTTCGCGCCGCGCGCTTTCGCATGCTCATACTCCTCGAGTATAAGCGCCGCCCCACCTTCGCCCAAAACAAAACCGTCACGGCCCTTATCGTAGGGGCGCGAAGCCGTTTCGGGTGAATCATTTCTTTCTGAAAGAGCTTTCAATGCATTAAACCCGCCGACACCAGCCTGTGTTACAGCCGCCTCCGATCCGCCGCTCACACACACATCCATTATGCCCAACCGTATATAGTTATAGGCATCGATGATTGCATTGGTCGACGAAGCGCACGCAGAAACTGTAATAAAGGTAGGTCCTCTTAAACCGTATTTGATAGAAATAACGCCCGAGGCGCTGTCCGCTATCATTTTTGGAATAAAGAAAGGATTAAAACGGGGTTGACCCGTTCCTTCTGCAAAATTAATTACTTCTTCTTCGAAAGTTTTAAGGCCTCCGATACCGGATCCCCAAATAACGCCGGCTCTGTCCGGATTAATTTTCTCCAGATCAAAGCCGGCGTCACGCATCGCTTCATCTGCAGCGATTACCGCAAACTGCGTAAAAGTATCCATCTTCCTGGCTTCCTGGCGAGGGATGTATTCGGTAACATCGAAGTCTTTTACCTCGCAGGCAAAACGGGTCCTGAATTTTTCTGCATCAAACCGGGTAATGGGAGCGGCACCGCTTACCCCGTCTACCAGGTTCGTCCAAAAGGTAGGTACGTCTTTGCCCAGAGGGGTAATAGCCCCAATACCGGTAATTACAACTCTCTTGAAACTCATAAAGTGTAGAAAGAGATATGGATACTTTCGTAAGTAAAAGTTTACAGTAGATTATTACTTGGTTTGGTTTGCTTCAAGATAGCTGATAGCTTGTCCTACAGTACCAATGTTCTCCGCCTGATCGTCGGGAATAGATATGTTGAACTCTTTTTCAAACTCCATGATCAACTCTACCGTATCAAGCGAATCTGCGCCAAGATCATTGGTAAAGCTTGCTTCCGGAGTGACTTCCGACTCTTCAACACCGAGTTTTTCGACGATAATCTGCTTAACTCTTTCTGAAATTGTTGACATTCTGTTTGTGCTTAATGGTTAAATACGCCACAAATAAATATATTATCCTCCATTTAATCAACAAAAAAGGGAAAAGACATATTCCTTAGTAAAATGCAATTGCCGTCCTACCGGGTGCCTGTACGTTGATGCCTGTGTCGTTCAAACAATACAATCCTTAATAATTTACTATATTTTTGGTGATACTTTCAGATATAAACAACACTTATCTATTTATGTCACGGATTCCGGAACTGTACACAAAAAATAACAATCGCTTCTTTTTAATGGCCGGCCCATGCGCTATCGAAGGCCGGGATATCGCCCTGGGCATAGCTGAGAAAATCACTGCCCTGACCGACAGGCTGGGGATACCTTATATTTTCAAAGGTTCTTTTAAGAAGGCTAACAGGACAAGTGCAGGTTCTTTTACGGGGATAGGCAACGAAAAAGCACTCTCTATCCTTAAAGAAATATCGGAACAATTCGGCGTACCCACCGTTACCGACATTCATGAGTCGGCGGATGCTGAACTGGCTGCTCCCTATGTCGACATGCTCCAGATCCCGGCCTTCCTCTGCAGGCAGACCGATCTGCTGACAGCGGCGGCCCTGACGGGAAAGGCCGTCAACGTAAAAAAGGGGCAGTTCCTTTCGGCCGCATCAATGAAATTCGCTGTTGAAAAGATCAGGGCCGTTGCACCCGAAGCTTCGGTAGTCCTGACCGAACGTGGTAACATGTTCGGGTACGGCGACCTGGTTGTCGATTACCGGAATCTTCCCGAAATGCAATCGTTCGGCGTGCCGGTCGTAATGGACTGCACCCATTCCCTGCAGCAACCCAACCAGCCGGGAGGTGTTACGGGAGGAAAGCCCTTCCTGATCGAAACCATAGCCCGAGCCGCTGTAGCCGTAGGAGTCGACGGCCTGTTCATCGAAACGCACCCCAACCCCGCAGAAGCGAAATCCGACGGGGCAAACATGCTACCGCTCGACCAGCTGGAAAAGCTTCTTATAAAATTAATCCGTATCAGGGAATCGATAATATGATCAGGACAGTTTTCCTTCTGCTGATAATACTCCCGGAAGCTACCTGGGGCCAGGCCGACAGCTCACGGATAAATCTGAAGGTCAAACATACCATCGCGCCTGTAACGCTCACTCTCGCAGGGTTTGCCGTACAGGGAAAAATAAGCAGGCAGCTTCAGAGCCGTATCGTTTCGCGATATCCGGAATTCCATACCAATACAGACGACTACCTTTGGGCAGCCCCGGCAGCGCTTACGTTCGGATTAAGCGCTTCCGGCGTAAAAGGGAAACACAAGCTGGGAGAACAGGTATTGCTCTTCCTGGTTTCCAACGCGATAGCGGGAGGAGCTAACCAGATAGTCAAATGGGTAGCAGGATATCCGAGGCCCGACGGAGATGGTTACGATGCCTTCCCGTCAGGACACACCGCTATCGCATTTGCGAATGCCTCCATCCTTCATGAGGAATACGGCCATCGTAGCGTATGGTATTCCATAGGCGGATACACCAACGCTACTGCGGTAGGCGGGCTCAGGCTGCTCAACAACAGGCACTGGCTCGCCGACGTGCTTACCGGCGCAGGAATAGGGATCGGCGCAACCAAAGGTGTTTACCTTGTCTATCCCTGGGCCAAGCATAAATTGCAAAAAAAGTGAGCCTGCGCCGGGCTTAGTCGATCTTAAAAATAGCCAGCTTCACAAATTCGGCCACTCTCCCGCTTATTTCTTCCCGGGAAAGATTGACCATTCTTTCCACACCAAATTTTTCGACACAGAAAGACGCCATTGCTGAACCGTATACAAGCGCTCTTTTGAGGTTTTCGAACGATATATCATCTGTCTGCGCGAGATATCCTATAAATCCTCCGGCAAATGTATCGCCTGCGCCGGTCGGGTCAAAAACTTCCTCCAGCGGCAAAGCAGGTGCGAAAAAAACTTCATCTTCATGAAACAACAGCGCCCCGTGCTCACCTTTTTTAATAACGAGCGTCTTAGGCCCCATTGCCAGTATTTTCCTGGCAGCCTTTCTCAGCGAGTACTCCTTCGATAAAAGCCTTGCCTCTTCGTCGTTGATCGTTAGGATATCTACTTCTTTCAGAACTGTTTTAAGATCATCGAGCGCTATATCGATCCACAGGTTCATCGTGTCGAGCATCACCAGCTTCGGGCGGGTGTCCAGGCGGTCGAGCACTGCCTTTTGAATGGACGGCGATGTATTGCCCAGCATCAGGTACTGCGCACCCTGGTAACTCGCGGGTATTTTCGGATCGAAACTACCCATTACATTCAGTTCCGTTACCAGTGTATCACGACTGTTCATGTTCTCGTGGTACTTTCCTGCCCAGAAGAAGGTCTTCTCTCCCTTTCTTATCTCAAGTCCTTCAGTGCTGATGCCCCGGCCTTCGAGAACATCGATCATCGACCTGGGAAAATCGTCACCTACTACCGCAACCAGGTTGTTTTCTTTTGTGAAGTAGGAAGCAGCCAGCGTAATATAGGTCGCAGCACCGCCAATGATTCTGTCTGTTTTGCCGAAAGGTGTCTCCAATGCATCGAACGCCACCGAACCGACTGTCAATAAACTCATATAACTGGTTTAACGAAAATAAAAATCCGGCGAATATAAGATCCGCAACCGGCAAAACCGAACTAAACCCTCTCCAATTTACTCGGATAAGCTTTTTTCGCGTTCCACTGGCAAACGTATATATTTTCGTCGTTGTCGATGCAAACGTCGTGGCAATGGTGGAAATAAGGCTTTTCCTGTACCATAAGCTGCAGTTTCCCGTCACGGTACTCCGGCGCTGTGCCGCCGGGATTTGAAACAACCTTATCATTTTTATCCAGGATAGTCACAAAGCCCGAATTGGGGGTCTGGTTCAGGTAACGCAGCCTCGACCAGCATACACCGGCATATAAATGGTCGCCCTTGATAACCGGCCTGCACACAAATGCTCCGGGCAGGAAAATGGTAGAAATATATTCCCCGTCCAGCGTAAATCTTTTGAAAGAATTATGCGCCCTGGAAGTAACAAGTATGGTTGGGTTCGACTTATCCCGGCCATCATAAGCAACCCCGTGCGCAGTCGAAAACTGCTGGTCGCCGTCGCCGCTTCCGCCGAATTTTCCTATATACTCCCCTTTTGGTGTATAACGCAGCACATAATTGGATCCGTAACCGTCGGCTACGTAAATAGTCCCATCGGGCGCAATGGCGGTTTCTGTAGGTTTAAATGCCCATTCTTTTTCGTAACCTCCTGATTTGGAAGGATGTTCGATCGTCATCAGCACCTTTCCTTTCAGGTCCGTCTTGAAAACCTTTCCGTGGTTTACGTCTGTTATGAAAAGAAACTCCTCCCCATTGGCATTCCATAGTGAAAGCCCGTGCCCGCCGGGGTATTCATGTCCCCAACTGTCGAGCAGCTTACCCGACCGGTCGTAGATGAGCACGTTATTCTTTACCTCGTCGCCCAACATAATAAGCCGCCCTTTGCTGTCCTGCACCATTTCATGGCAGTTATTGACCGGAAACCGGGCTGCATCGAGCTTGCCCCACTCCAGGCGCAGTTTGTACTTAAAATTCCCGTGGCCCAGGATTTCTCCATCTGCTGATTTTGTCATGTCTTTCATAAAATGTGGTGTTGACGATAAGGCGGCATACCCCAAAACAGAGCTCTTAACGAACCCGCGTCTGTTTATTTTCATTTTTAATAATTGTTTAACTCGGGCTGATTTATTACTTTAGTTCTCATATTTTCAATATTCTATACTGGTTTTAAAAGACGGCTATACTTATGAATTTACTCGCACCCTTCATCGGGAAGCTCCCGTTTGTACTTGTTATCCCGGCCTATTGCCTGTTTCCAGTTCTAAATGCCCAGACTCCACCCCGCGAAGAGCCCGACATTAACGCATTCATCCAGGATCTGTTCCCCGCAACTTCCGAAGAAGTCAGCTCCGAAGAAATGTTCGAGTTCTTTTTTCAGTTGCTTGCGGACCCCCTGGACATCAACCGCGCAACCGAAGAACAACTGGCGGGTACCCTTATTCTCAGCAGCACACAGGTAAAATCCCTCGTAGCTTACCGCCATACTACCGGTCCGTTTCTTTCGCTTTATGAGCTGCAGGCGGTTCCGGGCTTCGACCTCGCTACCATCCGGCGTCTTGTGCCTTTTATCACGCTGGAGGCGAAACCCGCATCCCTGAAATCGGCGCTGCAAAACCCGACGCAGCACTTTTTTGTAACCCGGATGCGTCGTATCCTCGAAAAGCAGAAAGGGTTCTCTCCTCCCGATGCTGTCTCACGCTCCGTCACCCGCTATGCAGGAACACCCTGGCAATGGTACGCCCGCTACCGCTATGCCCGTACCGGCGCATTCAGCATCGGCTTCACCCTCGAAAAAGATGCCGGTGAGACCTGGAACTGGAATCCCGGCAACCAGGTTTACGGCGCGGACTTCACTTCCTTTCACTTGCAATTGCTCAATCGCGGCAGGATCAAAAACCTGACGATCGGCGATTTCCAGGTCCATTCCGGCCAGGGACTTATCCTCGCTTCCGGTTTTTCGCTGGGGAAAGGCGCGGAAGTGATCCGTACCACCTTTCGCGGCTCATCGGGCGTCAGGCCCTACACTTCCGTAATGGAGCAAGGTTTCTTCAGGGGCGCCGCGGCTACTTACAGCCTGGGCACCTCGTGGGAAGCGACACTCTTCTACTCGCACAAAAGACGTGACGGGACAATCGCTGCCAAAGGTACTTTATTTGATACCGAAGTAATTACTTCTTTTCCCGAAGACGGGCTTCACCGCACTCCAACCGAGCGAAACAAACACGGAAACGTTCTTGAAAAAAACTACGGCGGATATCTGTCGTATGCTCCCGGTCGAAAACCTTTCCGGGCCGGCATTACCCTGATCCGGACCCTTTACAGCCTGCCTGTCGAAAAAAGGAACCTCCCCTACAATACTTTTGAATTCAGAGGCAGCACCAATACTATCGGAGGAATATATGCCTCTTACCGGCTGAAAAACCACCACATTTTTACCGAATCTGCCCTTTCGGCAAGCGGTGGTACCGGCCTGCTGGCGGGGGTGATAACAGCTATACACAGACATTGGGATGTAGCTGTTTTATGGAGAGGTTACCAGCGCCATTTCCACACTTTTTACGGTAATCCGTTCAGGGAAAGCACGCGTCCATCCAATGAAAAAGGGCTTTATACCGGTCTCAGGTACGCCCCTTCGAGAAAATTCCAATACAATGCCTACCTCGACATCTTTTATTTCCCCTGGAAAAAATACCTGGTCGATACCGCTTCGGCAGGCAATGGCTTTCTTCTTCACGCTTTATGGCAGCCTGAAAGACATATCAAGCTATACGCAGTTGTCCGGAGCGAGCAAAAGCAAAAAAATAACAGCGGCCCCGGTGGACCTGTCCCCCTGGCTACTACAACCAGGAGCACTGCTCTGATCAATCTGGAGTGGAGTCGTCCCAGGAAGTACACATTGCGCACCAGGCTTCAGGGCGGGCGGTACCGTGCCGGCGATTCATCTCCTTCCAACGGTTTCGCAGTGGTCCAGGACGCTACCGTGCTTCTCAAAAAGCTGGAACTCAGCGGCAGGATAGGGCTATTCAGGACCGACGATTATGACAGCCGCCAGTATGTATTCGAAAAAGATGCGCTTTACTCTTTTTCAATACCGTCGTATTACGATCACGGGACAAGGTATTACCTGATGGTCCGCTACGACATTGCCAGCCGCGTACGTATCTGGATGCGCTGGGCTCAGACCAGGTACAGCCGGCTTGACAAGACAGGGTCCGGTCTTGACGAGATCGCAGGTGATAAACGAAGCGAAATAAAATTCCAGGTGATGTACCGCTTCTAGCTTACCTGCCTCGGCGCGGTCTTGCCGTATTGGCGTCTACGCGCTGCTCCATCCGGTTGACAGCCGACGCGCCGAAAAACCCGAGCGCTTTCTTCCCGCTTTTGCTTTTAACATTTGTGGGAAGATTTGAGAAAGGAACGGCAAAGAGGCCGCCGTTGCTCGCTTCCGTCCGTACCCTGGACAGAAAGTTGAAGGCAGCTTCGTTTATGCTCAGCAATTCCACGCCTACCAGGTCCTTATCTTCGAACAGCTCCCCGATTGTCAGAGACTGCCTGATAGGCTGTATAAAAATAAGCCCGTCGGTCGGCGATTCCGAAGAAAAGGCTGCGTCGTAGGCTATTGATATATAGACAGGATTGTTCTTATAAGCTTTGCCGTCACGGAGAGGTTTGATCCAATAGCAATCGCCGGCACCTTCTAAATCGCGCGCGTAAAACTCCGCGATAAAACCGTCTTTCGGCCCTTTTTCCGGCG
>CAZLTN010000006.1:0-111496 GCA_964562455.1 uncultured Cytophagales bacterium
GAGTGAGAGTCTCCCTTTTTATGTGCTTTCAGGTTTTATTTTGGACACGTGTGGTACAGAAATTAAGATTAGGCCTATCGGTTGTCCACCTGCATAACATAACCCCTACTGCTAAAGGTTTTGAATGGGGACTTGAACTAAGCAACCACAACTGGGGCGTATTCACTTCAATCGGTTACAGACTCTTTGACTGAGCGTTTTTCAGAATCCGGAGGATTTACCAAGAAAACGAATACTGCCGCAAGCCGTTTCCTACAACCCGAGATACCTGAGGAATTCCGAACGGGTCTCCTCCTGCTCGAACCGGCCTCCGTAAAATGATGTTACGGTCGAGCTGGCGTGATCTTCAATACCGCGCATCGATACGCACATATGCTTTGCGTCGATCAGCACGGCGACGTCCTCCGTCTGGAGTACCTGCTTCAGCTCATTGGCTATCTGGACGGTCAGCCTTTCCTGAACCTGCGGCCGCCGGCTATAGTATTGCACGATACGGTTCAGTTTGGAAAGCCCTATGACTTTCCCGCTGGAAATATAAGCTACATGAGCCTTGCCGTAAATAGGCACAAAATGATGCTCGCAATTGGAAAATACGGTGATGTCTTTTTCCACAAGCATCTGGTTATACCGGTACTTGTTGTCAAAAAGCGTTGCTTCCGGCTTGTTGGCCGGGTTCAGCCCGCTGAAAATTTCCTGAACGTACATCTTCGCGACCCTCGCAGGAGTACCCCTCAGGCTGTCGTCAGACAGGTCCAGGCCCAGTATCCCCATTATACTCCTGAAATGCTCGGCTATCAGCTCCATTTTGAGCTCATCATCCAGGCCGAAGGCATCTCCCCGCATCGGTGTTTCGAGTGAAGTAAGCAAATGCTGATCTCCGGCTCCTTCTACCTGGTCATCAAGCAGGATATTCGACGAAGTTCCGTTCTGTTTCATATAATCTGATTTTCAAATCTAAATTTTCGCTAAGATGCGGACGCAGGAGGGAATAGATAACGATCGCAATATTCTCTGCCGAAGGGTTAATCCCCGAAAGCTCCTCGATTTCAAGGTTAAGATTCCGGTGGTCGAACCTGTTGATAACCATTTTCTTCACCAGGTCGCCGAGGACCTTCATATCTACAACGAATCCTGTTTCCGGGTCAACAGGGCCGGTTACCTGCACAACCAGCTCATAATTGTGCCCGTGAAAATGAGGGTTGTTGCACTTCCCGAATATTTCGCTGTTTTTTTCTTCAGACCATTCAGGATTATGTAAGCGATGCGCAGCATTAAAGTTCTCCTTCCGGAAAACTGAGACCCTCTGTTCAGCCATAAACGTACACTTCTTGTATTAATTCCTGGCAATGTCGTTACAAAGTTTGTGTACAACACACTGACAGGTTCGGGGTGATACTATCGCCCCAAGTGGTATTTTAGCCTGCTTTTGCACTTTCATGCATGCAGCAGATTCTACTTTTCGATATTCGGGCAGGCAAGATCGCGAAAATAGGGAAACAAAAAACAAGCAGACATGTTTTTTAACTACTTTCAGCGACTATTAGCAACGATACTACTTTCTTATTACATTCGTGGCACTATCATCATCCCTTCTCCGATTGATGGAAAAACAAGCGAAAACGGATAAAAGTTCGCGAGAGCTGGGACCGGTAGTAACCCCCTAAAATATAAATACCTGATAACCAACAACTAACACTCTTTTTTTTTCTGATGAGTAATAAAAACAACTACCTCGGCCCTCTGATTATCATCGGCGTCCTGTTTTTTGTATTTGGTTTTGTAACCTGGGTCAACGCTACCCTCATATCGTTCTTCCGGAAGGCCTTTAGCCTCGACAATACCAGTTCTTATCTCGTTACGTTTGCATTTTTTATTTCCTATACCATCATGGCGCTTCCGTCATCTATGGTATTGAAAAAAACAGGTTTCAAAAACGGGATGGCGCTGGGCCTGTTGATCATGGCCGCAGGTACCCTGATATTCATACCCGCTGCGCAGATAGCATCATATCCGCTTTTTCTCGTCGGTCTTTTCACGATCGGGATCGGGCTTACCCTGCTGCAGACTGCTTCCAATCCTTATGTCACCATACTCGGCCCTAAAGAAAGCGCCGCGCAACGGATCAGCTTTATGGGGATTGCCAACAAGCTGGCCGGCGTAATAAGCCAGTATATTTTTGCCGGGATACTTCTTGCAGGAGGAGCCGCAGCGCTTACAGCCGAGGAAGAGTTGAAAAAAGTCGAAATGCCTTACATGGTACTGACGGCTGTGCTGGTCATCCTGGCGATAGTTGTCCGCACTACCAAAGGGCTGCCTGAGCTGGAGGCCGAAGAGGAAACCGCCGACGGTTCGAAACCTGCCGTGCAGAAAAACAGCATCTGGCAATTCCCTAACCTGGTGCTGGGCATTGCGGCTATATTCTGTTATGTAGGGGTTGAGGTTATAGCAGCCGATACGGTTATCAACTATGGTATTTCTCTCGGTTTCCCGGAGGAGCAGGCCAGTAAATTCGGGATATACACGCTCGCCGGTATGATGCTCGGATACCTGCTGGGTATCCTGCTCATCCCGAAATATATCTCTCAGACCATGTACCTCCTGCTGTCGGGGATAATGGGAATCGCATTCTCACTACTGGCGATTTTCACCGGCGGCATTGTTTCGGTATACTGCATCGCTTTTCTCGGTTTTGCGCATGCGCTCGTATGGCCCGCACTGTGGCCGCTGGCGCTCGACGGGTTAGGTAAATTCACTAAAACAGCATCGGCTCTCCTCATCATGGGTATTTCCGGAGGAGCTGTATTGCCGATGGTATACGGAGCCATTGCAGATAAGATCGGAAGTACCCAGCAGGCCTACTGGCTGCTCATTCCGCTGTATGGCTACATCCTGTATTACGCTCTTGTCGGGCATAAAAAAAAGAATTGGTAAAATGTTGGTAAGCACACCGGGCAGGATCTGCCTTTTCGGGGAACACCAGGACTACCTGGGGTTGCCCGTAGTAGCTGCGGCTATCTCAAGACGTATCCAGGTCGATGGTACGTACCGCGACGATCAGAAAGTAGTGATCAACCTTCCCGACCTGGGACAAACAGTTGAGTTTTCGCTGGAAAATACCTTTCCTTATACGAAAGAGAGGGATTATTACAAAAGCACGATTAACGTTCTTAAACGAAAGGGCAGCATCTTTTCAAGGGGCTTTGATTGTACGGTCAGGGGTAATATACCCATCAATTCGGGCACATCCAGTTCTTCGGCGCTCATCGTTACATGGGCAGGATTTCTCGACAGGATGAGCGATAACCCCTTCCATTACACCCCGAAAGAGATCGGGGAAATAGCCTACCTTGCCGAAGTCCCCGAGTTCGGGGAACCGGGCGGGATGATGGACCACTATTCTACCGCTATCGGGAATATCATCTACCTGGAATCGGTACCCGAAATAAGGGTGGAGGCACTTACACCAAAGCTGGGAGCCTTTGTGCTGGGCGATTCGCTCGAACCCAAAGACACAATCGGTATACTGGCCAGGTGCCGCTACGGCATGGAAGCTATTATCGGGAAAGTAAGCGATGCAGACCCCGGTTTTGACATATTCAGGACTTCACAGGAAGCGTTAAGCGACTATAAAAGACTGCTATCGGAAGACGATTTCGCGCTCCTGGGGGCCAACATCGAAGACCGCGACCTGTTGAAGGCCGGAAAAACGCTGCTGCAGGAAACCGGGACGCAAACCGGCGAATTCGACCGTGCGCTGGGACAGCTTCTATACAGGCACCATACCAACCTGCGCGACTATAAGCGTACTTCCACTCCGAAAATCGAAAGAATGATGGACGCCGCCCTGGCTGCCGGCGCGTTGGGCGGGAAGATCAATGGCTCCGGAGGAGGCGGATGTATGTTTGTCTATGCACCCGAAAAAACCGAAGAGGTAGCGGAGGCGATAGAAAAAGCAGGTGGCAGGAGCCATATCATCGAAGTGGACACCGGTGTCAGATGGTTAGCAGAGTAACGAAGCATCAGCATTACTATGAACAAACAAAAACTTTTTGGCCTGATCGGCTACCCACTGACACACTCTTTTTCAAAAAAATATTTCTCCGACAAGTTTGCCGGCGAAGGTATCCCGGGCTGCGCCTACGAGCTTTTCCCGCTGGAGGATATCGGTGAGGTGAGGGAATTGCTGAAAACCAGGAACCTTGTCGGGCTGAATGTTACGATTCCTTATAAAGTGGGAGTCATACCCTATATCGACGAACTGGATGATACGACGTCGGCGAGAATAGGGGCGGTCAATACGATCAGGATTTACCCCGACGGCTCGACAAAAGGCTTCAATACTGACTACTATGGCTTTAAAAGCTCACTTGAGGAATGGATCGACCACCGGGGAGATTCCTGCAGCGAGCTCAAAGCGCTTATCCTCGGTAATGGTGGCGCTTCAAGAGCAGTGATGACAGCTCTTGAAGATCTCGGAACTCCCTTTAAAGTAGTATCACGGCGGCCTGGAGAAGGTATGCTTTCGTACGACGACCTCAACGGGGAAATACTGAATGATTACCGGCTCATTATTAACACGACACCGCTGGGCATGTCACCTCATGTTGACTCGGCGCCGGAAATTCCCTATGACCTGATCGGGCCGGGCCACTACCTGTATGACCTGGTCTACAACCCGGCCGAAACATTGTTCCTCAGGAAAGGAAGCGAACGCGGAGCAGCTACGCTCAACGGTCTGAAAATGCTTTACCTGCAGGCAGAAAAATCGTGGAGCATCTGGAACGATGAGGACATGGACGATAAATAGGGGTACATTTCAACACAATTCCTGTATTAAGAAGAGTTGTGTTTATTTGTTGTCTGTCTATTAACCATGAAACCCTTAAAGTCAGTTTTCTCTCCGTTATTTAAAACCGCCTTATTCAGAGTCCTTTTCCCGGCAGCGATTGCCTTCAGTTTTCTTTCCTGTAAAAATGAAACCTACCTGGTCAGAGAAGGCGCAAGCTCGTATAAGATATTTGTATCGAAAGATGCGCCGGCTCCTGAAAAGCTGGCCGCCCGGGAGCTTCAGGCTCACCTGCAGCAGATCAGCGGCGCTTTGCTGCCGGTCACTCACGAAAATACCGGCGATTCTCCCTTCATTTACATAGGCTTTCAGGGTGCTCCCGAATCACTGACCCGCGGGATCGAACCGGGTTCTTTCGGGAATGAAAGCTATATTTTACGCTCGGACGGGACTTCCCTCCTTATTGCAGGCGGTGGAAGCCGGGGTACGCTGTATGGCACCATAGGTTATCTTTCCGACCACCTGGGGTGCCGCTGGTATACGCGGGAGGTCCGCAAAATCCCTTCTATCCAGTCCATCACGCTGGCAAAATTCGAAGACAGGCAAAAGCCGGCTTTTGAATACAGAGAAGCCTGGTATACGGAAGCATACGATACAAGCTGGGCGCTTTACAACCGCCTCAACCCGACCATTGCTCCCCTCCCGGACTCCCTTGGCGGAAGCTTCAGGACCCATCCTTTCGCCCATACTTTTTACAATCTTGTGCCGGCCGAAAAGTACTACGCCACTCATCCGGAATACTTCGCGCTGGTAAACGGGAAGCGCCAAAAGGAAAAAGCACAGCTCTGTCTTACCAATCCGGGTACCCGGGCAGTGTCCGTCAATACCGTATTTGAATGGATAGCACAGCATCCCGGCACAGATGTTTTTTCAGTAGACCAGAACGACTACATGGGCTACTGCGAATGCCCGGCCTGCAAGGCTGTCGACGACCGCGAGGGCGGCCCCAGCGGTTCGCTGATCGACTTTGTAAACTATGTGGCGGATACAGTTGCAAAAGTTCATCCGGGGACCCGGATCCAGACTTTTGCATATACCTATTCCGAAGCGCCGCCGAAGCACCTGAAGCCCTCTCCGAATGTGACCATCCGGCTTTGCAGGTATAACTATTGCTCGGCTCACGGCATAGATGAGTGCGAGCATAGCAAGCCTTTCCGCGACCGTTATGAGTCGTGGCAAAAAGTCACGGAGCGAATCTCTGTCTGGGATTATTTCACAGATTTCTCACAATACCTTATGCCCTACCCGAATTTTGCTTCTGTGACCCGCAACGTAAAATGGTATGCCGAAAAAGGGGCCGTAGGGCTTTTCGCACAGGGCAATAAAGTGCCGGAAAACGGGGGAGGAGAATTTTCGGAACTGCGGGCCTGGGTATTCGCTCAACTGATGTGGAATCCCGACCTGGACGGCGACGGGCTTATCCGAGAATTTGTCGAAAATGTCTACGGGAAAGCGGCACCGTTTGTACAGGACTACATCGATATAATGCATGCCGATGTTAAAGCCGACAGTTCTCATTTCAGCATCTGGGCACAGCCTATAGAAGTAAATTATCTCAAACCTGAGTTGATCGCAAGGGCCGACAGCCTCTTTATCCTAGCGGAGCAGGCGGCCTCGGGCGATCCGGCTCTGGCCGGCAGGGTAGAGCTCGCTTACCTGCCAATCCTGTATACGAAGCTCTTTTTCTATGCTATCGGAGGCTCGTCTTACCTGCAGGCCGGCAAATACCCGGCCACGCTCGCGAAATTCGAAAAGATCCGGGAGAAAAACCGCATCAGGGCTATGGGAGATATGCCCGATACCTACGGCAACATCGACACTTTCCTGGACAAAGTCCGGACTGCACCGGCCTTTGTCAACGACTGGCACATACTGGGCCCGTTCGACAATACGGACAGGAACGGACTCCGGAAGCAGCTTATTCCCGAAACAGGCGTAGATCTCAATTCAACCTTTAAGGGAAAAAACGGGGAGGACCTTCGATGGCGACCGTACGTCAACAACATTTCGGCCTATATCGATTTCAAAAAGCTGTTTGACCCTTCAGATTACACGGTAGCCTATGCGTATCATAATTACAGGTCGGACAAAGCAAGAGTCGCCAGGTTCGGCGCCGGAAGCAATGACGGTATACGCGTATGGGTGAACAATAAGCTGGTCCTCGATCATCCTGAATCCAGAAGAGCGGAGCCGAACCAGGATATTTTCTCTGTTCCCCTCAAAGCAGGGGATAATCATATCCTGGTTAAAGTCGATCAGTTGGAGCGGGGGTGGGGATTTTATTTCGGCGAGCTGAAATAAGACAGCAGGTCTTCGCCTGCCTGCTCCTGAAATACAAGCTTACCGTCGGGTCGCGGCGCACGGATACCGCTACCCAGCACGGGCGTGCCGCAGATCACCCTGATCTCATCCCATAAACCTGCCTGTAAAAAGCCTTCGAGCACAGCGGCCCCGCCTTCGACCAATATAGACCCGATTCCGAGACCGTACAGTTTTTTTAAAACCCCTGAGAGTTCCTCCTCTCCTTCCGGTACTTTCAGGTAATTTACCTCAAAACGCCCCTCCGTTACAGGCTCGTAACGGCTTAGCGAAGCCGGGATAACCCGCTCCTTTATAGTATTGACAAAAATTGTCGGCTGGGAATGATCCGTCACGTGTAAGCCCCGCTCTGTAGCGGCCAGGTTCCTGTCGAGGACCACCCTCACCGGGTTCCTGCCCTCCCACTTCCTGACATTCAGAACCGGATTATCTACCAGAACCGTATTTTTCCCGACCAGGATCGCATCTTCTTCCGCCCGCCATTTATGTACAATTACATCGCCAAGCTCACCGCTGATCTTCACTGCCTCGCCTGGAAGCGACAAATAGCCGTCACGGCTTTGTGCCCATTTCAGGATCACATAAGGATACCCCGAGGTCATCCCTTTAAAAAAACGCCTGTTGAGGGCTTTTCCCTCGTCAGCGAGCATCCCCTCTGATACCTCTATCCCCGACTCTTTTAACCTGGACAGTCCCCGGCCGCTTACGAGCGGATTAGGATCGGTGTTCGCCACGACGACGCGCCCTATCTTCCCGGAAATCAGCAGATCGACGCAGGGAGGTGTCTTCCCGAAATGACTGCAGGGCTCGAGCGTAACGTAGGCGGTGGCTCCGGCTATCTCATGCTCAAATCCCTTTGATGACGCATCGAGGAACGCCTCCACCTCAGCATGGTGCTTCCCGTAATTCCTGTGCCACCCTTCGCCGATAATCCGTCCGCCGGCTACAAGCACGCAACCCACCATCGGGTTAGGGCTTACATATCCCCTCCCCCGCCCTGCCAGTTCGAGGGCCCTTTCCATAAACACCTGGTTGATATCCACTTTCTGGTATCTTTAATTACTTTCCCGATATTCCGGACGTTTTTCCTTTCCTGCCACTTATTCTGGTGCCAACCTAAGTATTTTTTTTTAACTTTCCCGTTCAATAATAAACTTAACGATGACTTCTGCCCGACAACTGTTTGATTACCTGACAACTCGGATCGTCAACTACCCGATAAAGGAAAAGCAAGCCATTGTCCATATACTCCTGAATCATTTTTTGCGGCTGAACAATGTGGACGTCCTGGTCGACAGGCCTATCGCGCCCGACAACCTTCAGCCCGACTGGGAGAAAATCATCGAGCGGCTTAACCGGAACGAACCTGTCCAGCACATCATCGGGTCGGAAGAATTTTGTGGCTTAAAGTTCACCGTTTCATCTTCGGTACTTATCCCGCGGCCCGAAACCGAGGAGTTGGTGCGGCTCATCACGCGCGACTATAATGAAGAAGATGAAAAAGTCAGCATTCTGGACATCGGAACCGGCAGCGGTTGTATCGCCATCGTACTTGCCCGCTTCCTGCCTCATGCCGAAGTCTTCGGCTGGGACGTATCCGAAAATGCGCTCCAGGTTGCCAGGGACAACGCTTTCCGTCTCATGGCTAACGTCACTCTTGAAATAAAGGATATCCTCGATCCGAAAACCAGTGAGATGCTGGGCGGAAAAGAATTTGACTGCATTGTGAGCAACCCGCCTTACGTAACATATGCGGAAGCTGAGCAGATGCGGCCGAACGTTTTGCGCTTTGAACCGCATGAAGCGCTTTTTGTGGAAGACTCCAGCCCGTTGCTGTTTTACCAGGCCATAGCCGATTTCGGAAAAAAGCACCTTAAGCCCGGCGGCAGATGTTATGTTGAAATAAATGAGCATTTCGGCCCCGAAACTGTGGAAGTATTTGCCGGGAAAGGATATATCAACGTTGACCTGCTGAAAGACATTCACGGTAAAAACAGGTTTATCCGGGCAGATTTGTTTTCTGTTTTTATGAATTCCAATCCTGATTGAATGTACCAAAAAAAGATAAAGGAAGTACTGGAAGAAATAGGCAAAGTGGTGGTCGGCCAGGAAAGCCTTATCAACCGGATATTGATAGGCCTCTTCACCGGGGGCCACATACTGCTTGAGGGAGTTCCCGGGCTGGCCAAGACACTTTCGATCAATACCATTTCACAGGTACTTCAGCTCGATTTCCGCCGGATACAGTTCACTTCCGACCTGTTGCCGTCGGACCTCATCGGCACGATGATCTACAAGCCCAAGCTGGGGGATTACGAAGTTAAAAAAGGACCTATCTTTGCCAATATTATCCTGGCCGACGAAGTCAACCGTTCCCCGGCCAAGGTCCAGTCCGCCCTGCTCGAAGCCATGCAGGAAAAACAGGTGACCATAGGTGATACTACGTACAAGCTGGACAAGCCTTTTCTTGTGCTTGCTACCCAGAACCCTGTAGAGCAGGAAGGCACCTATCCCCTGCCGGAAGCGCAGCTCGACCGGTTTATGATGAAAGTACACCTCGATTACCTCAACCGCAACGAGGAACTGGAAGTAATGAGGAGAATGGCCGATCTCGATTTCAGGTATACGCCTAAAGCCCTCCTCTCAAAGGAAGACATCTTCAGGATACGCGAGGAGGTCAACAAGGTCAATATTTCGGAGACGCTGGAGCGGTACATTATAGAGCTGGTGTTCGCCACCCGCAGGCCGCTCGAATATAATTTCAAGGAAGAGGCCAGATACATCCAGTTCGGCGTATCTCCCCGGGCTACCATTCACCTCAACCTGGCTGCCAAGGCGCTCGCTTACATGGAGGGGCGCAATTATGTCCTCCCGGAAGATATCAAGGAGGTGGTCCCCGATATCATGAACCATCGCATCCTGCTTAACTACGAAGCTGAAGCCGACGATATCAAAACTTCCCATATTATCGATTCCATACTGAGCAAGATCGCAATAGGCTAGCACGGGCGTCCCGGTGGATAAGGCATTTTCTGTTCTATGTACCTTCAGTGCTGATTAAGAATCCTTTAGAAGCCATTACACCTTCTTTCAACGGATCATCGGGTTTTTCAAGGAAAATCAGGTCACGTTTGAAGATAACCTGACCCTCAATATGGGGCAGAACCTGAGTATCCCCGCGATACTTCCGGGTATTTGGTTTATTTCACGGGCATTTGAACAGCGCCAGGCGTCGTAGCCGCAATGAGTAGCTAAAAAAAATCGAGAGCACTACGTGTTATTAAAATTTGTAGTTTTGTACCTCAATTACGGATATACGATCCGAAGTTTTAATTAATCCAATGCCTGATATACAGGCAGAATCATTGCGTTATGCTTTCATTCATTACCTGGGATGTTTCTCCGGAAATTTTCACCATCCCCGAAATCGCGGGGATCGGCCCTATTCCGGTACGTTGGTACGGTCTGCTGTTTGCTCTTGGCTTTATCATAGGCCAGCAAATCATGATCCACATTTTCAGGAAAGAGGGAAAACCGATGGCGGACATCGATACGCTCACGCTTTATATGCTTTTTTCGACGGTTTTGGGCGCCCGTATAGGGCATTTCCTCTTCTATGAACCTTCGGTACTGATTAAAAATCCCTTAGAAGTCATCATGCCTCCGTTCGCCGGGCTGGCCAGCCACGGAGGGGGAATAGGTATTCTGATAGGTTTATGGCTTTATAGCCGTACAAGGGCAAAATCCGGACAGACCTTCTTTTGGGTGGCTGACCGTATAGCGATTACAGTTGCGCTTGGCGGGGCATTTATCAGGATGGGCAACCTGATGAATTCTGAAATTATCGGTAAGCAAACCTCTGTACCATGGGGATTTATATTTCTTCAGAATCATGAATACTCGACCGTACCGCGGCATCCTACGGCTATTTATGAAACCCTCGCATACCTGACGGTATTTGTTATCATGTGCTGGATATGGAATAAGTATAAAGAGAAGACCCCGGGCGGCCTCCTGGTCGGGATTTTAATGGTATGGGTGTTTACCGCCCGTTTTATCATCGAGTTTTTTAAAGAAAACCAGGTTGCGTTTGAAGATAACCTGACCCTCAATATGGGGCAGAACCTGAGTATCCCGGCGATACTTCTGGGTATTTGGTTTATTTCACGGGCATTTAAACAACAAAAGCAGGGTTCTTAACGTATAAATATGTAAAGAGCCATTATTAAATAATATACGGTACAATATGGTGACTTCAAAGATCACACTGACTAAAAGGAACTTCAAAAATGACAGACGCCAAAAACAAGAATAACTGGAATGAGGAATGGGTAAAGATTCATTTTGACGATGTCGAGAATCCCCCGCATTACGAAGTATCTAACTTCGGGAGGCTAAAAAGCTTCCAGACCGACCCTAAAAACGGTGCTGTTATAAAAGGGTCGGTTATTCAGGGATATCGCTCTCTTAACATACGTGCAGGTGGCGGAAAAACCATTAATCACTATGTGCACAAGCTCGTAGCTGATAATTTCGTACCCCGTAAGAGCCTCGACCACAAATTCGTAATCCATCTCGACTATGAAAAGCAGAACAACCATTTCGAAAACCTGAAGTGGGTTACAAAAGACGAAATGACCGAGCACAACCGAAGCAACCCGATGGTGCTCAACCGCGCTATACCTAAGAGGACCAGCAATTATAAGCTTACTGAATCTAAGGTAAAGATGATCAAGAAATTGCTTAAAAACGACAAGAACAGGCTACGGATGATCGCCAAACAGTTCGGGATCACCCATACACAGCTCAACCGTATCCGGTCGGGCGAAAACTGGAAGCACGTTACTATCGACGACTAAGCAAGGATTTTAATTCATGAGCGACGGGCCGGGGAATTGTTCTGGATAGTATATCCCCCTTCTGAGGGGATGAAATCCACCTCGGCTCCCAGCACGTATAAAAGGTGCCTTTTGTCGATCAGGACTTTTACCGTATTGACGGTATAAGTAAAGTCGTGCTCACCCTGGGTATCGAAGCCCAGTACAAAAGTGCCACTGCAGCCTCCACCCCTGATGCCTACCCTCAAGCCGTAGGTATCGGGGATTTTATTCGCTGCCAATGTATCCGATATTTCTTCCCGCGCACGGTCCGTAATGGTTACCGGTTGTTCAACTATGTCCATATGCGAAAGAATAGCGATATTTGTGTTTTCAACACTCAAATATGGAATTAAATTCATTACTGACCATAGTAATCTGCGTACTGATTGTTACCGTAGGGTCTTATATGAGCATTCAGGCTATAGTAAAAGGCTATACTGAAAAGAAAATATGGGAGCACCGTGTAGCCCATCACCAGCTTATAACCCCACTGAGGATACAGGCTGCCGAACGCATGTGCCTCTTCCTGGAAAGGATCACTCCCAATAGCCTGATTTTCAGAGTATCTTCGTCTGCCACTACTGCTTTGGAGCTCCATCAATTGCTGCTCCGCGAGATCAGGGAAGAATATAACCACAACGTAGCCCAGCAGATTTATATAGGTACAGATACCTGGGATATTATCCGGAATGCGAAAGAAGAAGTCATCACTACCATCAACCTTGCTTCACAGGATGTCTCTAAAGATTCCTCCGCCGGTGAACTGGCACGTGAAATAATGAAAAAGGTCATCGCACAGGAAAATCCCGCAATCTCAGTTGCCCTCACAGCGCTGAAAAAAGAGATGCAGGAGCTGTTTTAAAAAGAAGTATGAGGCATTGAGGTGATATAGGCTGCCTTTGATCAGTCGCCAAAGGCAACAGAATAGAGCTTCGGGACAGCAAGTCCCGAAGCGCACGGCACGATCACCACATCACCTCATCACCTCATCACCACATCACCTCATCACCACATCACCACATTGAAATCCATTAAATGCTTTACCCCAAAAATATTGAACAGAAATTAGGCTTCGACCGGGTCAGGGAGGAGCTGCGGGAAAATTGCATAAGTCCGCTTGGCCAGGGATTTGTCGATAAAATCAGGTTTTCAGACAGCTATTCTCTCGTCGACAAACTGGTCAGGCAGACCGAAGAAATGAAACGCATCCTGGAACAAGGCACTGCTTTCCCTTCCCAGAATTATATTGACATAACTTCCTATCTCGATAAAGCGCGCATCGAGGGTATGCTGCTGACCGCTGAAGTCTTTTTCGAGATAAAGCTTTGCCTGGGCACTATCCGGCTTTGCCTTGACTTTCTCAATGCGGAAGCAGGCGATGACTTTCCCCTGCTTAAGGAATTTGCCCGGCATATCATAGTCGACCAGGGCGTAATGAAAGAGATAGAGCGGATCATCGACGAGCGGGGAAGAGTTCGCGATAATGCATCGCCGGAACTTGCCCGTATCCGTAAAAAACTTCTCGCAGAGCAGGCCACGGTTCGCTCCAGGCTGGATTCTATTTTCCGTAACGCCAAATCGAACGGCTGGGTAAGCGACGACGTTTCACTCACCATACGCAATGGCCGGATGGTGATCCCTGTCGCGGCGGAATTCAAAAGAAAGCTGAAAGGGTTCGTGCATGACGCTTCGTCGACAGGGCAGACGGTATTCATAGAACCTGCCGAAATTTTTGAATCAAACAACGAAATCAGGGAGCTTGAGTATGAAGAGCGCCACGAGATCAATAAAATACTCGTCGCTCTTACCGACAGGCTGCGGCCGCACATCCCCGATCTGCTCCGGGCCTGCCACTTCCTCGGCGTAATGGATTTCCTGCGGGCCAAAGCCAGGTTTGCCCAGTCCATACGCGCCATCAACCCCAGGTTTGAGGACCGGCAGCTCATCGACTGGAGATCTGCAAGACACCCGATCCTGCAGCTTTCTTTCCAGAAACAAGGCAAAACCGTGGTCCCGCTACAGGTAAGCCTGACTGAGAAAAACCGCATACTGATTATCTCAGGGCCTAATGCCGGTGGAAAATCAGTATCATTAAAGACCGTCGGGCTGATACAGTACATGTACCAGTGCGGCTTGCTCGTCCCGCTCGAAGAAGGCTCTTCGATAGGCATATTCAAAAATATACTCATTGACATCGGCGACGAGCAATCGCTCGAAAACGACCTGAGCACCTACAGCTCACACCTTACCAACATGAAGGTGTTCCTTCAGAAGGCTGACAGGCAGACCCTGTTCCTGATCGACGAATTCGGCACAGGTACCGAGCCGGGACTGGGCGGCGCTATAGCGGAGTCTATCCTGGAAAACCTTGCAGGCTCCGGTGCTTTCGGGGTCATCAACACCCACTATACCAACCTCAAGCTTTTTGCCAAAAAAACACCCGGGCTGATCAACGGCGCCATGAAGTTTGACGGCAAGAACATGCAGCCTCTTTACGAACTGGAAACAGGAAAGCCCGGAAGCTCTTTTGCTTTTGAAATTGCTGCCAAAATAGGCCTCCCGAAGCCGGTCGTGGAGAAGGCGAAACAGAAACTCGGCACCCAGCAGGTAAACTTCGAGAAGCTGATCAAGGAGTTAGACATCGAAAAAGCAGTATTTGCCGAAAAGAATATCGGGCTTGGTATCAAGGAAAGGAAACTGGCGCAGCAACTGGCCGAGTATACCGCCCTTAAGACTTCTCTCGAAAACGACGAAAAAAAGATCCGTAACCAGGCCAGGCAGGAAGCAAAGTCCCTGATTTCCTCAGCTAATCAGTTGATAGAGAAAACAATCAGGGACATCAGGGAAAAGAAGGCGGAAAAAGAAAGCACCAAAGCGGCCCGGGCGGTATTGGAAAATTTCTCGGCCGGGGAGCTTAAGCAGGAGGTAATTACCGAACCGCCGGCTCCCCAGGCTGTCGTAGAGCTGGAAGAAGGCGCTATTACGGAAGGCAGCTATGTAAAACTGAAAGGGCAAAATGCCTTCGGACAGGTTCTCGCCGTTAAGGCTAAGGAAGCGGAAGTAAGGATAGGGGCATTAAAATCTACCATCAAGCTAAACAGGCTCGAGAAAGTGTCGGCACGGACCTACAAATCGGCAACCAACGAATCGCTGACCGAAAACAACAGGTCGTCTGTTGACCTGAACGAAAAAATGATGCAGTTCAGCTTCAACCTTGATATCAGGGGTATGCGGGGCGAAGAGGCCATGGTGCAGTTGGACCAGTTCATGAACAACGCCCTTATGCTGGGATACAACGAGCTGAGAGTAGTTCACGGCAAAGGCGACGGTATTCTCCGGACACTGGTACGCAACCATTTGAAAAGCTACAAAGAGGTATCACGAATGACCGACGAGCACGCCGACCGCGGCGGAGCCGGCGTTACGATCGTCAGCCTCAAATAATACTCAGTTTTGTTCTTCCTCGCCGGGAGCATGGGTCCAGCGATAAAGAGGTGGTATCAATAACGGGGCAAATACAAGGGTGCTGGCAAGCCCGCCGATAATGACAGTGGCGAGGGGGCGCTGGACATCGGAGCCTATTCCTTTCGAGGTAGCGGCCGGGATAAGCCCGAGAATCGCCAGCACCAGGATAGAGAGGAGCGCCCGCAGTTGTTCTTTCGAAATCTGTGCGATCACCGGGCTTCCCGCCGGCTGCAAAGCGGTACCACGATTCAAAGCAGATACGAGAAGCACCCCGGCCATCACCGAAATTCCAAAAATCGACACGAAACCGACACCAGCCGACACGTTGAAATAATACCCCCGGAACAGCAGCGCCACAATACCGCCTGCCAGTGCGAACAGGATACAGCTCATGGTGATCAGCGTATGCTTCAGGTTTTTGAAAAGCATAAAAAGAAAGGCGAAAACCACCACAATGGTGAGAGGTATTGTCAGCGAAAGCTGCCGGCCGGCCCTTTCAAGATTTTCATATTGCCCCCCATACACAATGTGGTCACCTTTTGGAATATGCACTTCCTTCGATATCCTTTTTTGCAGCTCCGCTACAAACCTCCCCTGGTCGATTCCCCGTATATTGGTCCGCACGGTCACCATCCTTTTGTTATTGTAACGGTAAATATTGGTTTGCCCCTCGACAAACCCGATATCGGCCAACTGCTCCATCGGGATCAGCGACCCCGTCGCCGAAGAAACCAGCAGCTTTTTGATCTCGTCAATATTATTGCGAAACTCAGGAAGATAACGGATTACAATGTCATACCGCTTGGTGCCGTCATATAACACCGACAACGTCTTGCCGCCGATAGCCGCTTCTATCATGTTCTGGATATCGGCGATGTTGATGCCGTAGCGGGCCGCATTTTCACGGTTGATATTGATAGCAAGCTGCTCCTGGGCGCCTTCCTGCTCTATATTCACGCCTTCGCTTCCTTTCATCGACTTTACTATTGTCGCAATGCTGTCGGCTTTGCTGCGCATTTCATGCAGGTCATCGCCCACAATGGAAACCGCAAGGTCTGCTGCACTTCCCGTCACAATTTCCATCACCTGGTCGATTATGGGCTGTCCCGATGTAAACCTTACACTCGGCAACTCTTTTTCAAGATCCGCACGGACCAGCCCGATCAGCTCTTTCTTGGAAATCGTGTCGCTCCACAGGTGATAGTCCTTTAAACCTACTAGTATTTCGTTCCTGTTGGCCGGGAAGGGATCGGTACCTTCATCGTTACGGCCGGTCTGTGTGATCACGAAAGCGATCTGCGGATACCGTGCAATTATGTCGCGGATTGCAGGCGCGTTCCTGGCGTTTTCCTGGATCGTGATCCCCGCAGGGAAGTTTCCCCGGAGAAAGATCGAACCTTCATCGAGCTCCGGCAGAAACTCCGTTCCGAGCTTCAGCCCGAAAGCGACAAGAATCAGCACGACGACAAAGCCGGCTATCACTGCAGACTTGTATCCCCGCAATATCTTAGCAAGCACAGCCTCGTACTGCTTCTCGAGAAACGACAGGATCCCATTCCGATGCTCTTTCATTTCCTTTCCGCCCGACATGGTTTTATGATAGGCAAATGAAATCAGTACGGGTATGAACGTAAGAGCTGCCAGCATGGAGCCGATCACCGCAAAGGCGAGCGTCAGCGCCATAGGAGAAAACAGCTTCCCTTCCACCCGGGTCATCAGCAGTATCGGCATATAAGCCAGTATGATGATAGTGACCGAAAAAAAGATCTCCCTCCCGACTTCCTGCGCCGCCAGGAGTGTTATCTTCTGTATCCCTTCCTGCCTTTCTCCCGGCGTAGCCGTTTTATATTTCCGGATCAGGTGCTCCACCATCACGCACGCGCCGTCAACGATGATCCCGAAATCTATAGCTCCCAGCGAAAGCAGGTTGGCCGGTATACCCGTTAAACGCATCAATATAAACGCAAACAACAATGAAAACGGGATAGTCAAAGCTACTACCAGGGCGCTCCGCGCGCTGCCCAGGAAGAAGATCAGCACCAGTACGACTATGCTGATCCCCTCAAACAGCGTCTGCCCTACGGTATGGAGCGAGTGATCGATCAGGAAGCTCCTGTCATATAGTTTCCTGATTGTAACACCTTCCGGGAGCTCATGCGCCTGGAGCTCGTCGATTCGTGCTTTCAGGTCGGCCAGTACTTCACTCGGATTTTCATAACGGCGTAGTAAAACAATCCCCTCGACTCCATTGTTGACATTAACGCCCTGATCCGGAATAGAATAGCCCAATACTCCGCTGGGCGGCGGGGGCGCTATTTCGACACTGGCCACGTCGCGTACGAAAACCGGTACTCCCTCTGCCGATTTCAGGACAATGTTCTCGATATCCTTCTCGTTTTTGATCGCCCCCAATCCCCTGACGGCAAACCCCTGCCCTCCCCTTTCAAGGATACCACCGCCGGTATTCTGGTTATTGACCTCCACCGCATTTTCCACGTCGCTGATCGTAAGATTATATTTCCGGAGCTTATCCGGCGAGGTCAGAATATAAAATTGCTTCAAAGGCCCTCCGAAAGTGGTGATGTCTGCGATTCCGTCCGTTTGCAGCAGGTAGGGCTTGATTACCCAGTCCTGAAGGTCCCGCAACTGGGTAGGGGTATAGGTAGGCGGCGCTTCGACCACGTAACGGAGGATCTCGCCTACCGCCGTCGAAAGAGGCGCCAGCTCCGGGGCAACTCCGTCGGGCAACTGAACGCCTGTAAGCCTCTCCAATACCTGTTGACGTGCAAAATAGTCGTTGGTGCCATCTTTAAAAGTCAACTGCACAACGCCAAGCCCGAAGATCGTACGGCTCCTCCTGTCTAATACGCCGGGGGTATTCTGGAGCGCCCGCTCGATCGGGACCGTCACCTGCTGTTCTACTTCTTCAGCCGCTCTCCCCGGGTATTGGGCAACGATAATAACGTTTGTATCCGCTATATCCGGGTAGGCTTCGATCTTGAGTTTTGTAAAGCAATAAAACCCCGCACCCATGACGATGATACTGAACGCCACTACGAGCCAGCGGTTTTTAAGCGAAAATATGAGAAGGTTCCTGATCATTGGCTACCATTGTTCTACATGATGTGTTACTATGAATCCGCCCCGGTAATTTTTCCTCAGCTCTGCAAGCGCTTCTTTCACCTTTCTTTCTTCATCTATGAACGTGAGCAGAAGAGGGGTTTCGTCAAACGAAAAGTGCTCGGACGGCTGCTTGAGGCGCAGATGTTTGCCAAACCCTGATTCGCCTCTGAAGGATGTCGCGCCTGCTATCCCGAGGTTGATGAGCAATTGCATGATGTATTGGTGCAGCGGCTGAAGGCCTATCATTTCATCCCTGTCGATAAATATCTGTACCTGTACCATAACTGTTGTTTCAATAGCCGAACGAAAGCCCTTTCAATTGCATCACACCTTCAGTAACCACCTCCTCGCCGTTGCTTAACCCGCTGAAAACAATGATCCTGTCGCCTATCTGCTGCCCTGTCTGCACTTCACGCCGCTCAAATTCACCGGGATTCTTCTTCACAAAAACGTGGTTCTTCCCCTGTACCGTGACCAGTGAATTTTTGCTGACGGTTATAAAGTTTCCTTCGCTCAATCCGAACGAAACATCGGCAAACATCCCCGCTTTCAGCTTGCTTGAGCTGTTGTTGACGCTAATCCGTACTTTTACCATCCGGGTGGTATTATCCATCATATCGGCTATGTCCTCTACACGCCCGGTGAAGGCTTCATCCGGAAATGAAGTAAACCCGATTTTACAGGTACTTCCCGCTTTGATCTTGGCTATCTGGTTTTCGGGCATATCGCAGATAATGTAGGCTGTTCCTGCCCGCGCGCGGCGCAGCAGCACAGGGTCAAATCCGCCTGCCTTTAAACGCGCCTCATGCTCGGTCAGCGCCGCCCTTTCGTTGGCGAGATTGGTTTCTTCCATGCTTACAGCCATCTGCGCGTTAAGGAGGTCCCTTCCGGTCGCTGCGCCGTGCTGCTGCAAATCGTTGGTCCTTTCAAGCTCGATCTTTTTCTGCCTGATGTTGATATTCTCGATCTGGCTGATGTTGATCTGGTGCTGCATAAGCTGTGTATAATTCCCCGCCAGATCGGGGTTTTCGAACAATACGATGTTCTGGGAAGCTCCGGTATTGGAAGGCGAAATAGTGGCTCCTATCTTCCCTACGGCCTTGTAGTCAGCGTGAATGCTGCTATTGCCGGCCTTTTCGGTACTAAAAAATGCTGCTGTCTTTTCATCGTTGAATGAAATGGTCTGCCCCTGGCTTACTACCGCGGGAACTGCCGCTTTCTGCGGCGCAGCAGGTTCTTTCCGGTGGCACGATGAGAGCATCAGCAGCGAAACGACGATCAGATGGATATTCTTCATTATTGAGCAAATTGATTAATAGTACCTGTAGCATAAAGCAGTTCTATATAACTTTTCCGGTATTGCTGCAGCGCTTCGTAATATTCCTGTCGGGTGTCCAACCAACTGCGCTGTGCCTCCAGGAAATCCACGATCGTGGTGCCCCCTTTTAAGTACGCGTACTTTACGTTTTCTAAAATCAGGTTAGACTGCTCCAGGATGGGCTGAAATCCGCTGACGTTTTTCTGATGGGTTTCATAGCTTGCCAGGGCGTTTGTCACTTCCGTTTCCAGCCGGCTCCGTACCGCCTCGAGCTGCTGCTCTGCCCGGGCTTTCTGGACGACCGACTTCCTGATCTCGCCCTGGTTCCTGCTGAAAAAAGGCAGATCGATCGTGCCGTAAACACCCACGTAAGGCACAGCATTCTGAGGGTTCCATATAATGCCCAGCTCCGGCTGTGGATAGGCGAGCGATCTCTGAAGCCTGATATTGCTGTTAGCCGCCTCAATTGCGGACTTCGCTGCCGTCACATCGCTTCTTCCGGCCAGTGATTGTGACAGCAGGCTGTCCCTCCCGGCCGAAAAAACAGGCAGGAATGAATCGGCGGTATCGATCGCGATATTCTCACGACGCCCCAACAATTGCTGCAGCTCCCGCTGCCGGTTGGCGATTTCCTGCAGGGCAGCTTTATACCTGACCTCATACTGGCGGGCCAGTACCTGGGTCCGAAAAAGGTCGGTCTGCGTAATCACCTGGTTCCGGAACCGTACCTGGTTGATACGGGTAAGGCTGTCGACGTTGCTTTTGGCAATGCCCAGCATGTCAAGCTGCCTTAAGGCTATCCACGCTTCCAGCCACTTATCGGCGACATCGCGGAGCAGGCTTCTTTCGGTTTCCAGGTAGCTTTTCTCCGCCACGACCGCATTCCTGCCTGCAAAATCCAGTTTGTTGGCCCGCTGCCCTGCTACCTGGAAGGTTTTTGTCAACTGCCACCAGTTCTGTACGTTATGACTGTTCAACAATCCGGTCTGTTCCGGGAAATGGGCAGGGCTTACCAGTTGCAACGCCTGGTTGTTCAAAACCGGGTTAGGCCGTAAGCCGGCTGTCACCACGTCGGTCTCTGCAATGTCGATGCTAAACTTTTCGGCCTTCAGTGCCAGGTTGTTTTCCCTGGCCTCCCTCAATGCCATCCGGAGCGAATAGCCACTTTGGGCTCCGGCTGTACCGGCTAGTGCGAAGTACAGTAGAAGCCCGGTTAAAAGATGAGGTCTGACACTCACTAACATTTCATTAAGATAAAAAGGTTATCAGCTTTCAGAAGTCAGCGGTGGTTTCGACTCCGCTCAGCCATCCCTGACTTCCGGTGCAATAATGAACTGCACAAATGTCACGACATCGCCGGCAGCAGGCTGTTAGAAGCGCTACAGAAAAAAATTAGAATCCTATTAGAGTAGTCAGGCCCGAACCGGGCAAGAAGGATACCGGTTAAAGATGGTTGAGCACGACCGTAAAAGTTGTGCCCCGGCGTTCTTCAGATTCAACGGAGAGGCTTCCTTTATGAAGGTCTATGATTTTACGGGTGAGTGAGAGCCCGATCCCGTTTCCATAGGCGAAGTTTCTGTTTTTACCGCGGTAAAACGGTGTAAAAATATTTTCCATGTCGTCTTCGGGGATCCCTATGCCTTCGTCCGAAAACTTAAGGGTAATACCCTCCTGTCTGAAAGCGACGGTCACAAGGCTTTGATTATTCCCGGAAAACTTGCACCCGTTTTCAAAGAGGTTTGTAAAAGCTACCTTCAGCAGGTATTCGTTGCCGTTTAGCGAAATCTGGTTGTCGCTGTCAAAATCATTTTCGAAATGTATATCGATGCGGTACGAAGGGTTGGCCTTTTGAAGCTGGTACCTTGCATCCAGGAGGATCTCGTCAACCCTTACCTCTTTAAACGCAATTTCGGCCGGGTCATAGCTTGCCTTGGCCAAATCCAGCAGGCTGTTTGACAGGTGCGCCAGCTTCCGGGCGTCCAGGAGCGCGTCCCTGATCGCCGCCTTATACTCTTCCCTGGTGCGTTCTTTGTCTGAAGACAATTCCAGCTCGGTAATAATGGCTGCCAGGGGTGTCCTGATCTCATGTGAAATATTCGAAACAAAATGCTTCTGGGATTCGAAGGAATTTTCCAGCCGTTCAAGCATTTCGTTAAAAGTATTGGCCAGCTCCGAGAGCTCATCCCGGCTGCCGTTGCTTTTTATACGGAGGTCGAGGCTTGTCGCAGAAATAACCTTCGCTCTTTCAGTCATCTCTATGACAGGATCGAGCACTTTCCCGGAAAAAAAGCGCCCGGCCAGGTAAATGAACAGTATGGAAATAATGAATACGAGGATACAGTCTTTCAGGAGGCGGTTCAGCTTTGTAAAGCCGTAATGGTCGTAAGCTGTGGCTGTTACGATGTAGCTTTCGCCGTTAAATTCGTACCGGATACCTACTACCTGCCATTTTCCCTGGTAAAAAGAGATCTCTCCGCGCCTGAGAATTTCCCCGATCATTTCCCTGCTTTCCTTTACATAGTCAATATCTTCTGCGTCGTGGTACAGCAGGTTGAAATCCGTATCGTAAATAGCGATCTCGACTTCGTCAAGGATCTTCCGGTTATTCTTGTAAATTTCCTGCAGATGCTTCCTGTTGACGTTGGCGTCGAAAAAAAGATTGGCTTTGGTAACCGCTTCCTTTTTAAGCAGCGAGTAAAATTCCCGTTCCCGGCTCTCATTCGCCGTATAATAGATAACAGACGCAAATACCAGCAGGATAAGCGCCGTGACGACTGTAAACAGGAACGTGATCTGTGCCCTTATTTTCATTCGCTTTTAAGGATAAATCCCATTCCCGATTTGGTATGAATGAGCTTTTTCTCAAAATCCTTGTCTATTTTTTTCCGGAGGTAGTTGATATAGACGTCTATAAAGTTGGTTCCCGTATCAAAATGAGTATCCCAGACTTTTTCAGCTATCTCTACTCTTGACAGCACACGCTCGGGGTTTTGCAGCATGTACTCAAGAAGCTTGAATTCTTTGGGAGTGAGATTGATTTCCCGGCCGTCTCTTTTAGCTATTTTGGTATTCAGGTTCATTTCAAGATCAGCATATTTCAATGCTCCTCCGCCCGCGCTTCCGCCCGACGGTTTCTGATTGCGTTTCAGCAAGGCCCTGATCCGGACCAGTAATTCACGCATTTCAAACGGTTTCACCAGGTAATCGTCCGCTCCTGCGTCAAATCCCTCGACCTTATCGTCGGTAGTACCCAGCGCGGTAAGCATGATGATGGGTATATCAGGTTTAACCTGCCTGATATCCTTGCACAGGTCCAGTCCGTCCATTTTGGGCAATATAATATCGGTAATAATCAGATCGTAGGTATTCTGCAGGGCCAGCTTTTTCCCCAGCAGGCCATCATAGGCGAGCGTGAGGGCAAAGCCATATTCTTCCAGCCCTCTCCTGATCAGCTCGGCTACCCGCTGGTCATCCTCTATTAGCAGTATTCTCATAGCTTAATAACGATTCGCCCGGTTACTCTCCCCACGCCGTAACTACCAGTCTGCGGTTTCCTCCATTGTCCCGGTGCTCACAAAGATATATACCCTGCCAGGTACCTAATGCTAGGCGGCCGTTTCGGATCGGGATCAGTACGGACGCGCCCAGCAGCGAAGACTTGATATGCGCCGGCATATCGTCGGCCCCTTCGTAGTCATGCCGGTAATCAGGGTCATTTTCGGGAACGGATTTATTGAAATAAGTTTCAAAATCCATCCTTACCGTCGGGTCCGCATTTTCATTGAGCGTCAGCGAGGCGGAAGTGTGCTGTATGAATACCTGGCACATGCCCGCTTTCCACTTTCCTATGCCAGTCAGTACTTCCGTAACCCGGCCCGTAATTAAATGAAATCCTCTCCTTTTAGGTGCTATGTCCAGTATCTCCTGTATAAACATATAAGCAACTACTTTAAAGCTTTATAGCTATTTTTGAGTAAATCTATTCAATTCGTTTATGAAACAGGTCGAAAACAGCCTTGAAAAAATAATCAACTCCATACTAGACAGAGTCCCTTCAATAGTACTGGGGCTGATCATCCTCACTGCCGGAGTGTACATCATCCGGCTGATCGTTAAAATAATTCATAACCGCTTCGAAAAAAGGGACGTGGATCCTTCTCTGAGAGAATTTATCCTGAGCCTTCTCAGGTTTATCCTCTACGCAATGCTTATCATTTCGGTGGCAAGCACCATGGGGTTCAAAACCACCTCGTTTCTCGCCGTGCTGAGCGCTGCAAGCCTGGCGATAGGGCTTTCTTTACAGGGAAGCCTGTCTAACCTGGCCGGAGGCGTACTGATCCTGCTGTTCAGGCCGTTCAGGGTCGGCGACACCATCCAGAGTGCTGCGGGAGCCTCGGGGGCGGTAGAAAGAATCGATATCCTCTACACTACCCTCCGGACTGCAGACGGCATTGCAGTATTCTCTCCAAACGGTGTGCTGGCCAATTCGGTTATTACCAATTTCTCGGATATCCAGTCCAGGAGGATTGAATACAAGCTGTCGGTATCCAGCAGGGAAGACATCAAAAAAGTAAGGAACCTCATCCTGGAAGTACTGCAAAACGACAAAAGGATCCTGACAACTCCCGCTCCCCAGGTACTGGTCAGCGAGCTGGCCCCCGGCGCCGTTAACCTTATTGTATATTCATGGGCTTCCAAAAACGATTATTCAGGCGCTTTCTACGACAACCAGGAGTTGATAAGGGAGACCCTGAATGAGCATAATATCGCGGCTCCTCCCTACCAGAATGAAATTCACATTGTAGCTCCCGGTGAAAAAAAGCAGTAAACCCACCTCCTGATTTATACCCTCTGAAATGACCCTTAGAACCTCTACCCTCATTTTTTTCCTGTCCCTCGCTGCGCTGACCTCCCGCGGGCAATTGCCGCCGGGCTTCACCGGCAAACAAGCGGCGAACGTACAGGTACCGGCTACCGTAACACGTTATATACCACCGCAAAGGATACTCTGGCAGAATACCGAAAACAAGGATTTTATCAGGAATCTCCAACGGGTGCTACTGCCGGGTAACGGGCAGGCAGACCTGGCAAACAGGGAAATGGCGGTATTGAAAAGTACCGAAAAGCTCCGCCCGGCTTTTCTCATCGATTTCGGGAAGGAGCTGCACGGGGGCCTTCAGATCGTGACCGGCATGTACCCCGGCAACAAGCCTGTCAGCCTCCGGATCAGGTTCGGCGAATCGGTTGGCGAAGCCATGAGCGAAACCAGCGGCGCTCATACTGCCACGAACGACCACGCCATGCGCGACATGGTCGTACAGGTACCCTGGCTTGGCCGGCTGGAAATCGGCGATACAGGGTTCAGGTTTGTCAGGATAGATCTGCTCGATGCTCCGGTGGAGTTACAGATCAAAGAAATAAGCGCGGCATTTCGCTTCAGGGACATTCCTTACCTGGGCTCATTCCATTCCAGCGACACGCTCCTCAACAGGATATGGCAGACCGGAGCCTATACCGTTCACCTCAACATGCAGGATTATCTTTGGGACGGCATCAAACGCGACCGGCTCGTATGGGTAGGTGATATGCACCCCGAAGTTGCTTCAATTGCTGCGGTCTTCGGTTATAATGATGTGGTCCCCAAAAGCCTCGATTTGTCGAGAGACATTACCCCGGTCCCGCAATGGATGAATGGTATCAGTACCTATTCGATGTGGTGGATTATCATTCACCGCGACTGGTATTTCCATAACGGGAACCTGGATTACCTGAAGGAGCAGCGCGCTTATCTCAGGCAGTTATTGCCCCATATTATCTCTAAAATAGGACCTGACAACAGGGAAAAGCTGGATGGGACCCGCTTTCTCGACTGGCCGTCGAGCGAGAACAAACCCGGAGTAGACGCCGGGCTGCAGGCGATGATGGTCTGGGCGCTCAAAGCCGGATCGGATATCTGTAAAATCCTGGGTGAGGATGCGCTTAAAAAGGATTGCGATAAGGCTGTCGAGCGTTTGAAAAAGTACGTACCGCCTCATAACAACTCCAAGCAGGCTGCCGCCCTTCTGGCCCTTACAGAGATTATTCCGGCGGATCTTGCCAACCGGGAAGTGTTATCGGTTGGGGGTGCGGAAAACTTTTCGACATTTTATGGTTACTATATGCTGCAGGCGATGGCAAAAGCAGGCGACTATACCGGTGCGCTGAACGCTATCCGCTCCTACTGGGGGGCCATGCTCTCTCTTGGGGCTACTACCTTCTGGGAGGACTTCAACCTCCGGTGGGTGCCCGGTGCTTCGAGGATAGACGAGCTCCCGCGAGCCGGCCGGAAAGACATCCACGGCGATTTCGGCGGTTACTGCTATGTCGGTTTCCGCCACAGCCTTTGCCACGGATGGGCCTCCGGACCTACCCCTTGGCTTACCGAACATGTGCTGGGTATCAAAGTCATCGAGCCGGGGTGTAAAGTTGTGAGGATATCGCCCAACCTGGGGGACTTGAAATTTGCAGAAGGCACTTTTCCCACTCCGTCGGGTATCCTGAAGGTAAAGCATACGAAAACCGCCGATGGAAAAATCAAGAGCGAAATCAACGCCCCGGCGGATATAAAGATTATTCAGTAAACGGGCTAACCTTCGTCTCCGCCGTCTTTCATTTCCTGTAGAGAATCCTTGCTGGACTTTTTCCTGTTGAGCCGGTAATTGAAGGTAAGCAGGAACTGTCTTCCCCGCCATAGGAAGTCGGAATTCGAATAAAACTCCGGCTGATCCACAATGGTTCTCCATCTGCGCGTCTGGAACAAATCCTGGACACTGAAAATAACGGTCCCTTTACCTTTAAAAACATCCCTGGCCAACCCCAGGTCGATGTTGTAGGAAGGCAATTGCTTTCCCTGGAGCGTGATCTGCGCGCCGCGGTAGTTGATTCCGGCCTGGAAATCCCATTTTTTAAGAAGTGTCATTTTTGATGTGAACCTCCCCATCCAGGAATACGTGTCGCTTCCATAGCTCCTGCCTTCGTGCGTCCCTTCCGTAATGGCTCTGAAAAAATTGAAATTACCGTTCATTTTCCACCATCCGTTAACAGTCAGCGAGCCGTTAAATTCCAGGCCGTAAGCGTTCTGAGTGGAAAGGTTAACGGGGAATACACGGTTGAAGCCTACCGAATCGACCATCGTGATCCGCTGGATAACCCCGGTCCGGTACCGGTAGTATACGCTGCCCAGCAGCGAAGCATTGTCCCAATTGGCAAGGTAGCCGGCTTCCATCGAGTTGGTGTATTCAGGATTGAGGTCGGGATTTCCAACCCGGAGCGAGCGGTTGTTGCTGTAGCCCGAAAAAGGAAGCAGGTCGCGGAACCATGGCCTGCTTAAACGACGGCTGTAGCTCAATTGCACAGACTTATCATCGGGGAGTTGGTAGGAAAGGTGAACGCTCGGGAAAATATTGAAATAAGTCCTGTGATTTCTCTCTCCCGTTTCGGGCAGCGAGGTGGCAATATCCGAAAACTCACCTCTGAGGCCGCCTTGTACAGAAAATTTACCAAAATGCTCGCCGGCCATCAGATAGGCTGCATGGATACGCTCATCATAGACCAGGTTATTATCATATTGCGGCAAAACGCTCCACCTGCCCGACTCTCCAAGCTCTTCCACGGTAAAATCATTGACAATCTTCCTTGAATTGCTCTTAATACCGGCTTCCCATTTCCCTCTATTCCCGAAAGGATGAACGTAGTCTACCTGTATTAGGAAATTCCGCTCATCTTCCGTGTTGGAAGATTTCTGCAACAGATCGGGCGCAACTGTACTGGTCTGTAAAAAGTCCGCCAGCTCGAGCTCCCGGCTGTCGATAAGTTTTACATCGGCAGTTAGGGTATGCCCCTTTCGTTCAAATTCCTTCTTATAGGAAATAGAAGCTTCGATATTGGTCTCAGGTTCAGATTCTATCTCCGATCTTACACTCCTCCTGAACAATATGTTGTTCTCGTCGTAGTCATTGAATTCATACCGGCTATTGTTCTTTCCTCTTCCCGTCCGGTACAATACTGCTGCCCCCAGGAATTCATTGTCGTTCAGATAATACTCCATACCTCCGCGCAACAGGTGCGACCTGCTCTGCCGCTGGCGCGAGTTGTTTTCACGGTAGGAAAAGAGCGAATCGGGCGTCATAAACTTCTGGTAGGAGCTTCCGCCTCCCTTTGTCGTACGCAGGTTGTAGCCGTAAGTCCCGAAAAAATTAAAGCGCTCCGTGCGGTAATTCAGATCAAAGCTGCCACCGTAATTCAACGGGTACCCCAGATTGAGAGAGAAAGCGCCGTTGAACCCCTGGTTGACATTCTTTTTCAGGACGATATTGATAATACCCACCTCTCCTTCCGCATCATACCGCGAAGAAGGATTCGTAATGACCTCTATCCGATCGATCATATTTCCCTGCAGAAGCCTCAATGCGTCCGGGCTCCCGATACCGGTTAGCCCCGAGGGCCTCCCGTCGATCAGTATCCTGACGTTCTCGCTCCCTCTTAAGCTCACGACACCTTCCGGATCGACCGATACCGAAGGAACATTATTGAGGATATCGACCGCCGACCCGCCAATGCTTGCCAGGTCGCTCCCTACATTGAAAACCCGCTTGTCCAGGTCAAGCTGCATCTGGCTGCGTTCGCCCTGGACAATAACTTCTTCCAGCGTCGTCACATCAGGCAGAAGCCTGATCCGGCCCAGGTCGGCGATGGAATTGTTTATCCTGATACCGTATACAGCCCTTTCGCGGAACGATACTACCGTGATTTTCGCAAAATAGCTGCCGTTTTCCAGCGGAATAAAAAAAGATCCGTTCCCGTCGGCCGGTGCACCGGTTACACGTGAAGAATCCGGGAGCCTGAAAACCGCTACATTGCCAAAAGGTATTTCTCCACCGTTTTCATCCAGTATGGTCCCCTTCACACCTCCACTCTGAGCAGGTAAAAACCGGGGTAACAAAAACGACAAAATAAGATATGGGAAAAATTTCATTATAACGTCTTGCCTAACAGTCGTATAAAGCTACGAAACAAGGAGGCGCTATGCCGGTCATATTAACAAATGTTAGGAAACAGGCAACGTCTATAGGAAAACCTGTATTTTACATTATTCCGCTGCAATTAACAGCTAAATGATTTAATTTTAGTGCATCCGCACAGAACAAGTCTACATGCTGATGAAATACCTCCTGCTGATCCTGACTATATTTCCCGCACTCGCATGGGCTCAAACCGGCGACTCTCTGCTTAATGCATTGAAAGGCCAGGCTCCTTCCGATACCGCCAGGGTCAACACCCTCAACGCCCTGGGCCACGCTTACTGGATGAGCGGTGAAGATTCGCTCGCGAAAATTTATTGTCTCGAAGCAATCGGCCTTGCTAAAAAGCAGGGCTTCCTCAAGGGCGAAGCAAATGCGCGGTTTCAGTTCGTCAGGATTGAAATGGACATCCTCGACCAGGTTGACGAAGCCTATGCGCACCTGGACACCGTCGACCGCAAGGCGCGCGAAGCAGGCGACGAGCTCACTGCGGGAATTTCTTTTTTCAGAAGGGCGCAATTGGTTTCCATGACTGAGATGGATCGCCCGGAGCCCGTCGACTCCCTGTTTAATCTTGCTTTAAACATTTTCCAGAAAAAAAATTCCAAGTATTGGGAAGCGATGGTCTACCAGGAAAAAGCGGGAATGCTTGGCTGGGAGGGGAAATATGCCCAGTCGATAGACCTTTACATAAAAGCCCGTAAAATACTGGAGTCGCTGGGAGATGAAAAAGCCCTGAGGGCGACACTTCCCAATCTCGGGGTTAATTATACCCAGGTCGAAATGTATAAGGAAGCGCTTGAATGTTTCGATAAAGCCGAACAAATCGCACGGAAGAGTAACGACGTAAGGGTACTGGCCTTTCTTTACAACCAGAAAGGCGATCTGTTTAAAAAACAAAACGATCTGAAGAAAGCACTGGCTTCGTATACGGAAGCAGCGAAAATCTACGAGAGCACTGCCTCCGCGCAGTTTTTAACTTCCGCCTATGCCCGGATCAGCGATGTCTATTTTAAATTGGGCGACTACACCCGGGCATGGACCTTTAACCAGCGCTCAGACAGCGTATTCAAAGCCCATAACCCCGGCAACGCACTCTACCATTTTACGCAGATCAACTACGGGAACCTTTACCTTCAGCAGAAAAAATACCGGGATGCTATCCAAACCGCCGGCAGGGGGCTGAACTGGATAGAGGAATCGAGCGAAATGCTGAATGAGAGAAGCAATTATCTCAGGCAGCTCAGTGAAGCCTATAAAAATCTGGGCAATTACCCGCTGGCCTACGACTATTACGTCAGGTATAAAGCTGCTTCCGACAGCCTTCTCAATGACGAATCCCGTCAGCGGATCATGGCTTCCAATATGAATTATGAGCTGGATAAGATGAAGTCCGATAAAGAACTTGAAATACAACAGTTGGAAAACAAACAGCTCTTACAAACCAGGAATATGCTCATACTGGCGGGAATCACCGCAATTCTTATTCTCGCTTATATCTTATGGGCCAACCGGAGGTTAAGGAAATACAACGAGCAGCTCGTCAATAAAAACCGCGAAATCGAAATGGCGCTCGACCGCGGGCAGAAAATAGAGCGCCGCCGCGTGGCTTCCGAGCTGCACGATAACCTGAATACCAAGCTCGCCGCTCTCAGGTGGAGCCTGGAAAGCATGGATACTGAAAACTGGGACGGATTTAACCAGTCACTTCATAAAAAGCTCCTCGAGATGGCAAATGAGGCTTATAAAGATGTGCGCCTCATATCGCATAATATGCTGCCGCCTGAGCTGGAGCAATACGGGCTTCCGGCCTCCTTTACCCAGTTGACCAGGAAACTGAATGAGCTCGGAGACATCATGTTTGATTTCGAAGAGCACAATATGTACAAGCGCCTTTCCAGGAACGAAGAGCACCAGCTCTACAATGTGGCTCTCGAAGCCATCAACAACACCCTCAAACACGCGCAGGCCCGGCACGTCCGCATCCGGATTTCCATAGCTGAAAATAATTTCGCCATGAGCATCAGGGACGACGGCAAAGGCATTGAAGATACCAGTATAAGGAACGGAATGGGATTCCATAATATCACCAACCGTGTCGAATCGATCGGGGGCAAATTACAGATTCAATCTGCACCCGGTGAAGGTACTACGATATCTGTTAGCCTTCCTTTGGCAGGATAGTTTACTTTTAGAGAAACTCCGCACTTAATTTGCTCTAAGTAAATTTTAAGTTTTATAGGCGAACATTGAACCCTATTCTCTATTATTGTGTTCTCAGACATTATATGTAACTACAATTAATTTCACAAACTATGAAAAGAGTATTGTTATTAGCCGGAATGAGCGCATTTTTATTTGCAGCGTGCGTTGGTAATCCGGAAGGTGAAAAAGCAGAAACAACTGAAGCCGCAGAAGCTACTTCGGCCGAGGGAACGGAACTTACGGTAAATACTGCCGCTTCTACCGTTGAATGGCATGGAAAAAAGGTAACCGGCCAACACAACGGAGACGTGCAGATTAAAGAAGGTAATGTCACTGTAAAAGACGGAAAGCTGACCGGCGGCAAAATTGTAATCGACCTTAATACTATAAACGACAAGGACCTTGAAGGGGAATTCAAAGGCAAACTGGAGGGTCACCTGAAAAGCGAGGACTTCTTTGATGTAGCCAACCACCCGGAGGCCACTTTGGAAATAACAGACGTAAAAGACGGAGCTGAAGCCGGTACAATTGTAGTATCTGCCAACCTCACGATTCGTGGTATTACCAAAAATATCACTTTCAACGCCAACGTCGCCGAAGCTACAGATACTACTTTCAAAGCAAACGCAGATTTCAACATCGAACGTGAAGACTGGAATGTATCTTATGCCGGTAAGCCTGATGACCTGATCAGCAAGCAGATCAACTTCAAAATCGCGCTTGAGGCTGCGGCTATATAAAGGAAACAGTCAAACTTTTTCCAGGCCGAAAACGGTTCCTCTCCGCCATGGAGGGTAGCCCGGCCGGTCAACTCTGTGCCCTTCGCGACTTTATGGTTATTTTTACCGCAAAGTCACGAAGGGCACTGTTCTTTTTGTACCGGACATTACTTACTTTTCTCACGTTATATTTTCATTTAAACGTTCAGGCTTTGATACGATTCTATACGCAGCTGGTTCGTCTGTCTTCTTTTGCCACTGCCGCCGGAGGGGCGGCCGTTTTTTCTTGCGGACCATTTACTTTTCCGGCATCTGCGATTGGCCAAAACTTCGCTGCCCGTTGTCTTTTAGGACTCCTGATCATTTCTTTTTACCTTACTGGTACCCCGGTCTCCGCCCAGCGGTTTTACTCGGTAGTTTTCAACCAGCTCCCACAGAATTATCAGCTTTACCCACGGAATGAAAAGAACGAGGCGGAAGTACCTGTCTCGGGTACAATAGAAGTCCAGGGCTACAGTCACATGTCTGTTATCGTAACCCGCAATGATTCCCGCATCCGGTACATCAAGGCGCCTATCACTTATAAAGGAGACATCGGGTCGTTTTCTGCCGGCAGCACTACAATCAAAGCGGAACTGGCTAACTACAAATTTGCGGTATACGCATGCAAAGCTGCCGATTCCGTCCTGATCGTATCGCGGGAAAAGGTAGTCTGCGGCGATGCTTTCGTAATAATGGGGCAGTCCAATTCAACCGGCTTCTTTGCGGAAAGCGAAATGAGCGATTACTGCAGGACTTTCGGTGTCGCCACAGGTACTCTTAACACTGAAAATTATAATCCGGCCGATACGCTATGGGCCATGTCCAACCAGTCGGCAGCAACAAGCGTGGGGTCTATGGGACTTGAGATCCAGAAGCGGCTAGTCGAGCAGAGCGGTATCCCTAATTGCCTCATCAACGCCGGTTTTCACTGGTCTTCTGCATTCTCCCATGCCATACGGAATGAAAATAACCCGGCAGATCTTACCAACGGTTATGGCAGGATGCTGTACCGCGTTCAGAAATCGGGTGTCGCCTCCGTCTGCAGGGCGTTCCTTTACCGCCAGGGAGAAACCGAAGCCTATAATGAAGGCTGGAACTGGGAAGAAAATTTCGACAAGCTGTACCATAATCTGAAAACCGACATACCGGCAATCAGGAAAATGTACGTATTCCAGATCGACATCATATATTATCCTTCTTCGACAGGAACCATAATCCGGGATTACCAGCGCAGGCTACCTGGTATTTACACAGATATCCGCTCGCTGGCGACTGTCGGCACAAAGGAATTCGACGGGCTCCACTATGGCCGGGGAGGCAATATCCAAAGCGGATTCGAAGTCTCGAGGCTGATCAACAGGGATTTCTACAACCTGGAAGATACGCTCCAGATAAACTCTCCGGATATTAAAAAAGTCTTTTACAAAAACGGCGAAAAGAAAGAGCTGGTACTCGTATTTGATAATGACCAGGAACTGGTATACCCCGGTCCGTATCAGCCGAACGGCTCGGTAACCCTGGATATCAAAGACTTTTTCTACCTTGACGGCGGCGCAGGAGCTGTCGGCTCAGGAAAAGCCGACGGAAACCGGGTCGTGCTGACGTTGAAAGCATCTCAAAACGCCTCCCATCTGACCTATTTGCCTCCTTTCCTTGAACAAGGCGGCAGCTACTATCCTTTTACCGGCCCGTTCATCACCAACGGAAAAGGAATGCGTGCTTTTACCTTTTACCAGGTGCCGATAGGGAATGCGCTCGGTACGCCGGTACTCTCTGCTACCACCGATCTTGTTTCGGTCGACCTCAAATGGGATGCCGTTTCCGGAGCTGAGTCATATGTCCTGCAACGGAAGAAAGACAACGAAAACAGGTGGACCACGATCGGGACTTTCGGCATAAATACCACCAATTACAAGGATACGCCTGTCAATAGCGGGGGTACTTTGTCGTACCGTATCAAAGCCGTAAGCAGCAGCTCAGAATCTGGAGACTACGGGCTCACTAATGTCAGTTTCCCCCTGATAGCCGCTACGGAAAAAGAAAACATACCGGGTGTCCTGGTCTATCCCAACCCACTGAGACCGGGCATCCAGCTCACCATAGAGCTGGATGAGCCGACGGCCGGTACGCTTTCTGTATATGACGCCCTGGGGCGTAATGTCGACCGCTTCGAATTCCCCGAAAACACCAGTATGATCAAAATTCCGCCCCGCAATTGGGTGCATGGACTTTACCTGCTACAATTTGAATCGGGGAAAGGCCGGTTTGTAAAAAAAATAATGACGGAACGATGAGCGTCATTTTTTTCTGACAAAGATTTTTGTAAATCGCCGATGGTATTATCAGCCGCGCACAATTGAAGCAGATGCGCGGCTAGACCTTGGAGGGGATATTAAACCGAGACCCACCAGAGCCCCTACCTACATCTTTATGACAAAACCTCCCACCTGTATTTGGAAGACAGCATAAAAATCCTGCCGGTATTCAACTTTTTTTCTTCCTGTGTAATTTTTACCACCGGAAAACTGTTATTTAACTTGAGTCCCGGAAAATAGCCGGATTATTTATATTGACTACCTGATTAACCGACAAACGAATGTTCAGACTGGCTGGTGCGGCTTTCTTAGCGCTTATATTTATAACCGGGTTATCGTCTTTCGACCTCCCTGTGCCGGCTCCTGCCGATAAAAAAGCCAAAGTAAACTGGGTGACACCTGAGGAAGCCTATGCCCTCAACACAAAAGAGCCGCGTAAGATACTCGTCGACCTCTATACCGACTGGTGCGGCTGGTGCAAGGTAATGGACCGCGAAACCTATGCCAAAGCGGAAATCGCTGAATATATCAACAAAAATTACTATCCGGTCAAATTCAACGCCGAGCAACGCCAGAGCATTAAGCTGGGAAACAGGAGCTATCATTTCATGGCTCAGGGCAAAGGAGGGATCCATTCGTGGGCCATGACCCTAAGCAACAACCAGCCAAGCTTCCCTACGACTGTCTTTATTGACGAAAACTTTAAAGTCATCCAGCCCGTGGCCGGATATATCAAGCCCACAGAATTTTACCAGATCGTAACCTATATCGGCGGCGATCACTACAAAAAAGAGCCTTACGAAGGCTATCTTAAAGGCACTTTCGGCCAGTTGTACTGATCCGGACAAATATACGGGCCGGTTGATCCGGGGCATATCCACCCCTTAAAATTGAACTTATTCTATTGTCCCGGGGAAATCCTGCACTTTTCAAATATTTAACTTTTCAAATATTCGAACTTCTTCGTAATAGTTGCGTATTTCGATAGCAATACATTAATTTTGTATCGGATTACACATAATTGCTATGAATATCAGCTTTGAAAAGGTATTAAGAATACCGAAGATACATATAACAAAAGAAAGATTTCATTTACACAGGAGCACACCACCTGTTTTTAACAAAAGCCATCAGAGAATTGCTGTAGCAGTTTATTTTTTCTGCCTCGGCCTTTCATTTGCTACCTGGGCCAGCCGGATACCGGATATTAAGGCCTCCCTCAGGTTAAGCGAAGCTTTACTGGGTACGTTGCTGCTAGCTTTACCGGCAGGCCAGATGCTCACGCTTCCGTTTTCAGGGAGAATTGTAGCCCGGTACGGGAGCAAGATCACCCTGGGTATTGCTTTTGTTTTCTATGCCTTCAGCCTGACCAACCTGGGGCTGGCGAAAGAGGGCTGGCAACTAGGTCTTGCCCTGTTTGCTATGGGAGTTTCCGGCAACCTCTGTAACATTTCGGTCAACACCCAGGCGGTAAGTGTCGAAAAGATGTACGGAAGGCCGATCCTGGCATCCTTTCACGGAGTATGGTCGACAGCCGGATTCACAGGCGCGCTTATAGGCCTGCTCATGATCAGTCTTAAGCTGACACCCTACCAGCACTTCTGGATCATCGCCATTGCCGGCATTATCTCCACTTTTTTTGCCAACAGGTTTCTTACCGAGAGTGCTACCACTTCTCAGTCGCAGGAATCGGCGGAAAAATCGTCCCGTTTCAGGAAGCCTCCCAAGGCTATCCTTCAATTGGGCATCATAGGATTCTGCTGCATGGCGAGCGAAGGCACCATGTTTGACTGGAGCGGGGTTTACTTTCAGAAAATTGTAAAGGCTGAAGGCAGCCTTATCCCCCTCGGATACGCTTCTTTCATGATCATGATGGCACTGGGGCGCTTTACCGGTGATAAGCTACAGGTACGCTTCGGGAAACAAAGAATGCTTCAGATGAATGGCCTCCTCATTTTTACAGGTCTCAGCACGGCTATTTTCTTTCCCCAATTGCTTACCGCGACCTTAGGCTTTATCATTGTAGGCTTCGGAGTTTCTTCTGTTGTGCCTATGGTATACAGTACAGCCGGGAAAATCCCCGGTATGGCTCCGTCGATCGCGCTGGCAGGCGTTTCGGGAATCAGCTACCTCGGATTTTTGCTGGGTCCGCCCCTTATCGGGTTTGTAGCCGAGCTTACCGATCTGCGTTTCTCATTTGGCATCATCTCTGTTATGGGATTGCTCATCGCACTCCTGGTACCAAGAATTTCAGTGTTCAAATAGAACTCCGGCGTATCGGGAATGCCGCCTATTCAAATACCTCTTTAACAGCAAACTTCAACTCCGGGAAGAGCGGGGAAGCCATTTGGTCCTCTTCTGTAAAAGGCTTCAGGCCGAGGTACCTGTTGTCCCGGAGCACATACACCAGGATCGTTTTATCGACCGGCTCTACCAGCCAGTATTCCTTTACACCAGCTTTTTCGTAAAGGTCGAACTTAACACCCATCTCTTTGGCTGTGTTTCCGGCGTAGGAGTATCGCCTGGAAAAATCCAGCTGATCCAACGATACGATTTCAGGCTCGCAAACAACCATCGGCTCCTCTACGACATTTTTTGGTTTCATATCCGCAGTTTGTTGTTCATGAGTAAAGATAAATGAATCTGAAGGACTTTCAACCCCTCTACATAAGAGGCCTGTAACATACAACCTGTGTGGGTAACTTATTAGAATACCAGCTTAAATCCCCACTAAAAAATCCCCGTCTAGAAAGATTTTACGTATTTTAGCTGCTCTCTTGATACTTAATCTGAAAACGGCATGCCTCCGACGATCCGCCAGAATGACAAACTCATCGTTTACCAACTCCTCGTTCGTCATTTCGGCAATACCAGGACCCGGAATAAATTTTTCGGGAGCATAAAAGAAAACAGCTGCGGAAAATTCAACGATATAACAGACAGGGCTCTGAACGCCCTGAAGGAATTCGGCATAACCCACGTGTGGTATACCGGTGTCCTGGCACATGCCACCCTTACCGATTACTCGATATTCGGGATACCCAGGGACCACCCGATGATTGTCAAGGGCATCGCCGGCTCTCCTTATGCCATTAAAGACTATTATGACGTCGATCCCGATCTGGCCGAAAATGTTTCCATACGGATCAGCGAGTTTGAAGCGCTGATGCACCGGACCAGGGCAAACGGGTTGAAGAGCATTATCGATTTTATTCCCAACCACGTAGCCCGCTCCTACACATCCCATCAGAAGCCCGAAGAGATCGACGATTTCGGCAAAAACGACAACCCGGACCTGCCGTTCTCGCCTCAAAACAACTACTATTACCTCCCGGGAGAGGCTTTCCTGGTTCCTGACGGGGTTTCTTCTCCTGTAAAGTCCGGAAACGATTACACCGAAATACCTGCAAAAGCCACCGGAAATGACGTGTTCAGCGCGACACCGTCCGTCTACGACTGGTATGACACAGTCAAGCTTAATTACGGGGTCGACTACCTGAACGGCAGAAAGGCACATTTTGATCCACTACCCGACACCTGGCTGAAGATGAGGGACATACTGCTCTACTGGGCCAAAAAAGGTGTAGACGGTTTTCGTTGCGATATGGCGGAAATGGTCCCGGTGGAATTCTGGGCCTGGGTGATCCCACAGGTAAAAAGCGTCAACCCTGAAATTATTTTCATTGCAGAAATATACAATCCGGGGGAGTACAGAAGGTATATACATGAGGGTGGTTTCGATTACCTTTATGATAAGGTAGGACTGTATGACGCATTGCGGAGACTGATCGAAGGGCACGGAAACGCCGACGACATTACACGGCTGTGGCAGGAGGAGTCCGGGGATATTGCCCGGCATATGCTCCGGTTTCTTGAGAATCATGATGAGCAGCGGATTGCTTCCCGCTATTTTGCAGGCGACCCTTTCAGGGCTCTCCCGGCTATGGCGCTCAGCGCGACGCTCCATACCGGTCCGCTCATGATCTATTCCGGCCAGGAAACGGGCGTCGCGGCGAGGGAATCGGAAGGATACCAGGGGGATGACGGCCGTACTACCATTTATGACTACTGGGGTATTCCCGAATTCCAGGCCTGGGTAAATAAAGGAAAATTTGACGGGGCGAAACTGTCTGAGCAACAACAGGCGCTGAGGAAATTCTATGCCGATCTGAACCGGCTGGTAACTGAAAAGGAAGCCTTTCACTCCGGGTCATTTTTCGACCTCCAGTACGTCAATTTCCACGGGCAAAGCCCGGGATACGACAGCTCCAGGCTGTTTTCATTCCTCCGTTACACCGACCGGCAAAAGATAATACTAGCTTACAATTTTGACCAGAACCGCCATTTCTCTACTTATTTGCGTATTCCTGAACATGTCTGGCGCGAAGTGCTCAGGCTGGATACAGAACGTCACTATACAATAGTAGAGATTTTCGGAGCGCAGACGTGGGATTTCCGCTTCAGACATTCGGAAAACTCCGACGGGATTCCCCTCAATCTCCCGCCTAATACTTTCAGGATCTGGGAAATAACGGATTAAAGAGATAGAACACGCGGCGATATTCTGTCCACACTACCTACAAAAGCTGCCTAAAAAAGCCTGTTGAGTATTTTAACAATGTCGACCGTAAGAGTGTTGATAAGCTCAAAAAGCCCGTCGATAGTTCTTAGCTCCGAGAAATCCCTGTTCAGGACAGGGTCTTCAAACTCTCCCCTGCCCGTCTCGCGAATTTCCTTTTTTACCATGGAAAGCATTTGCATCAACTCCTCGTTCTGGGGAAGAGCCTGTTTTATGACTTCCGTGCGCTCGATCTGCTTTCCCTCTACTATCGAGACGGCGGTGGTCAGGTTCCTGTCGATTTCCCTGATCTTGGGAGCAAATCCTTTGACATCGAAGCGGCTCCCCCCGCTTTGGGCGTAGGTCGACAGGGAAGCGATATAAGAGGTCAGCATATGGGAAGTAGCCACAAACTGGTGGAAATCCTCCAGCTTCACGCGCTGCCGCCGGGGCTCGGACATCATTTTCTGGAACGCATCCGAAACATTGGCCAGGGCGATAATAGCTTCTTTCCGGTGGTGCTTCAGGAGTGAAAGATCGATCCCCTTCCCCGAAAACACTGACGACACCGTATCAAAATAATGCTGGTTCGACTCCAGCGCCTCCTTTACGGTACTGTTGAGATTTGACGACTCCCAGGACGGCAGCACAAACATCGAAAAAAGATAAGCGATGACGGAGCCTATAGCCGTGTCGATAATCCTGTCGACCAGAACCTCACCTATCATTTGCGAATCCAGGAAATAGAAGCCTATTATTACATAAATGGTAATCCCGGCCGACGCCACAAAATAATTGGTCTTAAGAAAAGTATAGGCCATTATCATCGCCAGCATCATCAGCACGAACAGCCCGGTACTGCTATGCACCGAATATATAGCCAGGAACCCTACCGACGCTCCCAGGAACGTACCTGCTATCCGGTAAAGGTTCCTTTGCTTTGTGATGCCGAAGGCCGGCTTCATAATCGTGACAATGGTAAGCAAAACCCAGTGACCGTGGCCGATGTCCCAGACGAGCGAGATTGTAAAACCGGTAACCAACGCCAGTGTGAGTCTCAGCGCATGCCTGAAATGAGTCGATTTCAGCGAAATGTTGTCAAGCAGTATCCTCGGGTTCAGGTCTTCTCTGGGTACAATACCGTCGGGACCGGCCATGCTCCCGATCTCGTCCGTTTCGCTTGCTTCATACCGCGTAAAAAGATGCAGCTTTTTTACCCTTTCGGTAATATCCCTCATGCTGAGCAGCACCTGCTTCAGCATAATAAAATCTTCCACGTTCTCCTGGGTCATTTTTGCCGAACGGAAACGGTAAAAGGCAAGCTCACACTTATGGAAACCTTCCGCAAGGTCCCTCCTCGAGGTAGACACAGCCCCCGCCTGAACTGCTACACCTATATGCTGCACTTCTTCGGCGAGCCAGTTGATGTATATACCGAATATCCTGAGGATTTTCGTATCGCCGAATACTTTGGCAAGATGCCGGTAGTCCTGCTGCGAATTCAGGATCTGTTCGAAAAGATCCAGGCTGTCGAGATACATCAGCACGAGCGTCCGGCTTTTATTACTGGAGTCCTTAACCATTTGCCGGGTTTTGAAAACCAGCTCTCTAAGCACCTCGTGGTTTTCTTTCAACGCCACCTGCAGGGGGACCATTTTATCGTACAGTTGCCCAAACTTTGGGTTGGGCATGTAAAACTTTGCCTTCACCGATAGCAGCTCGCCGAGCAGTACCAGGTTCTCACCCATCAGTTGCTGGGAAGGCAGATAAGGGCGCAGCCCGGCCGACAGCAGGAAAATAAGGAAATACCAGAAGCCGCCCGCCATGAAGATCAGCACATGCCGGTATCCGGTTTCCTGGACAGGGTTCTCGTTCAGCGTTAATATAAATACCAGCAGGCTGATGGTACCGACCGCATTTGCCCTGTTGCCGTAGACGCCGATCATCGGGTAAAAAATCCCGAAAACGATAATGGCAAAGTAGACCAGAACCGTGTACGGCTGCAGCCAGATCGTGACAAGCCCGGAAAAGAAAGTAAAAAAAATTGCGAAAAGCAGCGTGTTCCTGCGCCGGTTGAGCGGTCCGGGATTGTCGACAGCTCCTATAAACAGCGTTCCCAGCGCAAACGGCATCATGGTTTCGAGCACACCGTAGTACTGGAAAACCACGCATGGTATGAGGCTCGCCAGCGTCAGACGGACCCCGGCTGCTAGATACTGACTGTGAACGAACTTACTGAACCCATCCAGGTAGTACATGGCTACACTAACTTATGAGCGCAATACTACCTCATTTGAGGGAAATTGTCAGCTTTTTCGAGTAAAATACCAATCCCGGTCAATAGGTTCCGCTGGCCAGTATAGGCTCCACAAACTTAACCAGCAGATAGGCAGCAAGAAAAAGGAAGACTCCGAATTTGATAGTAGCGGAAAAAGGATAGGCTTTGCGTTTCTCAGTTTTACGGTAGTAGTTGAGGTCAGCGTACATAATCGTTAAACATTAGAGTGGCACATATATTCTGGTGATGAAGATCTTTAAAATATTATGCCAGTTTGCTCGGGCAATTACCAACGCAATCCCTCTATCAGGTCTGATGCGATCAGCGCCTCTTCCGTCCGCACGGCCGCCTGCCTGTCTCCTGCCTCGCCGTGCGTGTAGACAGCGAGCCGTGCCGCTATATCGGGAGCATATCCCTGGGCGAGCAGGCCCAATATAATGCCGGTGAGCACGTCTCCGCTTCCTCCCGTAGCCATTCCCGGGTTCCCGGTGGAATTGAAATAAACCGTGCCCTCAGGCTGCACTACGGCAGTATGGGCTCCTTTAAGACAGATAATAACCCTATATTTCACAGCAAAAGCACGTGCCTTTTGTATCGCTTCGAAACCGTCGGCATACGCTCCTGTAAGCCGCTGAAATTCTTTGGGGTGGGGCGTCAGAATAGTGTTTTGAGGTAATAATTCCAGCAATTCGGGATGTGAGGCCAATAAATTCAGGGCATCGGCATCCAGGATCAAAGGCCCGGAAAAGCTCTCCAGCAGCTTTCTGAAAGCCTCAAGAGTACCAGGATCGGTACCTATTCCAGGACCAACACCTATTGCCGAATAGCTGAAAGTCCCGGGAACCGATACCAGGAAGTTGCTCCCGGGATCTGTGATCACCATAGCTTCCGGGACGGCTATCTGCATAATTTCATACCCGCAGCCTGGAATATAGGCCGTCAGCAGCCCGACGCCCGAACGCAGGCATGCCCTGGAAGAAAGCACTGCCGCTCCTATCTTCCCGTAGCTGCCTGCAATCATAAGTGCATGACCATAAGTACCTTTATGGGAATATTTGCCTCGCTTTTTTTTGAGGTGTGGCAGATTTTCCCTAGTGGTGAGAAAGTAATCCGAAGGTTGCTGTTCCAGGAATTCGCCGTCGAGACCAATATCCACCACGCACCACTTTCCTACATAGGGGTAGCTGTCAGCGATGAAGAAAGCCAGCTTGGGCACCTGGAAAGAAACGGTGTAGTCGGGCCTGACAATAAGGTCTTCAGCCGCATTGGCTTTATCGGTAAAAAGGCCGCTGGCTATATCGACCGATACTATCGTTAACCCGGAGTTATTGATAGCCGAAATTACTTCTGCCAGCACCCCCCTTGCAGGACTATTGAGTCCCGTTCCCAGCAGCGCATCCACGACAATCCCGGTCGCAGGCGAAGGAAAATCTGCCGGAGAACGCACAAAAACAGGCTCTGTCAGGCTCTTGAGCCGTTGAAGGTTTATTTCGAAATCGGGCGTGCCGGCCTCCCGGTGCTCGGCAATAAAAACCTCCACGGAATTTCCCCGTTCAATGAGCATCCTTGCAACGGCCAGTCCGTCGCCTCCGTTATTTCCCTTCCCGCAAAAGACTGTATATTTATGTTCCTCATCAAATTTGCTCACAAGCCACTGCATAAATGCTTTCGCAGCCCGTTCCATCAGGTCGACAGACAGCACAGGTTCGGTCCGGATAGTATAAGCGTCAAGCTCTCTTACCTGCGCAGCAGAAAGTATTTTCATTGTCTGATAGGTTTAAGTCGTCAGCTATGTAAATCAGTTTACAAATAACTTTGATTTTCCTGGAAATTAGCTTTTTTTTCGCTCCGGTACTGGTAACGTTTTGTACAGATGTGAAACAGACATGAGATATCGTCCATCAGAAACCGGGTGGCGCAGCCGTTCCCGGAAACGCAAAAGCTGGCTTCTTCGCCTGTCGCTTCTCTTCAATTTCCTTTTCCTGGCTGCGGCTTCGGGCATCGCTTTTCACTACCGGGAAAGGCTTTTGCAGATGTTCCTGGATTGGAAAGAAAAAGCCGGAATTGTCTTCCTGGGGGATTCCATAACCGCCCAGGGCGAATGGAATATCCTTCTCGACAGGCACGATATCAAAAACAGCGGTGTGCCGGGCCTGGGCATATGCCATCTGAAGGATGAAATTGACCGCAGGGTACTGAGATATTCTCCTGAACTGTGCGTCGTGATGGGCGGGATCAACGACCTGACGATCCTCGAACGAACCGCCGGGGAAACCATCGACGATTACAGGATACTACTTTCAAAGCTCAGGAATGCGGGTGTGAAAACCGTAGTACAGCTTACTTTGTACGAAAAGCAGTCTGCAGCGACAAAAATCAGGGTCGATAGCCTGAACAACTGGCTGGTCAGCCACTGCGACTCGCTGGGCATCCCGACGACAAACCCCAACAGGTGGCTGTCCGACCAGGACGGGCTGATAGACCGTTATGCCCGCGACAGGACTCATCTTACCCCGGAGGCTTATAAAAAATGGGCTTCGGAGCTGAAACCCCTGGTGGAATCCTGGCTATAAATCAAAATCCCACCTGGAGCTGGAGCCTTGCCAGCGAGCCTCTCTGGTTATTGTCGGGCAGGCGGAAATCTTCAAATTTCCTGTTCGACAATGTAAAAGCACCGATAATTTCGACATACCTGGAAATCTGCCAGTCAGCCCCTATTTCCAACTCCTTTACAATATAATGCCTTGCATCCCGCTCATGCTTTTTTGCTCCGTCAAAGTGCTGCACCCTTACGTATGGGTACAACAACTGCTTACCCATCGGCAGGCGGTAATTGGCCAGCACATAGCCTCCCCATAGCGGTTGCTTGGTGATCTTGCCCGTAGCGTGGGTAAATTCAGGCCCGACTCCCCAATTATACTCTGCCTGCACGCCAAAAGGCTTTGGAAAGAGCACCGTCGATACTGCTACCCGTTTGTCGGGATAAGTATGGGTTGCATTGGTCCTGACGCCTGAAGTCATCTTTTCCGCAGCAATCGTATATTTCCCCCAATACCCCTGCACCGCAAATTCCATAAGCTGATTGCCTGCATCGAGCGGATAGGCAACGCGGGCCACAACATGTTTGCTCCTGTTCAGGTCGCGCAGCGTACTTTGCCCCTGAAACACCCCCAATGAAAAAATCCCGTAGTCGCCCGTACCCTTCAAACCGTTTTTAGCCCTGGCCTCAAACTTCTTCTGAAACCGCTCCGGCGTCCAGTAAAAAAACAGCCCCCAATCCCGTTCATTGATAAAGGCACTGTTGAGGGCATCGTTCCTGTCGAGCGGGATCCTGTTCCTGGTCGATTGTATATTTTCATGTCCGTATGGCACCCGCGTTTGTCCCAGCCTTGCCCTCAGCTCATTTTTTTTATCAAACCCGTACTCAAAGTACAGGTCACGAAGCTGGACCGCCGCCCCGCCCTCAATCAGACCTGCGATGTCCGGCTGAACGGTGAAGGAAAGCCTGGGCAGGAGCTTCAGATCGACTGAAAATCTCATCCTCCTGAAATAGAGCCCTACACCTGTGCCCCAGGACTTGTCGCATTGCTCGCATTCGAGCTTGGGATTCGTCTCAAACAGCTCGTTGTACCTGAGCTGGGTATATCCTTTTATATCGATCCAGTCCCATTTCCGTTCCTCTTTTTTTTGGGCTCCGCCCCCCCCCCGGGAGGCTGTGCTATCGCTCTGCGCAGGTAGTATTTCCTGCATTCCCAGCAGGTTCAGCAAGCAAAAAACCTTTTTCATCACCGTCTTCATAAGGCGACTATTAGTATGTTCCGAAAATTTCTTTTTTAAAAATCGTGTTATCTTAACGTACGCAAAGCTAGTACTCAAAAAGGTAATTTACCAGTTTATAACCGGGCGTTTTGGACGGAAAATGCATGTGTGATGTCAAATCGCTATTCTTACAGCCCTTGGATAATTTTGTATCTTTGAATTCACTTTTAAGCCTGAGATAAAGCACTAAGGCAGATCAGCGTTCAGGATATGCGGATTTTACTGGTAGAAGATGAAGCTAACGTAGCATCGTTCATTAAAAGAGGGCTCAACGAGGAAGGATTCGATGTCGACGTCGCCTTTGACGGCCTCATGGGCCTGCGATTTTATGACAGCAGAAAATACGATGTTGTCATTCTCGACCTCAATCTCCCCAAAATCAACGGTTTCGACCTCTGTAAGGAGATCAAGGCAAACGACAAAACCCAGCCTGTCCTCCTGCTTACCGCCCTCGACAGCATAACCGACAAAGAGAAGGGGTTCGGATCGGGCGCCGACGATTACCTGGTTAAACCTTTTGAATTCAGGGAGCTCGTACTCAGGGTCAAAGCCCTCGGTCGCCGGATAGCGCCTCTTGAAGATACCGGCAGAAGTATTGTTGTTTCCGACCTCATCCTGTACGCCGACGCGCGCATCGTCACGCGGGGCGGGCAGCGCATCAACCTGACCAGCCGGGAATATACCTTGCTGGAATACCTGATGCTGAATGCAGGAAAAATCGTAAGCCGGGTAGATATCGCCGAAAAGGTCTGGGATATACGCTTTGACACCAATACGAACGTCATAGATGTGTATATCAATTATCTGAGGAAGAAAATTGACGCCGACCGGCCTCAAAAGCTTCTTCATACCGTTATAGGGATGGGTTATATGCTAAAAGAATAGAACCATGCTGATCCGTCATCGCCTGATTTTGTGGTTCGTCTTTTTCGTCACGCTGGTGCTGCTTTCTTTTTCGCTGTTCATCTATTTCACCTATGCCAAACACCGTAACACTTTCTTCCAGCAGCGCCTGGAACGCCGGGTCCTCGGCACCCAGCAATTGTTTGACCCCGCAGGGAGCCTGAAAGGAAGCATCAATACCGTTCTCAACGAGCAGACTGACCTCGTTTTTTCCGGCAAAGACAGTCTTTATTATTCCAATATACAGGTCTATGACTTTTATCCTGCTTCTTCTTTTCTCGACAGTGTCAGACGTGAAGGGAAGCTGTTTTTCTCCTACCCGGTAAAAGCGCATGAGAATGAAAAAACCGGCGTGGCAATGGCCTACCGGGTGTCCTTTCAGCCCGAAACGGAAAAACCGTATGTAGCCATTATAACGGCATACGATTCGGAAGGGTACCAGAGACAGGAGTCGCTCGGTGAACTGCTCATTCTTACGAATATCATTTGCATAGCACTCATCGCCGTTTTTGCTCATTTTTTCGCTATAAGAGCCCTTTCTCCACTCAATTCGCTGATCGGCCAGATTAAAGGGCGCTTCAATAACTCTCTGTCCTTTCGTCTGCAAAACCTGACTCCCAACGACGAGGTTGGCTCCCTGACCACTTCATTTAACGAGCTCCTCGACCAGCATGAACGCCTGATCGCCAACCAAAGGTCATTTATTTCCCATGCCTCGCATGAGCTCCGTACGCCGATGGCTACCCTCAAAGGGCTACTGGAAACAGCACTTTATTACGATAAAGATGAAGCCGGCCTGAGGGAAAGCCAGAAAAAGGCGGTTGCCGAGCTGGATCGGCTCATCAGCCTTTCAAACGGGCTGCTTATGCTTGCCGGGATCGAAAACCAGGAAGATTATATCAATACCCACAAAGTGGATATGATGGAGCTGCTGATGGATTGTGTGGACCAGGTACAATCGAAATGGCCGCTTCAAAAGATACGGCTGACCTTCAGCGACGGTGTCAGGCTCCAGGACCGGCCCCTGGTCATCCCCGGCGAGGAAACCCTGCTGAAAGCTGCTATTACCAACCTGATCGACAACGCCTGCAAATACTCTGACGGCAACGAGGTGAACATCTTCCTGGAAATGAATACCGAAACATCGCTGAGGCTTCGCGTAAAAGACCGTGGGATCGGGATTCCTCAAAACGAAATGGTACAGATCCTGGAACCCCTGCAGAGGGGCTCGAATGCCGCTTCCCGACAAGGGTTCGGAATAGGTCTGACACTGGCGCAGCGGATTATCAGGCTTCACCGGGGAGGAATTACGATCTCTTCCGAAATCGGTAAGGGCACCGAGATCGTCGTCGATTTTCCTTTCCCCTACGAATAAAGCCAATACCTGACGGTATTAGATTTTTTCTAATATCCCTGAGAAAAAATCTAACTGCGGGCTAATCTCATACTAATATGCCCGCAGTATTTTGCTGAAATAGCGCTTAGCTATCAGAAATCAGAAATAAATTATAAGGCATTTCAGCACATTATGTTACGAAGTCCCGCAGTCGCGTCCTTCCTTTTTCTTCTCCTTTTTAGTCTTTTTTCTTTTCGAAGTTTTGCCCAGCAGTCCGAAGAAATCGTTCCTGTCAACCTTTTGGGGGCGCTTGAGAAGGCCCGGGCAAGTTACCCGACCCTGAAGAAAAGGGTAGCCGAAAAGCTCGCTGCCGGCGAAGACATTCAGGCGGCGATGGCTGCCTACTACCCCAAAGCCGGCATACAGGCACAGGCGCTATTCGCTACCTCCAACCAGGTAAGAGGCGCTAATCTGGGCTATGACGGGCTTTTGCTCGGGTTAAGCGGCTCGGTAAAGCCGAACGGATACAACTGGCAGCCAGCCTGGACTTCGCTAGCTTCGACGGTAATCGATTGGCAGGCCTTCACATTCGGAAAAAAAGATGCCGACAGAACCCTGGCCATTTCCAGGGAACAAGCAGCCGACCGGGCCTACGAGCAGGAGCTTTTTGAACACCAGATCAAAGTAGCCGATGCATATCTGCTGGCTTTGAATGCCCTGAAATACACACGCCTTCAGGAACGGAATCTTCGCCGTACTGAAGAGATCGTTGCAGTTACCAGGGCAAATGCAAGCTCGGGGCTCAAAGCAGGGATAGACAGTTCTATCGCGATCGCCGAGTCTACCCGCGCACTTCTGCAATGGATGGAAAGCCAGGCGCAGGCAAAAAAATACGAAGTACTGCTGAGTGAGCTGATTGGCGAGGCGGGCAAAGAGCTGGAGCTCGATACCATGAGCTTTTTCTCACGGCTTCCGGCAAACTTCAACTTCGCCAGCAGTGAGCCCGAGAAGCACCCGGTACTCCGGACGCTCCTTTCGCGACAGAAAGAGGCTGAGAGTGAAATGAAAAGGACCCGCCTGGGTGTCAGGCCTGAGCTTCATATGATCGGCTCGTTCTGGGGAAGAGGCTCCGGGATCGACCAGAAGCCCGGGCCTAACGGCGATTTTAACATTTCCTCATCTTTTTCAGGGCTGGGCCTGCGCGCTTTTAACTACGCGCTCGGCACGACGCTGATCTGGTACCCAACCAGGGTATTCCAGGTCCGGCGACAGCTCTCGGCACAGCAATTCCGCTATAACGCGCTCCGGGAAGAATACAATGCAGCACTGATGAGAACTACAGCAGAGCTGAAAAGCTCCGATATCCAGTTCAACCTTTCCTACCAGTCCGTTCAGAAGACCCCTGTTATGCTCAACGCCGCGCGACAAGCATATGCCCAGTCGATGGCACGCTACGAAAGCGGACTCGAAAACATCTTGCTTCTGACCCAGGTAACGGACCTTTATATAAGGGCGGAAACCGAATACCTCATTTCAGTCAACAACGTATGGAGGTCCCTGCTGATTAAAGCCGCCGCCAAAGGCGATTTTGATGTCTTCCTGGAACAAATCCCTAATTAACCCATCTTCATGTTAAAGTCTGCACTCAACAAGCCGATTGCCGTCATAGTAGCGCTTTTTGCCGTCGCTATTTTTGCTGCGCTGGCGCTATTCAGGATACCGGTCGATATTTTCCCAAATCTGAACCTGCCCACAATTTATATCTCCCAGCCCTACGGAGGGATGTCGGCCAACCAGATGGAGGGCTTCGTCGCAACCCGCTACCAGAACCAGATGCTTTACGTATCGGGGATTAAAGACGTGGAAGTTAAAAACATACAGGGAACCTGTCTCGTCAAGTGTACATTTTACGAAAACGTCGATATGGCGCAGGTTGCCGGAGAGGTAGCCAACCAGGTCAACCGGGTAATGAACTACCTTCCTCCCGGGACCGTCCCGCCTACAGTAGTAAGGTTCGACGCTTCTTCGCTCCCGGTCGGCCAATTGGTTTTCAGCAGTAAGAGCGCCCCTCTTTCCGAACTGCAGGATATGGCTTCCTCACGTATCAGGCCGCTGTTTTCGCAAATACCGGGAGGCGTCGCGACCTCTCCGTTTGGTTCCAATGAGCGGACGGTAGTGATACGCGTCGACCCGGAAAGGATGAAAAGTTACGAGCTCACACCCGATGAAATTGTGGCTGCAGTCGTTGCCAACAACAAAATATCGCCCGCAGGTAATGTCCGGATAGGTGATTTCATGGTAATGACCCCGAGCAACACCGTGCTCGATAATGTGGAAGATTTCTTCAACATCCCATTGAGGCAGGGAGTAGGCCCCATGGTTTTCATGCGTGACGTCGCTACGGTGGAAGATGCTACCGACGTACCGGTCGGATATGCGCTGATCAACGGGAAACGGTCGGTTTATATACCGGTATCCAAATCGGGTGACGCCTCTACCATGTCGGTTGTTTCTGCGCTCAAGGCCAAGCTGCCCGAGATGAAGAGCCTCCTGCCCGAACATATAGACCTGACCTACGAATTTGACCAATCGGTATATGTGATGCAATCGGTGCATGCACTGGCCGTAGAAGGCGGGCTGGGCGCCATACTTACCGGCCTTATGGTGTTTCTTTTCCTGCGGGATCTGCGAAGCTCTCTGATTGTCATTCTCACTATTCCCGCTTCCCTGTTATCTGCCATACTGATGCTGCAGCTTAGCGGGCAGACCATCAACATCATGACGCTTTCGGGACTGGCACTGGCGATCGGTATCCTGGTGGACCAGTCCACGGTGGTAATAGAAAATATTCACCAGCACCTTGAAATGGGAAAAAGCAAAGCCCGCGCTATCAAGGATGCCTCGACTGAAATGAGCTTCCCGCTATTTCTTATTACAATAGCGATACTGGCGGTGTTTGCACCGGCTTTTATGATGACGGGTATCCCTAAAGGCATGTTCCTTCCCCTGTCGCTGGCGGTAGGCTTCTCGATCATCGTTTCATACATACTTTCGCAAACACTAGTTCCTATACTCTGCAACTGGTGGCTCAAAGAGCATAAGGAACATGTTGAAAACGACGCTCCGGAAACCGAAAAAAAGGCGGGGCTTATGGATAAAATCCAGCATCGTTACGGGCTATTGCTGGGCAGGCTCATGAAAAAGCGCAGGCTGGTTGTCGGGATTTATCTCCTGGCGGCCTTTTCTATGGTTGCTATCCTGTTTATGAACATAGGGACCGACCTGATGCCCCGCCAGAACAAAGCCCGGCAATTCCAGGTTCGCCTTATCGGGCCTGAAGGATTAAGGCTCGAAAGAATGGAAGAGCGGGTAAAAGAGGTCCTCGAACAGTTGGAGGACCTGGTCGGGAAGAAAAACATTTCCATTACTTCGGCCTATGTCGGCATGACCCCTTCCAGCTACGGTACCAGTGCTTTGTACGTATTCAATGCCGGGCCTCACGAAGCAATCCTGCAGGTCAGCCTCTCCCCGGACTACAAGCTCGAATCGCTGGACCTGCTGAAAGACCAGATCAGGCAGCGTATTCACAAAGAATTACCCGATCTTAAAACGACTTTCGAACCGATCGAGCTCACCGAAAAGATCATGAGCCAGGGCGCCTCCACCCCTATCGAAGTTGTTATCGGCGGCAAAGATATCTCTGAGAACCAGGTTTTTGCGCAAAAGGTGATCCGGGAGCTCGACAAGATACCATACCTGCGCGACGTACGGATCAAACAGCCTCTCCGCTACCCTACCGTCCAGATCCATATCGATCGCGAAAGGGCAGCCCAGTTAGGCCTTTCGGTAGATGTGATCGCCAAGTCGCTGGTAGCCGCAACTTCCTCCAGCCGTTTTACCGCTAAAAATCTCTGGCTCGACCAGGGTAAAGGCTTCGCATACCAGGTACAGGTCGAAATGTCCCAGCAGTATATGCAGTCGGTAGCCGACATCGAAAATATCCCGCTCGTAAAGGGTCAGTTAAGGCCGACCCTGGGTGACGTAGCCACGATTTCGACCAGTAATGTACCTGCCCAGTACGACAGGCGCGGTCCCCGCAGGATACTCACTATCACTGCCAATACCCACCAGGTGGATCTGGGTACAGCCGGCAAGGCGGTGCACCAGGCCGTTATGAACGCGGGAGAACCTCCGCGGGGAAGCGTCGTCAGTGTGGAAGGTATCTCAAAGCTACTGCAGGAAACCCTCGACAGTCTCCAGTTCGGTTTACTTCTTGCTATAGTTGTTATCTTCCTGCTGCTGGCTGCCACTTACCAGTCGTTCAGGCTAGCCGTGATCATCATGATCACGATTCCTTCGGTGCTGGCAGGGGCTTTGCTTCTATTGTTAGCCACGGGTCAGACCCTCAATCTGCAGTCCTATATGGGAATTATCATGTCGGTAGGGGTGTCGGTAGCCAATGCGCTGCTGCTCGTAACCAACGCCGAAACGCTGAGGCTCCAGTATCGTGATGCCGGCATCGCTGCAAAGACTGCCGGTTCTCTGCGTTTGCGTCCTATCCTGATGACTACCCTGGCCATGTCCATCGGGATGGTTCCTATGGCAAGCGGCTTCGGCGATACCGGCGAGCAGGTGGCTCCGCTCGGAAGGGCGGTTATCGGGGGCCTCCTTACCTCTACTATCGCTACACTGCTCATTTTGCCGGTCGTATTTTCCCTGATTATGAAAAAGGTGTCGTTCAACTCCGTGTCGCTCGATCCTGACAATCCGGAAAGCGAAGATTTCGACCTGAAAAGCTCAGAAGCACAATCCGTCACTGTCTCCAACCACATTAACTGAAACGAGATGTCAGAAATAAATAATATATTGAAAATTGCAGTAGCCGGCCTCTTACTGCTTTCCTGCGGACAAAACAAGCACCCTGAAAACCTGGCGGAGGAAATCCCGGGCCAAAACGATGAATTCAGGTATACTGCAATTGTGGTGAAAGACGCTCAGCCTGTCAGGGAAATAAACCTGCCCGGTGAATTGGAAAGCTTTTATGAAACCGACCTCTTCCCCCGCGTCAGCAGCTACATCAGCAAGATGCACGTCGATATCGGAGATCGTGTTAACAAAGGCCAGCTCCTTGCCGAACTCGAAGCACCGGAGCTTATTGCCAATCTTACGGCGGCCTATTCTAAGGTAAAAGCAGCCGAAGCAGGCTACCAGTCGAGCCGTGCGGTATACCATCGTGCACTCAAAACGCAAAAAACGCCGGGAGCCATTTCCGAGATGGATGTCGAAACCTATTGGGCGAAGCTTGTCTCCGACAGCCTGATGGTGGTTGCTGAGCAAGCCCACTATGAATCTGTTAAACAATTGGTTGACTACCTGAAGATCACCGCACCTTTCGCCGGAGTAGTTACAGACCGTCGCCTGTCACCCGGTGCTTTTGTCGGTCCGGGAGGACAGAACTCTGTCCCGTTGCTGAAAATCAAACAGCTCGACCGGCTCCGCCTTCGGCTTGCCGTACCCGAAGCTTACCTGGGCGATATCAGGGCCGGGACACCGGTGCAATTTACTGTCCGCACTTTCCAGAACCAGGTATTCAACGGAAACATCAGCCGTATTTCACACAGCGTCCGTCCCGATACCCGCTCCGAGATGATAGAAATCGATATCGCAAATTCAGGAAGGAAATTAAAACCCGGTATGTACGTTTCCGCCCGGCTGCCGGTCCAGGCTCACGAAGGCAGCCTGTTTGTGCCTAAATCGGCTGTACTGAGCAATATGGAACAAACGTTTGTCATCAGGGTCGCAAACGGCATTGCCGAAAGGGTAAATGTGCACCGTGGAGATATTACCGATTCACAGGTGCAGATATTCGGCGATATACATCCCGGGGATATTATCCTGAAAGTCGCTACAGACGAAATCCCTAACGGAAGCCCCATCGCAATAGAACCTTTGCAGTAAGAAAAGAAAGCCGGTTTTCAGTAAAGTATTACCTTCTTTACCTCCAGGCCGGCCTCTCTTTTTAGCTTTATGACATACACTCCCCTTTCCCAGCCCGAAGCATCTACATTCAGTGTCGCTCCTGCTGCGGCCGGTGACGCATAGACCTTTCTTCCGAGCATATCGAAAATCCCGAGCTCCCCGGCATGCGTCGTACTTAAGGAAAATCCACTGCGGGCGGGATTCGGGTAAACTGTAAGCTTCACATCCGGCTCGTTGCCCGAAACCGTTAAAGGCAGGCCGTTCAGGAAAAGATAGACGCCGCCGGCCGATGTGCCGATTACAAGGTCCGGTTTCCTGTCGTTGTTTACGTCTGCAATGGCGGCGTGCAGTTTGCTTCCAAGGTAAGGAGCCGAATGCCCGTTCCTGACCGGATCGTGAACGACGGAAGAATCCTGTTTCGACCACTTACCCCATTCGCCGCTATGCAGTATCTTTATTTTTCCTGTCATGTCCGTCATCACGACATCTGCCTTTCCGTCGAGGTCAAGGTCGCCTACCGCCAGGGAAAGGAACCGTCGCGAGAAAGCCGGCCCTATACCGCCCAGTGCAGCGTCGCGGAGCGTAAAAGCGGGAGCAGCCGGGCTGCCGGTGTTTTCGTAGTAGCTGATATTTCCCAAAACACCCCCTACCAGAATATCCATATCGCCATCCCTGTCGGCATCATAAAAGCAGATCTTGTCCGATACGGAAAGCTCTCCGGGCAAAGGCACTTCCACCATTGCCGAAACATTAAGCTGCACAGCCCCGGCCCCCTGGTTGGGCAGGTAATGAAAAAACAACCTGCGATTGGCGACCGAAACAATCCCAAGGTCTGTACGGCCATCGCCGTTGAAATCCTGCCAGTGGGGCTGGAGATCGGTACGTCCCAGTTTTTTCAATTGTAGAAAATCGTCCGTTTCAAGCTCATATACAGGCTTTTCACGGTTACCGGTATTTTTAAACAGCCAGAGCGCGCCGTGAAAATCCTGCCCGTTGTATGTCCCGCGGTTCCCGATCAGCATATCGGCATCGCCGTCTCCGTCGGTGTCAAAGAATGACACGGCGGCATTTTCTCCGACATCTATCATGCCCGACTGAAGAAAATCCTTCTGCCGGAGCTGGAAGTCCGGCACATGGTCTGTCCCGGCATTGTGATAGTACCATCCCGAAGAAATGAAATCCATCATAAGATTATCGTTGCCGTATACATTAGGCGATACCAGCAGATCCTTTACACCGTCAAAGTCCACGTCTTCGAGGTAAGCGGCAGGAAACATCGGCATCACTGCCGGGTCGGCGGCCGGGTAGCGGGAAGAATAGGTTGTGTACTTTGCGGCAAGCCCCCCGCTGCTGTTATATAATATGCTGAGGTTTTCACAATCGACGTTTCCCAGGAGCATATCTATTTTCCCGTCACCGTTCAGGTCGTGCAGCAGGATAGAATTGCCGGTATGCATGACGCGACCGTTTCCCGCGGCACGACTGCCCGTGCCGTGGGCAGCTACACCGCATTGAATACCAAATTCGAAATCATCGCACGTGTGCTTCCTGAAGTCGCCCCAGCACTCACCGTTCCTGACAAACACCAGGCTGTCGGGAACGCCGTAGCGCTCCATGCTCATATTCTGATTCAGCTCGACGAAGTCGCCCCCGGCTTCGAAAGTTATGATATCCATATCTCCATCACCGTCGAAATCGATCAGAGCCGGGATATCGGACGCCGCAACCTGGAGGTTCACCTGGTTTCCCGACAGCCCGGTAGTAGTGAGATATGCCTTTATGCGTACCCACTCCCATCCGCCGGAGGCTTTCTCTTCCTGCCTGTAGGCGGTTACCCCTTGTGATATATAGGTAAAGAGTTCCTTCCGGCCGTCGCCGTCATAGTCGGTCAGTATCATCCAGTTGGTGGTCCCCGGGAACATCAGCTCGTATTCCGGGCGATAAATGTATTTCTTCAGAACCGGGTCGGCTATAAATGTACTTACCTTGCTGCTGGTCCTGTCGAAAACGACGAGATCGTCGGTATGGTCACCATCCAGGTCTATCTTGCCATATTGCACCGCATTCAGTCCGCCGGCCCAGGGTTTGTCCATCAGGATACCTCCTTTTTTAACGACTGAGACGGTATCCCTTACAAACCAGGAAGTTTGCGCAGGAACGGTCCGGCCGCATAAAAACAGAGTCAGTATTATTACAGTAATTTGTAATTTCATAGAAGATATTTCGCATATTTTTGGGCCGTCGTTGATTATAAACGAAAAATACGACCCAACACAGATAGCCTGGAGCAAAAACACGGACAACGGACCCATTCATGGATACTTCACAAATATATCAGCTTTACCTGGAGAACCGCCTTATTTCGACCGACTCACGCCGGATCTCCGAAGGCTGTATCTTTTTTGCACTTAAGGGAGAAAGTTTCGACGGGAATAAATTCGCGGCCCAGGCCCTGGAAAAAGGTGCGGCCTACGCTATTGTCGACGATCCGGCAGCAGTTACTTCCGATAAGATCTTTTTCGTAGAAAACACGCTCGATGCCCTGCAGGACCTGGCCAGGATGCACCGCAAATCTTTCAGCTTCCCGGTCATTGCGCTTACAGGCTCAAACGGCAAGACCACAACCAAAGAGCTCATCAGGTGCGTGCTTTCCACCCGGTATAATACCTACGCCACACAGGGGAATCTCAACAATCATATCGGAGTCCCTCTCACAATCCTTTCGGTAGATGAGCGGTCGGTGCAAATGCTTATTGTCGAAATGGGCGCCAACCATGAGAAAGAAATAGCATTGCTTTGCTCGATCGCTCAACCTACTCACGGGCTTATTACCAATGTCGGGAAAGCCCACCTGGAGGGATTCGGCAGTCTTGACGGGGTCAAAAAAGCGAAAGGCGAGCTTTATGACTACCTTTCAAAGAAAAAAGGCACCGTATTTGTCAATGCCGCGAACGAAATACTAATGGAGATGGCGAGTAAACGCCGTGCTTTCGGAGAGATCATCTTCTATAATTCCGATAACCAGCCGTCAATCCCCCGGATCGTAGGGCAATCCCCCTTTATAAGCTATACTACAGGCGACCTGACGGTTTCTACCAACCTGGTGGGTGAATACAATTTCAATAATATATGCGCGGCGCTCTGCATTGCCGATTACTTTGACCTTTCGCCCGACGACGCCCATCTTGCCATATCCAACTATGTCCCGGACAATAACCGTTCCCAAATCGTAAGGCAAAATTCGAATACGATTATCCTGGACGCCTATAATGCCAACCCTTCTTCAATGGCAGCAGCTCTGGAAAATTTTGCCAAAATGGAAGCCTCGCATAAGATGGTGGTATTGGGCGACATGCTCGAGCTCGGGAATGAGAGCCGGGCTGAGCACGAACTGCTCGGAGAAATCATCGCAAAAGGGAAATTCGATACCGTAGTGCTCTATGGCAAAGAGATTGCCTACTCACTCGGAAGCCTGCCCAAAGCATACTACTTCCCCGACAAATTCTCGCTTCACAACTGGATCATGGACAATCCGCGCCTGGACAGCCATATACTGATCAAAGGTTCAAGAGGTATGGGGCTCGAGAGCGTTGTCAATTTCCTCTAGTGGAAATATTATATTTCTTTTCAACAAAAAGCTACTGTTATAGAAGATATCTATAACCAAATAAAAACAATAAATCGTATAAATTAACTACTTCATAGCATTTCCCCGCAAAGTACCACGGTGGAGATTGCCCTTCCCGACAAATAGCTGTAATTTTGCCATACAGAAATAATACAATTTTTCATTTTATAAAAATTTTATCTCTCATGGCAAATCACATCTTATCAGTAGGTTCTGAGTTTCCTTACTTTAAGAAAACAGCCGTTGTATCTTTAGAAAAAGGCAACGAGTTTTACGATATCACTTCCAACGATCACCGTACCGCCGGTAAGTGGATGGTTTTATTCTGGTGGCCCAAGGATTTTACCTTCGTTTGTCCTACCGAAATTGCTGAATTCAATAAGCATGTAGAAGATTTCGGCGATCGCGATACCATCCTGATCGGTGCCTCTACCGACAGCGAATTCGTTCACCTGGCCTGGAGAAAAGATCATGATGATCTCCGCGGTCTTCAGTTCCCAATGCTTGCCGATACCTCCAAGTCTCTTGCTGAAGACCTGGGCATCCTCGAAGCAGGTGAAAAAATTGCCTACCGTGCCACTTATATCGTAGATCCCCAGGGAATTATACGTTGGGTCAGTGTAAATGACCTGTCCGTAGGCCGTAATGTAGGCGAGGTGATCAGGGTGCTCGATGCGCTCCAGACAGACGAATTGTGTCCGTGTAACTGGCAGAAAGGCGAAGCTACGCTAACAGCTTAATCCCTGATTAGCAGGGGATCTCTAAAAACTCTTCAGACGGGGTCGCCCGGACAAGGCGCGGCAATTTAGAAACTCCGGAGTTTACTTTTGTAAATGAGGAAGTTGAAAAATTGGCGGAACGCAGTATCAAGAGTTTTTTGAGGCCCAATAAGATATAACAAACTAAAATCGGAAAGGGCGGCTTCCTGTTGGGGCCGCCCGAATTCCTTAAAGCATTTCCAAATTATGTATCCGTTTGCAACTGCAACCAATCCTAAAGAATCACTGTTAAAAGAGGTCAACCTCCCTGAAGGCTTTGAAAGTGTATTGCTGGACAAGCTGGCGAATGTAGACCATCGCTACCTGAAAGACCTGAAGGTAAACGTAAGCAACGTCCTGAAATATCAGAACCTTTCCAAAAAGGAAATACTTTTCCTGGCGTTGGGTACCGCTATTAACGAGAAGCAGCCCGCGCTGGTCGCCGGATTTGAAGCGTTGGCAATAAATGAAGGAGCTACCGAAGGGGAGATCGCCGAAGTTGCTGCCTGCGTTTCCCTGATGAACGCCAACAACGTATTCTATCGCTTCCGTCATTTTGTAAAGAAGGAGTATTATGAAACAACTCCTGCCGGGATCAAAATGAGCATCATGATGAATCCTGTGTTAGGAAAGGAGTTTTTCGAGCTCCTGAGCCTTACAATTTCCGCATTAAACGGCTGCGAGCTTTGCGTGGCATCCCACGAGCAGTCTGTACTCAGCCATGGCGGAACCCAGGCACGTGTTTATGATGCCGTGCGCATCGGCGCAGTTATTAAAAGCTTCGCGGTATTATTGTAAAGAATAACTACAAAGGCACGAAGGACATAGAGGCAAATTTTCTCTCTGCGCAACCTTCGTGCCCTCTGTGTCTTCGTCGTAAAACTATCTCAGCTTAAGCGTAACAAGACAGAATATCGCCAGGATAATCCCTACAATCCAGAAACGCGTCACGATTTTAGATTCGTGGTAGCCTTTCTTCTGGAAATGATGATGCAGCGGCGACATCAGGAAAATCCTTCTCCCCTCTCCATACCGTCGCTTTGTAAACTTAAAATAGCTTACCTGCATCATAACCGAAAGCAACTCTACAAGAAATACTCCGCAGAGAACCGGTATCAGCAGCTCCTTTCTTATTGCAAGGGCAATCACCGCTATAACCCCGCCAAGCATCAGGCTCCCTGTATCGCCCATAAATACCTGCGCCGGGTAGGCATTATACCAGAGAAAACCGATACAGGCCCCTACGAATGCCGCACAGAAGATTACAAGCTCCCCGGAATTGGGTATATACATGATGTTAAGATACTGGGCAAAACGGACGTTTCCGGACAGGTAAGCAAGTACACCCAGCGTTACGGCTATGATCCCCGAAGAGCCGGCCGCCAGTCCGTCTATGCCATCGGTAATATTGGCTCCGTTAGAAACCGCGGTAATGATAAATATGGCTAGCAGGGTGTAAATTATCCACGTATAACTTTCGGGAACAAGCCCGAAAGTCAGCATGCTGTAGTCGAATGAATTATTCTTTAAAAAAGGAACAGTGGTGATCATTGGGTTGACCAGGTCGTGGAAACGGTTGATTTCCCCCAACTCGGGATTCACAAACGGCTGATCATAAACGCGGATCTTTACATCCTGGTTAAAGCTCAGGGTAAGCCCGACTATCAGCCCGAGGGTAACCTGTCCGAATATCTTAAACCGCCCGTGAAGGCCCTCTTTGTTATTCCTGAACTTCTTAATGTAATCGTCTACAAACCCGATCATTCCCGTCCATACCGCCGTGATGATCAGCAACACCACGTATACATTGGTAAGCTTGGCAAACAGGAGGACAGGAATAAGCAGGGAAGCCAGGATAATAAAGCCCCCCATAGTAGGAGTTCCTGTTTTTTCCTTTTGCCCCGGCAGGCCCAGATCCCTGACGGTCTCTCCGACCTGCTTGTAGTGCAGGTAATTGATAATCCTCTTTCCGTAGGTAGCCGCTATGAAAAGCGACAGCACCGCGGCTCCCAAAGCCCGGAAGGAAATGTATTGGAATACTCCCGCCCCCGGAAAATCGTATCGCTTGTCCAGAAATTCAAAAAGGTAATAAAGCATGTGCCCGAAAAAGTCTGATATAGTCCCGCAAAGTTGTCTAAATTATAAGGAACAAATCAAGGATTTGGAATTTTAAAATTCGAAAGCCGCCCGTACTTCTTCCCTGTCATCAAAATGATGTCGTACTCCGTGCGCTTCCTGGTAGGTTTCATGTCCTTTCCCGGCGACAAGGATGATATCCCCTTTTTCAGCCTGTGCAACCGCCCAGCGGATAGCTTCCCTCCTGTCGACTATCGTCCTTGTTTTCTTATAATCGACCGGAGCTACCCCTGCTTTCATCTGTTCGATAATGGCTTCGGGGTCTTCATTCCGCGAATTGTCGGAGGTAAAAACAGCGATATTACTGTATTTGCAGGCAATGGAAGCCATTTTAGGCCGCTTCGTCGTATCACGGTTACCTCCGCACCCTACAACCGTGATCACCTTTTCGTTATAATTTCTAAGTTCTGCAATTGTCGATAGAACGTTTTCCAGCGCATCAGGTGTGTGGGCATAGTCAACGATAGCAGTTATATCTTTTCCGGCATCGTGCACCACCTCGAAACGCCCGGGAGGAGGAAGCAGCCCGGAAAGTTCGGTGAGCACGGTTTCCTCGTCCTCACCCAAAAGCAAAGCCGCTCCATAAACCGCCAGTAAATTCGAGACGTTGAATGCACCTATGAGCCTTACCCACAAGTCCTTGTCATTGACAAGAAGCTGCATTCCCTGGAGCGTGGCTGTCAGGATCTTTGCCCTGAAATCGGTAATATTCCGCATGGAATAGGAATAAACCTTTGCCTTTGTATTCTGAACCATTACACTGCCCCGCCGGTCATCTGCGTTTACCAGGGCAAAGGAATCCTTGGTCAACCCGTCGAAAAAGCCTTTTTTAGCCGCAATGTAGTGATCGAAAGTCCCGTGGAAATCGAGGTGGTCGTGCGTGATATTTGTAAATATCGCACCGGCGAACTTAAGCCCCTCTATCCTGTGCTGAACCACAGCATGCGAGCTTACCTCCATAAATACGAAACTGCATCCGCTATCGGCCATCCTTGCCAGGAGCTCCTGCAACACAACCGCTTCGGGTGTGGTATGGGTCGACGGTATGACTTCGTCCTCTATTTGGTTCTGAACCGTGGAAATCATTCCGCACCGATGTCCCAGATTCCTGAAAAGCTGGAAAAGAAATGTAACGACGGATGTTTTCCCGTTAGTACCGGTTACGCCTATAAGCTTCAGTTTTTCTGACGGATAGTCAGAAAGCGCGGCGCTGATCCTGCCTAATGCTACCGCAGAGTCCGGTACGACGATGTATACGCAGCCCTCTGCCGTTTCCCCGGGAAGATTTTCCACAACAAAAGCCGTGGCGCCTTTTTCCAGCGCCTGTCCGAGAAAACCGTGCCCATCTGTCTGTGTGCCTCGCACTGCGACAAACAAACTGCCCGTATGAGCTTTCCTGGAATCGGTAACTACCCCCGAAACCGGTATGGAAACACTTCCCCTGACTTCAATCACTTCCACATTTTTCAACAGATCTGCTAACAAAACCTCTCTTTTCACGTTATCTGTAATAAACAAAATCAATTATTAAACTTCTCTCAAAGGTACGGTTAAATCGATTATCTCCCTGGCACAATTCTTTATCCTTGTTTATTCTGTTATATGGTGTGTATTTTCAGATAAGAGCCCGAATGAAGCTTTTTCTCTCATTTCTTTCCTTTGCTTCCCTGTTAGCAATTTGTGTCCCGCCGGCCATCCGGGCTCAAAACAGACCTATGGCTGATCCTTTCGGACAGGTTACCGTTTTCGGAGGCGGGGGCGTAGCCTATTATATGGGTGATATATCTGCAAATTCCGGCTCCGGTAATCTGGGACTCGGACCTGCTTTTATGCTTGGCGGCACCTACCGTCTTACCGAAAGGCTGAGCGCTCGCGGAGAGCTGCGCTTATATAAGGTTTCCGGGGACAGCCAGTATACAAACAATCCTGAGAAAAACCTTTCCTTCGTTACTACAAACCCGGATTTGATGTTATCGGTCCAGGCCGATCTTTTCCCGTATTCCAAAAGGAGCAGGGTCAATCCGTACGCGCTACTTGGCCTGGGAGTAACCTATCTTTCTCCAAAAGCCGAATGGGACGGAGTTGTTTACAGCCTTCCCCGCTACCAGACCGAAGGTCAGAAATACTGGCGTCTCCCGCTTTTTGTATCCGGGGGACTGGGTGCAATGGTGCGCATCAACAATACCTGGAGCGCAGGCATAGAATTGACGGGCAATTTCCTGTTCTCTGACTACCTGGACGACGTTAGCACCGTTTATCCCGAATATGACAGGCTCGGCTCAAACGAAGCTTTTAACCTCTCTTACCGGGGCAGCAACCAGCAGCCCGGCTACATAAGGGGCAATCCTAAATCAAAAGACATCTACGCCATCGCGGCAGCCAGGGTCAGCTATACGCTTCCGAATCCGCGCTATGCCCGGGAGCGAAAGATTACCAAATGTTCCCGTTAACCCTTCGTTATCAGCATGTCCAGATCAAAAACCGCCTCTGAGTCGAAGGTAACGATGACTGAAATGGTGCTCCCGAACGACACCAACACGCTGAACAACCTTATGGGCGGGCGGTTGCTCCACTGGATGGACATTTGCGGGGCCATTTCAGCTCAGAAGCATGCTAATTCCACAGTCGTCACCGCTTCCGTCGACAACGTTTCTTTTGCACAGCCTATCAGGCTCGGGCATGTCGTGACCATGAACGCGGGCGTAACCAGGGCATTCAACTCCTCGATGGAGGTTTATATTGAAGTTTGGGCCGAAGATATTCCCGCCGGCATTAAAGTGGCTACCCACAAAGCCTTTTACACCTTTGTGGCGGTCGATAAAGAGAACAAGCCTCAAAGGGTTGCGGAGCTTATCCCTGAAACTGACGAAGAAAGAGACTTTTTCAAAAGCGCTCTGCGCCGCAGACAGCTCAGGCTCGTACTATCCGGCCGGCTGGCTCCCGACGAAGCAACGGAGCTGAAGGAATTGTTTAGTTGATGTGATGATTATTAGTTGATGTGATGATTAGTTGATGTGATGATTAGTTGATGTGACGATTGGTTGATGTAGAAATGAGTTGATTATTAATACCTCACACTGTCACTCCCTATATTCCCGAAGCTATTCAGGGGGAACACATCATCACATCTTCACATCATCACATCATCACATCATCACATCGTCACATCTTCACATCATCACATCATCACATCATTTCACCGGCAAAAACGCATTCACTTCCGGGTGCATCGTATAAAACCTGAAGCCGTCGTTTGTTTCGACGACCATTCCGCTCGACAGGTTATTTTTTATAATCGGATTCCCCTCGTATTTTTCCCAATGCACCAGGTCGTCCGATACCGCTATATTCATGGTCCACTCCCGCCAGTCTTCGAAGGCTGAGGCGTGATAGTAGCCATAATATCGCCCTTTGTATTTTATAACCTGGTTCATTGCCACCGCGTATTGGTCGTAGGATTCCGGCCCCATAGCGATTACCGGCTCATCCTGTACATTCGTCCAGACCTTCATATCTTCGGATGTAGCAAGCCAGATCCCGTGATCGTTTCTTTCATAGAAAAGGTACCAGGTATTATTTTCCTTCCACAGCGTCGGCGTACCGTAAGGCCCCGGTGTCAGCGGTTGCCCGCTTTTCTGTCTGACATCCAGGGCGCCCTGGCTGGTCCATGTAACACGGTTGTCCGACGTGAGCAGATGCGCCACATCGTCGCGTCCTTCGGCCGCCATGTAGTAGGTCCCGTTTTCTTTCCATACAAACATATCTTCTACCCAGAGCGAGTCATAAACAGGCCTTTCTGAATACCGCTCCCATGAGAGACCGTCGTCGGAAGTAGCCAGCCCGAGATATTTTGTTTCGTCACCCGACGTTTTAGAATAACCGGTATACCAGAGCGACCATTCATCACCTTCCTTCATTATAAAGCCGCGTTCGCGTATTTTCGAATCCCAGGTTTTGGTGCCTGTACCGGCAAATACCGGGTTCTTTTCGTAGGGGGTAAAAGTGGTGAGCTCCGCCGGGAATTTATCGGCCTTTTCCTCTGTTGCTTTTTTTTCTTCGGTTCCTCCACACGAAAAAAGGATGGCCCCTAACATTACCAGTAATCCGAAATCTGTCTTTCTCATTTTATTTAGCTCACAAAGAAGTTGAATCATAACACAAAAGCCTGTCAGGCGTTCAAAGATATATTATATACCTGCCTGAAAATCCGGAAGGCTACGGAAAATGATATTTTTATTTCAGGATCTGCGAATTTCTCCAACCCGACATCCGTAGAAAACAGGTATTGCTCCTCACAGTTTGATTTATTACCGTTACCTTTGCAAAAAATTTTACATTTTTAATTATTACAAGAGAAGTAAGCATAGATGAGTAATCCATCAGAAGTCCAAATTACCCTGCCTGACGGAAGCCAGAGGACTTATCCGGCAGGCGTGACCGGGCTTGAAATAGCCTCAGGTATCAGTGAAGGTCTGGCACGTAACGTATTGGCTGCCAAAGTAAACGGAGAAGTGTGGGATGCCACGCGCCCCATCACGACCGATGCCGCCGTCACGTTGCTTACCTGGACGAACGATGAGGGAAAATCTACTTTCTGGCATTCTTCTGCCCACCTCCTGGCCGAAGCGCTGGAGGCTTTGTACCCGGGCGTCAGATTCGGAACCGGTCCTTCGATCGAAAAAGGCTTCTACTATGACGTTGACCTTGGAGGCGCTTCCATAAGCCAGGATGATTTTCCGAAAATAGAGGCAAAAATGCTGGAGCTGGCGCGCCAGAAAAATACCTACCTCCGCGAAGACATAAGCAAAGCGGATGCACTGGCTTATTTTTCCGAAAAGGGCGATCCTTATAAAATTGAGTTGATAGAGGGTCTTGAAGACGGACAGATCACACTTTATAAGCAAGGTGGTTTTACCGACCTGTGCCGCGGCCCGCATATCCCCGATACCGGGTTTATCAAGGCAATCAAGCTGACCAACATCGCCGGCGCGTACTGGCGCAACAACGAGGCCAACAAAATGCTCACCCGTATCTATGGCATCACATTTCCAAAGCAAAAGGAGCTTGAAGAATACCTGACCCTGCTGGAAGAAGCCAAAAAGAGGGATCATCGTAAGCTCGGGAAGGAGCTCAAACTATTTGCCTTCTCGGAAAAAGTCGGACAGGGGCTTCCCCTATGGCTGCCCAAAGGAGCTATGCTGAGAGAAAGGCTGGAGAATTTTATGAGGAAGGCCCAGTTGAGGGCGGGTTATCTCCCTGTCGTGACGCCGCATATAGGCAGCAAAGAGCTTTATGTCACTTCGGGACACTGGGATAAGTACGGGAAGGATTCATTCCAGCCTATCAGGACTCCCAACGAGGGCGAGGAATACCTGCTCAAACCCATGAACTGCCCGCATCACTGCGAAATATACAAAACCGAACCCAGGTCCTATCGTGACCTGCCGCTCAGGCTTGCAGAGTTCGGAACCGTATATCGCTATGAGCAAAGCGGAGAGCTGCACGGCCTGACCCGCGTTCGTGGATTTACACAGGACGATGCCCATATTTTCTGCCGCGCCGACCAGGTGAAGGAGGAGTTTATCAGGGTTATCGACCTGGTTCTTTATGTATTCCGTTCACTCGGTTTTAACGAATACTCAGCCCAGATTTCACTGAGGGATCCCGAAAACAAGTCGAAATACATAGGCAAGGACGAGGATTGGGAAAAAGCGGAGTCAGCAATTATAGAAGCTGCCGCAGAAAAAGGCCTTGAGACCGTTACAGAGCTTGGGGAAGCAGCTTTCTATGGCCCTAAGCTCGATTTTATGGTAAAGGACGCGCTTGGGCGCAAATGGCAGCTCGGTACCATCCAGGTCGACTACCAGATGCCGCAACGGTTCGAGCTGGAGTATGTAGGCGCCGATAACCAGAAGCACCGCCCTGTGATGATCCACCGCGCACCTTTCGGATCGATGGAACGTTTCATCGCTATCCTGATCGAAAACAGCGCCGGCCAATTCCCGGTATGGCTCTCACCCGACCAGGTTGCGATCCTGCCTATTTCGGAAAAGTATGCTGATTACGCCGACGACCTCTTTTTTGAGCTCCAGGAACAGGATATCAGAGGCTTTGTGGATCACCGCGACGAAAAGATAGGAAGGAAAATAAGAGACGCCGAAGTGACTAAAATACCCTACATGCTGATAGTCGGAGAGAAAGAAGCCGCCGAAGGCAGGGTGTCTGTCAGAAAAAAAGGAGAAGGTGATATGGGAAGCATGACAATTGCCGAATTTTCGGAATATTTCGCTTCCGAGATCAAAAAGAACCTCTCCGGTTTTTAGTTTTACTTATAATTGGCGTAATTGGTCGGTCTTTCATCTGAAAAGACCGTAGACTCATAAATGGGGATCCCGAAAAGTCCCTGATTTAAACCACCATAAAAAACCGTATTAGATACACAGTATGGCATTAAGACCCCCACGCGGCCCCAGAAGGCGTGTGATTGTAGAGGAACCTTACAAAATCAACGAGCGTATTACAGCTCCCGAGGTCAGGCTGGTTGGAGAAAACCTTGAACAAGGTGTATATCCGTTAAGCAAAGCGCTGGCTATTGCGGAAGCTCAAAGCCTTGACCTGGTGGAAATTGCTCCTAATGCAGTGCCGCCGGTATGTAAGGTCACCGATTATTCGAAATTTAAATACGAACAGAAGAAAAAGCAGAAAGAGATTAAGTCAAAAGCTCAGAAAGTCGTGATCAAAGAAATCAGATTTGGTCCGAATACCGACGATCATGATTTTGACTTCAAGCTGAAACATGCTATCAACTTTCTAAAAGAAGGTTCCAAGGTAAAAGCGTATGTCCATTTTGTGGGCCGTACCATCGTCTTTAAAGAAAGAGGAACTAGCCTGCTCCAAAGATTCACGGACGCGCTTGCAGACTACGGCAAAGTAGAGATGGAACCGAAGCTGGAAGGCAAAAGGATGACGGTTATCATCGCGCCCAGCCAACAGAAGAAGTGATCCGGCAGCTTATAAAACCTTTGGAGACAGGCACTCTGCCAGCCATCTCCTAGGATTTAATTTTTATATTTTCTAACTTTGCGCGCTGATTTTATCCATTCAATTTATTAGACGTAATTCACAATGCCTAAGTTAAAAACCAATTCCGGCGCCAAAAAGCGGTTTTCGCTGACTGGAACCGGTAAAATCAAACGCAAACGCGCGTTTCACAGCCACATTCTCACTAAGAAGTCTACCAAACGCAAACGCAATCTGGTACAGGCTACCCTGGTGGATCGTACTGATGAAAGACGCATCAAAACTTTGCTTGCGGTTTAATCAAATCCGCTGAGCACCAGGCAGGTACAACCTGCAGGTTTCATTTGTTCAACCCGATGCCCGGTTTCAAGCCCTGAATAATTCAGGCACCGGTCGTTAAAAACAACTAAATTATGCCACGTTCGGTAAATCACGTAGCGTCGCGTGCAAGACGCAAGAAAATCTTAAAGATGGCCAAAGGTTATTATGGCCGTCGTAAAAATGTCTGGACAGTAGCTAAAAACGCTGTCGAGAAAGCACTGGGTTATGCATACATCGGCCGGAAGCACAAAAAACGCAACTTTCGCGCTCTTTGGATCCAGCGTATCAATGCAGGTACCCGTCAGCACGGGCTCTCCTACTCAGTTTTTATGGGGAAAATCAATGCAGCCGGAATCGAGCTTAACCGTAAGGTGCTGGCCGATCTTGCGATGAACCATCCCGAGGCATTCAAAGCTGTTGTGGATAAAGTCAAATAAATTCCGCTGGGTCTTCCCCGGAAAGAAGGATAATCATCAAAAAAAGCTCTGCCCCACCAGGCAGGGCTTTTTGTTTTTCGCTTAACTTACGCCGAATTTCTAAACCTCTCGTCGTATGAGCGTAGTCCTGTCCAACATCCGGTTTCATAACAACCAGCAGCTTGATTACTTTGGTCAGAAAATAAAAAAGACAATGATCCCGGTAGCCTCGCCTTATGTTCTGAGGCATATACGGGAGGTGATAGATTTTGCGGGTATTAAAAGGAGCGATAAAATAATCGACATAGCCTGTGGAATGGGGAAGTATACGCTCAATTTCATGGCCCAGGGTTTCCAGGTAGAAGGGCTGGATCTTTCACCCTTCCTGCTGCAGCAGTTGCTTATCCACAACGACAACAAATTCAATGTCAAGCTTCATGCCGCAGATGTGCTCGATGCCCCGGAAGAGCTGAACGACCAGTTTGACGTCGTAATGGGTTTCATGGCGCTGCACCATTTTCACAACCTGCACGCCTGTTTCCAGGCCATGTATCGTATTGCCAAACCCGGCGGGAAAGTCGTTTTCCTGGAGCCTAACGCCTATAATCCCCTATACTATGCGCAGATTGCCCTCACCCCGGGCATGTCGTGGAAGGGTGACAAAGGCGTCGCCGATATGACGCAATCCAAGCTGTTTGAGGCAATGGAATTTGCTGGTTGGAAAAACCTGAGAATAAAACGCTTCGGCTTTTATCCGCCGTTCGTAGCCAATACAAAGTTCGGCCAGGCCACCGAAAAATATCTCGAAGGCATAAAGGCACTCAATTACTTCCTGCCTTTCCAGATTGTAACGGGAGAGAAAAAATAACGGAATTGCTATCGTTCAAAACGCAACCTGACCCTTGTAAGGTTGGGAGGATCAAAGGCCGTCGTCTCCGTATTCATATCGAATGCATTTTCCTTCAACCGGGTATAAGGTATGTTCCAGCTACCGCTACCTGGAACAGTATCCGAAATTATCACCTCGCTATCCCTTGCTGTCCATTTAAAAGTGACCGGCTTTGTGTCATTTTTAAAACTTCCGCTGAAATTTCCGTTTGGCAAAAAAGTCACTTCTTCCATATAACGGCTAAAGGAAACTTCTCCGAACTGCTCAATGATTTCTCCGTTGCTGTAGACCGGCTTTCCGTTAACCGTAACTTCAACAAGCTTCCATTTTCCACCCGCTGCCGGAAGCCATTGCTCAGCCTCTTCCCTGGAAGCAGACCGGGAACAGGCTGCAAGTCCCAAAACCAGCGCCAGCAAAAAAGAAGTAATTTCTGCGGTATATCGCATTGATGTTGTGAATTACAATACAGAAGCCGGCCTGTCTCAGCGCAGACAGGGTATCAGGACAACGGCTCCGAAACAGGCTTTCGCCTGCCTACTTTTACACCAGCCTCCTCCCGTTCTTCCCGGTCACGTCCTTTTACAAAATCCCTGTACCGCCTTACGGCCGAAACAATGAAGCCGATTATCAGCACGAAAGTCCCCAGCCACAAAACATTGATCAAAGGCTTTTCTATCGCTTTCATTACAATATAGTCCCGCTGGGTAGCATTGACTCCGAAAGTAAATAGACCTGTTTTGGGATCAATCTCATTGAACTGTATCCTCAGCCCGAGCGCTTTATTCGTTTCTGCTTTACGCCCTATCGTATTATCACGTATGATAAACGCAGGGTTCATCACGTATTCCTGTCCGCGGTCCATAATCCGGATAACCGCCTTCACGGCTGCATCCCCATCTTTCAACGGCACCCCGTCTACATCATCGGTCCTCACCACGTTGTCGAGTACCGCAACGTAATCATTCAGGAAAAACGTGTCCCTCATCGCCACCGTATGCAATTCTGTCGCGCTCCACTGGGGCTCGGCGGTCGGGTCCATCGACATCTGGATATAAGTATACATGTCCCTGCCTGGGTCCCTCCTGATACCGGGCGAAAACACCACTCCGTTGGCTCCGCCCATGCTCGGGTTTACCTGTATTCTCGGGAAAAGTGTAAATAGTTTCCCGTTCGGATCGCGGTATTCAATTTCGTAATAGAAATTGTCGGGATAGATTTTGAGGGTATCTCCCTTTGAATAGTAGGTCTTTTCGTCTACTGTAATATCTCTCAGCGCTACTGCCCTGTAATCCTTTTCGATCATTTCCACCCAGCTTGCCGGGATATAGTCGCTGATTCCTCGCGCCTCGATACGGATATCCTTCCAGGTCAGTTGGTAGTTGCCCATCCGCTCCGGCTTATTGAACCAGAGCATTACGTTCTCACGGTTTTCCTTATTGTCATTGGCTGTGAAGCTTTCGCTGCGGCTTATCATCAGCCCGGAATTATTCAGTGAAATAACCTTGGAATACCCCGAAGAGAATAGAATCCCGAGAAGCATCAGCGCTGCACCGATATGGGTAATGGCGCCGCCTGATAAGCGGTAATTACCACTGACGATACTGACCAGGATCGATCCGTTGGTGACGACTGCAAAAACTGCCGCCGTCAGGAGAAGGATATAGGGAAGCTCTTTGAGCTGGCCGAAATAGATCCAGAGCGAGGCAATGACAAAAGTTATAATAAGAGGAAAATACAGTGCTTCAAATTTCCCTTTTCCAACACGTTTCCACCAGAAATATTGTCCTACTCCTGTCAGAAGTGCAATCACAACATAGAACCAAAGCTGAAACTTGTTATAGTGGGCGATCTGGTCGGTCGGCAGGGCCAGGTTCCAGGCCATGCCAAACACCTCTCCTATCTTATTATAAACAGGAATGGAAGTTGTAGCCAGGATCTGGAAGCCCGAAAGGCACAATACCGTAGCACCGATAAATATCCAGAACTCTCTCGAATAAGTAGATACTTCTTCCTCATCGGAAGGCAGGGACTTCCACCGGTAGATCAGCAGCCCTATTGCTACGATGACAAAAGTCAGCATGTAGATCAGCAATTGTCCCGAAAGCCCGAGATCAGTAAACGAGTGTACCGAAGCGTCACCGAGAATACCGCTCCTGGTCATGAACGTCGAATACAATATCAGCAAAAACGCGGTTATAGAAAGAATATAGGAAGTCTTTAAAGCCGTTGCATTCTTACGGGAAATAATCATTGTATGAATGGCTGCTATCAGGATCACCCAGGGCACAAATGACGTATTTTCTACAGGATCCCAGTTCCAGTATCCGCCGAAATTCAATGTTTCATATGCCCAGTACCCCCCCATCAGGATCCCCAGCCCGAGCACAAGCGCGGCAAATAAGGTCCATGGCAAAGCCGGTCGTACCCAGTCTCCCGTACGCTTAAGCCATAAGCCGGCTATCGCAAAAGAAAAGGGGATCAACGTTGCCGAAAATCCTAAAAACAGCGTAGGCGGATGGATAACCATCCAATAGTTCTGAAGCAGCGGGTTAAGCCCGTTGCCGTCGGTGGGTATAAAATCGGGCTGCATCTTCCACACCGCCAGGTTAGGCATGGCTTCCCTCAGCAGGAGAAACGGCGTCGAGCCTATTTTAAGGTCTATTCCCGGGATGATAACCCCGAGGATCATTGACATCAGGAAAGCCTGGACCATTGCAAAGACCGCCATGACCGGCGCCTCCCACGATTTCGTAGTCGTGATCAGTATCAACCCCAGCAACATATTCCAGAAAATCCAGAGCAGGAAGCTGCCTTCCTGGTTTTGCCAGAAACTCGAAATCACATACCCCAGCGGCATCGACCTGGATGAGTTGCTCCAGGCGTAGTTATACTCGAAATAGTGATTGAGTATGATCCAGTACAGGCAAAAAACAACACCCAGTACAGCTCCGGCATGAATGAGGAAAAAAGTGCGGGCCGTTTTCTTCCAGTAGCCCCGCCTTTCTTCCAGAGAAGCCGAAAACTCGGATTTTACATAGCCGTATGTAGCGACCAATGCCGATACAAAAGCGATGATTACAAAAAGATGACCGAATTTACCTACTGCCAGATGGTACATGATGGAAGAAACTTAACACTATTTGGCCCTGTCTGAGGGTACTGACTTTCACTTTGATGGAAAACCTGATCAAGCCTCAGGTTTTGAGCTGTATTCCTTAATTTCCAGCTTGTCGTTTTCGTACTTGGAGGGACATTTCAGCAGGATTTTCTCAGCGAAAAAGTATCCTTCCTCCATCTTGCCTATCACCACGACCTGTTCGGATTTATCAAAATCCTGCGGTTTGGGAGCCGGGTATACCACCTTTTTTTCCGCCCCGGCGTTATCCACCAGCGAAAACTCGAAATGGTTCGGATCTACCTCCGGCCGGTAAATCATATTGGTAATCTCCCCTTCTTCGTTTTTTGTAAGCTTTCCGACCACATGAATGCTGGAATTGTTGCCTTTGGCTGCCATGGCTTCCGCTTCTCCGAAGGTCACATAGGTGCTTGCGTCACCCGCGGTTGAAATGATGATCCCTACCGCTATCGCGATAACTACCAGTCCTAAAATATGTATCTTTTTCATAGCTTGACCTGTTTTTCCAGCTTGGTTATTTTCCGGTCGATGCGGATCAGGTAAATGATAACCCCGGTAAAAATCAGGAGGATCACTCCTACCACTACCCAGATCTTTCCATCTTCACGAAGCTTGTCGGCCATTTCTATTCCGTTGCTCTGGGCAAAAACCTGCAATGCCGTCAGTAATACCAACATTAAAACAACTGGTATTTGTTTCAGAAAACTCTTCATTGCTCCTATTTGGAATTGTTATATGAATTTTAAAATATTGGTTATTATCAGCTTTCAATCAGTTTTCTTTCTACCCTGCGCAGCCTTATTCTGAGAGTAGTGATCCAGAACCCCAGCAACATCCACCCGATAATGGCAGGATAGAATACCGGTTTCATCACATTATCGTTGTCATAAATATTAAAGCCGGGGTTTCCACCCTGCCCGGGGTGCAGTGTATCGGTCATTCTCGGCAGTACGAATATCAGGACGTTGAAAATGACAAACGCAAAAATATTATACACGCTGCTGATCCTCGCCCGCTTCTGATCGTCTTCAAAAGCCCCTCTCAGGATTGCATAGGCGAAATAGGCAAGCATGGCGATAGCAGCGCTCAGGATCTTCGGGTCTTTCGGCAGCGCCGATCCCCAGGTAAATTTCCCCCATAAAGCGCCGGTAACAAAGCCGATCAGCCCGAACAGGATCCCCGTATTTACATATTCAACTGCTTTGTCATCGCTTTCGATCTTACCTGATCTGAGATAGGAAATCGAATGTACCAACGACGCAAACAGGAATGCTACCATCGAAAACCACATGGTGACGTGAAAATACAGGTTCCTGACCGTCTCATTTAAGATTGCCTGACGCGGCACTTCCCCGGCAAGCCCCATAGCCAGGACATAAGTCAGGATAAATATTGTTAAGATTTTCCACCAGGCTAACTTCATAATTCGGGAGAAGATAAATTTAAGATTTCCATAAATAGGGAAACAGGATCACGGACAGGGCGACTACGAGGGCATCGATAGCCAGTAAAATCGCTATTTCGTCATAGCTGACGGAGGGATCAAGGCCGTCCATCGCATTTTTCGAAAACTTCACGGCCATCAGCAGCAGCGGTACCACCATAGGGAAGCTCAGTACCGCCATGAGCATACCGTTATTCCCGGCTTTGGAGGCGATCGCTGAGATCATGGTGAGCACGGAAGCGAATCCGACACTTCCCAGCACCAGGGCGAGCAGGTACATCATCTGGTCTTCTACAGGGTTGCCCATCGCCATCTGGTATATTGCAAAGCCGGTCAGGGTGAGCAGGATCATCAGCAGGCAATTGTAGATGATCTTCGACGCAATTATGGAAACCGGGCTTGCCAGCGTATAATAATACAGGATCCTTCCTTCGCTGTCCTGCGAGAAGCTCTTCCCGATAGCATTTACTGCAGTAAACATCAGGATCACCCAGAAAAGAGTATTCCAAACGATAGGATTGAGGAGGTTCTGGTTCAGATTAAAATGCAAATAACAGATAAACACGGTACTTACTATATAGAGCACCATGCCGTTAAGCGCATATCTCTGACGCCATTCAAGCTGAATTTCCTTCCGTAAAAGAACCCTTATCTCATTCAAGGCCCGCTAATAAATTTAATTCGTAAAATTAGTTTATAAAGGCGACAAAAAGGAATTATCTGTCGCTGATTTTAATACTATAGACGGGAAGCCCCAATGGGGCAGGGAGCGGAGCGGGGAGCGATGCCTGTACCATCTTATGCCGCCCCGGCTTTGTCAAGATTACAAAAATTAAACATAGGAAAACCCGGCTATCCATTTTTTTCAGTTGCTTTGCACTCAGTTTAACCACGTCATTCGAAAAAAAGTAAAAAAAATATGAACCAGGTGAAACCAACGTTATTAATACTCGCTGCAGGGATAGGAAGCCGTTACGGAGGTGTAAAACAACTCGATAAATTTGGTCCCAGCGGAGAGACTATTATTGATTATTCTTTATTTGACGCGATCAGGGCCGGTTTTGGCAAGGTTGTATTTATAGTACGGGAAGAAATACTCGAAGACGTCAAAGAAGTTTTTATCCCAAGGCTTGAAGGCAGGATCGATTTTGATTTTGCCATACAGGGCTATGAAACTTATGTCCCGAAAAGCCTCGGAACCATAGAAAGAAGCAAACCCTGGGGAACCGGGCATGCAATGCTCTGTGCATGGGAAAAGACATCTACCCCGTTTGCCATCATCAACGCCGACGATTTCTATGGAGAAGAAGCTTTCAGGACGATGAGCCGTTTCCTGAGTGAAGATCAGGACCCTTCAAAGCACGCTATGGTAGGATATGAGCTGAAGAGAACGCTATCCGAAAACGGCACAGTCTCGCGCGGTGTGTGTACGCAGGACGGGTCGGGGCATCTTGTCTCCGTTATAGAACGGACCAAAATCTTTGAGAAAGACAACGCTATCTTTTTCGAGGAAAACGGAGAAATGACCGAGTTGGCCGCAGATACACCGGTTTCCATGAATTTCTGGGGCTTCAAGCCGGGCGTCTTCCCCAAAACACTCGAGCTTTTCGAAGCATACGCGCAAAACAACCTGCATAATCCCAAAGCAGAATTCTACATTCCGATCGTTGTGTCGCACCTGCTGAATTCCGGCGAAAGTACCTGCAAAGTATTCAAAAGCACTTCCGATTGGTTTGGCGTGACCTACCCGGAAGATAAGCCTGTAGTTCAGGAACAGCTGAACCAGTTGCACGCAAAAGGGGCCTATCCCGACTCCCTGTGGGCATAACCCCGGGAACGGTTTATTCTTCTTTAATGTCCCACACTGAAATCATCCGGTCGTCGCTTGCAGAAATCAAAAGGTTCTGATGCGACGACCACAATAGTTTATTTACCGAAGTGCCATGACCCGCATGCCTTGAGCGGTCTATCACCTTCAGAAGGCGGAAGCTTGAAGAGTCCCACAGCTTGATCGACTTGTCCATGCTGCAGGTAGCGAACATATCTCCTTCCGGGCTGAAAGCTATGTGGTTGATAGCATACATATGCCCCGCCACATCTTCTGCCATCGTGTAGTTATTGCGGATATCCCATACCTTAAAACGGGCGTCCCTGCCGGCAGAAAGCAGGAAATGACCGTCCGGCGAATAAGCTACCGTAAATACCGAATTGGTATGATCTGCGAAGCTGTACAGGGGTGTCATCGTTTCCCTGTCGAGAATGCGGACGCTGGCATCACTCAGGCCTGCTGCGAGGTGCTTTCCGTCCCGGCTTATATCGATCGACCTCACGCTTTTGTCTGAAAGCTTCACATGTTTCCTGACAGCCATATCCCCGACCTCCATAACACCGATAACGCCGTCGCCGAATGCCAGGTAGACCTTTTCTTCGAAAATACGGATATCGAAAATAGCCGCTCCGGTTACTTTCATCGAACCGGTTTGCTGCTTCTGGTCGGGACGAATGAGCTGAACACCTTCATAATTCTGTCCGATCCAGAGGTTCCCGCTGCTTTTGTCAAGCGCCATAGCATAAACAGAACCCCCTATCCTGGCTACCAGGTTGCCGAGGTCCGGCTTGCCGAGGTCCCATTCCACAACCAGCCCGTCGGCCCCGGCAGAAAAGAAACGTTCAGGATCCCCGGACGGTACCAGCGTGTAGACGGCATCCCTGTGCCCGGCAAAAGTATCCAGCTTAGAAACTTTAATCATTGCAGCTCAAACGCTATGAAGGCATGGTATTATGCTTAATTCCTGCTTATTTTACGGGACAAACCTCGATCTAGAATACCCGGCGCATGCCTTTGCTTACAGACAAAATTAACGTTTCCGAAGGTCATATACTAATCTGGAGGCTGGAAGAATCAGTAGACGAATTAGAGAAAACCCTCCCGGAATGGCTGGATTTTTCCGAATACTCTGAAATCCGACACCCGCAGAAAAAACGGGAGTGGCTGGCCGGTCGCTGCCTGTTCGCCGCCCTCTGCCGGGAGGCCGGCATACCGTTCCAGGGGATCTGGAAAAGCCCCGAGGGAAAGCCCTTTCTCCTCGGATCAGCCGCCTATATCTCCCTGTCTCACGCGGAGCACCTCGTAGCCGCAGCACTTCATTATCATTCCCCTATCGGTATTGATCTTGAGCAGCCCCGCCCCCAACTGGCGGGCATAGCCTCCAAATTCCTGAAGGAAGAAGAAATGAAGAATGCCGGTACTGACATCGATCTCCTGTGCCGGTACTGGTGTGCCAAAGAAGCTGTGTTTAAGCTCGTAGGCGGAAAGATCAGCTTCAAAGAGCACATAAGGGTAACGCCCGGAGAGGGGCCTGCCGGGTGGCAGGCCGGGATAGCCGCTCCCGCTTTTTCAGGAAAAGCCAGTATACAGATCCATAGGCTGTACGGATACTACCTGGCAATAGCCCTCGGGCTGCCCACTGACTAAACTTCGTCGTTATCCTTCGGACTAATTGCCTCCAGGACACGCTCCAGTTCCTGGCTCCGGTCATTATCTCCCGATTTTTCGTAGGAAAGGATCAGGTTCCTCAAAACCCGCTGAACGATATCCTGGTTGGAGCAAGGCTCGTAGAAAGTTTTGTTCTGCTTAAGCTTGAGCTGCGTGATGTAGTGCTCGATATCGGTTTTGGAGAAAATAATCCCGCGGTTGAATACATTGATATAGAACTGGACATTCCCCTGCGTGAAAGTCAGCACAAAAAGATTGGGCAGATTCACACCATACACGGGCATGCCCAGTTTCTGCGCAATGATCATGTAGATAACGCAAAGCGTGATCGGGTTCCCTCTCTTGCTTTCCAGTACCACGCTGATCATGGAATTCGCCGGCGAATGAAAATTTTTGGTATTCGGGCCAAATCCCATCGTGTTGTAAAACAGGTTGTTCATGAGCTTTACTTTCTCTGTGGGGCTCATTTGTTCCCTGTATTCCAGCCATATCCTGTAATACAACTGCTCTATCTCGGCTACGAGCTTCTCATAGGATAAGTCGGGATAGAGATAGGTGTTCAGTATCCACATTCCTTCCAGCAGATTCAGCGCTCCGCCGTCGATCCACGCCTGGAGGCGCTCCACCATACCGTCAATCTGGAGATCATGGATCAGATCTTCCAGCCGCTTCTGAATGACGGGGTCGAAGCTCTCCTCCCACTGCACTTCGAGAAACCTGATCGCCTCGCTGCCCAGCGAGCGGATCTTCCCCTCTACATGCATTGTCACTTCCTCGTCGTCGTCGTCAAGAAGTGACACCAGTGCCTTTATCTCTTTTTCCGTCATCTTCCCGTATCATTTTGTTGAAACACTTTATAGCTGAGAGCTATCAGAAATCAGCTATGAAACTATTTTTATATGGCTATCAAATTATTTACTTTTGCCCGCAATCTAAAAAATGTTTGGTAGTATCAAAATCTTATTGAATGAAAATTCTAGTGACCGGAGGAGCCGGTTTTATCGGTTCTCACACAGTCGTTGAGCTGCACGATGCCGGTTATCAGCCTGTTGTACTGGACAACTTCTACAATTCCAAACCCGGTGTAATGGATGGGCTGGAAAAAATCACCGGAAAAAAGTTTCCCCTGTACCAGACGGATTGCAATGACTTCAACGCTATGGATGCTGTTTTTGAAAAAGAGCAGTTCGACGGCGTTATTCATTTTGCAGCTTACAAGGCCGTAGGAGAGTCGGTAGACCAGCCGCTCATGTACTATCAGAACAACCTGGGTACGCTGCTCAATCTCCTGGAGCTGTGCAGGAAACACAAGGTAAGCAATTTTGTATTTTCTTCCTCCTGTACCGTGTATGGGGAGCCTGACAGCCTGCCGGTCACTGAAAATACGCCGCGCAAGCCTGCTACTTCGCCATACGGTAATACAAAAAGCATCGGCGAGGACATCATCAGGGATTTTGTTCTTTCGAAAGCCCCGGTTAAAGCCATTTCTCTCAGGTACTTCAATCCTATCGGAGCCCATCCTTCTGCCGAAATAGGAGAACTGCCGATCGGAGTGCCCGGCAACCTGGTACCCTATATTACCCAGGTGGCCGCAGGGATCCGTGAGAAACTGTCTGTTTTCGGAAACGACTACGACACCCCGGACGGCACCTGTATCCGCGATTTTATACATGTTACCGACCTGGCCAAAGCGCATGTCAAGGCCCTGGAAAAAATCGGCAAAACCGACGAGACCCCCTATTACGACGTCTTTAATGTCGGAACGGGCCAGGGGCACACGGTTCTGGAGGTTATCAAAACCTTTGAGCAGGTAAACAATCTCAAGCTTAACTATTCGTTCGAGCCGAGGAGGCCGGGAGATGTTATCAAGATTTACGCGCAGTCCGACAAAGTAAATTCTGAGTTGAACTGGACAGCGGAAAAAAGCCTTGCCGAATCCCTTTCGGATGCATGGCGCTGGCAGCAGAAATTAATGTCTGAAACGCCTGTATCGTAATCATTCATCCATGTCAAAGAAAATTCTTATAACCGGCGGAGCCGGATTTATCGGTTCGCACGTAGTCCGGCTGTTTGTCACCAAATACCCCGACTACCAGGTACATAATCTCGATGCGCTTACTTACGCCGGAAATCTTGCAAATCTTTCCGACATCGAAAATGCACCTAATTATCAATTTATAAAAGGCGATATAACCGACGGGCAGTTCATCGACGGACTATTCGGCAATAACCTGTATGACGGCGTCATTCACCTGGCAGCCGAATCGCATGTAGACAGGTCTATTTCCGATCCAATGGCTTTTGTCAATACCAATGTAAACGGCACTGTCAACCTTCTTAATGCCGCACTGAAAAGCTGGAAAAACACCCCTGGAGAGCGCCGGTTCTACCACGTGTCTACCGACGAGGTATATGGAGAGCTGCACGATCCGGAAGATTTCTTCCGGGAGGATACCGCTTACGATCCCAGGTCTCCCTATTCCGCATCAAAGGCGGCCTCCGATCATTTCGTGAGAGCTTATCATAATACATTCGGGCTGCCGGTAGTCATTTCGAATTGTTCCAACAACTACGGCCCCAACCACTTCCCGGAGAAGCTCATTCCTTTGATGATCAATAACATCCTGAATGATAAGCCTCTTCCCGTCTACGGAAAAGGTGAAAATGTCCGCGACTGGTTGTATGTGATCGATCATGCGAGAGCCATCGATATTATCTTTCATAAAGGAGAAAACGGCGAAACCTATAATATAGGAGGAGAAAACGAGTGGAAGAACATCGACCTGGTTAAACTGCTCTGTCTATTAATGGATGAAAAGCTCGGCAGGCCTGAAGGAACGTCAGCGCAACTGATCACCTATGTGACCGACAGGGCCGGGCACGATATCAGGTATGCCATTGATGCAACCAAGCTCCGCAGCAAGCTCGGATGGGCCCCTTCCGTAAAATTTGAAGAAGGCCTTGCAAAAACCGTAGACTGGTACCTTTCCAACCAGCAGTGGCTGGAGGGGGTAACCAGCGGAAATTACCAGTCATATTACGAACAGATGTACGGGAAACGATTGTAGAGACGCAAGGCCTTGCGTCTTTACGACAACCAGACATTTATCAAATTTTATACACATGAAAGGAATAATATTAGCAGGCGGATCCGGGACCAGGTTACATCCGCTGACGCTCGCCGTCAGCAAGCAATTGATGCCCGTTTATGACAAGCCGATGATCTATTATCCGCTGTCAATCCTGATGCTTGCCGGGATCCGTGAGATCCTTATTATTTCCACTCCACACGATTTGCCGCATTTTCATAAGCTGCTGGGCGACGGAAGCCGCCTGGGATGCAAATTCAGCTATGCGGAACAACCTTCTCCCGATGGACTTGCCCAGGCTTTTATAATCGGGGAGGAATTTATCGGATCGGATAAGGTAGCCCTTATCCTGGGCGACAATATATTCTACGGATCAGGCCTGTCCAAACTGCTTCAGGCCAATAATGATCCCGACGGAGGGGTTATTTATGCATACCAGGTCAATGATCCCGAAAGGTACGGAGTAGTTGAATTTGACAATGAGAATAATGTTCTCTCCATAGAAGAGAAGCCGGAAAAGCCCCGGTCTAACTACGCAGTACCCGGGCTGTATTTCTACGATAACGGAGTGGTCGATATAGCTAAAAACACCAGGCCTTCACCACGCGGCGAGCTGGAAATCACCGATGTGAACAAATATTATCTTCAGCAGGGCAGACTGAAAGTAGGTGTGCTCGACAGGGGGACCGCCTGGCTCGATACGGGTACCTTTCAATCTCTCATGCAGGCCGGACAGTTCGTACAGGTAATCGAGGAAAGACAGGGCCTTAAAATCGGCTGTATAGAAGAAGTTGCCTATCGAAGAGGGTTTATCGATGCCGCGCATCTGCGGGAAATTGCACAGCCTCTTCTCAAAAGCGGCTACGGGCAATACCTGCTCAAACTTATCGAATAATACGCCTCACAGGGCGCATTATCGCATCTTTACTATGATTTCCAGGGACATAGAAATTTACGCAGAAGCACATACAGATGCTGAGAGCGGGCTGCTTCAGACGATCAACCGCGAAACACATGCGCAGGTACTGAGTCCCAGGATGCTTTCCGGGCAGCTCCAGGGCCGTTTGCTCGCCCTTTTATCAAGGCTCACCGCTCCGCGCCGTATCCTGGAAATAGGCACCTATACCGGGTATTCGGCCCTTTGTCTTGCTGAAGGACTTGTCCCCGGCGGTATCCTCACCACGATAGAGGCAAACGAAGAGCTGGAAGCGAGAGCCCTGGATTATTTCAGGCGCTCCGGGAAGGGTGAGCTGATCCAGATGATCATCGGCGAGGCTGCTAAAGTCATTCCGAATCTTGACGGACCCTTCGATCTTGTATTCATAGATGCCGACAAAGCCAGCTATTCGCTATATTTTGATCTCGTAATAGATAAAATTCGAAGCGGTGGCCTGATTATTGCAGATAATGTTTTATGGAGTGGCAAGGTAACAGGCTCGCCGGAAGAAAGAGGTACAGATAAAAATACCAGGGCTATTTTAGCGTTCAATGAAAAAGTTCATCTCGATCCCAGGGTTTTTAACCTGCTCCTCCCGGTTCGTGACGGCCTGATGGTCATGCAGAAAAAATAACCCGGTTACTTCGGTAAAACATTTAACAACAACCAGATGTAATGAAAAATACGCTGACAAAAGTAATTCTTCTTTTTTTGCTTTTAGGGCTGGGGGTTCGTGAACAGGTCTACGGACAGCAATATCCCGAAGTACCTACCCAGCTTCCCTTCGGAGGGATCAACGTCAGATTCGATCAGAGCGCGCGAAGCATTATGGCTTCCGATATCAAGGTGCTGATGATCAACCAGAAGTACTGGGAAGAAAAACTGGAGCGTGCTTTATTGTATTTCCCCATCATTGAATCAATCTTCATAGACGAGGAAATCCCCATGGACTTCAAATACCTTGCAGCGCAGGAAAGCTCGCTGATCCCGGAAGCAGTTTCTTCCTCAAACGCGGTCGGTTTCTGGCAGTTCAAAGAAGAAACCGCAAAAGAACTGGGGCTCAGGGTGGACAAGCACGTCGACGAGCGTAAAAATATTTCCTCATCTACAAGAGCCGCTGCCAAATACCTGAAGCGCAGCAACGGCCAGTTTAATAACTGGGTATCTTCCCTGTATTCCTATTACCAGGGGGTAAACGGGGCCATGGAAAAAATCCCTGCCAACTGGGCCAACGCCTATGACATCAATATCACCGGGAAAACCGATCGCTATGTATTGAGGTTCTTCGCATATAAAGTAGCTTTCGAGGCAGGCCTGGAGCGCTACCAGAGTAAAAATCCTGTTACCCTGATCGAAGCTAATGCAGGCAAAGGACGAAGCTTCGAGGAGATTTCCTCCGAGCTGAAGGTCAGTTCTTCCGACCTCAAAAATTACAACATATGGCTTAAGGGGAATAAAATCCCCACTGACAAATCATACTATGTAACCGTTCCGGTGGCGAGCAACAAAGTCGGCAATGTAAAGGAAAGCCTGGCGATTGTACAAAGCGACAACAGCCTTGCCAGCAAGTATGAATACGAAGATAATGGCTTCCCGGTTTTGAAAAAACTGGCCAATCAGCCTTCAGGCTACAATTCACATGTGCTGTATGAAATCAATGGTGTGAAAGGGATCCTGGCACGTGCAGGCGACTATCCGAATTCGCTTGCAAAAGCAGGAGGTCTGTCTCCTGCCAAATTCCGGAAATACAACGACCTGGACGTCAATATGCAGATCGTCCCCGGAGAAGTGTACTACATGGGACCGAAACGCAAGAAAGCAGCGGTCGAATTCCATACTGCCAGGCCCGGAGAAACGCTTCATTCTATCTCACATATGTATGGTATCCGTATGAAAGAGCTTCTGAAATACAACAGGATCCTTTCGAAGGGATATTACCTGGAAGCAGGCCGGGAGCTGTGGCTGACCAAGAAAAGGCCTGCAAACGTTAAGGTAAAAATAAATGAAGTTCCCAAAGGCCGCGAAAACCAGGTACCTGCCGAAACTCCGGCAGTGCAGGAGACTATCGCCGAAGCGGCACCCCGTGAGGCAGTGGGTACGACTTCGGATCCCGGCCGTGCTGCTGAAGTAAAAACTGAAGATAAGCAGGTATCAAAGCCTGAAAATGTCATACCTAAAGAAGCTTCGGAAAGAAGAAGATATACACCCAAAATGGCCGATACAAAGGAAACGGTCAAAACACCGGTGAACGAGCCCGCCGCTAATACCCGCCAGGCTGCGACCAGTGCGGTGACTACCACCGAGGCGCCTCCAAAAGCAGCGGAAAAGGAACCGGAAGAAACCGTAGTAACCAGGCCCAATAGCCGTATCGTCATCGTTACCGACGACGAACGTCCCAAACCTTATGTGTCCCGGCGAGCAGGAAACCGCCCGTCGACAGCCAGTGAGGATGTAAAACCTGTTTACAGCCCGACACCATCAGCCGGGGCTAAAAAACCACCTGTCGAAGAAAAGGAAACTGTAGTAGCAGAAGTGAAAAGGGAGACCGAACCGGCTCCGACATCTTTTAAAGAGCCTGTTGCTTCCGGCGGTGCGTCCCGCTATTACACTGTAGTGAAGGGCGACACCTATTACAGCATTTCCAGGCGGCACAACATCAGCATAACCGAGCTGCTGGAGATGAATAATCTGAAAATTTCCGATAACCTTCACGTAGGTAAAAAACTTGCGGTGAGCAACGGCGGAGAAGAAGAAGCGGCTTCTGCTGCGCCGGTTACGTCTTCCTCCTCCACCGCAACGGTAGCTGCTCCCAAAGCAGCAGCGCCTAAGCCTGCTGCTCCTCAGAGCACTGTTCATACTGTGAAAAAGGGAGAGACACTTTTCAGCATTTCACAGAAATACGGAACAAGTGTACAGGAGCTGTCGAAGCTGAACGGAATGAAGGGAAGCGGTCTCAAGGTAGGTCAGAAAATCAAAATCCCCAGACGGTAACCTCCAATGATCCTGATTGATAACACCTGCATAAGCGACGACATTGCCGACCAGTTTTTTGTCTGTAATCTTGAGAAATGCAAAGGCGCCTGCTGTGTAGAAGGCGACTCAGGAGCACCTCTCGAGGACGATGAGCTGCCTGTCCTGGCCGATATATACGAGGCGGTCGAGCCTTACCTGACTGAAGAGGGGAAAGCAGCCATAGCCCGGCAGGGAGTTTATACGACAGACTTCGAAGGCGATTACGTCACACCTATCATTGAAGACAGAGAGTGTGCCTACGCATTTTATGACAGCGACAAAACCCTTAAATGCGGCATAGAACAGGCTTATCTCGACGGGAAGATCAGTTATAAAAAACCTATCTCCTGTCACCTTTACCCGATACGCGTCACCCGGTATGAACAGTACCACGCCCTCAATTACGACAGGTGGAGTATCTGTAAGGACGCATGCAGCCTCGGCGAACACCTCGGTGTGCCGCTTTACAAATTTTTGAAGGAGCCGCTCATCAGGGCCTACGGAGCCGGCTGGTATGAACAACTGGTGCAGGAAGCCGAAGAGTTGCTCGAAAGAAATGGCCGCAAATAACGTTTTTGAAGATATTTATGAAGTGGTATGCCTTATTCCAGAAGGCAGGGTCACCTCCTATGGCGCTATTGCGCGCTACCTGGGAATAAGAAGTGCGCGTATGGTAGGCTGGGCTATGAACAGCCTCAGCGAGGCAAAAAATGTACCTGCACACCGGGTCGTAAATTCAGCAGGTATTCTCAGTGGGGCGCCTGCTTTCCCGCCGGCAAACCCTATGCACAAAAGACTTGAAGCAGAAGGAATTGCAGTCAAAGACAACAAAGTCCAAAACTTTAAAACTTTGTTTTGGGATCCGGTTGTCGAACTATGAGCGCCGAAGCAATCTGTCTGAACCCATGTAAATGAAGGTTTTCTCCCGCCGGGCAGGAGAAATTCAGTTTACACCATTGTCTGATCCGGAACACGGGTAGCCGCCCCCGTTCACAGGCAATATGATATCCACGATCCGGGTATCTTGCTCGTAAAGGCTCTCTTTATTATGCAGCTACACTCTGGTGTTCCTCCAGGTATGCTACCAGACTTTTTAGATTAGTGATCCTGGCGTAGTCCTCATCCGGAATGGCAATCCCGAAAACCTGCTCCAACTGCATCATCAGATCAACAAGATCCAGGCTATCCAACCCTAAGTCCCTGACAAAATGAGCGTCGTCAGTTAATGCAGATGATTCTATCCCGAAGTTTTTGAAAATGTCGATGATTTTATTTTTCATGAGAATAGATAAATTAAAAACCGGTATAAATAGCGTATCGAGCTACGGCAGAATTAATTTGTTAACGCAAAGATTACAATTTTAGTGCCGCAAAAAAATACAAATTTTTATAAACGGTCGAAAAAACATTTAATATACTGTAAATCAATTATATAAGGTCATTCTATAGGTTTCCCGCTAATTTAGAAATCTCACAATACTTACATATATAAGCGATCGGATATTTTCTTATCATTTTTTTGGGAATAAAAAAAGGCCAATTACTATAGTGAGATTTTATAGAGCCAAATGGTTGCAGCGGTAAAAAAAAAAGGACACAAAAGCAGCACGATTTGGATAAGAAAAACACAACCGTAATTTTTACAATTTAAACGTGGAAAACTGTCATAAGCTTTTTGCTGAAAACCAAGGCGCCTATGCTACGCTTTTTATATTATTTCAACGCCGGATTGTTCATGCTGGTTTTACAAGGTGGCCTGGCTTCCCTGTGCAAAGCCCAGACCCGGGTACGCGACTATGAATGGCTTCCTCTCGAAAAAAGAGCTTCTTTCGGAAAGATCCCGGCCAACTGGACCTTCGCCGATAGCGTCGCTATTCATCCCGAAAAACTCAACCTGCTCAAAATCATCCCCGGTAGCAGGATACTCGTAGGAAAACCGGGCGACGTTATCGTTCCATCATTGAGCGGCAGGAATTTTAAGCTATATCTGGCATATTCGCTTAGTCCCGGTGCATCGGCAACCATTTCCCTGCCGGGCGGAGGCTTTGTAGTGATCAGTGAGGGCCGGAGAACTGACGATGAAAAAGTAAGCGGCTTTACCGGGTTGCCCCCTTCGCAGGATGCGGGAAAAACAGCGGGCCTGTCGCAGACACTGGAAATAGACTATGAAAGTGACATTCCCGGCCTCGGTGACAAAGCCCGTATAAACGAAGTCAGGATCAACGGTGTCATCGTGCAGCAGGGACAGTATACAGATAACCGCCCTTCCTCCCCTGCTATCAGTATCCGTATAGACAAAGGGACTGCCGTCTTCTACGCAATTGGCTTTCAAAAATTTGAAAACCGGCGTCCGGTACTGTTGTCTGGCCTTACCTATAAGATATATAATGATGACTGGGATAGCCGTACTACCGACAAGCTGGCCCTGTCAGGACCGTCTCCGGAGCTGACATTCGAGGTCGCAGAAGACAGGAAGAACTATAACCTGGTCTACGAAGGCGATCTGATCGTAAAAGAAATCGGCGATTACAATTTCACCACCTTTTATACGGGGGCATATTGCCAACTGAGCATCGACGGCAATGTAGTGCTTGACACCGATCACAGCACCTCGCAGGAAGCGCATCAAACTAATGTAAGGATAGAAGCCGGCACGCACAGGATCAGGTTGTGGTATTCAAAGCTTCCCTGGGAACGGGCCGCTCTCGGCCTGAGAGTGGGAAAGACCGGCGTACGGGATTACGATCTTCATGCTCTTTCGTCGTTGCCCGAACCGCCCGTCAAGCCTTTCCTGTCTGCCAGGCCCGGTACGCAGCAACCGGAAATGATAAGATCGTTTATTCGTTTCCCCGGCGAAACTCATAAACGCACCCACTGTCTTTCGGTAGGAACTCCTTTGCAAAGAAGCTTTTCTATCGATCTGAACCGGGCGGCATTACTCCAGGTATGGAGTGGAGAGTTTGCCAATACTACAGAAATGTGGTACGAGCGGGGCGAGCCGCAACTGCTTACTCCCCTGGGACAAACCGAGATCATTTCCGGTCGCAGCAGCTTTGCCAGGCTTCCCACTGCCGACGCCCCCTGGGTCGATTCCGCATCGGTCGGCTTCATGGGCTACCGCATAGACTCCCGCGGCTACCCGGCCATCCGCTATACGCTGGGCCCTTCGGTAATCGAAGACGCAATTACCACAACCGAAAGAAGTATAAACAGAACAATTACACCCGAACGCAACGCCTCTTCGGGCAATTATGTTTTACTGGCCGAAGGCAGACAAATCGTACCCGTGGAAAAAGGCCTTTACATCGTTGACGGAAGGTATTATATAAAAGCAGGCGGCAACATTGCTCCGATTCTCCGCAAGTCAAAAGGCAAGGCGGAGCTTTTGCTTCAGCTTGCTCAGCCTGTCAGTTATTCGATCATATGGTAAGAAGCAAATAGCTTTAATAAAGATGAAAAAGATACTTATCCTTTTATTCATCGCGCCCGGTGCGATCTTAGATGTATTCTCCCAGACGCGCCCGAAAACGGAAGACGATTATTACAGGATAATTACGATACCGGTCCCGGAAAATATAGAGCTGGAAATTGGCGGACTGGCAGCCTTACCCGACGGCCGCCTGGCGGCTTCCACCCGGCGCGGGGAAATATGGATGATCTCAAACCCTTATACTAAAGGGAACAGAAAACCGGAATTCAGGAGATTTGCGCATGGATTGCACGAGCCGCTGGGGCTTCTGTACCGCGGTAATGATTTTCTGGCTACCCAGAGAGGTGAAGTTACCAGGCTTGCCGATACGGACAACGACGGCGAAGCAGACTTGTACGAGTCTTTTGTCAAATGGCCGTTATCCGGTAATTATCACCAGTATTCATATGGCCCGGTCAGGTTACCGAACGGAGATATGATTATCACCCTGAATGTCGATTGGATAGGAAAAGGCGGTGCCAGCCTTTCAAAATGGCGGGGTTGGATGCTGAAGCTCGACGAAAAAGGGAATCTTACGCCCTGGGCTGCGGGGCTGAGATCTCCAGCCGGTTTCGGCAATTTCTCGGGAGACATCTTTTACACTGAAAACCAGGGAGATTGGGTAGCTTCCGGACGCCTCACCCATCTTGAAAAAGGCGATTTTGCAGGCAACCCGGCGGGGCTGCGATGGAGCGGACAGCCTGGTTCACCGCTCGGGCTCAAACCGGAAGATATACCCGACTCGGGTGAGCCGATGCACAATGTAGCCAGGGGCATCCCGGAACTCAAGCTCCCGGCGGTCTGGTTCCCTCATACGATTATGGGTATTTCTCTTTCCGATCTGAAGGAAGACCTTACCGCAGGAGCATTCGGCCCTTTTAAAGGCCAGCTTTTTGTGGGCGACCAGGGGCATAGCAATATTATGAGGGCCGACCTGGAAAAGGTCAACGGCAGATGGCAGGGTGCCTGTTTCCAGTTCAGAAAGGGCTTTGCGTCCGGTGTCCTCAGGATGGAATGGGGCCTTGACGGTTCAATGTTCGTAGGACAGACGAGTAGGGGGTGGTCCGCGAAAGGACCGGCTCCGTTTGCCCTGCAAAGACTGGTATGGACGGGCGAAACGCCTTTTGAAATGAAACACCTCAGGGCAAAGTCTGATGGGTTCGAAATTACCTTTACTCTCCCTCTAGACCCCGAAAGTGCAAAAAAAGCAGAGTCGTGGGAAGTAAGCAGCTTCACATACAAATACCACAAGGAATACGGCAGCCCGGTGATCAACAACGAAGCCGTACCATTAAAAGGCGTAATAGTGTCGGACGACAGCCTCAGCGTACGTATCGTAATGGACCGGGCAAGGATGAAAGCCGGTTATATCCATGAAATAAAAGCGGAAGGCATCCTGTCTGCCGCCGGATTGCCCCTACTCCACTCTGAGGGCTATTATACGCTCAATGAGATACCGGATACTGGAAGCGCAGATCCTGCGCTCCTGACGGCATTTGCAGTTGTGCAACCCGCACACACCCATACCCAGACTGCTATGGCTTCGCCGGCAGAGCCGGTGCTTGCAGCGAAGCGGGTTACCGTACAGCCCTCGGGATGGAACAAGGGCCCTGACCGGATCGTTACGATCGGTACCCGGCGAGGGCTACAGTTCGATATCTCCGAAATCAGGGTAAAAGCGGGAAGTAAAGTACAGCTTACCTTTAACAACAATGATGATATGCTGCACAATTTTGTGATCACCCAGCCGGGAGCGGCAAACGCTGTTGGCGAAGCAGCCCTGGCGCTCGGTCTTAAAGGAAGCGAAAAACATTACATTCCTGAAATGAAAGAGGTTCTTTTTCATTCCAACCTCCTGCAGCCTGAATCTTCGGAAACTATATACTTTACAGCACCGTCAAAACCAGGCACTTATCAATACGTATGTACGTTTCCGGGACACCATGCCCTCATGCAGGGCAAATTGGTAGTAATCAAATAAAGTTTGGCAAAAACGTACCTGTGCGCAACAACCGGATATTTTTTTTCGTACTTTGGCATATAATATAAAAAACGGCATTTATGAAACAACGTCTTTATCTACTGGCCTTTTTTGCCATCACCCTGGCCCTTACTTCCTGTAAAAAAGATGAAGAACCTGCTCCGCTCCCGGAAGTGGTTGGAAAATGGAGTTTGGATTATGGCATACTAAGCGGGTTTGCCAATTCCAATATAAACGGATTGAAAGTAGATCCCTTCTCGGAGGTTACCTGGGGTGATTATTTTTATACGTCCCAGATACATGTTTTGAATAACAGCAATAAATCTTTCGTCGAAGTTGTCAAAGCAACTGGTTTTGCTGAAGATTTTGCAGGGACCTGGTCGTACGAAGGAACAACCCTTACATTAAAATATGACGATTCCAGTTTGGGCACCGAAACATTTACTTTCAGAACCACCAACGGTCTCGATGAGTTGCTTTCACCTCTATCAGACATTCGCCTCGACAGTACGACTGCCGGCAAAATACAATACGTTTATCGTAAGTAGAAAGCTGTAAAGAGCAGAAAAAGCTTCCCGCTGTTATTCTCTGATAGCGGGAAGCTATAACTTGCTAAGCTTAAAATATCCATTCCTGATCTCGTCTTCAGGCTGGCCGTCTTCCACCCCGGAAATCCTGATTGCTATCTCATTTTTTACGCTGGCGGGGAGCAAATCTTCGATTTCGTAGATATCATCCACATCGAGGGCGTATTTATCATCAATATGCGACGATAAGTGACTGTCCCAAAATACAGTCTTTTTAGCCTGTGCAATTGCACCGGCCAGGGAATCCGCTACTACAATCCGTTTGTAATGATATTCCTCGAACTCGTTTTCCTTGTATCCTCCGAGGTTTACGAAATATAATTTCAGATCATCACGAACTGTGATTTCGCCACGTGGCACCACGTCCACCCGGTATCCCTCCACTTTTGTAACTGTCCGATAGGCATCGATATGCACTTTTGCGTCAGCCTCCGGCCAGAACTCCAGGATAGCAGGCACGAAATCTTTCAGCTCATTCCCGACAGAGAAAAAGATATCATGCTGCTCGGTATGCCTTCCGGCAGGCTTACATCCCAACAGCATCATGTATAGTTTCATAAGATGGTCTGGTTAACATTTTTGAAAGGTCGACTACTGATAGGGGTGCAATTAATAAAAATCATCTGTACCGAAAAAACAGCCTGAGCAAATTCTGGTCCGCCGCGGGTGCCGGTCATGGCGTCCATTGTGACGCGTAATATTCAACGGGCGGTATGGACCGACGCTATGCGTCTGTAATTATATGTCCCGGGTACAACCAACCTAACCTGTTTCCTGAACAATCGAAATCCCCGCAAAGCATTTCCTTACAGAGCTGTAGGCTCGGTCCATATCGTAACGCCGGATTTTAATCCGGCGGGGAGCAAGCGCAATACGCAAAACCTGATTAAATTGCGCGTCTTTTAATACAGAAGAATTATGGCCACGGAAGAAACCAAAGAAACAAAATCGTTAAATTTCATTGAAGAAATCATAGAAAATGACATTTCAAGTGGAAAGTACGACAGCATAATCACGCGGTTTCCGCCAGAACCCAACGGCTACCTTCACATTGGCCACGCCAGCAGCATTGTTCTTAATTTCGGGTTAACGGAAAGATACAAAGGCTATACCAATCTCAGGTTCGACGATACAAACCCGGTTACAGAAGAAACCGAATACGTCGAGGCTATCAAAGAAGACGTGCGATGGCTGGGATTCGACTGGGAAAATGAATTGTATGCCTCCGATTACTTCGATACCCTTTATAACTACGCAGTTATACTCATCGAAAAAGGCCTCGCCTATGTAGACGACAGCTCTTCCGATGAAATAGCCCGGCAGAAAGGGACTCCCGTCACTCCCGGGACCGACAGCCCGTACCGCAGCCGTACCAGAGAAGAAAATCTTGCCCTGTTTGAGAAAATGAAAGCCGGCGAGTTTCCTGACGGCAGTAAGACGCTCCGGGCCAAAATCGACATGGCGCACCCCAATATGCTCATGCGCGATCCGGTACTCTATCGCATCAAACATGCCAGGCACCACCGCACGGGCGATAAATGGAAGATATATCCCATGTACGACTTTGCCCACGGGCAGAGCGATTCCATCGAAAAGGTAACACATTCGCTGTGTACGCTGGAATTTGTGCCGCACCGCGAACTTTACGACTGGCTGATTGAAAAACTGGGAATATACCCCTCCCATCAATATGAATTTGCACGCAGGAACGTCAATAACACCGTTACCAGCAAGCGCAAACTGATGCAATTGGTCCACGAAAAATACGTTTCGGGCTGGGACGACCCCCGTATGCCTACCATTGCCGGTATGAGAAGACGCGGGTATACACCAGAGTCAGTCCGTGATTTTGTGGAACGGATCGGTGTTTCAAAAAGAGAAAACAGTGTCGACCTCAGCCTGCTCGAGTTCTGTGTGCGTGAACATCTTAACAAAATAGCGCAGCGGCGGATGGTAGTGCTAGATCCCCTGAAAATTGTTATAACCAATTTCCCGGAAGGCGAAACAGAAACCTGCCGAAGCGAAAATAATCCTGAAGATCCTTCTTCAGGAGAACGTGAGGTACCTTTTACCCGTGAAATTTTTATAGAAAAGGACGACTTCATGGAAAATCCACCGAAAAAATACCACCGCCTTTCACCCGGTCAGCACGTCCGGCTGAAGAGCGCGTATATTATACGATGCGACGAGGTTGTAAAGGATGCCGAAGGACAAGTTACGGAGATCAGATGCAGCTATATTGAAAACAGTAAAAGCGGGCAGGATACCTCCGGCATTGCTGCCAAGGCTACCCTTCATTGGGTCTCTGCCGTTCACGCCGTCCCGGTTGAAGTCCGTCTTTACGATCGCCTCTTCCTGGTGGAGGACCCCAGCGAAGGTGAGGGTGACTTCAAAGATCATATCAATCCCGAATCGCTGAAAACAATAACCGGGTATGCAGAACCTGCGCTTGCTGCCGACTCTTCCGACGCGCACTTCCAGTTCCTGCGATTAGGATATTTCTATGCTGATAAGGAATCAGCACCCGAATACCTGATTTTCAACCGTACTACTACGCTCAGGGATAATTTCGCCAAGGCGGTACAAAAGTAGTTTTACCACAAAGGCACAGAGGACACAAAGATGACAGGGTAAAAACCTCTGTGAAACCTCCGTGTCTTCTGTGCCTCTGTGGTAAATCCGTCGGGGCGCACGCCCTTTCCAAGACAAATTTCTTCATCCAAGAATAACCTAAAAAATAGCAGGTTCCCCGGAGCAAAGTTCTAAATTAGCCCCTGTTAATATTCCATTACTCACAGATTACCAATATGGATTCAAGAAGAGAATTTATCAAGAAAGCCGCCATGTTGTCGGGTGCCGCCGGCATGATGAGCATGCTACCTCCCTCTATCCAGAAGGCGCTTGCTATCGATCCTGAAAAAGGCACAACTTTCCTCGATGCAGAGCATGTCGTGATACTTATGCAGGAAAACCGCTCATTCGACCATAGCTATGGGACCTTACAGGGAGTACGGGGTTTTAACGATCCGAGGGCTATGATCCAGCCTGACCGGAATAAGGTATGGCTTCAGAAAAATGCCGCCGGCCAAACCTACACCCCGTTTCGTCTGAACATACACGACACCAAATCGACCTGGATGCAGGCGCTGCCCCATTCATGGGAAAACCAGGTGGACGCGCTCAATAAAGGTAAAATGGACGGATGGCTTGAAAATAAGAAATCCGGGAATAAAGATTACCAGGAGATGCCCCTTACCATGGGGTACTACAACCGGGAGGACATTCCTTTTTATTATGCCTTTGCCGACGCCTTTACCATCTGCGACCAGAATTTTTGCTCTTCTCTCACCGGTACTACGCCTAACCGGCTTTATCTCTGGTCGGGTACAATCCGCGAAAAGCAGAACTTTGAATCGAAAGCAAATGTGCATAACGGCGACGTGACCTACCAGAAAGAAGCCCAGTGGACTACTTTGCCTGATCGCCTCGAAGACGCCGGTATTTCCTGGAAAATCTACCAGAATGAGCTGAGCGTCGATGTAGGTTTTGAAGGCCCGGAAGAGGAATGGCTGGCTAACTTTACTAACAACCCGCTCGAATGGATGAAACAATTCAACGTTTGGTATTCGAAAGGGCTGCAGGATCATTTACCGGTAGCTCTGAAAGAGCTACCCGGGAAGATCGAACAACTGGAATTGCAGCTGGCAGAGGCCAAACAAAAGAACGAGGATACCACCCAGCTTCAGAAAATGCTCAACTGGGCCAAATCTGATCTGAAAATCGCCCGGGAAGTTGCCGCAAGGTACCCGCGCGAAGATTTCGGGAAGCTCAGTAAAAGGGAGCAGAATCTTCATAAAAAAGCATTTTGTGACAACTCCGGAGACCCCGACTACCATAAAGTAGCGGAGGTAAAATATGACGATAACGGTGTTTCCCGCACTATGTACCTGCCAAAAGGAGACATTTTCCACCAGTTCAGGCAGGATGTAAAAAACGGTCAGTTGCCTACCGTTTCTTACCTCGTGGCTCCCAAAAACTTTTCCGATCATCCCGGGGCACCCTGGTACGGCGCCTGGTATATTTCCGAAACGCTCGACATTCTGACTCAAAACCCGGATGTATGGAAAAAAACCGTATTTATACTCTGCTACGATGAAAATGACGGATATTTCGATCATGTAACGCCGTTTTTTCCGCCGAAGCCGGGCGGGAGCGGAAAAGTAAGCGAAGGGATCGATACATCTGTCGAAATGGTAAATATGAAGCATGAGCTGCAGCGCGTACGTACCAACGCAGAGCGTGTTTCGAGGGACGGCCCCATAGGCCTGGGCTTCAGGGTACCATTGGTGATCGCCTCCCCCTGGAGCAGGGGCGGATACGTCAACTCCGAGATATGCGATCACACTTCCATCGTGCAGTTCCTGGAAGTATTCCTTACCCATAAAACCGGTAAGCCCTTCAGGGAAGAAAATGTTTCGCAATGGCGTCGCACGGTATGCGGTGACCTGACTTCCGTATTCAGGCCTTATAACGGCGAAAAAATAGATTTTCCGAAGTCGGTCGATAAGATGCCATTTGTCGAGGGTATCCACAAATCACAGTTCAAAGAGCTGCCGAATGGCTTTCGCGCGTTGTCGGAAGAAGAAATCAGTCGGGTAAACCAGGCAGTGCCGGGTACAGGGGCAATGCCGGGACAGGAAAAGGGCACCCGTTCTTCAAATGCCCTTCCTTATGAATTGTATGCCGACGGGAAAGTCCTCGGCAACAAGACCTTTGAGCTTACGCTGCAGGCCGGGAACAAGCACTTCGGCAAAAAATCTGCGGGAGCACCCTTCCTCGTTTATTTGTACGGAAAGGAATACGAGGTCAGAGCATATGCGGTAAAGGCCGGGGATAAGCTTACGGATTCGTTTTCTCCGGACCTGTTTGAGAACGGGGAAATTCATATTGCCGTATACGGCCCAAACGGCTTTTTCCGTGAGTTCAGGACCGGCAGCTATTTTCCTGAAATCAGCCTGTCCTACAAAACTTTGGCAAAAAGCGGCCGGCCGCGAGAAGAAGTTATCATCAGTTTCAGGAATACAGAACCAAAAGCAGGGAAAATCACGGTGCGGGATAACTGCTACGGAACCCCGGAGCAAACCATAAGCGTCTCAGGCTCAAAAATCAACCAGGTCACAATCCCCCTTTCCAGAAGTAGAGGGTGGTACGATCTGAGCGTGACGGTACCTGATGCGCCTGCATTTTTTTTCAGGTTTGCAGGTAAAGTAGAAACCGGCCTGGAGAGCCTCACAGACCCTTTTATGGGGGCTGTTTTATGACGTGGAAAAATCTTTTTTAAAAAAAATTAAATTTTTCTTTAAAAAGATGTGACGACGTTGTTACTTAGCCGTCATAATTATGAAGTTTTTCATAACGTTGAGTAAATCAGATATCCGTTTTTGACCTATCAGAAACGGATATTTTGTTTTCAGACGTTCCCCTCCTTTCCAAAATCAGGCTTGTTTTCAATTCAAACAGCTTTTTTTCAAGCCCAACCTGGTAGATGTGCGGGTTGGTAAAGCGTCTCGTCCCTTCATAAACACTGCTCAATTGTAGCCGGGTGAGCTCTTTGATGTCTTCTATACCAGGAAGCCTGTAAACCAACGCCCCTTTCCGGTAAACGGGTACCAGGAGATCTTCAAAAGTAAAAGTCCCGTCAAACGATCTCTGTTTTGTAAAATCGTAAGGATGTATCATCCGGACGGTATCTTCCAGCTCAAACTCCTCGTTATAGATCATATCCGCTACAAAAACACCATTTCTTTTAAAACGGCGCACCTGGAGTATACCCGGCGTCGATGTTTTTATTGACTGCTCCGAAAGTTTAAGCTTATAGTTCCACTGCCCGTCGGCTCCCTTTATTGCGGCAAGCTTGTAAACTCCGCCGAGCGCAGGTTGGTCAAAGGCAGTTACCAGCTTTGTCCCTACTCCCCATGTATCTATGCGGGCACCCTGCTCTTTCAGGCTCTTGATAATATATTCGTCCAGGTCATTGCTGGCAACTATCGATGTATCCTTAAATCCGTTCTCATCCAGAAGCTTCCTGCTTTCTATGCTCAGATAGGCCAGATCACCGGAATCAAGACGGATTCCCAACAGCCGGTGCCCCTTCTTTTCCAGCATTTTCCCGACCTCTATCGCATTCCTGACTCCGTTCAGGGTGTCATAAGTGTCGACCAGCAGGATCACGTTATTGGGCATATGCTCGGCATAGGCTTCGAAGGAAGCTTTCTCCGAATCGAAAGACATCACCCAGCTATGTGCATGGGTCCCTTTTACGGGTATGCCGTATTCCCTGCCTGCAAACACGTTGGAGGTCGCGTCAAATCCGCCTATATAAGCGGCGCGGCTGGCCGTCACTCCTCCGTCAGGCCCCTGCGCACGCCGAAGCCCGAATTCCAGGAGTTTATCGTCAGGCGCTACCAGTCGCATACGTGCCGCTTTGGTAGCTATCAGCGATTGAAAGTTCACAATATTAAGTAATGCCGTTTCCAGGAGCTGGCACTGGATAATAGGGCCTGTCACCCTGATCAGGGGCTCGTCGGGAAAAACCAGAGTTCCTTCAGGAACGGCATCCACGTCACAGTTAAACTCCAGATCCCGCAGGTAATCGAGAAAACCTTTCTCAAATAAAGGCAATTGATCGGCTCCCCGCAATGTGCCCAGGTATTCCAGGTCGGACGGCCTGAACCGGAAACTATCCAGGTAGCAGACCACGCTCCCGAGCCCGCACGAAACCGTAAATCCTCCCTGGAAAGGGTGTTTCCTGAAATAAAGATTGAAGACGGCCTGCTCTTCCGCTTTCCCGGTTTTCCAGTAGCCATAAGCCATTGTCAGTTGGTACAGGTCGGTCAGAAGCGCAGACCCTATATAGGTATTTTCCAATTTCGATCCGGGATTTTGTGTCTGAAAGGGATTTTCACCTCTGATTTTTTGTGAAGCCGGGAAGTTCAAATATATAGGAATTCAATCAAAAAAAATCCACTCCATATGCAACTTTCAGTTGTTCCGTTCTATCATTTACTCAGTTGGTTTACCCGATCCCGCTAAAAAGACACGGTGCCGCTCATCCTTTTGGACGACCATTTATGTAAAGAAAGGTTCTATGCATTACAAAGTACCATAATTTTGCTTCACAGGTCGGACAAAAAGAAGATCTCAATCTATTAGCTATGAATTTTATAAAGTCAGTTACTGCGGCGGCCATTCTTTTCCTGTGCTGCAATGTTGCCGGGGCGCAAAACGCCGAAAGCGGCATCAGGGGAAAAGTGCTCCAGTCAAATCGGGAAGAAATACCTTTTGTCAACGTATTCCTCCTGAAAGGGGCCGATTCTTCAATGGTAAGGGGGTTGGCCGCCTCAGAAACCGGCGATTACATTTTCGACAATGTACCGGCCGGAAGCTATCTCGTGATGGCAAGCATGATAGGTTTTAAAAAAGCTTACAGCAAACAACTCAGCTACGATGGCAGAAATATTGCAGTTGCTGAACTTCTCCTTTCGCCTGATGTAAAGTCGCTGGAAGAAGTGAAGGTCGTGGCCCAGAAGCCGTTTATCGAGCAGGAAGTCGACCGGACCATTATCAATGTAGAGAACAGCTCGGTTTCGGCCGGTTCGACCGCGTTGGAGGTCCTGGAACGTTCGCCCGGCGTAACGGTTGACCAGCAAAACGACCGGCTGAAGCTTCGCGGCAAAGACGGTGTTATTGTACAGATTGATGGAAAACAGACGTACTTGTCTGAAGCCGAGCTGGTAAGCCTGTTGCGTAACACACCAAGCGACAACATAGAAAAAATAGAGCTGATTACGAACCCTTCAGCAAAGTACGACGCAGCAGGTAACTCGGGAATTATCAATATCAAATTCAAGAAAAACAAGAATTACGGGACCAACGGTAACGTGAGCCTGGGGGTTGGGATGGCCGACCGGAAAAAGCCGCGCACCAACGGTATGCTGGCGCTCAACCAGAGAGAAGGAAAATTAAGCTGGAACGCTACCCTGAACGGCTTCAATGGCAAAGGATTCAATAATCAGCACATTACCCGCGTAATTCCATTCGAAGGAAAGAATACGACTTTCAATTCGGTATCCAAAAGCGACTGGACCTCCTATTTCTATAGCTACAAGCTGGGAGTAGATTATTATGTCAATGATAAAACAACCGTAGGCGCCATGTTCTCCGGCTTTGCCAACAAATGGGAAAACCCGTTCAGGACGACAACCTCGGATATACTCGATCACAGCCATCAGTTGGAACAAAGCTTCAATACTTCAATCGTATCCTCGAATAAAACGAATAATCTGACCGGCAATGTTAACCTGAAGCACCAGTTTAACGACAAAGGAAAAGAACTGACTTTCGACGTCGATTACGTCAGGTACAACCAGAGAGGTTACAATTTTATGGATACCCGGTATTCACTTCCCGGAGAAGGCGAACCCCGCCCCGACGAAATCCTCAGGAGCAATATGCCTGCTGTGATCAATATAGGGGTAGTGAAGCTTGACTATACCCAGCCGCTTGGAAAAGGCAAGCTGGAAACGGGACTGAAATCGAGCTATGTAGCTTCCGACAACGACATGAGAATGGAGATCTTCGCCGACATATGGCAGATTGACCCTAATCGTACCAACAGGTTTAAGTACAGCGAAAATATCAACGCCGCCTATGTCAACTATAGCGGCAAGTTTTCCGAAAAGACAAAATTCCAGTTGGGACTCAGGGCCGAGCATACTCACAGCATTGGTAATTCCGTTACGCTCAACCAGGTAAATGACCGTAACTATATCAATCTTTTCCCGAGCGCCTTTATCTCACACAACCTGGATAGCAGCAATGTCCTGAACCTGTCTTACAGCTATCGCCTCGACCGGCCTAATTACCAATCGCTCAACCCGTTTGAATATTATCTTGACCCGTATACTTTCCAAAGGGGAAATCCAAACCTGAGGCCGCAGTACACTCATTCCTTTCAGTTAGTACACGTATTCAAGAGCTTTCTCAATACTACGCTGGCCTATAGCCGCATCACCGACCTGATCGCATCGGAGGTCCCCCAGCTGGTCCCGGAGAAAAATATCACTTACGTTACTCACGAGAACCTCGATCACCAGAACTACCTGAGTCTTATCATTTCAGCCCCCATTCCGGTCACAAAATGGTGGAACCTCCAGCTCAACGCTACCGGTACCTACAATCAATACAAGACATTTTACCGGAATGCTCCCTATGACGTAAGCGTATTTTCTTACAACCTCTACGGGAATAACACCATCAGGCTGCCCAGGGAGTGGTCGCTGGAAGCAGGTCTATGGCTGAACGGCCCGACTATCTACGGGCTGATCCGCACCAGCACCATGGGTTCTCCCAGCTTCGGGGTTCAAAAGAATATCTGGAAAAAGAAAGCCAATATCAAACTCAATGTACAGGATCCCTTTGCCTGGAACCGCTTTAAAGGCGAAACACATTTCGAAGATATCAACCTGAATATTTACAGCAAATGGCCAAGCCGGCAGGTAAGGCTGGCCTTTTCCTACCGGTTCGGCAACCAGAACATAAAAACGCGTCAGCGTAACACCGGCTCGGACGATCTTCAGCAACGCGCAGGAGGACAAAACTGAACCCCGGCACAAAAGATGCTAATTCATACGATTAGTTTAGGTTAATAAATTACTAAAAGCCCTTCCCGGATGAGGAAGGGCTTTTTTTATAAGACAAAAATGATTTCTGTAAAGACTACAGCTCGTTTCTCTTCAGCGAATCAACCGCATGCTGAGCGGCTCTTGCTGTAAAAGCCATATAGGTCAGGGAAGGATTCACGCAGGAGGAAGAGGTCATAAAAGCCCCGTCTGTCACATATACGTTCGGGCAGCCCCAAACCTGGTTATGCTTATTCAGTACCGATGTTTTAGCATCATGTCCCATACGCGCTGTTCCCATTTCGTGTATACCGATGCCCGGGTTTTTAGAAAGGTCGTTGACTTTCTGGATATCCTTGATACCCGCCGCGTCCAGCATTTCGGCTGCGTCGTTCGTCATGTCTTCCCTCATTTTCAGCTCATTCTCCCCGTAAGCGGCATCGAAAACTACCAACGGCAGCCCCCATTTGTCTTTTTTATCGGCAGAAAGCGTCATACGGTTTTTCTCGTCAGGCAGCATCTCGCCGAAGCCGCCCAGGTTCATCCGCCAGGGTCCGGGCTGGCTCAGGCTGTCTTTGAAAGCCGCGCCGAAGCCTTTTTCGCCGGTACCTCTCGACCAGTTTGTCCTGTGTCCCCCACCCTGATAGCCAAAGCCTCTCAGGTAATCCCTTTTGTCGTTCCCCCAGTTGCGATACCTGGGAATATAGATTCCGTTGGCCCGGCGCCCGAAGTAGTATTTATCTTCGAACCCTTCGAAAACTCCGTTGGCTCCCGCAGCCAGGTGGTGATCCATGATATTCCGGCCAAGCTGGTCACTGTCGTTGCCGAGCCCGTTCGGAAAACGCGAAGATTTCGATTGAAGCATGATCACAGTAGAAGCGATAGCCGAGGCATTGAGAAAGATTATTTTGGCATAATATTCCCGCGTTTCCAATGTATTCTGGTCAATTACACGTACACCGGTTGCTTTTCCCGCTTTTTCGTCAAAAATTATCTCCGAAACGATTGAATCCGGTATCAGCGTAAGGTTGCCTGTGCGCTCAGCCGCCGGTAAAGTGGCCGACTGGGTGCTAAAATAAGCCCCATAAGGACATCCGCGCATGCACATGTTCCTGAACTGGCAGGAAGCCCGCCCAAGGTCAGTATGCACATCCGCAGCCTTGCTCAGGTTGGCGGTACGCCCGATGATCATTTTACGCCCTGGGAATTTCTTTTCTATAGACGCCTTCACTTCCTTTTCCAGGCAAGTCATGTCCATCGGAGGCAGGAATTGTCCGTCAGGCAGCACAGACAGGTTTTCCTTTGACCCGCTTATACCTGCAAATTTCTCTACATAATCATACCACGGGGCAATTTCCTTGTACCGGACAGGCCAGTCTATCGAAATCCCGTCTTTTGCATTCGCTTCGAAATCGGCTTCACTAAGCCTGTAGCTCTGACGCCCCCACAGCAGCGACCTGCCTCCGACATGGTAGGCGCGGATCCAGTCAAAGCCTCTTGTTTCTATGTAAGGGTTTTCTTTATCATTTTCGAACAGGTAACGATGCTCTTCATTGGCAGTATACCCAGTACGCATACTGGCCCAGTACTCTTCTTTAGCCTGGGTCGTCACCCTGCCGCGGTGCGCCAGCTCCCACGGAGCCTTAAGGGCCGTTTCATAGCCCGTTATATGTTTGATATCCCTTCCCCGCTCCAGCATCGCCACTTTCAGTCCTTTTTCGGTGAGCTCTTTCGCGGCCCATCCGCCGCTGATGCCCGAACCTACTACGATAGCGTCGTAAGTGGCCTGCTTTCCGGCCTTTATATTCAAATTCATTGGTCAACAATTTATATTTTTAAATAGCCCAGGCTTTTTGTCCCTCTTTCAGGTCGAGGCAACCTTCATACCTGCCCGGTACCGGGACGTAATCCAGAGCCAGTGTGGCACCTACCTCGGAAGTAAAATACCCTAACAGGGTGAGCTCTTTCATCAGGGAGAAAAACGGTACTCCCGGCTCCTCGAAGGTTTGCTGCGATTCTTTGGCCTGGTTGCGCTTCTTAGCTGTTTCTTCCTTAAACTGGTACGCGTAGTCTTCGGCTTCAGACAGAAGCTTTTCGCGATCCTGCTGAGATGCCTTCAGAAATCCTTTTTTCGAAAGCTCGTCCAGCCCTTTCATAAAGCTGTTCTGATCTTTCGGATAGTAGCAATCCTTCAGCATCAGGTCGACAAACTCTCCAACCTTTGCATCCTTTGCCCCCGGTGTATCGGTGGCCGGCAGAATGGTCTCGGCAATCTCGGAAACCAGGCTCAGTTGATCTGCCGAAAAACCGGCGAACTGTTCGCTACCCGATTTGGTACCGGGTGTACAACCTTCAAGAAATGCTGTTATCGTCGGAGCTGAAACCAACCCTCCCATCAGAAGGGCTACCCGCTCCAAAGCATCGCGTCTTTTCATATCGAAAAAGGGTATTGGTTAACAATCATTACAAAATTACATGGGATAAGTACAAAACAACTTAAATAAAAAGGATATTTAAAAAATAAACGCCGCACTTCAACTATCTGCACAGCGATATCGAACCTAACACTCAGACATACAAAAGGTTACAACCTCTTATATCGGAATTATCAAGCCGGCCGAGTATTTCAAAAGTACCGGAACCGTCATCGGATCTCCCGATATCGGAAGTCTCGATAAAAGAGCAGGAACCAAGATTGCCTAAATCAATAATATTTACCCCCCCTGTCTGACCGTCAGCACGTATACTGAAAGGATCGGTAATGTCACGGATGAGTACCTTCAGGCTGTCGGAGTAACTGAAAACCCCTTCTTTCCGTGCATAAGCCTGCGAAACCATTTCCGTCATGCCATATTCGGAATGCACAGCCGCTATCGCGAGTTTCTCTCTTAACAGATCGTGTACCTCCTGGCGTAGCATCTCTCTTCTCCGCCCCTTCATACCTCCGGTTTCCATCACGACGATATCCGGCAGTCCCTCTCCTGCCAATGCCGACTTTTCAAAATGATCCGCCCAATCGAGCAATGCGAAGGTAACTCCTATCAGCAAGACTTTCCGTCCGTCTTCAGCCTCCTTTATCGCGGCAAGCTTCCGGTTGAGGGCCTCGAAATCATCCAGGTAAAAGCCCGAAAACTGCGACCCTGAAAGTTTCATGAAGTGTTGCACCATATAAACCAGCGATGAATTGTTCCTCTCCAGGTAGGACGGAAGCAGCGCCAGTATATGAAACCCTGTCAATGGTCCGTACCTCCGTTCAAAGATCCGGGTGCTCAGGTGCTCATACAGATCCGTATCGCTTACATAGTGCCGGCTGCTTTCGGTACCGGTGGTACCGGAACTTTCAAAAACCCGGGCTGTCGCCGCTTCAGGTCCTGTCACGATCTTGTGGCTTTTGAAAAAAGAACCAGGTAAAAAAGGAATTTCATGCAGTGCGTTTACCTGCTCCGGGTTGCAACGAAGGTATTTTAAATAATCGGCGTACACACGATTGTATTCTGCCTGGAACCTGAATACTTCCAGCGCAAGCCCGTCGAAGGAACCGGGCGTTACATGGCTTATTTTATCCTTTAGCTGGTCGCGGAGACCGGTAAATTCTGCTGGTTCAAACATTCAATAGCAAGCCGTGCGGAGTGGCCTGTCGCTTGGCAGGGGCAAATCTAGTTAATTCCGGTCTGTATTGGTAATAGAAGAGGTTAGCGGAAAGAACATTCTCATTATTAATGAACAATTTTATATATTACTAATGAACACTTTTATATATTTGTAATATATAAACACTCACTCATGATAGCACAGGAAACGATCAGCCAGGTAATCGGGGCACAGCGAAAAAATCTCCTGACTAAAGGAGCCGGACTGGAGCGTGAGAAGCTTGAAAGCCTTCCTGACCTCTCAACGCACGCATTGATCGTGTCAGGCATAAGGAGATGCGGAAAAAGTACTTTGCTTTTCCAATTGTTGAATCAACGTTATCCCGATGCGCTTTATCTTAATTTTGAAGACCCTCGGTTGTACGGATTTAACATAAAGGATTTTACAAGGCTTGACAACATTATACAGCAAGCAGGCACTAATACATTACTTTTTGATGAAATACAAATCATACCCGAATGGGAGCGTTACGTTCGTCAGAAACTGGATGAAAATACAAAAGTAATTATCACAGGCTCCAACGCCAACCTGCTTAGCAGAGAATTGGGTACCAAGCTCACCGGCCGTCAAATCACTAAAGAGCTGTTTCCTTTCTCTTTTAATGAGTATTTGAGTTTGACCGGCCAGGAAGGCTCGCCACAATCCGTCAGTAGCTATCTGTACACCGGTGGATTTCCCGAATACGTAAAACAGGGCCTGGATGACATTCTGAACTACATGCTGGACGACATCCTCGTACGCGATATTGCGGTACGTTACGGGATCCGCGATATGGACAGCCTGCGCAAGCTGACGGTTTATCTATTGTCTAACATAGGTAAACTGTTCACCGCTAACCGGTTGAAAAGCCTGATAGAAGTAGGTTCTACCAATACGATCACAGAGTATCTTTCTCATCTTGAGGATACTTACCTGCTGTATTATGTACCCAAGTTCGATCACTCATATCGTAAGCGATTGATAAATCCGCGAAAAGTATATGTCATAGACACCGGACTGGTCAGGGCTAACTCAGTTTCATTTAGTGAAGACCTGGGACGTCTCCTGGAAAATATGGTCTTTCTACATATTCGCCGAAACTTTAAGGAAATATTTTATTTTTCGGACAAAGGAGAATGTGATTTCGTAGTGCTGCAAAAAGGCACTATTTATGCTGCGATACAGGTATGCTACGACCTGAACCCAGACAATCTTGAACGTGAACTAAACGGAATAAATGAAGCAATGCAATTTTTCGACCTTAAAGAAGGGCTGCTGGTCACCTATTCCCAACACGACAGTTTTGACACAGCCGGTGGAAAAGTGACGGTGGTTCCGATGGCAGAGTTTCTTCAACGAAATTTCACAGAAAACATATGATCCACAGAACGGCATCATCACTCATATTTTACCTATCCATGCAATATTTTTCCTCAAACTATCGTATTTTTGATAAATTAGAGCGAAACCATTCCTTTATGCGTACTGCCGGCTACTTATTGTTTATTGGTGTCATGTTGCTGACCGGGAGTTGTGTCGATATTCCTAAATATGACCCGGCTCCGGCTATCGAGTTTATAGGAATCGATAAATTCGATTCACAGGATAGGTTGGGTAACCCTATAAAGCTCGTCAGGATCACCTTGTCCTTTGAAGATGGCGACGGCGACCTGGGAGAAAATATCCAGTCAGAAGAAAGAAGGCAATACCTTTTAGATAATGGAGGCTGGGGAAATTACCAGGTAAAGGTTTTCAGGTTCATAAATGAGAAATGGGAGCAACTCGAGATGGACGCTATTAACTACCTTGCGTTTCCCTATCTTAAAACCGACGGAGTCCGGGGACCTATCCGCGGAAAGCTGGATTACGATATTGATTTTGCGCTTGGCCCGGGCCAGAAAGACACTCCCCTGAAATTTGTTGTAAAAATACGCGACCGCCAACTTAGAGAAAGCAACATAGTAGAAACAGATTCCCTCAGCGTGCCGATCTTCGACGAATTTTAAGGATGAAAATCTCCCCTGCTCTCATTATAATTTCTGGTGTCATCTTTTTGGCCGCCCTCGCTCGCCAGTCTGAAACTGGTGACGCGAAATCCGTATCGGCTACAGAAAAAACCTTAGCTCCTATCCTTACCGGCGCCGAGCAAACGGAGCAATACATCGGCTACCTGAAAAATAAACGTATCGGGATCCTGGCCAACCCGACAACGGTGATTGGTTCAAAGCACCTGGTAGACAGTCTTCTCAGCCGTGGGATAAGCATTGTAAAAGCATTCGGCCCCGAACATGGCTTCCGCGGACGCGCCAGCGCCGGGATTAAAGTGTCCGATGAGAAAGACCCCGCCACAGGTATCGATATTATTTCCCTTTATGGCAGCAAAAGAAAGCCTTCGGCCGCAGACCTGGCTGATATAGACCTCATTATTTATGATGTTCAGGATGTCGGCTGCCGGTTTTATACCTATATCAACGTGCTGCGCGACGTAATGGAAGCTTGTGCCGAGCATGGGAAAGAGTTGCTGATCCTCGATCGTCCTAACCCCAATGGCTACTTCATAGACGGGCCGGTGCTCGATATGAAGCTCAAATCGGGTATAGGGCAGTTCCCGGTGCCGATTACACACGGGATGACCATCGCCGAGTTTGCGCAGATGATAAACGGCGAAGGCTGGCTGCCCGGCAAAAAGATCTGTAAACTGAAGATCATTCCGGTAAAGAACTATTCCCACGACATGGAATATACCTTACCTGTAAAGCCTTCCCCCAACCTCAACACTCAGCAAAGTATACTTCTTTATCCTTCCACCTGCCTTTTCGAGGGCACGATCCTCAACCACGGCCGGGGTACCCATTTCCCGTTTACAGTGCTGGGAAGCCCGAAGCTGAAAGGGAAGTATTCATTTTCGTACACGCCGGTCCCGATTCCCGGGATGAGCGAGACGCCCCTCCATATGAACCAGGTATGCTATGGGCTCGACCTTCGCGAATATGACGTCTCTGTATTCCGCAAGACCAAACGGATCAACCTGCAGTGGATGATCGGGCTATACAATGCATATCCTGATAAAGATCGCTTTTTTGATCGCTCGCAGAGCAACCAGATAGGCAACATCGACGGGCTTACAGGCGATTCCCGGTTCCGTCAACAGATTGCTGCCGGCAAGTCCGAAGATGAAATACGCGCCACCTGGGAACCGGCGCTGTCGCAGTACAAGGAAATGCGAAAAAAATATCTATTGTACAAATAAGATATGTCCGGCTATGGCCGGGGGCTAAGAACCCCGTCTAGCGGATAAGCGTCGCAGGAAAGTCGGAAAGCTTTTCACAACATACCTGCTCCATGACCTGGTAAAGCTGGGCCTTAAACATGGTAATGGTATGGTCGCCGCCTTCATCGCCCAGAGCCCCCACCCCATACATAAACGGACGTCCCATAAAGGTAAAATCGGCGCCGCAGGCAATTGACCGGCTGATGTCTACACCCGACCGCAGGCCACTGTCGATCATGACCTTCAATTTGTCACCGAATTTATCGGCCAATCCTTTCAAAGGTTTGATCGTCGACTCTCCGGCGTCGATCTGGCGCCCGCCATGATTGGAAACGATGATACCGTCAGCACCTATCTCTACTACCTTTTCAGCATCTTCCTCACTTACCACGCCTTTAATCACCAGCTTCCCCTTCCACAGGTCACGTATAGCCGCGATCTTATCTGCATCTACCCTGCCCGTGAAGGTCGCATTCATAAATTTACCCAGTTGCTTCATATCCAGATTGCCGGTCATATAAGGCTTCAGGGTAGCAAAATTCGGGATACCGTGCAGCAAAGTTTTGATCCCCCACTCGGGACAAACCGCTGCCTGGATGAAATTATCGATAGTGATTTTAGGAGGCATCGACAGTCCTGCTTTTATTTCGCGGTAACGCAGGCCGAAAGAGGGAACATCGACAAGCACCACCAGCACATCGTACCCGCTTTCACGGAGGCGTCTCAGGATATCGTCGCGAAGCCTGTTTTCTGTCGGGTGATACAACTGGAACCAGGCATTCCCTTCGGTCACTTCCGAAATCCGCTCTATGCTTGCTGTCGAAACCGTGCTGAGGATATATGGGATATTGTGTTTGAAAGCCGCCTTTGCCAGTATTTCCGGCGCATTAGGCCAGATTAGCCCCTGCAGGCCGATCGGCGATATACCGAAAGGAGCGTCATAACGCTTGCCGAACAACTCGGCCGACATATCCACCCCGTTATGCTTCCTGAGATAATGAGGCATCAGTTGCACGTCTTTGAAATCGTATTCGTTGCGCCAGAGATTGAGTTCTTCGTTACAACCGCCTTCGAGGTAATCGAATGCAAATTTCGGGATACGTTTTTTAGCCTTGCGTTTCAGATCGGCTACAGAAGGATACTGGGAATTGTATTTGAAAGTAGGTTTGCTCATCGTTTAATCGTAAAATTCTTATAAAAACTCTATGGTAGCCAGAATAGGGTAATGGCTGGAAGCGTCGGGATAATCCCTGATCAGCTTGTAAGTCCCTACTCTCACTCTTTTTTGCTCCTGTATAAATACGTAGTCCATTCTTTCTCCCGGCAATCCATCCACCCTTGTGGAAAGCTGCGATCCCCTCGCAGCATCGAACCAGCTTTTCCTGAACGAAAAATAGGGCTGCTCAGTCGGCCTGACGCCCATATCCATTGCCAGTACGACAGGCTGGATACTTTCTCCCAACAACTGGTTGACATAGGCAGACTGCAGCCCCCGGTCCATCGCAGAAGTGTAGTCGAGCTGTGTATTGCAAAACCTGAAAGTAAGCTTCTCCGATTCCCTGACCAACCCGCATAGCAACATCCGGGGAGCACTCCCCGGCCTGCTTGGTAAGCCTATCTTCTGTGTTTTTTCAAAAGGCCAGACCGAAAGCACTCCTACCCCCTGTGTCCCTCCTTCCGTCAGGTCAGATGCGCCATACATATAAAACATATTGGTCTGAAGCGCGATCTGCCTCACGTGATACCGTAGCCTGCCATCCTGCACCAGGCTGTCGACTCCCTGAAGAGCTACCACATGTGGTTTATGCTCTTTTATAAGGCGCACAACGGTAAGCAGGTTCGACTCTCCGAAATTGTCTTCCCCATGCCTGATGTTAAAGCTCAAAACCCTGATAGAAACGGGGGCTACCTTCGACGATCCTGTGAGCCCGATCAGGCCTCCCAAAAGAAATACAATCTGAACTAGCTTCTTCAAAATAGCGGATTCTTCACGGGCATACTATACCATACTTTCCTGCAAGTCGAAAATTTTATCCATAAGCACCCATTTCTCACCTTCCTTCGCTACGGGTATAGCTTTTTGGTATTTCCACATCAGTTGCTCCCACTTCTGAACCATCGGGTTATCCGCATCCATCATCGCCTTTTTTTCAAATGAAAATGTCTCGTCGGCTTCCATCAGCATCATAAGCCGGTTGCCTGCCCGGCAGATCTGCATCTGAGTAATCCCAGCCTCTCTAATGCTTTTCAGTATCTCAGGCCAGACATTTCGATGAATTTCTTCATATTCTGCTATCAAGGCAGGATCATCGTTAATGTCCAGTGCAAAAAAATACCTGTTCATGAAAGCAAAATCAGTTTGACTTCATCCTGGACCCCCATACTGCATAATAACCCACAAACAGGAAGCACGCAATGGGCACAAGAAGCGAAACCTGCATATTGATCTTCGAAACGTAGCCTGTAAGAGGTGCGATAACAGCTCCCCCGACAATCGCCATAATGACCAGCGAAGCGCCAAGCTTCATCTGTTTTCCCAAACCCCGGGTAGCCAGTGCAAAAATAGTAGGAAACATTATGGACATAAAGAAATAGACAGCCATAATCGCAAGAACGGCAGTAAGCCCCTCCGTGACCATGCCAACCCCGAGCAACACGGCGCACGCCAGGGCATATACAGCCAGCAAGTCCTGGGAACGGTACCTGTTCATCAGGGCAGTACCTACGAAACGGCCGATCATAAATATGATCAATGCGAACGAAGCATGAAAACTTGCAATCTGCACAGGTGACATCTCGGGGTTGCCTCCTGTAAGGGCTGCCATCAATTTCCCGAAGCCGATAGCTACTCCCAGGTCCTGATCGGGAGAAAGCAGCATTTTATAATCTACAAAATATCCCCACAGCGCGGCTTGCGCCCCTACGTAAAAGAACTGAGCCAGTACCCCCAACACGAGATGGCGTTTTTTCAGCAAGGCTCCCGCTCCCCCTGCTCCGTCGGGCTGATCTGCATCGCTCTCAGCCACCGGTTCGGGCATTTTGGTAAGTGCAAATAAAAGGGCAACCAGGATTACAGCCCCGGCTATGATCAGGTAAGGCGTCTGTACCGAATGCGCTTCATGTATCCTGATCGCTTCTGCTTCTGCAAATGGCATAGCAGCCAGCTCTTCGTTTGTATATGCCTTGTCCGAAAAAATGAAAAGCCCGCCGATAAGAGGCCCCATTATAATACTGAGCCCATTGAATGACTGCGCAAAATTAATGCGGTTTGCAGCTTTTGCCGGATCTCCAAGTATGGTCACGTACGGATTGGCCGCCGTTTCAAGGAAGGCCAGGCCGCAGGCTATGGTAAAGAGAGCGAAAAGGAAAAACCCGTAAGATCGCATTTCAGCGGCCGGGTAAAAAAGGATCCCTCCCAGCGCGTAAAGGATCAACCCCGCCAGGATCCCCTTTTTAAACCCGCTTTTTGCCATAAAAAGCCCGGCAGGAACAGCCATCAGGAAATAACCGATATAGAATGCGGAATCGACAAAACCAGCCTGCCCGCGATTGAGGTTCAACGCTGTCTGAAAGTGTTTTATAAGGGTACCGTTAAGAGAATTGGCCAGGCCCCAGAGAAAGAACAGGCTCGTAACAAGTGCCATAGCGAGGCCGTAGTTAGCGCCGTTACCGGGATCAGAACCAGGTTTACCGGAAGAAGAAAGAGGAATATGTGCCATTGGCCCTGCAGTTAATCGTATTTTGAAAGTAACCAGAGAAAGTTTGTACTAAAAGCACGGCAATTCAGGTTTTCTCCTTATTATCCTGCAGAAAAAAGGGGAACGGGATATTCAGATCCGTTGATAGATGTTTCTCCATTTTGCAGGCCTGTATCTCTCTTTTAATCTCGGTATGCGTTCGAACAGCTTCGGCATTATCCCCTCTTTGTCGATCACAAACTCCGGAGGGTCCTTTTCAAAGTTATTATAGATATGAATCACGCTTTCAAAGCTATCCAGGTTTTCAAAATCATAGACTGACAAAGACCAGTTCAGGTACGGTGTTGCCGCAAAATTGTTAAGGTATTCGCCTTCATCCTCCCCAAGCACCAGTATCTTTTTCCCGTTAATCTCTCCTGGCAAAAGCGCTGCTTTCGCCACCCTTTTTTCAAAATTACCGGTCTTTAGTCCGGGTATGAAGCCGAAAATATCCTGGTAGAGGACGAAGACTGAAAACAGAAAGTAGGCCAGGAAAATACCCTCGGCACGTACCACCTTCCGGAAACTCAGGAAAAACCAGCTCACAAAATAGGCTACTGCCGGCAGGAAAACCAGGAAATTCATCGGCGCCAGGCTGTCCATGAAAAGGACGGTAAATGCGGACAGAATAAACCAGAAGGCCATTACCTGCTGTATCCTGGTCTGGTAGTGCGTAAAACGATTGTATCCGAATAGTTTGAGGAAACCCGCCATCCCCAACCCGATAGAGCAAAGCATATACGCAAAAAATGGAAATAATTCGGAAGCTTCAAGGCTGTCTATCTGTATGGCAGTGGTAAAAAGGCTGCGATTGAGGCTTTCAATGGCATTATTCAGGAAGAAAATGAGCGCTACCATCAGGAGCGGAAATCCCGATCCGAACAGCCCGATCATATGGTGCCTGAATGTAGCACCCGTATAAAGGATCATCATCAGGAAAGCCCATATGTAAAAAACTGCCGAAGGAAGGTAAAAAAGAGTTGCTATCCCAATATAAATACCAGCTTCAAAAATTTCATCAGAAACTTCCGGCCTGTCGATCATCTTGGCGATTACGCCTATGGCCATCAGCAGGAAGCTGGTAGCCATCAGCATGGGCGACAGGGTAAACATGTCGAAAGACAGGTTCAATAAAACAGAATATACCAAACCCGGAATACTTGTCGCCTCCGGAAAAAAGTCCCGGCTGTTGCAGAGATAGTTGAAATAGAGTACCTGGAAAAGGCCTATTACGCAGGCGACGATATGATAGGCGGCCTGCGACCTGCCGAAAAGCACGTCCAGCCCCCAATAAACCATCCCGGAAAGTACGCTGATGTTTTCCCATATGTCGCGGTACAGCATAAATCCCTTGCTCAGTTGCTCGCCGGTAAGCATCCACCCCAGCTCGGAGATCAGCAGCGGGGCATCAGACAAATAAACCGGCAACCTGAGACCCAGGAAAAAAGAAGTCAGCAGGACAAGTTGAAATATCTTCGTATTTCTGAAAAGGAACAGCAAGAGCTTCGAATGCGTTTAATACTTTGACCTGCGAAAATACGCCCCGGCGCGTAACATTAACAAAATAAGTACGGATATTTGCAGAGATAATGGTGATGTGGTGATGTGGTGATGTGGTGATGTGGTGATGTGGTGATGTGGTGATGTGGTGATGTGGTGATGTGGTGATGTGGTGATGTGGTGATGTGGTGATGT
>CAZLTN010000007.1:0-107380 GCA_964562455.1 uncultured Cytophagales bacterium
CCTTGTCCGTATTCGTTCTGGAACGACGGCAAAATAAAAGGTGATTCCATCACTACGCCAGAGTTGATGTTGGTAGTGATTTTACCGGCCTTACCTTTTTTCGTCGTGATCATGATCACACCATTGGCTGCCCGGCTGCCATAAAGAGCTGCGGCCGCTGCACCTTTCAGTACCGTCATTGATTCAATATCGTCAGGGTTGATGTTAGAAGCCCCGTCACTCCGGTTATAGCCCCCGAAGTCAGAACCGACCTGGCCGCGGATCGTGTTATCGATGGGTACTCCATCTACGACAAAAAGCGCATTGTTGTTACCGGCAAGAGACCGGTTTCCCCTAAGGACTACTCTCGTAGCAGATCCAGGGCCGGATGAACCTTGCGTCACGACCATCCCTGCAACTTTACCTTGCAGCGTATTGACGAAGTTGGCATCCCTCACTTCGTTCAATTGCTTGCCTGATAGTTGCTGAGCAGAATAGGTCAGCGTTTTGGCTTCCCGCTCGATACCTAAAGCGGTAACCACGATCTCAGATAACGCGGTGACGTCTTCTTCCAATGTTACATTTATGACGCTTCTGCCTCCTATCGCGATGTCCTGTGAAGTAAAGCCGATAAAGGAGAAAGTCAAAGTTGCGTTTCCGGAGGGAGCGCTCAGGCTGTAATCGCCGTCTGCACTGGTAGAAGTTCCTGTAGTTGTACTCTTCACGACCACGTTTACACCGGGCAGCGGATTCCCGCTTTTGTCTGATACTCTTCCTGATACCTGGAATGTCTGGGCCGACAGGCTAAAAGAGAGTAACAGCAGGCTTAGCACAATTCCGGCCCCCGAAGCCAGGTGCTTTTTTGATTTTATCCTCCAAAACAAATGTTTCCGGCAGGATTCTGTGGGTAGTAAAAATTTTGTAATTACCGACATGCGTTTGTCATTTTAGTTGATGGTTGGTTTTATAAAATTGGGTAACACAAATATATTATTCGGTCTTGTCCTTTCCCTATATTTTTTAGTGGATTAGTGGTACAATCTTTCATTAAATATTCAACTATTTGATTATCAAATAGTTGAATTTATTATAAATTTTAATAATTCGGAAGCCACAAACGGAAACGACCTCACTGAGCTTGGGTCACGACCATGTCGGGAGGAGCTCACCGGAACATTCTGCTCTCCGGCAGCATGACGTGATGAACTTCAATACGAGAATTTCAGGTGATTTGTTGCGAAACCGGTAAATCTTGCGGTTCAGGGCTTTCGCGGCGGTCCTTCGGGATTCTCACGGACTCTTTTTACCTCCGCAGCGCTAACCGGGTAGGAGTTGTTTTGAAAACCCATACGGATATAGGTAAGGATCTGGCTGATCTGCTCATCCGAAAGAAAGTCATGAGGCGGCATAACACCGTTGTAGGGCTTATCTTTAACTGTTATAGGCCCCGAAAGCCCCTGCAGTACCAGGCTAATCAGCCTGCGGGGCCAGCCTCCTACCCATTCCGAAGCGACTATCGGCGGATAACGGTTGCCGTCGCCGTTCCCGTCGGTGAGGTGGCAGGTTGCGCAGTACAGGTTATAAAGCTGCTCTCCGGCTGCTATATTTCCTTTTTGAAGATTGTCTTCTTTTTCGTCAGGGGTTTTGATATTGGTCCGCTGCTTCCTGGCTTCCATTCCCGCAAGCTGGGTTTTCCCGAACCCGCTTTTCTTTCCCTTATACATAATTCGCCAGATCTTCCCGTTTACGCTCTCGCTGACATACAGCGACCCGTCGGGGCCCATGGCAAGCCCTACCGGGCGGGCATGCGCATCGCTGGTATTGGGAATGGTATCGATCCCTGCAAATCCGTCTGCAAATATCTCCCAGGGGCCGTCTGCCTTACCGTCTTTCAGGGGGACAAACGCTACGCAATAGCCTGCCTGCGGATAGGGCGCACGGATAGTCGAGCCGTGGAAAGCAATGAACGCTCCTTTGCGGTATCGATCGGGAAATTGATCGCCTTTATAAAAAAACACATTGTTGGGTGCAAAGTGCCCGGGGAAGCCTGTGACAGGCAGCCCTACTGTATCGGCGCCCCCGGCCTTGTTTTTATCTCCGCCATATTCCGGGTTCAAAAGCTTTTGCTGCTTCATCTGGTCGTAATAATAGTACGGCCATCCCCCGTTGAATCCCCTGGTAACTCTGAAGAATTCTTCAGAAGGGAGCAGCGCACTCTCCCATGTCGAATACATGTCAGGCCAGACACGCGAGAAATTATCCCGTCCGTGCTGCGCTGCATACAGGTTGTTGTCCAACGGATCCCAGTCCATCCCTACGATGCTCCTGATCCCTGTCGCATATTTTTCGCCATCGGCCTGTACCTGGTTGAGCTTGTTGGCGTCAAACTTCCATATACCGCCAAACCATTCAAGCTCATCGCAGGGAGATTTGCCTTTTCCTCCCGGCTTCCTGTTTTCTTCCTGGCAAACGTCACCCGGAGCGCCGAATGATACGTAAAGGTTTCCTTCCTTGTCAAATGCGATCGATTTGGCAGAATGTTCTACCCTCCTGCCATTGAGAATAATGGTATCCCTGACGACGACTTCGGTTTTCGAAGTGGGAACAAGCTCTCCTTCGTTCAACCTGGTACGGTATACGGCTTCCGGCGTAGAAAAATAAAGATAGCCGTTGTAGATTTTCATAGCCGTGCCGTAATTGTGAGAGTCGGTATAATCACCGAAATACCTCAGAATGTCCGCCCTCCCGTCGTTGTTGGTATCGCGTAGTGCCAAACTTCCGCCCTCAGGGGTTATCCCCCTCAACTTCATATAGATGTCGCCGTTCGAATTGACATCGAGATGACGGCCTCTGCCTGTGCTGTCCGCCACAACGAGCGCTTCGAATCCGTCAGGTAAAAAAAGGCCGCCGTTGTCAGGCTCTCCGGCGGGAAGCTGAGGGTCTGCAGGGCCGCAGCACAAAAGCAGGCCGGCAAGCGCGACCGGCAGACATGCATGAAATAACAGGGTTTTTGAACGATACAACATGTATAGGTAGTTTAGAAGGCAAAACCGGACGGACTTACAACAGATTATTGAGGTGACGGAATGGAAATTGCATTGAGATCATATACGATCATGCCGTCTTTGACGGTAAGCTCGCATTCGAGCTTATGAGTGCCCTGCTGCTTGTACCTGGCGACGTCAAAAAAGCCGAATTTGCCTTTCTGAAGATTAAGCACTGCGATATCGGCGATTGCTCCTACCGACAGATGCCCAAGCTCAGTGTGATTGATTACCTCGGCCGGTCGCCAGGTAGCCGCTTTGATCACGTCATTGAGCGGCATGCCCAGAGCCAGGAATTTCGACATGACGTTCAGTTGGTCCTTCATGCCGGCGTTCATACTGCCCGTATGAAGGTCGGTACTGATAACGTCCGGGAAAAGGCCTGCTTTAATTGCAGGGATAGCCTGGGAGTAGCGAAAACTCCCTCCGCCGTGACCGACATCGTAAATAATGCCTCTTTTACGTCCCTCCATCACAAAAGGCTTCAGTACTTTCCTGGCGGTGTCGACTATAGACTCCTTGGTATCGAGCAATTCACCGTATACATGGGTGAAAATATCACCGGGCCGCATTTTTTCCAGGAAGAGCGTTTTGAGCGACAGCCTGGGGGTGCAGCCGCCAAAATCGACCATTACGGGTAAATTGGCTAGCTTCCCGGCCTCTACAGATCTTTCTACAGCCAGGAAGCTGGGTTGGTGATAGTGGGCCACTTTGATGCCTACGATGTAATCCGAATATTTTTTCGCGGTATCAGCCGCCATTTTAGGGTCCATGTATTTGGCATCCTGCTGGTATTCGGAATATTCGCTGCCTTTCATACCCTCATACCCGACATTGAGAAAAGCGAGTACCCGCGTCCTGGAACGGTCCACAATGTTCCTTTTGAATACTGCGAAATCCTTTGCACCTGAACTTCCTGCATCCACGACAGTCGTTACGCCTACCCGGAAAGTAAAGCCGTCGGCAGGGAGAGACCCGAAACCATAGCTGAGATCTCCATCCGAGACAGTACCGGCAAATACGTGGGCATGCATATCTATAATGCCCGGAGTTACGAGCAGCCCGGCGGCGTCGATCACCTGTTTTGCGGTAGCAGGGGCAATGCTTGCGGCTACGGCGGCAATGCGGCCATTTGCCACCGCTACGTCCATTTTTTTATCGATTTTATTTTTCGGATCGATAACGCGGCCGTTTTTGATCAGGAGATCATACTGCTGCGCAGACAGTGACAGGCATGACAGGAAAAAGAAAAAAAAGCAGGCAAAGTGTAATTTCATACAGGTTAAAACCGAAAAAAGGAATTAAAGGAGGGATTATACTGATGCCCTGGAAAGCTCTTCCCGGATGCGGCTTGCAACGATCTTATCCTGTCCGGGCTGGAGCATGAACACCGTTATCCGAATGCTGTCAGGCTCCTCCCAGGCAATTGTTTCGATAGAAGGAGTGCCAAGCCTCAGTTTCTCTCCCATTTCCTCACGGGTCAGCTTCACGACCGAAGGATCCCACCCTATTTTTAAAGACGGCGTATGGTTGGCCACGGGAGGAAGGATGTCTTCGGTATAGACACCTTTCAGGCTTCCGAGCTGACTTTTAATATGGGCGATGCGGGCTTCCCACATTTTCCAGTCTTTTGCATGATCGTGTTTTACATAGCGGTCAATCGCAGCATACATGCCTATAATTTCTTCCTTATTTACCTTTTGGCCTCTTCCTATACCGGACCGTGGCGGCGCGCTGAGCCTTGCGGCGGCGATCAGGTCTTTTTTACCCATCAGTATTCCCGCGCTCTGGGGCCCGAGAAGGGCCTTTCCTCCGGAAATACATACCAGGTCGAAGCCCATTTCGTTGAACTTCCACAGGTTTTCGACCGGCGGAACATCGGCCGCTATGTCAATCATCGTAGGGATACCATATTTTTTCCCTAACGCTACCCATTCCTCATCCTTGATAAGGCCTACAGGGCCCTCGCGGTTCAGGAACCAGAGCATGGCTGTCTTTTCACTGACGGCACGTGCAAGCTCCTCTTTCGTCTCTATCAGCACAAACTTTATCCCGGCATTGGCCAGGGCCAGGTGGTAGCCATTGGCGTGGGATTTCTGAAGGATTACTTCCGATTTCATACCGGCAGCTTCGGGAAAAGGCAGTGCGGCGACCTTCTTGCCATCCATACCGGTCAGTACGCCGGCCATTCCCAGTACAAGCGCCGACCAGCATCCGGCAGTAACCATTGCTGCTTCGGCTCTGCAGAGCTGAGCAATTTTTGCACCTGCTTTGTCCTGCACATCGTCGAGCATCGCATACTTCTGTGCCGAGCTCTGGATGGCAGACATGACCTCAGGCGGCATAAGCGATGCCGTCATGGAAGTATAGTTTCCGGCAGCGTTGATAAACGTACGGAGGCCGAGCTCACTGAAATAGTCCCTGACCGGCAGGATCTGGGGTGCTGCTACCGCATTGGCGCCGAATGCAGGCAGTACGGCGACTCCTTTTAGAATATCTCTTCTTTTCATGGGTATAAAAGTTAATGCCTCAAAATCAGATGCGTAGCATCGGTCAATATCACAGCAGCGGATTTCAATCCGCCGAAAACGGATGTTAAAATGACGAAGAGAGCCGTAGGCTCGGGCCACATCTATATGCGCCGAGCCTACGGCTCTCTATATTCAATCGGGTCATGACCATTCCCCCGGATTTTAATCCGGGCTACGGGTTTGGTTGAGCCTACGGCTCCGGATTCCCGACCGGGATAGTTGGGATGGCGCTTAATGTTCTTAATCTTTGTAATGTTTTATGTGTTATAAATCGGCTATCTGCTTTGAGCTATTTCTTCTTAAAGCTGTCGGGAATAATAAATTCATAGCCTTTCGGCGGCCATGGACCGATACTCTGGCCGGTAGGTCTCGGGTTTGGCGGCAAAATGGGCTCTATTCCTTCTACGTTGTATTTTACGTTCAGGAAAGGAGTTTTAATCTCCTTATGATTATCAAGGATCGACCGGATGCCCATATCGATCATACCGCTGGTCAGCAACGTACGCTCTACAGGTCCCTGGGGCTTACCCGTCACCATAAATTTCTGGATATTCAGTGTAAGATAGCTGAAATGAGAATAACTCATACTATGGTCGAGGACAAATTCTGTGGATACGGTCTTGCCGTCTGCGTTCGCGGCATAGGCCCAGCCCTGGTTAACGTACTCGTCGAGCATTAAGATAGCCCCCTTTGTCCCGTCGTTGTATTTGATAATCAGCGCTCTGGGGTCTTTTACGAGGTCTCTCATGTTGCCCGAAGCCTTGTTTTTGATCCTGTCGCAGGCGGCTTCGACGAGTGTCCGGGATATCTTTCCCGAATCGATCGCCTTCCATACCTCGTCGCCTCCTATACCCTGTATGCTGGCTACGCCCGTCTCACCGCCTTTTCTGCGTTCGACCATGCATTGGAGAATTTCGAGGACGTGAAATCCATATGCATCCAGGGAGGCATACCCGATTGCAACAGCTTCTTTTAATTTTACGCCTATAGGATGTACTAAATGAGGGTCGCGCCAGCAATAGGGAAGTGAAGAGCCGGCCATCATAGGCACATTGAGCTCTTTGGCCCGGTCGTAAATCCATTTACTGTCAAGCCAGCTATATGAAAGATGTTTGTCCGAAAATAGCGGAACCGATTTGTTTGAAGCGTCGAAAACCCTGAAGATCTGCTCGAGGTAGTTCATTCTGGGATACATTTTCATGCCGAACCGGTTTTTTGGATATTCTCCGTGCTCCCCTATGTAGACAACCCCGTCGACCGCTAGCTTGTCGCCGCCCAGTGTAAGGGCTTCTGCTATGGTCGGGTACAGTGTGGCGTTATTCATTTTCGCGATACGTACTCCGGTATCATTGTCTCCGACCTGGTCGATCCATACAGATACAATTTCTACTTCCGGCTCTACCATGCCGTCGTCAGTAGGTATGCCCGCAAAGAGCTTGGTGCCGATAACATCGGCGTGGGCGCTGTTCCGGTATATATTGGCAATAAACGCTATCTTCTTTTTCCCGGTTTTCTTCCACTCCCGGATCAGGGCGGGAGAAGAGGCAGGATCTGCCGTGAGATAGGTAAGCGGCAGGACGCTCAGCCCTGCGGTGATACCGGCTGCCTGCTTCAGGAAATTTCTTCGTTCGTTGTTGGGTTTCATTTTGTATAAAATATATAATAGGCTATAAGCTAGACTATTGCTTTATGGCATGAAGACTCAAGCCTTGCGGCTGTACCGGGCGGCTGATAGCTGAATTCTGATAGCTGCTGATTACCAGCCGATAGCGTAGCCGTTTCTCCGGGGGTCTGCACCTCCCATGATCCATCCGGATCCGTAATCAATAACGATGCCCTGAGCGCCGCCTACGGTCATGGTCCAGTCGCCGAGACTTGTGTCCAGGCGATAGCCCATTTCCCTGAGGGCCTGGAGCGTTTCTTTCGGGATACGGGTTTCGATAAACAGCTCTTTGGCAGGAACACTGCCCATTTCATCTTTCCACCGGAACCGGGGTGCGCTGATAGCATCCTGGATGTTCATCCCGAAATCGATAACGTTCATGGCTACCTGCGGGACCGATTGCAATATGCCGAAGCTACCCGGCGAGCCTACTACAAGATGAGGCTTGCCGTCTTTATGAAACTGCATCATTCCTCCTATGCACCATGAGACGCCTTTCCCGGGCTGGAAGCCGTTTGCAGCTTTGGGGTTGACCGTCATCCAATCGAGCGCGTTGTTAAAGGCTACGCCTGTTTTCCCGGCTACGTAGCCCGATCCGAATCCGCCTCCCAGCGTCTGGGTGATCACGACAACGTTGCCCCACTGATCGACAGCAGATAAGCTTGTAGTGGCATAGCGATACCTGTCTTCAGTATCGGGTAGCAGTTCAGAAGGAAATACCGCAGACTGTTTTTTCCGGCTGGCCAGCCTTTCTCTGACTTTCTCAGCCACTTTTTCCCGCTGTTTGCCTATATATTCTTCCGACAAAAGATGCTTTACCGGGACGTCCACAAAATCCGGGTCGCCGATATACTTATCGCTGTCGATACGGCTCAGGTTGATCGCTTCGAAAAGGTGGGCGAGGTATTCGATACTGTTATGGCCCATTTTCTTCACATCGAACCCTTCCATGATTTTAAGAGTCTGTAGTTGCTGCAGGCCCATTCCGGGCGGTGGATTGTTGTAGACGGTGTATCCATGGTACTGCATGGAAAGCGGCTCCGTCCATTGCACTTTGCCCGGCACCGATGCAAGGTCTTCCAGGGTTATAAAACCACCGTCTTTCTTAAATGCATCTGCGATTTCGCGGGCAATTTCACCTTTATAAAAGACATCAGCCCCTTCGGCAGCTACGCGCCGCATGGTCTTTGCAAGAGGCTTATTGGTAAAAATATCGCCTATCTTGTAGGGAGATCTGTCTTTCTTCAGAAAAATGGCTGCGGCTTCCGGATGCGGAGCTACTCTTTGTACGATACCCGACCACATGGCCTGGTCGTATTCCGTTACAGGCACACCCTCTTCGAGGTACTGAATGGCACTTTCGAACACCTTGCTGAGAGGCATCGTCCCGTAGTCGCGAAGCGCCCGGTCCCAACCCGCCAGGTTGCCCGGTACCGCCACCGTTCTGGGTCCTATTCCTTCCATTCTTCCGCCATGCCCGGCACCGTCGTCGAATTTGATAATATCTTTTACTTTCGCAGGATCGAAATTACGGGGCGCCCAGCCTCCGAAAACAAGGGAGCGTGTCCGTTTTTCTTTGGCCGAATAGAAAAGCATGTAGCCTACCCCGCCGGTACCCGACATAAAAGGCTCGACTGCGTTAAGCGAGGCGGCTGCAGCTACTATGGCGTCGATCGCATTTCCTCCTTCTGCAAGGATTTTCTGACCAGCCAGAGAGGCCAGCGGATGGGCAGTCGCTACCATACCCTTTTTCCCTACGGCGGCAGGACGGAGGTTTTCTTTCGCTGCCTGTGAAAATGCGTTGCCGGCAAGGCAACAGGTTAATATGACCGCCGGTACGATGCGGTGTATCGCACGATTGATTATACAAAGGATCATTTTCAAATCAATTAACGTACAGACGCAAGGCCTTGCGTCTTTCTTTAAACGTACTGTACCTTTAAAGGCAGTTAATGTGCGGAGACGCAAGGCCTTGCGTCTCTACCCTACCGCAATTCCACTATCATTTCTATTTCTACAGGGATATTCATCGGCAGCGAGCCGACTCCTACGGCAGACCTCGCGTGTTTCCCATTGTCGCCGAATACGTCGACCATCAGGTCAGAAAACCCGTTGATGACCTGCGGATGCTGATCGAAAGTGGGGACAGCATTTACCATTCCCAGCACTTTTACAAACCGCTTTACTTTATTAAGGTCGCCTATTTCAGATTTCAGCGCTCCCAGCAGGGAAATACCCGTCAGCCTCGCCGCTTCCTTGGCCTGGTTAAGATCGAGATCGGCCCCCACTTTGCCCTTCATGTATTCTCCGTTCTCCTGTACGGGACCGTGCCCTGACACGAAGACGAGCTTGCCCACCGTAACGGCCGTAACAAAATTGGCGATCGGCTTGCCCGGAGGCTTCAACGTAATACCCAGCTCCCTGAGCCGTTTTTCGGGATCAGTATTTTTTTGGGCGGCAACAGGAGACGCCGACATCTGAAGGAAGAGAAAAACAGCTGAGCAATAGCAAAGAAATGATTTCATAAGATAATAATTGATAATACGGTTCTATAACGGAAAACGAGTCGATACTTATTTGTTTCCAGTATTTTCTTCTACGGCATTGTTGCTCCAGTAGGAAGCAAGCACCGATGCAGTAAAGCCCATCAGGGGGCCGCAGATAGCAGAAGCAAGCCCGACGGTAGCGATCTTGCCTAATACCTTGGCGATGCCCGATACCATGCCGGCATTCTGCATACCTGTTGCAATAGCGATCGTACGGCAATCCCTTTCATGCAACTTAAATAATTTTCCTGCAAGGTAGCCGAAGATATAGCCCAGCACATTGTGCAATAAAACAGCCATTAGCAGTAAAAAGCCGATATTCAGAATACTTTCCCTGCCGGCGGCGATGATAATCGCAACAATCAGCGCTATGCCGGACATAGAAACATAAGGCATAATATCCTGCAGCCATTTGGCTTTCCCGCTGGTAAGCTTATTAAAAATAAGCCCGGCTGCAATGGGTAGCAGCACGATCTTGACCATTCCCCACATCATACCAAGCACGTCGATTTCTATATAACCGCCTGCGAACAGCTTCATTAATAAAGGTATAAGGACTGGAGCGATGAGGGTGGTTATAGATGTAATAGTAATAGCGAGGGCTACATTGGCCTTGGCCAGGTAGCTGAAAAGACTGGCAGTAACGGAAGTCGGGGCGCAACCCAGCAGGATAAGCCCGGCGGCGATCTCGTCTTCGAACCCGATCAGCCGGGCGAGTATGAAGCCTAAAAAGGGCATGATCGTGTACTGGGCGATCACACCGATGACTACAGATTTGGGGGCCCTTGAAAGCTCAACGAAATCTTTAACTCCCATCGAGCTGCCGGTCCCGAACATGATGAGCTGGATCAGCGGCGTAATCAGGACGGCGGTCTCAAATCCGTTCCACTCCAGGAAAAGCCAGGGATAGTAAAGCGCGGTGATGGTGACGCTGAGAATAAAAACGGTGAAGGCAAGGCCCTTGAGGAATGGAATTCCTCTGAATGATATCGAAAGGGAGATCATTCCTGCCACGAAAAATGGGCCTGCATCAGAAATCCCGCTGGTAACAGCCTTGTAGGCTGTTACCAGAAGAAACGTAATCGCCAGGTATAAAACTATGCGATAGGCGCGGGATTGGTTCAAGGAAAAGGAATAGTTAAAAGGGTTTAGAAATTAATATCGTCGAAAATTTTGTCAGTGAGCAAATTGCTTCCATTCCCGGCCGGGAGTATCGGTCCGGAATTTTTCCACATTGCCCTTATCCTGGATGGTCACATAGATCGTTTTTCCGTCAGGTCCGCCAAATGCAAGGTTGCTGGGCATTTTTCCGTTCATGGTTACTTCCCTTACCAGAGTGCCGTCGGGAGCGACGATGGCAACCGTCCCTTTGCCATGCCGGGTGATGTACAGGTTCCCTTTCTGGTCGCAGCGCATGCCATCCATACCGAAATCGGGGAACTCGATGAGCAGTCTTTTATTGCTGACGTTACCTTCGGGAGAAAGGTCGTATGCCCACACCTTACGCTGTACGCTTTCGTTGACGTACAGGATGTCATTACCGGGGCTTACTTCAATCCCGTTGGTAGTGCCCATATCTTTTTCGAGCAAAGTGACGGTCCCGTCTGTATCGATCCGCCAGATGTTCCCGGTCCCCTCTTTCCAGTTCGGGTCGCTGGCGTACAGCCTGTCGCGGTTGTCGATCGCAATGTCGTTAGGCTGGTTCATAGTGGCTTCATGGGCATAAACCGAGATAGCTTTGGTAGCCATATCTACCTTTAGTATATTATGCTGCGGATAGTCGGCGATCAGCATCTCTCCTTTGCTGTTAAACCTGATCCCGTTTCCTACGCTTCCCTCGGGAAGCTCTACGAAAATCCCGCCTTCTCCCGCATCGGTTACCCTTCCGATGGTGCCTGATTTTTCAAAATTGACAGCATAAAGTATCCCTTCGGAATCTACAGCGGGGCCTTCTGCTCCTGATGTAAAACTGTTGGTGTCGGTAACGATAGTAGCTATAAACATTTCGGTTTCTGATTGATTTTCTTTTCCGGAATTGGAAGAGCAGGACAATGTGCACATGGCCGCCAGCACCACGGTTGCAAAAGCAGAGGTTCGCAGGATTTTTTCTTCAGAAAACAGGGATGTGTTCATTATCAATAAGTTCATTTGAATTCCAGTGTTCCGAAAAACTGAGGTAAATGGAAATTGGGTTTAGGAAAGTCAACATGCGCCCATGTAAACCAGTGCGGGTTACTTGTTCTGCTGCCGGTTTTGTAAAAGTTGGCGCGCCATTTGGTGCCGGGTTTGGGAATGGTCACATCTGAAAATTTTCCGAGCATTGCATAAGGCACGCGGCATTCTATTGTCCATTCGGTTGGGCCGGGGATTTCGGGGTCGACCACTGACGGCAGGGAATGAGCGATTTCTATCTTGCTTATGCTCAGGCTATCCAGTTTGGTAAAGTCGGTCCAGGGTTTGGTAACGTAGAAGATAAGGGGCGTCCCTCCGGCATTGATCTCCAGGTTAAAATAATGTAAAGGCTGCTTTTCGTCAGGGGAAAAAAAGAATTCCACACAGGAGTCGCCCGATACATTACCATTATATTCCGTTACGGTGCTCTTGACGAAACGGTCGCTTACTTTAAAGATAAGGTAGAGATTCTCCCGGTCGTACGCGAGTTTCGCTTCCGTAACGGGAGTGAAGGCAGGTATTTTGCCCATAGGGTCAGCTATTTTTAGCCCCGGAATTTTTCTCCATTGTTTCTTATCCCACCGCCCGTCTACGGGAATAGGCTTACCGACGCGATGCACCTGATAGGAAGTTTGTCCCACGACAGGATTCAGGTATGCCGAGCAGCCGAGCAACAGTGCAAGGAACAAACACCGGGTTTTCAAAAAGCATTTTGTCATGAGGTTGCTCAATCGTCGGGCTGAATCCTGGGTTACAATGATCTCAGATTGCACGATAAATATTTTGCATATGAGCGTCAGAGCAAAATTAAATTTTATGAATGCCCCTTCCTTCTATTTTCGTTCGCATTTGTGATACTATTTTTTGCGGGAAGCGCGACGTGTCTTACGAATTTCTGCCGCAGCTATTCGTCAAGCCTGTAAAGCCTGCCTTCTCCGGGCAGCAGTTCAATTGTAATCGTTTTACCGGCGTTGTCGTAGGCAGCCTTATGAGGATTGCCGTCTGTCTTCGATATTTCCATCACTTCCTTTACCGGCGCTGTCAGGTGTACTTCTAATTGGCTGGGCTTCAGAAAAGACCGGTTGGTTACCATCAGGTATTCTTTCTTGGAATATTTGTCTGTCAGCCGGGTGAGGATTACTTCGGCTTTTTTGTCTGTAAGCCTGGCGATAAAATCCGCAGGCGGCGGTTGCGTCCCGGTCCAGAGGCTGTCACCGCAATGGTAAACCTCCCGGGCATCGAGTTGGATGAGCGTCCTGCCCAACTGTTTCATCTCGGAGTTGAGTTGCCTGAACGGTTCGTACATATCTGTCTTAACGCCTACGGAATCTATTATACTTTTGTACATCCTCAGCTCTTCGCTCGGGTTATCCCGGGTATAATAAGGGTACCACACAGCATTTTTTATGCCGTAGGCAAGGTTGGAGTACACATTCATCCTCAGCTCATCGGCGTTAGGCCGGCGCAATTCTACCACACCGTTGAAGCCCATCCCAAAAGACTGAAGACACGAAGATGTTTTCAGATCGTATTTCAGTCCAACTCTCCGAATGATTTCCAGGTTATTGAAATAGGTTTTTTCCAGCCGATTTCCACGTTTAAAGGGGTAATTGTCAAAAGCAATGTATTCGATATTTTCCTTCCCGGCCCCTTCAATATATCTTTTCATAAAGCTATGTTCGTAATCTTCCTTTCCATCAATGGCCCAGTCAGGGAGATGATTGATGTAGGCGTCTTTCGCAGGATCAAGCCTTTTTACCTTCAGCATTAACTCCACCGCCGACCGGAGCCGTGAAGTGTCAGGCTCATCTGTAATGTAGTATCCGGCCAAAGCAGGGTGATCTTTGAAATCGTTCACCATTTCGGCTATTTTCTCGTCTCCCTGTCCGATCCTGCTATCGAAAACATACACTTTCAATCCGTGCTTTTGAGCCATATCGAGGGTTTCCAGGTTTCCCTCGCGGTCAGCGCTGAGGCCAGGAGTACCAATATTGAAGATAATGTCGACGTGAGCGTCTTTAATTGTCTTGTATTGTTCATCGTTAAACAGCCTGGCAGGAGGAGGGCCGTAAATGCTGATCAGGAATTCTTCTTCTTTTTTCTTTTCTTCCGCACAGCCTGCCAGTAAAAGAGGCAGAGCTGATAGAATTAAAGAGAACAACCGGAGCTTTTTGAAAGGCTGTGGTAAGTTACGCATTTTCATGAATTCGGATAATTGAGAAAATATTACTGGTTGTAGATTAGCCGAACAATTGCTCCCAATAGCGGTTATAGATGGTTTCAAAAGATTTCTCATCGTCTGCCGAGAGCAGATCGAACAACTCTTCATCTGTACATGACTGGTAGTTGCGCATTAGGTCCGGGGACGAGGTGGAGTCGAGAACGAAGTTATAGTAAATATTACAAATGTTGCAACCTACACAGAACTGCCGGCAGCGGGCGTACGCAGGAGCGGATCGACAGAGAAATAAAAAAACCGCATTCCTGTAGCAGAAATGCGGTTTGGTGGAGAATATCGGATTCGAACCGATGGCCTCTACAATGCCATTGTAGCGCTCTAGCCAACTGAGCTAATCCCCCATTGGGGTGCAAATATGCTATTTTGCCTGTGGATATCAAAACTTCGCGGATTTTTTTTGCCATACCTTATTATTGCTATATAGTTGCTTAACGAAGCTGGTTACAGGTTTCTGTCGTATGGATGGGTATATTGCGGCGGCCAGGCTGCTTTATTAAACGCAGAGGAAGGTAATGCAGTCAGTTGTAACCCATACCTGAACTTTTTAGAGGAAATGAAAATGAAGTACGCCTGGATATTTATGGGACTTGGTTTGTTAAGCTCATGTGCTGCACCGCAGGAAAGCGGTATCAGGTTTATGATAGGCAGCACCGATAAGTCGGACTCCGCCGGGATCCATTTTGCTGTCCTGGATCCTGAAACCGGAAAGATTTCCTTTAAGGGTTTCACAGCGACGGCTCCGTCACCCGGCTATATCGCTTTTTCGCCGGACAAAAAGGCGCTGTTCACGGTAACAGGTGATAATATGATAAGCAGCTATGGTTTTGCCGACGGGCAACTCTCATTTATTAATTCTCAGCCGGCGGAAGGGCAGAATCCCTGCCACGTGTCGGTACATCCTTCGGGAGAAATGGCTTTCCTGGCTAATTATAGCGATGGCAGCTTTTCGGCCTATGGAGTGGAAGAGGGTGCCCGGCTTACTCCTGCCGTTTATACCGGGAAATACGAAGGCCACGGCCCGAATGAAGGGCGTCAGAAGTCACCTCATGCCCACTGCGCCGTGGTTTCTCCGAACGGAAAATTTGTTTATGTGGCCGACCTCGGGACTGACAAAGTGATGAATTATGTCGTAGATGCTGCAGACAAAAAAACAGAACCGAATGCGGCGCAGCCGTTTTTTACAGTGAAGCCGGGAGCAGGGCCAAGGCATATGGCGGTCCACCCGGGAGGAAAATGGCTGTACCTTATAAATGAGCTCGATGCTACTGTTACTGCGGCGTCCATAGGGGAAGACGGCTCCCTGACTGAGCTCGCGACTTATCCTACGCTCCCGTCCGACTACCAGGAGCCGGGCAATACCAGCGCGGCCATAAGGCTTCATCCGAACGGCAGGTTTCTTTACGTTTCGAATCGCGGGTACAATGCTATCCACGGATTCCGGATAGAGGAGGACGGCACGTTGGCCAAAGTAAACGAGGTGCGGGAAAAAATCGCTAATCCCAGGGATTTTAACCTCGATCCATCCGGTAAGTTTATGATAGTAGGCAACCAGAAGACGAACGACCTGACCTTGCTGACCGTTGATCCGGAGACCGGAAAGCTTGCGTACAAGTCTACTTCCGGTAACATTGCCGGCCCGAGTTGCTTTGAGTTTTTCTGAAAAAAAAAGAGCGGCGTGGGCTTAGATATAAAAGTGGTCACCGCCCGATAAGTAAGAAAAAGATGTTCGGTGCTTTTGCTATTCCGAACCCGCGCGATGAGGAATATTTTTGCGGCTGTAGAGGGGGTATGAAGAAGGAGAAAATTTGATTTTGCGGTTTGTACCTGCTATATTTCACCGGATTTCAAGCCTTTTTAGAACTTGATTTTGGATTTTTTCCAGACACAGAAAAACGGAGATAGTAGCAGCTTTTTTAACAACAGATTGATTTCTAGCAGCTATGTTTATTTTTTTTAAGTAAAACCGTTCTTTTGACACCTTATCCGATCAGATCCAAGTAGGATTTTTTAGGATTTTTAAGAATATAACCGAAATGTAACTTTTTATTAACCTTAAAAACCATACTTTTGGGGTCAGTTAACCCCGCTAATCAAAAGAAAATTTTATTTTTATCAGCTAACTCGAATTTTTGTAATTTTTGCAAACAAAACTCTAATTAAATTAAATCAATTATTAAGTAATGGCGACAAAAGCGACTTCTCCAGCGCAGGCTAAGCCTGCTGAAAGTAAGGGTTCAGGTGGTTTGAATCCGGCTTGGGTAATACCTCTTTTATTTATTATTGCTATATGTTTCTACCAGTTCGTTCTGGGTGCTCCCGAGAACTTCGAAGGCGGAGACAATACCAAGCAGCCTCTCCCAGGGAATTATTATGGGATGGTATACCATGGAGGACCGGTGGTACCAATTTTGATTACATGCTTTCTGACAGTTATAGTTTTTTCTATTGAGCGTTTGTTCACACTGGCAAAAGCAAGCGGGAAGGGAAATGCAGATGCTTTTGTTCGCAAAATTCGTGCGCTTCTTGATAAAGGCCAGATCGATGAGGCTATCAAGGAATGTGACAAGCAAAAAGGTTCTGTCGGGAACGTGATCCGTACGGGCCTGCTGAAGTACAAGCAGCTTGCTGATGATGCAAGCCTGAACAAAGAGCAGAAACTTGCCGCTCTTCAGAAGGAAATCGAAGAGGCTACTACCCTTGAGCTTCCTATGCTTCAGAAAAACCTTACCATTATCGCTACCCTTGCATCAGCTTCTACGCTTTTCGCACTTTTGGGAACGGTACTTGGTATGATCCGTGCATTTGCCGCTTTGGGTACTTCAGGCCAGCCTGACTCGGCAGCACTTGCAACCGGTATCTCTGAAGCTTTGATCAACACGGCTATCGGTATCGGTACGGCTGCCCTTGCTACCGTATCTTATGCTTACCTCAACAGCCGCGTTGACGATCTTACTTACACTATCGATGAAATCGGGCTTAGCTTGCAACAGAGCTTTGCTACGTATCATTCGTAATTGGTGCAGGTAATAAATTATAAAACGTAAACCACCATATAGACTATGGGAAAAGTAAGGCCTAAGAAGTCTGCTCCGCATACCGATATGACGGCGATGACTGACGTGGCGTTCCTGTTGTTGACGTTCTTTATCATGACGGCAACATTCAAGAACAACGAAGCGGCAGAAATCTCTACACCGTCATCCATTTCACAGATCAAAGTCCCTGATGACGATATAATGATCATCAGCATTGATCCGACTGGGAAGGTATTTTTCGGGGTGGATGCTATGCCTACGAGAGCGGCGATGTTGGATAACATAGCGTCCGTCAAAGGACTTTCGTTTACTGATGAAGAAAAATACAAATTTTCTATTCAGCCGAACTTTGGTTTTCCGATAGCCCAATTAAAAAGCTGGCTGTCCATGCCTCCTGATCAGATGTCGAAAGTCGATCAGCCGGGTATCGTGGTAGATTCTACCGGTGTCAGCGAGCTGGCGGATTGGGTATTTGCTGCCCGTAAGGCGAACTCGAAGCTTCGTATTGCGCTGAAAGGCGATAACGCGGCCAAGTTTCCGGTGTTTAAGGATGTTCTGGCTAATCTCCAGTCCCAAAACATCAACCGCTTTAACCTGATTACATCGTCAGAAGAACCTCCTGCAGGCTTTAAGGCTGATGCAGCGGCGGCTCCTCAGGAGTAGTGATCCGGGTGAAAAATTATTTAGGAATCTGTTTATCTATATAGAAAGAGAAAATGGCAGAAATAGACACCTCCGGTGGGGGTGGGCACGGGAAAGGCGGCGGCAAAGTTCGCGGCAAGAAAATGTCCACCCGGGTCGATATGACTCCGATGGTTGATTTGGGCTTCCTTTTGATCACCTTCTTTATGTTGGCGACTACTATGAGCAAGCCCACCTCCATGACCTTGTCCGTTCCCCATAAGGAGAAAGACGAGAGCCGTAAGGATACGGAACCTTTAAAGGCTTCAAAGGTGCTTACCATTTTTATGGGTAAGTTCAATGATGTCTACTTGTTGGACGGGGTTGCGGCCGATGATGAAAAAGCTACTGAAGCGCTGCAGAAAGTAAGTTACGGCAGCGAGCTGAGAGACGCTATCTTTAAGGCTAAGCAAAGGGTTAACGCGAGCAATCCGGCTGAAGAAGACGGGTCGGAGCCATTCGTTGCGGTTATTAAGCCTACTCCAGTTTCTACCTACAAGAATCTCGTGGATGTTCTGGATGAAATGGCCATAACCAAAACCCAGCGATATGCGATGGTTGACAATCTTACCGACGCCGAAAAGAAGCTGCTCGGAGACAAGATAGCCCCCTAGGCATTCGTTATAGTGTGTGAATATTAAAATTTTAACACGTAAAAATCATGTCAGAAATCAGCCGCGGTGCTACACTTGATGATATAGTGTTTGCAAATCGCAATAAGGCATACGGTGCCTATGCCCTCCGTAAGGGATATAGGGGCGTAGTGACCAAGGCTACTATAATTGGGGCATCGATTTTTCTTCTTGCCATGTTTGCGCCTAAACTGCTGGACAAGCTTGGACTTAAAGAGGAGAAGCAAGAGGTAATGGTAGATGTAAACCTGATGGATTTACCTCCGCCTCCCATAGACGAAAACGAGCCGCCACCCCCTCCGCCGCCTCCGGTAGAGCAGCCGAAGGTTGAAACTGTTAAATTCTTACCTCCTGAGGTGAAGAAAGACGAGGAGGTGCCGCAGGAGTCGCCGCCCCCCACAGTTGAAAAACTGGAGGTTGCGGTAGCTGCCTCCGAAACGCAGGAAGGTGACCCTAACGCTACTGAGCTGATTATCGCTCCCGAAGCGATTGCAGCTCCCGGTAAAGGTGAGGTGATCGAAGCAGCTCCGGTGGAGGAGAAGATATTTACTGCTGTGGAGCAGAACCCGGAATTCCCGGGAGGGGCAGCCGAGATGTACAAGTACCTTAATAAGAACATCCGCTATCCTCCATCTGCTTCCAGGGCTAATATCCAGGGAAGAGTGTTCCTTCAGTTTGTGGTCAACACCGACGGTAGTATCACTGATGTGGAGGTTGTTAAAGGAGTAGGTTTCGGTTGTGACGAGGAAGCTATGAGGGTAGTAAAAGGTATGCCCAAGTGGAAGCCGGGTCGTCAGTCGGGTCGTGCTGTCCGCGTGAAGTACACGCTGCCGGTATCATTCCAACTGGAGTAATAATGAAGAAAAGACCCGTTCAAGAACAAGTTTCCCTGATTGTTTCTTGTTTTATGGCGGTAATTTATATAGGAGGAGGTATCTTTTTGATGGCCTCCTCCTATTCATTTGGCTTTTTGAAGGCGGGGTCATGGGAAAGGATAGCCTTTGCCTTGCTTATAATAGGCTATGGGGTGTTCAGAGCGCAGAGGGCCTGGAAGATTTACAGAGATAGTTTCTGAAGAATGAAAAATTTTGTGCGGGTTTGTGCGATCGTATGTCTGGGCGGATTGTGGTGGATTGCCTGCGGCCCCGCAGACACAAGGGATAACCCGACGCGGGGAAGTATCCGTATTGCTTCCGATGAAGCTTTTCACCCGGTTATAGAAGCTTTGACAGAAGCATACGAGGGCATATATCCGAAAACACATTTTGACGTAGAGTATCTGCCCGAGCAGAAAGCGATATTGGCATTGTTGCAGGATAGTGTCCGGATGGTCTTCGTCACGCGTAAGCTGAGCCCCAGGGAAGAGGAAATGCTGATTCAGCAGGCCAGTACCGCAAAGCTACATGATATAGCTACTGACGGGATCGCGCTTATTACTTCCGTTCAGAATACAGGTGCGCTTATTACGGTAAGCGAGCTGGAGGGAATTTTTAAGGGAGAGATCAGGAACTGGGATCAGCTGGCCCGGGGAAAAGGCAAAGGTGCGATAAGCCTGGTTTTTGATGATGCCAACTCCAGTAATCTTCTGTATTTCTCCAATCGTTTTGGGGTTACAGATTTCAACAATTTAAAGATTTCTGTAGCGGGATCCCACCAGAAGGTTGTCGATTATGTGAAGCAAAACCCCGGGGCGATCGGGTTTATCGGGATGAATTGGATCAGCGATGGGAAGGAGCTTTCGACAAGAGAACTTTCTGAAAATCTGTATGTTGTGGGTGTCGGCCAGTCAAATCCCGGCGATTCGGCTACCCGGTTTTATTATCCATTCCAGCAGGATCTTGGAGAAGGGAAGTATCCGCTGGCACGCGAATTGTATGCTATTACGAGAGAGGCGTACCCGGGACTAGGAGGCGGTTTGCTCACTTACATAGCACGCGATGTGGGCGGTTTGATCATTATGAAAATGGGGCTTGTGCCCCGTGTCCCTTACCAGAGGGATCTGATTTTGAAAACAGAATAATCCGATAGTATGTCGGGAACTTTTTTATATATTTGCTTTGTATGGTATTAGCCCATCTTTTTTATAATTATCCTTTTTTCAACCTATTATATGATGAACAAGAAAATCAAGCAACTTTTTAGTGCAGTTGTTATGAGCATGCTTGCCTTTTCCGTCACCGTTGCACAAACGGTAGAAGAAGGGTTGGCTGAGCTTAATGCGGAACGGACCAAAGAAGCTGGTGAAATTTTTTCTAAAGTGGCAGAGAGCAGCCCGTCGGCTACCAACCAATTTTACCTGGGGTATTTTTTCCTGAAAACAGGGGAGCTGGACAAGGCCGAGCAGGCATTTAATAAAGGCCTGGAGCTGGATGGAAAAGAGGTCCTCAATAATGTTGGGCTTGGAGCGGTTGCGCTGGGAAAGGGCGATCGGGCAAAAGCCAAGGAGTTGATAGATGCTGCGGTGAAGAAAAAGAAGAAAGATGCTAATGTACTTTTCAGAGCCGGTGAAGCTTATACACTATTTGAAAAAAATAACGATCCGGCAGAGGCTATCCGGCTTCTTGACGAGGCAATCGCCCGTGACAAGAACCTGGCTGATGCCTATATCGCCAAAGGCGATGCGCTCATGATCAGGAATGAGGGTGGTGCTGCCGCTACTGCCTACGAATATGCATTGAGCGCAAAGCCGAACTATCCGCTGGCAAACCTGAAAATAGGCGAAATTTACCTTCGTGGTAAAAATTACAATGAAGCAGTAGGCTATTACAAGAAAGCAATAGAGACCGATCCGAATTTTCCACCTCCTTACAGGGACCTTGGAGAACTTTATTTCTTTGCCCGTCAGTATAAGCGTGCGGATGAGAATTACACTTCTTACCTAAAGACAAGTAAAAGGACCGATCCCGAGGCTATTCTGAGGGCTTCTCAACTTGCTTTTACGGCCGATGATTTTGCCCGTTCGCTGTCGCTTCTGGAGTCTGTTGCAGATAAACTGGAAGGTAATACCATTATAGACCGGATGCGCGGTTGGGGTTATTTTAAAACCAACGATATGACCCGTGCAATCGAAAGCCTGGAAAGGTTCATAAAATCGACGCCGGAAAAAGTTATTGCCGACGACTATAAATACCTGGGTCGTGCACACAATAAAATGGCCAGCGACGGAAAAGAATACAGTGAGGCGGGGATGGAATTCCTGAAGAAGGCGGCTGAACTCGATACCAGCGCATCAGAAGCTGCGGCTACTTACAAAGAGCTGGCAGCTCTCTATAGCAAAGGGAAGGAGTGGCCTCAGGCAATTGAGGCATTCGAAAAAGGGATTAACCTGGATACGACCAATGCGTCTACACAGGACTATTACGGTGCAGGTATAGCTTACCTTCAGAATGGCATCAGTATCCCGGCTCCCGATTCTACAACTGTCGACAGCGCTGCTGTAGCGGAACGGCGTAACGCCAATTTCCTTAAATCGGACTCAATATTTGCTTTGTTGTCCAACAAGCTTCCCGAATGGCCTTACTCTTATTATTGGAGAGCAAGCAGCCTGTATTATATTAACGGGATAGAAAACATGAAGAACGGAACTTCCCTGCCTTATTATGAGAAATTCCTCGATTTGGCTGAGAAGGAGGCATCCGTACAACCCAGTTTTAAAACCAGGGCTTTGAATTATGTCGGGGCTTATTACCAGACAACTGGTAATGACCGGGCCAAAGCGAAGGAAACCTGGGAAAAGCTATTGAAGATAGATCCTAATAATGCCCAGGCCAAAACGGCTTTGTCAGAGCTTGAGTCTCAGGCAAACGCCACTCCAAAGTAGCATCTGCTATTAGAATCTGGAAGAAGGGGAGTACATTCTGATTGTGCTCCCCTTTTTTATCTTCGGTCGTTACTTGGAGTTGGCTTATTTTATACCTAAATTTGCAGTCTCAAAAAAGATGGTTCTTTCAGGATGCTTTCAAATAGCGTGTTTTTGAGGGTAGATACCATAAGCGTCTTTATGAGGACCGGAATTTCGGGATGTAGCGCAGCCCGGTAGCGCACTTGCATGGGGTGCAAGGGGTCGCAAGTTCGAATCTTGTCATCCCGACTTGAAAATGAGGCACTTACGATGAAGATCGTAGGTGCCTTTTTTGTTTAGTCGAGCATTGGTTGAACTTTTTGGGTTCGGTTTGTTTGGTCCAATCTGAAAAATTGGGGGGATACCTCCCGGCTAATACGTTCCGACTGTCGGGTATTAATTTCCGATATCTCCCCAACAAGGCGACTTTTTAAAGCACAAGCTATTTCCCGAAACTGGCGATTCGTTCTATACGACCTATGCTTTTTCCGAACCACAGCTAAACGTAATCTCCCGCCTGAAGATCCCGGTGCTGATCGTATACGGAACAAAAGACACCAACGCACCGCTCAATGATCTATTGAGGGTTGACGTTATGCGGAAGGGGAAAACAACTTTCAAATTTTTTCCAAGCTTTCCCGATTGACCCTTTCCAAAATGTCCGTTTCCAGACAACAGGTGTCCGGTTCCGGGACCGGTTCAAAATAAAAAAACAAAAATGAATTTGTATTCAATTGTCTGATAATAAGTAGTTTATGTTTTTGCTAGTTCCTGTTTTAGAACAAATCAGAATCTGGCATGCATCTTTTTTGGATGAATGATACTGTATATATGTACAGCGACAAACATTCAATCCATATTAGCCATGAAAATTTCCATTGCTTCAATTCTTGTCTGCGCCTTCGCGCTTACACAGCCTTTTGCATCACTGGCTGGAGAAAAAAAGGAGAGCTACGAAGAAAAGAAAGAACGCATCGCGACTTTCGACGCATCTCTCTATAAGATGAAGGACTCAAACAAAGTCCGGCTCCTGGTAGATGCGAACGAAAACGATCACATCCGGGTCCTTTTAAAAGACCAATCCGGAAAGATCTTGTTTTCGAAAACGGTCAATAAGGGAGACATGAAAAATAAGCAGGCCTTCAGCCTCATATTCAACCTGGATGAAATGCGGGAAGGGACTTATTTCGTTCACGTACGCGATAAAAGGGAAAACAGCGTAGTGAAAGAAATAAGTATCGAAAACCTGCATACTAAAATAATATCCGTGCAATAAGAAAGAGAAGGCCCGGAGATTATCGCTCTCATTTTGCTGTCAGCGGGGTTATCTCCCCTCTGTATGATATAAACCGCTTGTTGACGGGCGTCACCCGGAGGTCTGCGCTTCCATCGGTAAAAACAGTCAGGAACAGCTCCCGGACCTCCTGGGAGTTGTTTACTTTGATGGAGATTTCACGCTCTCCCTTGCTTTTTGTGCTTACATCGTAAGTGAAGTTGTCTGACTCGAATTTTATTCCCGCTTCGCCTCCAATCGGCGCAGAGTATGCTCTTCCGAAGTAAGGCAGGTTTGCAGAAATTTTGCCGGGAGTTACTTTTAAGAAGTGCCCTGATGCAGTAATATCCCGCATTCTTCCCGATGCAGGTTGTACAAAGCGCGCGAGGAACTGGTATGATTGATCATCCAGTGCCTTGTTTATTTCCTGAGGATTATAACTCACGATTGTTTTGGGCGTTGAGCATGAAAGGAGCAGGCAGGCCAATGCGAGGCCGGATAACCCGGAGAACGTTTTCATACGGAGTTGCTGTTTGCTGGAGTCCATAATAGTAGCCTTGTGGATGAACGATATCATATATAACGAAATGCTCCCTCGTACCGGTACAGTACAATCCGCCGGGAAGTAAGGGGGGAAATAGAAAACTGTGCGGTTTTACAGGAAGAGAGCTGCTGAAAAGTAAAAAATCCTGTCCGGGCCACCCGGACAGGATTTTTTTGCAATCTCATGAAGATGGTGGCTAAACCTGTTTCCAGCCATCCCGGTATTTACGCCTTACAAACTGGTTGGCTGGCTCGAAGTTCGTAATCTTTTGGTTTTTCCCATCCCAGAGCAATTTCTTGCGGCCCGGGAAATTGAGGCCTTTGCCGTCTGCTTTTGGTTCTCCGTAAGTATATGCGCGAATGGCGAGGTTACCCATAATTACGGTTTCGCTCAACGGGCCGGAATAATCGAATGAAGAGGTGAGGGCTTTGTGTTCTTTGCTATTGAAACCTGCTTTACAAGCGTCGGTCCACGATACCTGGTGACCGAACTCGGGCATGTCGGAATATTTGTTTTTGAAAGCTCCTGCCGGCATGGTGCGTTTTTCTCCTCCTTTAAGATACAAGACCGGGTTCCGGCCGTAGGTGCCGCAGGAAATAACGCCCTTGGTACCGATCAGCATCACCCCGTTGCTGCTGTCGCCCTCGCCCAGCGGATCGTCGGCGGGGATGAGATCGGGATGGAAAGGCCGGATGCCACCATCATACCAGGTCATTTTTACGTCGGATTTATTATGGCTGTTGGCCTGGAATTTGAGCTGTATTACTGAAGAAGGAGGACATCCTTCGGGGATATATTCCGGGCTCCAGTCTTTTATAAACACCTGTCCGACGCTGGCCTCCACTTCGGTAGGATAACCCAGGCGCAGCGTCCTGAACGCAGAGTCGATCAGGTGACAACCCATGTCGCCCAGTGCACCTGTTCCGGTATTCCACCAGCCATGCCATTTGAAAGGATGCCAGGCGGGGCTATAGTCAACCCATTCGGCCGGGCCTACCCACAGATCCCAGTCGAGATAGTCGGGGACGGCGGCTTTCTGAGTCGGGAAGGGGATACCCTGCGGCCAAACAGGGCGGTTGGTCCATATATGAGCTTCATTTACGGGTCCGATCAGGCCCTTATCGAACCATTCCAGTATCTGGAGCTGCCCCGGGTTGGAGGCGCCCTGGTTACCCATCTGGGTTACTACTTTATACTTTCGGGCAGCCTCTGTCAGCACCCTTGTTTCGTGAAGGCTGTGCGCAAGAGGTTTCTGTACATATACATGCTTTCCCATTTCCATGGCCGTGAGCGCCACAATCGCATGTGTATGATCAGGAGTTGAGACGATTACGGCGTCGATATCTTTCCCCATTTCGTCCAGCATCTTCCTGTAGTCCTTGTACTTTTTTGCCGTAGGATGCTTATCGAAGCATTTTGCCCCGAGATTCCAATCCACATCGACCAATGCTACGATGTTTTCCTTCCCGTTATTCCAGGCGTTATTAACGTCGCTGCTACCTTTCCCTCCTACGCCGACACCGGCAATGTTCAGCTTGTCGCTGGGGGCGACAAAACCTTTTCCCAGCACGTGGCGTGGGACGATGAAGAAGCTCCCTATTGCAGCAGCGGCACTTTTCTGTAGAAAGTCTCTCCTGCTCGCCGAATTGATTTTATCTTTTTTCATCCGAATAAAAAATGGACATTAAGGTGTTTATTAGTCCCAATATTACAAAATATACGAATGCTTCAGGAGGAGAGAGAAACGAAATTGGGCACGATTAAGTAAAATTCGGTGTTCATATATTCAGAGCAGCGTTATATTTTTGCAGCTTCATATTAGAAATCATCAAACAACTGCTTGTAAGAAATGTTGATAACCGTAATGAAGTCCAAAATCCACCGGGTAAGAGTTACCCAGGCGGAGTTGAATTACGTCGGAAGCATTACGATCGACGAGGACCTGATGGACGCTGCCGGACTGATAGAGAATGAACAGGTGCATATTGTGAACAACAATAACGGAGAGCGTCTTGTAACCTATGTAATCAAGGGAGAGAGGGGCACAGGGACCATCTGTTTGAACGGTGCGGCGGCCCGGCGGGCGGAAGTGGGGGATATCGTCATTATTATCGCTTACGGGACTCTTTCCCAGGAGGAAGCTGCCGGATTTCGCCCGAAGGTGGTTTTCCCGGATAATAACAACCGCCTGGTTTCTTAATTGAAGAAACCTTCTCCGGTAAGCCGGGAGAAGGTTGGTCGTTCCTGCAGGTTACGCGTGCTGCACTCAGCGGAAGCCCTTCCGCTTCAAAATTGGTCGTTCAAAGACCTCTGTCCATCGATAAAAATATTGAATTGATCGGTTCTGCCCGATTTATCCGGCGTTGCCGTTAAACTTCCGTACCGGGGAGCGCTCTAAGTCAGACTGGGCAATAAACAACCAGTTGAGTATAAACAACCAGACCCTGTTCAGCTTATGCGCTTTCTTATATCTTCCGTCTTAGCAAGTCTTTTGTTCCTCCATTGGTCGTCGCCTTCGCTGAAAGCCCAGGCTTACCGGGTCAGTGGCGTATTGAAAGATTCGACTGACAATTCGGGAGTCATAGGAGCGTATATAAAATTATACCCGGTTTCTGATACTACAAAAGCTGTTTATGCGGCATCGGATGTCGCCGGGAATTTCCAGTTTACGGGAATTATTCCGCAGTCGTACAGGATTGTGATCACGAACCTTAGCTATGAGACAGTTACCAGGGCTTTCGAGGTCAGGGATACGCATGTGAACCTGGGTACCATCACGATGAAGACTGGTAGTCATATGCTCAGGGAAGTGCAGGTGGTAGGAGCTATTCAGCAATCCCAGCAAAAAGGAGACACTACCCAATTCAATGCCGCGGCGTTTAAAGTCAATCCTGATGCCACCACAGAAGATCTTATCCGGAAAATGCCCGGGATAACTGTAGAAAACGGGGAGGTTCAGGCCCAGGGCGAAAAAGTTCAGAGAGTCCTGGTTGACGGGAAGCCGTTTTTCGGAGACGATGCCACTCTTGCTATACGGAATCTTCCGGCCGAGATTGTCGACAAAATAGAGGTGTTCGACCGGCAGACCGACCAGGCGCAGTTTAGCGGGTTTGACGACGGAAATGCTCAGAAAACGATCAATATAGTCACCCGGGCAGACCGTAACCGTGGTCAGTTCGGGAAGCTTTTTGCAGGATACGGACTTGATAACCGGTTTATGGCCGGCGGGAATGTCAATATCTTCGGCGCCGGGCACAGGCTTTCGCTGATTGGGCTCAGTAATAATGTGAACCAGCAGAATTTCGGATCGCAGGATCTCGCCGGTGTGTTGGGAAGTAGTGGTGGCAGTAGCCGGGGAGGTAGCGGGGGAAGCCGTGGCGGTAGTCGCGGGGGCGGCAATGCAGATAACTTTATTGTCGGACAGCAAAGCGGAATTACCAATACGACTGCCCTGGGTTTGAACTATACCGGTAACTGGGGCAAAAAAACAGAAGTGACTGCAAGCTACTTTTTCAATAAAGCCGGTAATGTCAATAAGCAGATTACCGGCCGGGAAACTTTCCTCTCGAGGGGAAACCAGCTATACAGCGATACTTCCATTTCGGCGAACACTAATTATAACCACCGGTTCAATCTTCGCCTCGAGCATAAAATCAACGACCGGAACTCGCTGATTTTTACACCCGGCCTGAGCTTCCAGAACAACGAGAGCAGGACTGACAGATCCGGAATTACCTCTTATAAGGACGACGGTTCGCTTATCAATCTCACAGAAAACCATCGCATTACCAATACAACTGCTTACAATATTAATAACAGCCTGCTTTGGCGGCACCGGTTTGCCAAAGCGGGGAGGACGTTTTCGATCGACTTTACTTCAGCGATCAATAACAGGAACAGGGATGGAAGCCTGAACTCCCGGAACCTCTATTTTACCAATCTTACAAATCCGGGCGATACCATTGACCAGGTTTCGGAAAACAGGACAAAGGGTATCAGACTTGGGGCCAATGCAAATTATACCGAACCTCTAGGCAAGAGGGGCCAGCTTCAATTCGGATATAACATTTCGGTAAGCAATAATAATTCCAGAAGCGAGACCAATCACTATTCGGAAGTCACCCATGATTATACGGTAATAGATTCGCTGTTGTCCAATACTTTCGATAACAGGTATACGACGCAGCGGGGAGGGGCGAGCTATCGCCTTCGTACCCAGTCGGGTATGATGTTCAGCACCGGCTTCGACCTGCAGCATGCCAACCTGTATAGTCAGCAGTTATTCCCGGGCAATAACAAAGTGGACAACTCTTTCTTCAATTTCCTGCCTAATGCAATGCTGATGATCGGAAAACGGGGAGGTACTAATTTCAGGCTTTTCTACCGGGCATCAACACAGGAACCGTCCATCAATCAGCTTCAGAACGTTATCGACAACAGCAACCCGCTTTTTATGTCTGCCGGTAACCCTGACCTCAAACAATCGTATCGTCACATGCTGAGCGCGCGTTTTAATGCTACGGGTGCCAAAACCGGGCATAACCTGTATATTCTTATTTCCGGAAACGTCGTAAACAATTATATCACGAACTCGACGATCATAGCCCAGGAACCAACGCTGCTGCCCAACGGTCTCCTGTTGGAACAAGGCGCCCAGTTTACTGCTCCGGTCAACGTAAACGGAAACCTGGGGCTACGGGGATTCGTGACCTACGGCATGCCTGTGAAATCCTGGAAGCTGAATGTAAACCTCAATTCGGGGCTTAGCTACCAGAGAATGCCGGGTATGATCAATAACGCCCGCAATCTTTCCAATACCTACACAATGAGCCAGGGGCTTGTGGTCAGCAGCAACATCAGCCAGAACCTGGATTTTGCGGTTTCGTATAACGGGAATTACAATATCGTCAAAAACAGCATCCAGCAGCGGACCAATAATAACTATCTGTCGCAGGGTATGGGTGCGCGGGCTAACTGGATTTTCGGGAAAGGTTTTGTATTGCAGACCGATATCAACAACCAGTCGTACCGGGGCCTCGGCGAAGGCTTTAACCAAAGCTATACGCTTTGGAACGCCAGCTTCGGGAAAAAGATGATGAAGAATAACAGTGCGGAGCTGAAAGTTACTCTTTTCGATATACTCGGGCAAAACAACAGTATCAACCGCAGCGTGACCGAAACCTATCAGCAGGACGTGATCAGCCAGGTACTGACCCGATATGCAATGCTGACTTTTACGTATAACCTGAGAAATTTCGGAGGCCGGTCATCGGGCAGCACCCAGCAGCCTTCTTTTGAGAGAGAGCGGCCGGAAGGAGAATTTCAGAGAGGAGACGGCGGTTTCAGACGCGAAGGCGGCGGCTATCGCGAAGGAGGTAGTTTCAGAGGGAATTAGCATCTTGGGAAGTTGCTGCTACGAGCTTCAATTTATATATCTGTCATTCTTGCGAAGACAGTTTTTATGAAAGTTTCATTTTTGTAGTGAAACATGAGTAACGGAGGATCACTCCGCGTATTCAAACGTATTCGGAACAATCCCGAGGCTTCCTAAAAAATCCTGGCAGGCTGCCTTTATCACATAAGGACTTTTAAATCGATCCGACTGCTTATAGGCTTCTTTCACTGATGCGATAAAAGGGCCCTTATGAGGTGTATACAGCAGCATATTGAGCGCAATAAGGGCTATATCTTCATTTGCGGCTGAACAGGAAGCCCGGAGGCTTGCTTCGGCAGACGGGTCTGACCAATGATGGTAGCAGAGCCAGGAAGCCAGTACCGCAGCAGGCGGATAGGGGTCGCGCATGGCAGCTTTGAGCTCTTTCCTGTGGCTGTCGATAGTGCCGGGCTTAAAAGAGCAGAGGCCGGTCAGCGCCCAGTACCTTTGCAGATCGTCTTTGCCGGCAAGAAACGCTAATAATTGCTTCAGGCTTGCTTCGTCTGTCAACCCAGAGAGAGAGGCGGCTTTGTACGCTGCTTCCGGTTGGTAGGCTTTACTGTCCAACCGGTATTCGTAAGGATTACTGCCTTCCGGAAGCCGGCGCAGGGAGAATTCGGGGAGGAACATGATATCTCTCCGCGCAAGCAATTCTTTTTCCATTGCCTTTCGCATCTTGTCCCTGATCTTGCGGTGAGCCGGGCTATCCGCGAGATTTTCCAGTTCCCAGGGATCTTTTTCAAGATCAAAAAGCATCTCCGGCGCACGGGCTGCAAATAGTCGCTCCTGGTCCTTGTTGAGCCTGCCTGCGAGAAAATCCTTTCGTATTTCCTGTTTGATTTCACCTATTTCCATATAACGGATGTAACGCAGCTCCGGCATGAAAGGCATGAAATTACGGGTGTAAACGTACCGTCCATCCGTGACGGTACGGCAAAGGTCGGGGCCGTTGTCAGAACGGTCGGACGACAGGAAGCAATATTCAGGGGCTTTTTTGCGCGCCGGTCCGGCCAGGGCACGCCCGCTCATGTGCTCCGGGATTTTCGTCCCGGTGAGGCTCAGTACAGTCGGACCGAGATCGGTAAAGTCTGTAAGCTCGGAAACGGTACTGCCTGCGCTGCCCCAGGGCGATAAATGCCGGTAGGCAGGTGGAAACCAGATTGCAAACGGAACCCGGTAAGAGAGGTCGATACTGTTCGTTTTTCCACGCGGGATACCTTCTCCGTGGTCTGAAAAGAAAAATATGATGGTACTATCGCGAAGGCCGTCTTCTTCCAGCCTTTTTATGAGCTGCCCGATCTTTACGTCGGTAAGGCTGAGTGAATTGTAAACCCTGGCGAGCTGCTTCCGCATAGCAGGGCTGTCGCGGTAGAACGGCGGAACCTCAAAGTCCTGCTCGGAAATTCTTTCTTCTGCACCCAACTGTTCCCACACCTGTTTACGATACCTTTCGTAGGGAAACGTCATCGTCCTGGACTGATGCGAGTCTTCGAAATTGAAAACGGCAAAGAAAGGCTGTCCGGGCTTACGATGGCTCCAGTCTGCGGTGGCAGAACTTTCGTCCCAGGCTTCTTTGATGAAAGAAGCCTCATCGGCGACATTGTAGTCCGTTTTGCGATTATTGACCGTAAAATACCCGTTTTGCCGAAGGTAATAGGGAAATCCCTTTATGAAACCGGGCAGGGGGATTTTGCTGCGGTGATGGGCAGTACCCGTTTGATAGGTTTTCACCGCGGTGATAAGGGCTGTACGGCTCGGAGAACATACCGATCCGGTAGAAAAAGCATTCAGGAACCGGTGCCCCTGCCCGGCCAGGCGATCGATAACCGGGGTTTTGGCGTGGGGGTTCCCGTAGCATCCTATAAATTCGGGAGATGTATCTTCAATGGTGATCCAAAGGATATTGGGAGGAGTCTGGGCAGCCAGTCCGCCTGCCAATACCAACACCAGCATGGGGATTGCCAACTGTTTTCCGAAAATCATATCAGTATTTAATTTCACTTTCCCATAAGTGGATCCGTTACACTTTCCTTACCTGTTTCAACGTGCCCTGCATACCGTTTGATTGTTTCTGACTGATCAATCTGCAGGCTGACATCGTACCAATTGTGACTTTTATCAAGCTTCACCAACCCGGATGACTGTCCCGCCGCCTGGATCTTCAGGTTTAGCGGCTTTTCTCCATAAGCATTGTCAATAATGGAAACCGCAACAGCCTTTGTGCCATTGTTGTTTATCCTGAATTGCAGGTCACCATTCAGTTTACCTGCTTTGTCCCGGACATATGCACTGGAAACAATGACATCCGAATCCCGGCCGTCACCGGAGAATTCCCTGAAAAATCCATTCGGTCCATAAACCCTCAGATGATATTTCCCGCCTTCGAAGTCCGGTACGTTCCAGGTTTGCTTTAATGTGTCCCCGGCTTTGACTGCGTAATTCCAGACACGAAGCTCTTCTCCCTTATACGGGTTTATGGCATAAATAATAAAGGGTGCTCCTGCAGATTTTTCACCAAAAACCTTATTTCCTGCATGCAGGGATATCTCAAACGTTTTTTTGTCTTTGGAAAGAGCGCCTTCGACATACAGCTCATACGGAATGGCACACGACGGCCGTGTGCCCGGTTCCTGCCTGGGCAGATAGGGGTTGGCTGAAGCATTCCTGTTAATTTCCGCAATTTCGCTTGCAGATAAAGATTTGAAATTCGAAGGCGAATCACGGAATTGTGCTTTATGGATAGTGGTCACAATTTCGTCACGATCAACTGGTTGCGGCTTCCTGTAGGTGGATGGATCGTAAGGCTGAAAAACAGAACTGATATTGCCGCAGATCGTCCTTCTCCATTCCGATATATTCGTCTCTTTTATTTTTTTGCCGGATTTATGGCTTGTAAACTCTTCCAGGAACCGGATGATGGAAGTGTGGTCAAAAACCTGCGAACAAACCTTGCCCCCACGCGACCATGGAGAAGCAATTACCAGCGGAACCCGGAAGCCGAGCCCGATAGCGCCTTCCCTTGCATTGTCTTTGGGCACCTGCGACAGATCCTGCCCGAGCGTCACGTATTCAGTCTTGGTATCGATCCCTTCTGAAACTTTCCCGGAATCGGCCTTAAACGGATTGGGAATCGAAAATGGCGGGATATGATCAAAGTAACCGTCATTTTCGTCATAACATAAAATAAAGATTGTCTTCTTCCAGACTTCAGGGTTCTGCGTCAGGATATCGAGGGTTTCCGAAACATACCAGGCGCCGTACCACGGTGCGGAAGGGTGATCCGAGAAGTTCTGCGGGGCCGCAAGATAAGAAACGGTCGGAAGCTTGCCTTCCTTCACATCTTTCCGGAACTGGTAGAAAATGTCACTTTTCGGAACCTGTACTTTCCTCTTCTCCCCGTTTTCTTCGTAGGTGATGGTGCTGAGCTTAAGATAATCCGGATCTCCCACATTGGATACAAATGCACGGTGATGCAGATCACGCTCCATTGCGGAGAATTTTTTGAGATTTTCCTCGCTATATTGAGCGAGATCTTCCTCATATTTCTCCAGCAATGCCGCCTGGTTATCGTAGCTTTTTGAAAGCTTCACTTTTTCCTCTGCGGAAGCTGCCGCCAGCTTTTCCTTCAGATCTGATAACTCGGTTTTGAGCTTTTCAACTTCCTGCCTGGCATAGCGAATGTAACCTTCGGAAGATTTGACATGGTACTGTGCATACCGTTCCAGGGGATTACAGCCAAAATTGCTCAGCCAGGAACCCAGTCCCGGATGGAACTGCATGATCGCGCCTACTTCATTCTGATAAAATTTCCAGGAAACGCCTGCTTCCTGCAACCGCTCCGGGAACGTTTTCCATTTAACTGGTTTATTGATTGAAAAATAGCTGTTCCGTACTACTGCAAGTGAGTCAATATCAGGGGTTTCACGAATAGTGCCCGACCACAAATAATAGCGGTTCGGATGTGTGGGTGTCATCGACGAGCAAAAGTTCTGGTCGCAAACCGTGAACGCATCCGCAAAAGCATAGTAAAACGGAAGGTCTTCGCGATCGTAATAGCCGAGGGTAAGCGGCATATCCGAATATTCCTTACGGCTGGACCTCTTGGAAGTCAGCCATTTGTCGTACTTGCCGCCATTGTAGGCATCTACCTGTGATTCCCTCGAATGCGGCAGATCGTGCATCCAGGTAGCCTTGGTATTTTTGATGTCAAGGCGAAAGGGCGAATAGGTATCTCCCTTCCTGTCTGTCTGCAGCCATACCTTATTCTTGTTGGGCAGAGAAATGGCACGGGGGTCATTGAAGCCCCGTACACCCTGAAGTTTGCCGTACGCATGGTCGAATGAACGGTTTTCCTGCATCAGGATAACAACATGCTCGGCATCGAGATAAGTAGTGCCCGGATCAGGATGAATGGCCATGGCGCGCTGCACCGATTCGGGCAAAAAGCTCATCATTCCGGCCCCTCCGGTCAGGAGGGCAGCCTTTTTTAAAAACGCTCTTCTTGAATCCATATGAGTAGTGTTGGAGTTATAAAATGGATCCTTACGGAGCCTTCGCCGTCAGCGGATCATTGATCGTCTTCATTTTGGCTAATAACCTGCTTTTCAGCAAATCCCTTTGCCTGACGGCTACAGCGTCGCGGCTATGATAGAGATTTTGCTTTTCTGCCGGGTCGTTCGCCAGGTTGTAAAGTTCATGCCGGCGATTGTCTGAAAAGTCCAGCACAATTTTCCATTCCGGGGTGCGGTACGTTCTCAATTCCTTATATTCTGCATAAAGGTCATTGTCCCAACCCCGGGTTTTTCCATGGAGCAAGGGTAAAATACTCTTTCCCCTCAGCGTCAGGCGTTCAGTGGGCTTACCGCCTGTCATTTCAAGCACAGTCGGAAACCAATCCGTAAAATCAACGGTCTCATTTATTATGACGGGTGAGAAAATCTTTCCCGGCCAGTAAATAATGGCCGGTACCCGCAATGTGTTGTCATACAGGTTAGGCCTCACAGTGCCGTAAATACCCTTCGGATCCGATTCGTCTGCGGTCAGCCACCACCCGCTTCCCTTATGCCACAGGCCATTATGGCCCAGCATATAGCCATGATCTGAAGTGAAGATGATTACCGTGTTTTCCAGGAGGGAATGGCTTTCCAGGAAACTGATCAGCCTGCCCATATTCCGGTCGATGGAATGGACGCTTGCATGGTACTCACGTATCATCCGTTCCAGCAAAGGCTTATCGAGGTTAGGGAAATCGGGGTCAGGTAGTTTCACCGACAAAGTATCCCAATAAGGTGTGTCCTCCGGGTTCAGCGGAAGCCAGGAGCGCCCCTTGTAGGTGGGTTTTCTGCCTTCGGGGAACTTCACATTTGCGTGTGGCGCCCAATAATGTAATGACAGGAAGAACGGCTTGCCGGTACGCGCAGGATCCAGTTCCTGCATATATTTCATGGCATAATCGGTCAATGCGTCCTCTGTGTAAGTGCCTTCGGCGGTATGCCACTTGTCTTCGATCATGATTTCGGGCGACATAGATTGCATTCCTCCATGAGGAAAGCCCGTAAATCTGCCGTAGCCCCTTTGCCGGGGCATATATGCATCCTTGTATTCTCCGAGGTGCCACTTTCCGACCAGCGCGGTGTTGTAGCCGCCGGCCTGCAGAACACCGGGGAGTGTAGAAAGTTCCAGCGACAAGCCGCCGGCAGTGTTCTGGGGAATGATGTCTGTGACCCCGGTTTCACTGGGGTATCTGCCCGAAATCAGGGCTGCGCGCGACGGACTGCATACTGCTCCGTTTGCAAAGCAATTCCTCAAAGAGATACCCGCCCCGGCCATTTTATCCAGGACAGGTGTATACGAGTTTGGCCCCCCGCCTTTACCCAGGGCCCAGGCACCCATATCGTCCGCAACGACGAACACTATGTTAGGCTGCAGCGGGTGCGCGGGCTGCGACAGGCTGCCTGCAATGCCGGCACAATAGATAAGTACAGGCAGGAGCGTACCTTTCATGCTGCAGGTCGGAAGGAGCGGTAGCTTAATCATTCACTTTTTTAAGATTGACTTCCGTTATATTTTTCATTTCCGCCCGATCCATTGCATAGAGGACCACTTCCTTCTGGTGCCCGGAATAAAGAATGTTCATAAAGTGACAATCTGCCGCCGGGGCCTCCACCATCACGGCAGAATGGCCGTCTGTCATTACATTCATCACATAGATATTATTCAACTTCCCGGGCAGCGACAACGCGCCATAGCCTTTTCCGCCTATCAGCACCGAATTATGGCGGCCGCCGTGTCCTTTCATCTCTTTCGATATCAATCCCTCGATGTATACATGGTGTATGCTTGCGCTGTCGCTTGCACGAATGGCTACTCCCCTGCAGATCGACTCGCAATTGATATTTGTAATAAAAATCTGCTCCGTATCATCTGCGGGCCCATACCAGCGGCTCCTGGTAACCATCGTAGAATTAAGGCTTCCGTTGACCGGGTTTAGAGCAGGCCTGACGTCAAGGCTTGAAAGTGCAATGAAATCATCGCCGGTAAACCCGGAGATATTATTGAGGCGAAAATTCTTGCATCCCTGCCTGAGATCTATCCCGTCTTTATTGAACACTTTTACCGTCTTTCCGCCGATCCCGATCTCTTCGGGATTATAAAGGAAAATATCGCTCAGTTCTGCATTATGTGTCCGTTCAAAACTGACTGCCCAGGCGTGAGAATTTTCAATCCTGACGTTTTTGAGCGAGAATCCGTCGACCTGCGCTATCAGGATCATGATATTCCGCCAGTCGCCGGTTTGCTTCCTGTCCGGCCTGGCGGCATCGGTACCATAGCTGATCCTCCAGTTACCTTTTTTTCGCTCGGCGTCGGGATCAAGCGTGAGCTGTCTGCCGCTGTCGCCTGTCGAGCGGGGATTGTCAGCTCCTTTAAGCACCACTTTTCCCACACCGACCAGGTGGATATTTTTACTCCAGACCGGGTTTTCTATACCGGCTCCTACATTATCGCTCCGGAACATATTGTCCCTGCAGGAGTCGGAGAGCTGAATTGTGCAGTTATCCAGCATGACGGTCATGTCACCAGGCAGCAGAATTGCTTCGTCCAGCTTCCAGATATTGGTTCCGTTGGCATTTTGTCGGGGTATCCTGACGAGGTTTGTAGTCCCGCGGGCTGCGCGGATAGCCTGCCGGATCCTTTCGCTGTCGGTCCCCGAGAAGTTGTTTGGGGTAATTTCTTCGATGTACCGTCCGAAAGATTTCGCCGTTTCAGGCGCAAAAACCAGGGTAAGATAAAGCAGAATGTGGAATGGTATCCTTGTCAGAATTCGCATGGTTGTAAATGATTCCCATTCGTCAAAAGCACGCTTTCGCGGTCATTTACTGAACAATAGTTCGGGTTTAGGAAATCGCATCCCTGCTTTTGCTTCTTCCCGCCGGTTCAAAGCGACCAATCCGGCTGTTAGCGCCGGGATCAGCATGGTACGACGAGCTGTTTTCTGAAAGTCAGATCGATTTTTTGTTTAATAACATGAATTCAGGATGAGGTTCAGCTCGTCGTACATAATGGCTATTCTTTCTCCAAAACCAGCACATGGTCGCCTTCCCCGGGAGAAGCCGCCTCGATGAGACCCTGCCCCGAAATCAGCCTGGCTTTTACCGTTTGGCCCGATTCGGGATCAAACCAGCTCCCTTTGTAGTTTATCCCGAATGGATTACGGATTTTGATATTAGCCCTGACCGGTACGTAGGCCATGATAGTGTGGTGGTCGTCGGAACGTACTACTGAGATGTGCGCTCCTGGCTCCGTACCCTGCTGTACCAGAAGCCCGGGAGCAGGTTTTAGCTGCCACCAGTCGTACTGCCTGATAAAGCGGGCGAGCTTGCCGACCTGTATGCTTCCCGGTAAGCGGATGCTCTCGTCCCAGGTTCTCAGGTAGGCCGGTTTGTGATGGTTGAGGATTTCCTCCCCTTTGCGTATCCATGGCCAGATGGCATTGGCACCATAGGCAATACCTGCCACGGGTGTAGCAAACACGCTCCAATAGCTGGCGTTACGCACTTCGTCGCCTTTAATGGCTGGAGAAATATCCTCGTAGCACGGTTCGAGGTTGATAATCGCCTTGGGCGGTAGTTTTGTCCATTCGCGGGTTACAGGGCCTTGGGTAATCCAATCGATCGTATTAGGGTGGGCGCTGTGGCCGGTCTGGTAGCCGATGATGTCCAGCCAGCTTTCCTGTGCATATTCTTTACCGATCCATGATCTGCCCATGGAGTGTAATGCGACGACCCCGGGGTGCTCCTTCCCGAAAACGGCTCTTCCGATGTTTTTCCAGCGCTGTTCGTATTCGTTTATGTAGTTGCCGTCGCCGCCGAGGATCCAGATCACATGGTGGCCGCCATACCGGGCCACCATGTAGTTGGCGAGTAAAACGGCCTCTGGTTCGGGCAGATAGTATCCGGGACTGAACTCTCTTCCCGTAGAAACGGGCAGCGCCCACAGGAGAACCGGTGCGGCCACCAGGCCGTGCCGGTTGATGGCATCTATTTTTTTGTCCAGGTGTTTAAAATAAAGCGGGTTGATCCTGATACGTCCGCTACCTTCAAACGCCACATGCCCTTCGCTGTTTTTATCCCCTCCTCTCCATTGTGTAGCGGCAAACTGGATGACATTGTACTGGTTTTTTACACGGTCGGCAAGGTAGGTGTCCCATTCTGCTTCGGTTGATTTGAGCGTGCCGTTCCAGGCAGTGCAGGCCGCCAGGAAAAAGGGATCCCCATTGGCATGAGAGAGGTAATAAGACCCCTCAGACCGGACGATGGTTCCTTTGGCGTAAATGTCCCTCTGGTCATTTGAAGGAGTACTCTCGAAGGTGCCTTTTATTCCATGCAGACCCGTATTGAGGGTGTCGGATGCCACCGAACGATAGGCCCAGGTGCCGGTTTCACCGGGTTGGAAACGGACTTTCCAGGTCCTTTCTCCGTCCCAGAAACCGTTTACCGTGCAGATTTTCCCGGTAGGAGATTGAAAGGTGACAGCAAAACGCTGCAGGTCATACAAAGGATTGTTATAGCTTTTGGCGCTTGTAAATTCCTTTTCAAAGATTGTCCATACGGGTGTCTGTCCGAAGGCCGGCGCGAGTGTGTAAAGAAAAAGCAGTGCGCATAATAGCAAATAATTTACATTCATAGGCTGCTAAAATATCGGGAGCATTTACACAAAACACTCCCGATATTCATTTATACCTATTACGCTATTATCAATGCTCTTGATTTTGAGAAAAAAGTACGATCGGAAGGTTGTGATCCGGGATTGTAGAATGACAGATGAAATAATCATCCTTAAAAATATGTGGACTGGCGATCTGTTGTGACATAACCCGGATTATCATCGAATGTGTATTCAGCAATAATCCGGGGTTATGTCTGGGTAGCTTACAAACGGATTTTGTCGAGTACTTCTTTAGCCTCTTTCCAGGCTACCTGATGGGCGAGCCTTTTACTACTTGCGGCAACGGCTGAAACTACTCCTGCCGCCTCGCCCATTGCAACCGCATTGCCCGTTACGCGATAACTGGCATGTGCAATAAAATCGCCGCTTATACAACGCCCGGCCATCATGAGCCCGTCAACATCTTTGGCGATTAATGCTCTTATCGGAATTTCGTAAGGGGTCATTCTGATACCTCCTTTTGAGATAGGTTCTTTATCGTTGGTCTCCTGGTTTGGTGCGTGAATATCCACACCGAAAGTCACCCTGGCAACGGCGTCATCATATTTTGAGCCATTTATGAGGTCAAGCTTTGTCATAGTGTGACGTCCGTGCAGCCTTCTGCCGTCCCTTATGCCAATATGATCTGCGCTCGCCACTACCTGCAGCTTCTCCCATGGCTGACCAGATGCGGCGAGCCTTTTGGCTATCTCGTGAACTTCAGCCCTGGCACTAACTGTCGCTTTGCTTACTGCCCTGGCATCAAAAGCCTTGACGTCATATTCATGATTGAGCATCAGCATGACCAGGTTATCCCTGATCGGAAATATGGTTGGATGTCCGTAAGAGGGATTGAGTCCGACCTTCCTGATCTCCTCCTTAAACGCCAGTGCAGATGGCACATGCACATCTCTCAAATCAGTTATAAGCGGATCATACATCGACATAAATTTTTTAAACTTAGTTACGTCGTCGACCACCGCCAGCGCATTTAATGTCAGCGGTTGACAAGGACAGACGTCACCGCCATGACCGATATCCCAGCCATTTCCTGCCAACGCTCCCAGATCTCCGTCGCCCGTAGTATCGATAAAAGCCTTGGCTTTCCATGCCTCCCGGCCTGACTTGGATTCGGTTGCTATGGTCGTCAACCGGTTGTTCTCTTTATATGCAGCTACAACCCGTGTGTGCAGTATAAAATCCACTCCTGATTCGGTACACATCTGCTCGAGAAGCAGCTTCATGTATTCGGGAGAGTAGGTGAATTTATCTTCATTGGTATTTCGCTTTCCTCCCAGCTTGTTGAGCCTTTCTTTTATTTCCTTTGTGATTCCCGGCTTGTCAAAATCAAAGATAAAAGTCAGCAATCCGGAGGTCCATACACCACCCAGGCAGCCTCCAAGTTCCAGCAGCAGTGTTTTTGCTCCCGAACGGGCAGAAGAAATAGCCGCTGCAATACCTGCCGGGCCGCCGCCGCAAACTATTACATCATATTCACCTGCTACCGGGATTTTCCGGGAAGGCTCGTTAAATGCCGGATCATTTCCTACTTCAGCCTTGATACTGCTTTTTCCAAAAGTCGGAAGAACGGAGGCAGCTCCTCCTATCGCCGATGCCGCCAGGAATTTACGTCTGTTGTATTTCATGGGTAGAAAATTATAATAGGTTTTTAATTAGGATTTTGCTTCAGGGGGTGAAGCCGCAGGCCCTGCGGCTGTACTGTGGCCCCATTATATTTAAGTGAGCATTTTAGTAGCCGGGATTTTGATCCCTGACAGGATCCAATGCCAGGTTAAAGTTGAATTCATTAATGGGTATGGGCCACAAATAGTTTATTTCCGGCACCTGCTTTCCCTTGTATTTCAGCGTTATCTCCGCTGCCTTTCCCATACGTTTCAGATCAAGCCACCTTTTCCCTTCCAATTCAAATTCATAGCCGCGCTCCCTGAGGATGAGATCTAAAAATGACGATAAATTATAGTTCTCAAGCTTGAAATCTGCCGGGGAGGCTGTTTTGGGATCGTATCCGTAGGCCCTTCTGTGCACCTGATTAAGCGCATCAAGACCTTCCGCGGTCGGCCGCCCGCCGGCTTGAGCGTTCGCTTCTGCAAAAATCAGCAGAACGTCGGCGTACCGGTACCAGGTTATAGGTGAGGCGGCCCTGTCCAATCCCAGGGAATTAGGATCGATAAATTTTTTGGAAAGGAGTGCGTTAGGCCCAACCCCGATATCCCATGGAAACCACTGCCCTTTTCTCAGGTCAAGGTTATCCCATTCGGTATAGGCAAGACAATTGGAAAGACTGTGAACTCCGTAAACACCTCCCCGTCCCTGAAAACCGGTGGCAGGGTGCGCCATCAATCCCGGCCAGACATTCCCTTGTCCCGGCAAATGAGAGAACCGGGAATAAAATATTTCTTCGGAAGTTGTGACAATATCTGCACCAAATAGTTTTTGAAAATCGTCGGTTTCTTTGACAGGAACCAATGAATACTTGCCGGAGTCAATTATTTCTTTGGCCAATTGACTTGATTCGCTATTCATCCCAAGGTGAAGGTACACATCAGCAAGCAGTGTTTTGGCTGCCCATAAAGAGGGGGTGCCAATCAGCCTTGGCTTATCGGGAAGCGACGCCACTGCTGTCAACAGGTCTTTAATGATGAAATCGTAAACCTCTTTTTTCGGGCTTCTCGACACATTGATCGTAAGAATATTTTCCTCCGTACGAAGTGGGACGCCACCCCAGTTTCGCACCAGCTGAAAATAGACGAAGGCCCTGAGAAATTTTGCCTCTCCTATCAGCCTGTCTTTCTGCTCCTGGCTTAATGTTTCTGATTTCGGAAGGCTTCCGATCACGATATTGGTGTTTCTTATCGACAGATAGGAGCTTGTCCATCTCTCAGAAACCCTGGTTTTCCAGGTATCGTTTAAGCCGGCATAGTCGTTCATCGCCGCCCAGCTGCCTCTCCCGAATGTAAATTCGCTCAAAACACTGTTGACGCCTATCTCACCGTCTTGCAGATAAAGCCCAATAGGGCGATAGATAGCGTTTACCGCTGTTTCCGCTTCGTTCAGTGTATTATAGAAGGTTTCAACGGCAATGCTTTTAGGTTTTTCTTCCAAAATCCCTTCGCAGGCGTTCAGTACTACGGCAAGTGAAAAATACATCAGGATCCTGCCTGCTCTGAAAAGCTGAATGAGTCCTGGGGAGTTTATTATTCTAAATTTTTCCATTTCTGAAACTGGATTAATTGCCCGAAACTAAAAGCGGAATTGAAGTCCAACAGTTATATTTTTTGCAGTCGGATAGGTAAAATGATCTATTCCAAGATCAATCGCGCTGCTTCTTGAATTTACTTCAGGATCCCACCATGAATATTTGGTAAGCGTCAGGAGGTTCTGAGCGTTTACAAATAATCTTAAAGATTTGATCGCATTCTTATTAAATCGCAGATTATAGGCCAGCTCAATGTTTTTGAGGCGCAGGTAGCTTCCGTCCTCGACAAACCGGTTTGATGACCTCACATTGGTACTTAACTTCGGGATCGGGTACTTTGCATTGCGGTTTTCCGGTGTCCAATGGTTGAGATATACATCCCGGGGCATATTCAGGCCGATGCCAAAATCAAGCGTATTGTTAATAGAGCTGACATTGTATATGTCATTACCCTGCGAACCCTGAATAAAGAAGGTGAAATCAAAATTCTTGTAGTTCATGACCGACTGGATACCGTAGATAAAATTGGGGTTGGGGTCGCCGATAAACGTCTTGTCATCAAGTGTAATCCGGCTGTCGCCGTTCAAATCCCGGAAAACGATCTGGCCTTTTTCATCATAGCCATCCTCGAGATAGCCCCAGAAGCTTCCTACGGGGTGTCCTTCCCGTAAAATATTCAGATAGTCCTGAACTAAATTTACGTCTATGCTGGCGCGGAGAATATCCTGGCTGTTGTAAAGCTTCAGGACTTTGTTCCGGTTGATTGAAGCATTAAAATTGATCCGCCATTCAAATTCCTTTGCTATCGGTATCGCTTCCACACCCAGTTCAAAGCCTTTGTTCTGCATAGCACCTATGTTCTGGATAGTGGTCGTATAGCCCATCGAAAGGGGCAGCCCTACCGTATTCAAAAGATCACGGGTATGTTTAATGTAGTAGTCGGCGGTAATATTCAGCCGTCCGTTAAACATTCCCAAATCCAGGCCCATATCCCTGGTTTCGGTCGTTTCCCAACGCAGGTTATTAGGCAGCCTCGTGCCCGGGGCATACGTAATATAGGTTCCCTCCCCGAAAGACTTCAACCCGGCGGTGAGCGTAGTCAGCGTCGTATAGGCGCCTATGGCCTGGTTTCCCGAAACACCCCACGACGCCCTTATTTTCATGTTGGAGATAGACGGGACATTGAAAAAATCTTCATTGGAAATCCTCCAGGCCAATGCCCCGGAAGGGAAGTATCCCCATTTGTCCCCCTTGCTATACTGCGAGGCGCCGTCGCCCCTGAAGGTAAAAGTAGCCAGGTATTTATCGCTCAGGATATAATTGATCCTGGCTAGTCCCGACACCAGCGTGGATTTTGAATACGAAGAGGTGGGAATCCCCGGGATATCTGCCGCTGCCAGGTCATAGCTTTCGGTTACATCGCTTATGAAGCCCTGGCCGCTTCCGCTTACCGAAGTATTCAGAAAATCCTGATAGGTAAATCCGGCTAACACTGAAAACTTGTGCTTGTCAATGATTTTATCGTATGAAATGGTATTTTCATTCAGGAGGCTCCTGTACCGGCTGGCACCCATTGACGCTGAGCTCACCGTATTTAAAATGTTATTAGTGGTATAGCTAGTGCTTTGAGCATCATGATTAGCCAATCCTCCCAAAACCTTAATTGTGATCTCCGGGATCGGATTGTAAATCAGGGATGCATTGACCATCGCACGGTTTTCTTTCCTGTTCGACGTCGATTCATTCAAAGAGTTGATCGGGTTGGTAATAGAGTTGGACATGAAGGGATACAGTGTTTTCAGGTCCACATACGATCCGTCGGCCATCGGTGTCGATGTTGGAGGAGCGGAAAGGGTACCGCCGATAATCCCTCCCCCGCGGTTGCCCCCGCTGGGATCTTTCCTATCGGTATTGATATAGCTCAGGATACTGGAAACATCAACTTTTAGCTTGTTACCCAGTTTCTGCGTGAGATTCATCACCAGCGAGTACCTGTCGTAGAAGCTTCTTTTTACGATACCGTCCTGCTCGATCAGACTGCCCCCTATTGAATATTGCGTTTCGTCAGTGCCTCCATTTATATTCAATGCGGCTTTCTTGAATGCTGCAGGTCTGAAAAGCTCGTCCTGCCAATCAAATCCATCGCCGAATGAGTTTATTTGCTGCTCTGTAAAGTAGGGCGTCAGGCCGCCGTTTTCCCTTGTCCTGTTGACGAGGGTAGCATACTCGCGGGCATTCATAAGATCCATTTTTTTTCGTAGGGTCTGGACCCCGTAGCTGGTCTCGAAATCAATCTGAGTCTTCTTCTTTGCCCCCTTTTTGGTTGTCACGATAACTACGCCATTAGCTCCTCTGGAGCCGTAAATAGCCGTTGCGGACGCGTCTTTGAGTATTTCCATGCTTTCGATATCTGAACTGTTCAGGGAAAGCAGCATGGATTGATTGGTTGGAAAGCCATCAATAACGTATAGTGGTTCATTTCCTCCCTGGATCGAATTGGTTCCTCTGATCTGGATACTCATCTGTGCACCCGGGGCACCTGTGTTCTGCGAGATATTGACCCCTGCCACGCGGCCGGTTAATGCCTGAAGCACATTGGCGGCTGGAATGGAATTGATCTCATCTCTCGTTACGGATGCTACAGATCCTGTCAGGTCACTTTTCTTTACTGTTCCGTATCCTACAACTACGACTTCTTCCAGGCTTTTCTCATCCACAACTAACGCTACTTCGAGCCTTGTTCTTCCCGAAACGACCACTTCCTGGCTAACGTATCCCACATAAGAAAACACAAGGACAGCCTTTTCATCAGGCACATCGAGGCTGAAACTACCGTCGGCATTGGAGGCCGTACCGGTTTGGGTTCCTTTTACCATGATGCTGACGCCGGGCAGTGGCTCACCTTTCTCGTCTGAAACCCGGCCTGTTATAGTGATCTCTGTGCTAATCAATTCCCCGGCTTTTCCGGGTGTGATGCCGGGAGTGAGCGAATTGATCATCTCTTCATCTTTCCAGTCGGTCCTGCTGATGATCACCAGGTTTTCAGCGGCCCTGTATTTAAGATTTAAAGGAGTGAGCACCTCGTCCAGCACTTTATAAAGCGCCTGGTTCTTAGCCGTTATACTTACCTTCCGGTCAGCCCGGATCAGGGAGCGGCTGAATACGAACCGGATGTTGGTGCGTTGCTCTATTTCTCGGAAAACGCTTTCTACCTCCTGGTTCCTGATATTCAGGCTCACTTTCTTGTCCAGCGCCGGTTGTGCATATCCTTCTATCGCATGCACGTTTCCCAGTGCAGAGACAAGTAAGACGATTTGAATGAAAGACAAACGCATAAACCTTATCAATGATTGATAATAGATTCTTTTTTGCATAAATTTGAGTAGTATTTGAATGAATACTGAAAAAACAGTACCCTGCATCCTTCCAAAACAGGAGGATGATGTTTGCGCCAGCAACATGAAGCAGGGTTTCAGAAACCGGTGGTGTCGGAAGCACTGCCGGTTTCAGTTAATAAGGGGGTCAGGAAAGAGGTTCTGTCATATGTAGTCTGTTTTAAGAGTTAGCAATGGATTTATTCGTTACAGCTTTTTCCGTAGATCATGACCTGACCGTCCAGAATTTCGTATTTAGCCTCTATGGCTTCGCATATTATTTCGAGCTTTTCCTTCAGGGACTGATCGGTCAGAACGGCCGTAAGGGGGCAGCCCGATAACAGCTCTTCGTCGAAAACAATGTCTATCTGGTAGGCTTCTTTCAGCTCTTTCAATACCTGGCTTACCGGTGTGTTGAAGTAGCTGGCCCTGATGGTACCCGACTTTCCGGGTATGACTTCGGGAGCATCTGAAAGTGTCTTCACTAAACGGCTGTCGCGTATCTCCAGCGTTACTTTCTGATTGGAGGTAACGAGCAGCCCGTGCGATTCTCCATTTGTACCTGCATTCCGGAAATCTTCCTTTTTGAATACCGAAACCTTCCCTTCTTTGACCTCTACGACCTCTTCTGCTTTACTTTTGATCGCCTTGATAATAAAGCTGGTTCCCAACACACGTGTAATGAGGTTTTCGGAATAGACCAGGAACGGCCGCTTCACATCCCTGCTTACCTTGAAAAACGCTTCCCCTGTCAGGTATACTTCCCGCGTGGCTTCTCCAAAAGCTTCCGGAGTCCTCAGCTCGGAATCCGGCCCCAGTTCTACCGTTGTCCCGTCTTCAAGAAGTATTGTCTCGTTCTCCATCGTCGTGTTTTGCCTGACGATCATTTTCGCCTGACTGTTTTCCGTAACTCCCTGTACGTTTCCGGATGGGGTATCCTTCAAAAACTGCCAGCCAAGCAAGGCCGCCACCATTACTACCGATGCCGCAGCCAGCCATCTCACAAATGGCCGGACCGTTGACGGATACCGGGGGGCGGTGCGTGCAGCCTCTTGCTGTCCCTGCCTGATCTTCATGACCATTGCCGAGATTTCCTCCTCGATTTCCTCGTCACTTATATGCGCTTCAAACCGTGCATATACGCTTCCTAACAGGAGGCGCGCCCTTTGTATGTCGTCGGCCTGGTCCGGGTTTGCGGCTTTATAATTTGCCCATATCCCGTCTTTTTCCGCTGTAGGGTACCTTACCCAATTCTGGAAATCTGCGTCCAGGACAAAATCTTCTACAACGTACGCTTTGTATTTATCCATGTAAATATTGCTTCCTATTAAGAGATAGGCAGAGGCCGGTCCGGAATAATCAAAAAAAATCAGATTTTTTGTAAAAAAGATTTCACATCCTCTCCCTCAATTCCCGGATAGTCCTGTAGATGAGATTGGCTACCGCCTGCCGGGAAATGGACATTACCTCCGCTATTGCTTCATTGCTGAGGTTTTCGAAGAATTTAAGATAGACGACTTCCTGCTGGCGCTTGGACAATAATTCGAGCTGGCGGGTCAGTTGCTGCCACCTGGCCTCATCGGTTTCGAGTACGATAAGCTTCTCCTCGATGCTTTCATCTACTGCTATATCCGATTCCCAGTCAGGCTCCGTTTCATCTTGTATCCGGTTCCTGCGGGAGCCTTCCCTGTGAATTTTTCTACGTAGTGATTTGAGCAGGTAAAACTTGATAAAACCAGTATCTCCAAGAGACTCTCTTTTAGCCCAGAGCTCAAGGAAAAGGTCTTGTATACAGTCTTTAATAAACTCCCGGTCGCGGCTGAATTTTACGCCATAGCTGAACAAACTGCGGTAATGAAGACGGGTTATTTCCGCGAAGGCCTCCTCGCTGCCTTTTCGAAACGCATCCCACAATTCGTGGTCTTCTCCTGCAACTTCGTTGGCTAAAGACATTTGTTCCTCAAGAAGGCCTCTGCTGATAAATAATCGCAATTCTACGTTATTTTACAGCAAAACGCAATTGATTACAATAGAGGCCGCATGAAGGGACATTTCCCCACTCAGGTATGAGAGCCGCGCGGAGATGTAACCATGATTCACTTCCCTTCGCCGGCAAAAGGAAATATCGCCGAAGGCCTGTGAGCCTGGTCCATCAGCCTGACCAATTCGGCTGTTTTTTTCGGATTGGACTTTGCCAGGTCGACTGATTCCTGCGGATCTTTCGAAAGGTTATAAAGCTCAACCTTTGTTTTTTCCGGGTTATTGGCTTCGAGCCGCACGGCTTTCCAGGTGCCCTGACTGACGGCCTGACGGCCGCCCTTTTCGTGAAATTCCCAGTACAGGTAGGCGTGGACGGGTTGCTTTCCTCTTCCTAACAAGGTTGGTACCAGCGATATACCGTCTGTATGTGCCTGCTTTTTCATTCCTGCCAGCTCGGTGAAGGTGGGCAATATATCCCAAAAGGCGCCCGCGTGATGACTGACTCCGGGTTTTACAACCCCGGGCCAGTAGGCCAGCGCAGGCACGCGGATACCACCTTCGTACAGGTCGCGCTTAACGCCCCGGAAGCCGCCGCTGCTATTAAAGAAGACAGGGTCAGCACCACCCTCCGTGTGAGGGCCGTTATCGCTGGTGAATATAATAAGCGTATTTTGATCAAGCCCCTTTTGACGTAATGCCGCCACGATTTGCCCTACGTACATGTCAAGACGCGCCACCATAGCGGCAAATGTTGCGTGCGGAAAAGCCTGTGAGGCGTAACCGCCTTTGGTTGCATCCGGACCGTAGTCATCCCCGGTGAAAGGGGTTTCGGGGAATTTGCCCTTGTAATGCTGCAGGAGCGAATCGTCGGGAGCAACCAGCTCGGCATGAGGCAGGATATAGGGCAAAAACATGAAAAAAGGCTTTTTCCCATCCTGCGAAGCTACAAATTCCAACGCCTTATCCTGGATCAGATCCGGCGCATAAACCTCCGTTTTTTGCAGGTTTTTGTTCGCATCCAGCATTACTTTCTTATCGTTGTCCCATAAATGAGCCGGGTAATAGCGGTGGGCAATCGTCTGGCAATTGTACCCGAAGAACCGATCAAAGCCCTGGCGAAGCGGATCTCCCTCCGAGCCGGGTGACCCCAGCCCCCATTTCCCGAATGCTCCGGTCGTATAGCCGCTTTCCCGGAGCAATTCAGCTATGGTAACCACGCTGTCGGCGATCGGCTGCTGGCCTTCGGGTTCGGCCTTCTTGTTACCTCGTATGTAAGTATGACCTGTATGTAAACCGGACATCAGCGAAGACCTGGATGGAGCGCATACACTTGTGCCGGAGTAAAATCGTGTGAAACGCAACCCGTCGGAGGCCAGTTTGTCAAGGTTCGGTGTTTTTATTTTCTGCTGACCGTTGAACCCTACATCCCCGTAGCCCAGATCATCAGCCAGGATAAAAATAATGTTTGGCCGTTGGGCCAGAGAAGCGCGACCCACCTGCGCCATAGACATACCTGCTGCCAGGCAGAATAGAAATAAAAGGATAATCTTTTTTTGCATATTCACTCAATTAATAGTTTTTCGTTTTGGCCGGCTTCACATAGCTGGCTCGGCGCCTGTCATTTCGAGACCTGTCGGGACCAATCCGAAACCAAAACCAATTTATGCATAAAAATCACTAACCCGTTATTGCAGGACAATTAAAACAAAAGCGTTATTTTATTTTGCCACTGTGAACCAGCGGTCAAATTCCGACTCCCAGAATTTGAGATATTCAGTATCACTGATATCTGCCGGCAGCCCTCTCGATTTCATTTTAGTTTCGTAGGATTTTTTCATTTTTTCGCGGGCGAAAGATATCTCTTCTGCCGCTTCGGGGTGAGGACCTTTATCTGCTTCGGCGACCCATTTCTCCAGGGCTTCCCTGAGCTCCCCGAACTGCTTGCGGTAGGCCGGGTGTTCCGCGAGATTTTCCAGTTCAAAGGGATCTTTTCGCAAATCATACAGTTCGAATTCCGGCCTGCTGTCGGACATAAAGCGGGCTTGCTGTGCATTTAGCTGTCCACGCTGATGCATTACCTGCATCAGCGTCAGGATGGGGTAATCGGTCTTTTTGTAGGCATTAAACTGTGTATAGGGGCGATCGGGGTGGTAGTTCCGGATCAGTTTCATATCCCTGGTACGTACCATACGGATCCTGTCGAGTGTTTCATCGCAGCGATCGCGGGCAGCATATACGTAGCGGTTAGGAACCGCGTCTTTTCCAAGAAAGTCGCGCCCCTGCATGAAAGACGGAACCGGTGCGCCTGCCAGTTTTAGAGTAGCAGCAGCAATATCGATGTTGCTTATAAGCTGGTCGCTCACTTTGGGCGAGGGCCCGGTCCCGTGGCCCGATACGATAAGCGGGGCATTTACGCCGCCTTCATAAAGGAATTGTTTTCCGCGGACGTGAGGGTGCCCGTGATCGCCGAAGAAGAAAACAACCGTATTTTTTTCCAGGCCGTCCTTTTTTAGCTGATCCAGGATGGAACCGATTTCCTTATCCAGCAACTGCATGGTTTCGAGATACATGGCCCAGTCTTTGCGCGCCATCGGGTGATCCGGGTAATAGGGAGGAAGTTTGATTTTATCGGGATCGACAGGGCGCGAAGGATCTCTTGCAAAAGGACGGTGCGTGAATTTCAGGTGTACCTGGGCAAAGAAAGGCTGTCCTTTCTTCCGTCCGGACCAGTGGAAGCCATCGTACATCCTGGCAGGATCGTGCACAAAGTTGTAGCCGGTATAATAGGGGCCTTTCATGTCGACCCCTCCGGTATTGGTTACGTAGTAGCCCTGTGCCTTCATCAGTTCGGGCAGGGGAATAATATCTGCCGGCAGTGTCGTCTTTGTATTCGGAAACTGGTTGTGACAGTTGATGCTGATGGCATGCATTCCTGTTATAAAAGCCGACCTGCTGGGAGAACAGACAGCTCCTGCCGTGATCATGTTTTTATAGGCTATCCCGCCGGCAGCAAGCCGATCAAGATTCGGGGTATGAACCAGGGGATTTCCGTAGCAGCCGATATCGGTACTTATATCATTGGCCACAATCCATAAAATATTAGGGCGGCTATCTTTACAATAAGCGGAGCTGAAGCACAAAAGCAGGATCCACAGTAATATTGCATACTTTTTCATTGTACCGGTTATTTGTTCAGGTCAGTTTTCTCGAAATCGGAGGGGTTCACCCAGCCGGCGTTCAGCTTTTCGCCGTTTTTCCAGCGATTATAAAAATTGACGGAAGCCTCGTTGGCGTAGGGGTATTGATCGAAAATATGCCCCTTTCCGGACATCCTGGGATCGCCCTGCGCCTTTAATTCCGTTTCCATTTCTTTCCTTAATTTTTGAGCGACTTTTTTATAGCGCTCATTCTGTGCGAGGTTTTTCATTCCGTGGGGGTCTGTATCGAGCCTGTATAATTCTTCAGCAGGCCTTTTCCCAAACGACAGGTCCCAGTAAGGGTCTGCCCCCTTGCTCCGTCTTGCGTTCAGTATCTCGGTTTTGGTAGGGCTGCCGTCTGCATCGAGATAGCCGGTTTCGGGGTTGCCGGCCGGCCATCTTGCAGGCTCGTAGTTGACCAGGTAGAAAAAATTATCTTTCACGATTGCCCTTACGGGGTAACCGGCGTCGTCAGGCCTGCCCACATCCGTCCTTTCGCGGCCGAGCAGCATCCGGCTGCGGCCGGGATCGACCTGCCCGTCTTTTTCCGACAGGAGCAACGGCACCAGCGATTTTCCCTGTACAGGCTGCATGGTATTCCCGCTGCCGACGCCGGCTGCCTCCAGGAATGTTGGCGCAAAATCTATAAAGCTGACATAATCTTTCAGCACACGGCCCTTGTTTTTCATCTTGCCCTTCCACATTATGGCCAGGGGCAGGTGATTGGAGAACTCGTAGACGTTTCCTTTTACCCTCGGGAATGGCATGCCGTTATCGGAAGTAACCACAACGATTGTGTTTTCAAGCTCGCCGTTCTTTTCGAGCATGTCCAGTATTTTTCCAAGTTGCCGGTCAAAGTACTCCACTTCAAATGCATAGTCAAGGAGGTCGTTGCGGATCACTTCATTGTCAGGCCAGTAGGGCGGTACTTCACGAACATCTGTTGTTTTCTTACCGCCCAGTGCCGCTCCCGATCCATATGCATAGGTCCTGTGTGGCTCCAACCCCCCGTACCAGAAACAAAAAGGCTGGTTGCCGGGCTTTTGTTCCAGGAACTCCCTGAAATTTTCAGCATAGTCGATATTTGAGATATCGGGAGTGGGAGGCTGGGTTTTATGCTTGTTGAAAACCGGCCCGGTGAGCTGGCGCGGCTTTCCGGCCCTGTTTCCGACCTTCCCCGGCGCCCATCCCTTTCCTGAATAGCCGGTCCAATAGCCATGATCTCCCAGAGTTTCAACCCAGGTGACAAACTTATCCGGGAAATAGGGCACGTGGTTTCCCGCTTCTTCGAGCTGCCAGGGGTTCCTGCCGGTCAGGATGCAGGCCCTTGAGGGCGCACACTTGGAGTTGGGTGTATAGGCGTTGGAGAACAGTACGCCTTCTCTGGCAACCCGGTCGAAAGAAGGGGTGCTGACCCAGGGCGTCTGGTGATAGGCATTCAGGTACCTGAAAGACATGTCGTCGGCAATGCAGAACAGGATATTCGGGGTGGAGTGTTTACCTGCTTTTGCTTTTTTCGGTTGGTTCAAAGCGACCAATCCACCTGCCAATGCCAGGAGCAGTGCGGGTATAGCCAACTGTTTTCTGAAAGTCATATTGTTTTTTGTTTCACTAAGTGGACACGTACCGGTTTACGGAGTCTTGCGATCAGACTTATGCAGCTCTGCCGTGAATTTCCTGAAACCAGCTCTGACACTCGGGCTGCTGCTCAGGAATTCCCGGGATTGCATGAGTTGGTCTACAGACCTCCCGTTTATATACAAATACCGGGCTACCTGTATTCCTACCGCTTCATCGAAATTTTTCATTTCATTATACAGCTTTTTTAAATCTCCATTGGCGTTCCCGATGAGCGTAAGCGCATATTGATTTGCGCTTTGCCATTGCTTGTCGGGGGTGGTAGCGATATAAACCGCGCCGGAAATCCCGAGGACCTTCGGCGTCCATTGAGGAAAAGAGGGCTGGTAGGGACGCGGTATCTGCCAGTACGGCTGCTTTTTTTCTCCCGGACCTGAAGCTACCGCTACCAGGAATACATCGTGGTGCGGTGTGGGGATCTGCCAGGTGTCTTCCCACTTAACGCCCGGTCGACCCGGATCGGAAATTGCTGCTTCCCGTATTTTAATCCCGTTGGCGTAGAGCGTGACTGAATCGGCTTTTGTCCAGGAAGGCCCGGATACCCGGATCGTAATGCTTGTGGAAGGGGCAGCGACGTAAATAGTGTCGCCGGCTTTTGCATTTTGATTCACTGCTATTTCGGTAAGCAGTCCGAAAGAAACCATAGTTTTGCCCAAAGTAAAATTGCCGAGAATTTGTCCTGTGGGCAGGTTGCCGGAATCGTGGTCATCGCCGTAGATATAGGTTCTGGCCTGGCCGAGCAGGTAGCGGCTTACGGTATGGGAGTCTGAAGCGCCGACTCCGGCGATGGCCTTACCGCTGTTGATGAGCCCGAACCAATCATAAACAGGTCGGAGCATATCCGACTGGAGAGCGCCTGAATTAATGAGCTCCATGGCGTTCCCCGGGATCTCCCAACCGTTTTTATGCCAGCCGGCGGAGGCTACGTGCAGGGAAGGATCGAAGGGCCTGAAGCCCGAGTGGAGATCTCTCGGATGATTGAAAACCCTGACCTTAATATTCCTATCGGCGGCAGTATTATCGGCTACCTCTTTCCAGGTGGAAGCACGGTAGTCGGGGACGGGCAGGGTATGGTCGACGGGGAAAATATTGAAATGACCTACTTTCGTGGTAAGTTCCATACCATTCACAAGCGTAAAGTACTCTTTTGCTTTGTTGCCCGGCATTTCAGTATGGAGGTCTGCATACACGTTGTGGTCGGTAATCACCGGCATTTCAATCTGCTCACCGGCGATGGTGACGATTCTTTCCGTCGTCGTCGCATCACCATGTCCGGAATAGGAGAACGTATGAATATGAGTATCGCTGCTTACCAGACCGGGCGTAGGGACTTCACGCATGATCTGCAGCGCGGCGGAGGTCTGCCGGCCTGCTTCGGTCACTACCTTCGAAGAATCAACCCCATATTCAAACCCCCGGGTAGCATATACCGTATAGGTACCGGCACGAAGAGGTACGATCGCATGCCCGTCGGCGGTGTATACATAGCCGGTCCTGGCGGCCAGTCCGGGGCCGATACCAATCGGTACACAAACGCCTTCCGTGTTGACAATGGTAAACCGGCCTGGCATAAGTTGCTGCGTGGTCTTGTCCCTGAGCTCAAGCCTGAGAGCCGATTCTTCCAACAGACTGCCGAGCTTTCCTTTTTCAAGCGTGATTTCACCTACGCGGATGTCGTTGACCAGGTTGGAGCCGGGAGCTTTTGCAATGGTAGCGATACGAAGTATATTATTCCCCCGGGTAAGAATTCCCCCGGGAATGTCATAGCCCGAGATCATATCCTTTTCGTCGACCTCCAGCTTCCCTACGATTGAATCGTTCACCAGTACAAGCCAATCGAGCATTACGCCGTAGTGCCTGATAAAAAGGCTGAAATCTCCTTCCGGCTCTGAAACCGGGAATACCAGGTCGAGGTGTGCGCCGTAAGGAGTTCTTCCGAAATCTTCCCATTGAGGACCCTTTCCGTAGCGGAGATGATACTGACGCTGATCTTCAAAAACCTTCTGGGCGGAGAGGTATCCGGGAAGCAGCGTCAGGCAAAAAATCCAGAACATCCCTGCAAGGCGCGCGGCAGTTGCAGGGATGCTGAACGGAATACCGGCAAAAGGCTTCTCCTTCATCAGGGATTCTGAACAAGGTTGGGGTTTAATACAATTTCCTGCTGCGGTATGTAATATACTACCCTCGGATCGGAGGGACTAATAATCTGGGTGGTTTCCCCACTTAAAAGATGGTAGCCCGGGTAATTGCGTACCAGGCTGCGGTTGTTCCGGAACAGGTCGAATTTCCGCTGGCATTCAAAGGCGAGTTCAATCCGTTTTTCCTCAAGAACTACGTCGAGAACAGAATCATGGCCTTTCAGATCTGAGACGCCGTATAGCGCCGCTCCGGTCAGTCCGGCTCTTTTACGTATTACATTGACATCGTCCAGTGCTTTTTCGTTTTCGCCCAGGTGTGCATACGCCTCAGCCCTGATGAGGTACATTTCGGCCAGACGCATGTAGACCGGGGAGCTCAGCGTCTGGATACCGTCCTGCCCGGAATACTTATAGATGAAATATTTAGGGATACCGTTACGGGTTGCAAGGACTTGGTTGCCTGCCGCATCGGTAACATAGATAGCCTGGCTGAAGCTATGCCGGACATCTTCAGGGTACTTATCAAGAACTGCCCGGTAGGTTTCGGATGTATAAATCTCTCCCCAGCCCAACCCGTTGGTACCGTCGTACATAGAACCTATAGCAGCTTTGGCGCGATCGTCGCTTACAGTATGTTTGATTGCAAAAATCGTCTCGGGGTTTTGCTCGTTTGCGATCGTAAAGTACTTTTTATAGGTTTCCGTGTTTGCAAGCGTGTACCTTTTAGAGTTAATAACCTTGCCGGCATAGGCGATTGCATTCTGGTAGTCGCCTTTGAAAAGGTATACCCTGGACAACAGCGCCTGAGCCACTTCTTTTGACGCAAAGCTGCTGTTTTTTGCCGATTGCATCAATCCCTCGGCTTTCCCGAGATCATCGATCACCCGGGCATATACTTCCGCAACCGAGCTCCTGGGCGGCAAAGCCGAAGTTTCGGTGTCTGTCCGTATCATTACACCCGGGTTTTTCCCTTCATTCTGGGTGTAAGGCCTGCCAAAAAAGTTAACCAGATCAAAATGAATCATGGCCCTCAGGTAATAGTTTTCTCCAAGCAGCTGATCACTTTCAGCGCCCTGGCCTTCGGTTACATTTTCTATTACTTTGTTCACACCATAGATGGCCTCGTAAGCTTTGCGCCAGAAGCCATTGGTGGGCCCCATAGATTCCAGGTGCCGGTAGTTATAGGCGTAAAAGAGGTTGTCGCCGGTTGCCCCGCTCAACGTTATGTTGTCGCTCGGGTATTCGGCCAGCTGATGGTAGAACCTGGTATAATTGGCATGTTTTATGATACTGTAATTACCCAGGGTAGCGGTGCGTATACCTTCGATTGTCGTCATCATCGTTTCAGCATCTTTCCCGTTGTAGGGTTCCAGGGAGAGTTCGCATGAAACCATGATGGAGGCTATCGCCGTAAGCATGGAAATTTTTATGAATGCTTTCATCTGTAGATTCTTTATGAAATTAGAAGCCGATATTGATGCCGAACAATAGTTTTCTGTTATTGAAGTATTTGGCGAGAGCTGCCGTGCCATTCTCAAAACCCACTTCCGGGTCCATTCCCGTGAACTTTGTCCAGGTATAAAGATTATCGCCGGTTCCGTAAATGGTCAGCTGACTGATTCCGAGTCTTTGGATAAGCTGTTGGGGAATCTGGTAGCTAAGCCTTACGTTTCGCAGCCGGATATAGCTGGCGTCCTGTAGAAAACGGGAAGACGCTTTACTGGAGTTCAGGTTTCCGCCCAGGATCGCTTTCGGATGGGTGGCAATATCCCCGGGTTTTTGCCACCACGATTCCCCCGGTCTCAGGACTACGCTGTTGACGGTCGGATAGGCTCCGTCGGCTCCCAGGTTTTCACGAAGACTTTCATAGACGTCGGCGCCTTTGACAAATGCAATCAGGATGTCCAGCGAAATGCCTTTGTATTGCAGTGAGTTATTGAGCCCGCCGGTAAAATCGGGAATACTTTTTCCGACGATCTGGCGGGTCGCTTCATTGTAGTTTGAGGTGTTTTCGCGTTTGGTAACCGCACCTGACTCATCGTAGGTCAGTTTCTCCCAGAGAGGGGATCCTGTCTGTGGGTCGACCCCAACCCATTTCTGCATAAACCATGTACCCAGCGGCTGTCCTACTATGACCCGCTTGGTACCGAGATCGATGTCCTGGTTTTTGTACAGCTCTATTACCCGGTTCTGATTGAACCCGATATTAAAGTTGGTTTCCCAGGTAAAGTTTTTACCGGAGATATTGGTAGATGTGATATCGATTTCCACGCCTTTGTTCCTGACGTGTCCTATGTTCTGTATCTGGGAAGGAAAACCGGCGGCAGAGGAGAGAGGGACGTCGAACAGCAGATTTTTCGTATCCCGCTGGTAGATATCCAGGGCCAGGATGATCCTGTTGATCAGGCCTGCGTTCAACCCGAAGTTGCTCGTGTACGCTTTTTCCCATGTGAGATCGGGATTGGATAACCGGGCGGGGACAGCGGCCGAAGTGCCGGCATATTGCTGGGAGAAAGAATACAATCCCCTTGTAATAAAATCGGCGATATTGGCATTTCCCGTGGTACCGTAGCTACCGCGCACTTTGAGAAGAGTCAGCACCGGGTTTCCCGTCAGGAAGCTCTCGTTGGAAAGTATCCACGAACCGCCTGCAGCCCAGAAATTCCCGTACTGGTTGCGTTGCCCGAATTTGGAAGAACCGTCGCGTCTGAATGAACCTGTCAGGAAATATTTGTTTGCGAAGCTGTAATCGGCCTGACTGAAATACGAGTTGAAGGTGCTCTTATATTTGGAGCCTCCGGCGCTTACCGGAACGGCAGCGACATCCATTATATGAAGGCCTGAAGGGACTCCGCCCCCACTGCTCAGGCTATTATCGCCGTAGTTGCTCTGAAACTCCAATCCGATCAGCCCGCTCAACGAATGATGACCCCAGGATTGTTGCGCTTTCAGCAGGTTGGAGTTCAGGAGAGACTGTGTATAGTTAAAATTATTGGTAAGCAAGCCGTTTCTCAGTCCGCCGGTAAGTGTCCTTGGGTCGTCATATATCTCGGACCTGGAGTTGCCGATGTCTACACGGTTTGTGCTGGAAAAGCTGAGAAAGCTGTTGATGTCGTAATTAAGCACAAAATCCCCCTGCACTCCTGAAGAGCGTGCGATGCTGTAGTTGTACTGCATGGGAAAAAGGAAATTGAAACGGTCTCTTCCAAACCAGTCGGCTTCTGTGCCGATCCTTATGCTTCCATCCGGGTTGTAAGGATAATCGGTAGGAAGGTTATAAAATGTCGTCCAGGCGCCGCCCCGTTCTCCGGAATAATCATAAGTAGTATAGTCCATCCTTCCGTTCAGCCGGCCTGAAATGCTGATCTTATCGTTAATCTGGTGAAACAGATTCATACGGACATTGAAACGCTTGTAGTCCGAAGTTGTGATGTTCCCTTTTTCATCATAGTAGTTTCCGCCTACATAAAATCTTGTTTTCTCGTTGCCTCCGGACGCCGACAATTCGTAGTTCTGAGTGAGCCCTTTGCGGTATACCAGATCGCTCCAGTCCGTATCATGCTCCAGTAGGCTGGAAGGGAAATTGATGTTCAGATAGGCGTCCGGCGAAGTCGGAAATTTTTTCGATGTAAGCCAGGCGTTGATTTCTTCTGCTGAAGGGTTCGGGTTAGTTTTGCTCAGCTCTGCGATATAGGAGGCCCGCTTTCCTTCATAATCTTCTGTATACATCGGGAGCGTATAGTCGTAGTACTGACGGGTATTCATCATTCTGAACTTTCCTGTCAGCACGCTGCTCGTACCGATAGCGGTATTGAGATTAATCCGGGTTTTCCCCGATTTTCCGGTTTTGGTAGTGATGACGATGACCCCATTCGCCGCCCTTGATCCGTACAAACCTGTTGCAGCGGCGTCTTTCAGCACTGTGACAGACTCTATGTCATTGGGGTTAGCAGTGCCTCCGATCACCCCGTCGACTACATACAACGGGTCTGCTCCGGCGGAGATAGTCCCGGTTCCCCTTATCCTGACAGCAGGCGCTGCCCCCGGTTGCCCGCTCGCAGATGACACGACGACACCCGGAGCTTTCCCCTGGAGCATATTGCCCAGGTTCGGGGTCGTCACTCCTTTAAGTTTTTCCGCATTAATAACAGAAACCGAACTGGAAAGCTGGCTTGCATTTTTAGAGCTGTACCCCACGACCACCACCTCCTCCAGGCTTTTTTCATCTACTTTCAACTCTATATCGATGGAAGACCTGGCCCCCACTTCAATTTCCTGCGTCAGGTACCCTACGAACGAAAAGATCAGCGTATTCCCGTCGTCCGGCACCGTCAGCTCGTAGCTCCCGTTCGTATCGCTAATGGTACCTCTTTGCGTACCCTTCAGTACCACGTTTACCCCTGGCAGGCCTTCCCCTTTCTCATCGGTCACTTTTCCTTTTACGGTCCGATCGATTGCTGCAGGCCTTTCTGCCGATACCGGCATTTCCGAAAAAGAACTTTTTTCTTCTTCCCCGACACTCAACAGAATCCGGTTACGCACAATTTTATAAGTAACCTTGTCCGGACTGAAGAGCTCGTCGAGGGTTTCGGCCATACTTTTATTGACGACATTCAGTGTAACTTTCCGCTTCAGAGGTACTAACCTTGATGTATATACGAATTTTACATTTGTCTTTTGCTCCAGGTGCGAGAGCACCGTTTTGATATCGGTATCGACAAGCCGGACAGACACCGGCTTCATCAGCAATTCCTGGGCAGTGGCTTCGTATCCGCCGTAGGTATAGGCCGCAGTCAGCAGCATGATCGAAAACTGGACAATCGAAACCTTCATAATCGTACTCCAGGGAGCTATGAATTTTCTTGTTTTTTCCATTATTTTGTTTTGTTGGATCTTGGACGATTTGACAAAATGCTCCTGTTTCCTTTTTCTTCAAAAAAGGATAAGCCGGTATCAGCCGGGGGAGCTCTACCGGGGATGTCGCAACCATCCCCGGTTTGCAGCTAATTTTCTGATTTGGAAATCTATTGCATACGTTTTGATTTTTTAAGGTTTGGAATCTGGTCTTGACGGGCCGCCGCATCCACCTCCCGAAAGAAGTATAGAGCTGCCGGTAATTTCATATTTTGCATTTAAAACGGCGCCGATGATCTCCATCTTGCCGTAAAGATTCTCCGACGATACATCTGCCGTGACCGGGCAGTCCAGCATTTTGTCTTCGCTGAGCGTAATTTCAACGCCATATGCTTTTTCCAGCTTGCCGAGAACCTCGCTCAGGGGCGTTTCGTCGAAGTTAAAATCGCCCGGCTTGATGTGTTTTTCACTCCCCGGCACCATCACCGGGTTTTCAACAAGGCCGGTTACGTAATGATCGGAATTGCTGAAAAACGTAACCTTTTTGTTAGGGGTCAGGACAATCCGGTTCTCTCTTTCAGAGTCGCCCGCACCCTGTTTTTTCGCTCCCGATTTCTCGACGATCACTTTTCCTGTTACAACGGCAACTTCCGTTCCGCCGGTTTCTGCAATCGACCTGATACTGAAGCTGGTGCCGAGAACGCGGGTTAGTACAGCGCCCGAATAAGCCATAAAGGGCCTCGCAGGATCTTTGGTCACGTCGAAGAAACCGTTTCCTTCCAGGTATACAACCCTGGAGTCGTTGTCGAAAGATTGCGGATGGCGAAGCCTGGCTCCCGGCTCAAGTGTAACCTTGCTACCGTCAGGCAGGAAAATGTCTTTTGCCATGCTGCCGCTATTGACGTCTTCAAGCCAGTTGGTACCGGTATTGTAATGAACTTCCTCCGTGAAACTGCGTTCCGAAGATCCGGTACCTGAAAAATAAAATGCAGTTCCGGCCAGGATCAGCACAGCAGCTACCTTCCAAATCCCTTTTTTCCACCAGCGCGCAGGTCGGGGCGGTAAATCGTACCCGGCAGAATATTCCCTCCCTTCGATAATTCCCGACCAGATCCGCTTCCCGATTTCTTCCTTCCCGTTTTTTTCGACAGGATCCTTATGAATGGAATTATACCAGACATCGATCGTATCTTTCATACGACCAGGCAGGGTCCCTTCCTTGTACCTTTTTAAGAGTTTGATAAATCCCCTTGTCAACATACGCTTTATCACTAAACTGCCATAAAGTCGTCTCCCGGGGGGAATCACCGCAATGCGTCCGATAAAATATTTGAAATATTATATAGAACGGACGATTTAAGTAAATTTTCCTTGAAATATTCAAGCAAAAGAAAGGTGCCAGGCGTACTGTCGCTTTACCAGAGGAGCCAAAGGTCGTTAGTCAACAGAAAAAGCACCACGAGGAAATCCTGCAGGTACACTTTCATGGTCCGCAGGGCGTGTGTAATATGATATTCAACAGTACGTACGGGTATATCGAGCAAGGTTGAGATCTCCCGGGCCGATAACTGGTCGATTCGGTTAAGCCTGAATATTTCGCCGGTTTTTTCAGGTAGCAGACCAAGTCCTTCATGAATCGCCGAATAGAGCTCGTTATAAGCCAGCTCCTCCTCCGGGTCGAGCTTATCCTTATCCGTAAAACGGATTGTTTGAGAAGACTCTTCGTGGTGTTTTCTGATCAAACTGGCGCGGATAACATCGATGACCCGGTTCCGGGCAGCACGGAACAGGTACGATTCAAGGCGATCGATCATAATATTTTCCCGGCGCTTCCAGAGGTCGATAAAAATATCCTGCACGATTTCCTCCGCCATTTCCTGGAATTCGATCTTGTGTACCGTGTAGTGATAAAGCTTATGCCAATAACGTTCATATAACGCCTGGAATGCATGCTCATCCCCTTGGGCCAAATGTTGCAAAAGCTCTGCATCGGTCACAAGTGTTCCATGCATATTATACTCTCCTGTTGTTTTTGCACAATATTCAAGATAAAATATTAAAAATACAAAGAGGTGCGGGGGCGGATGTACCTTGTTATTAATAACTTCACGGCTCCGAAACAAGAAGAAAATGCAGCAATCCAATTTATCCGTCATTAAAATAGGCGGCAATATTATTGACAACCCGGAAGCCTCTAAAAACTTCCTGGAAGAATTTTCCCGGCTGGAAGGGAAAAAAATACTTGTTCACGGCGGAGGCAAGGTGGCCACTCAAATCGCTTCGCGTCTTGGTATCCAGGCACAACTGGTAGATGGACGGCGCATTACAGACAAACCTATGCTGGAAATCGTCACGATGGTATATGGCGGCCTTGTCAATAAAACCCTGGTGGCTACGTTGCAGTCGCTGGGCATCAATGCCATCGGGCTGACAGGGGCCGATGCCGGTATTATCGAAGCAGTGAAACGACCGGTAAAGACAATCGACTATGGTTATGTGGGAGATATAAAAGCGGTTAACGGGCAGACGTTGGCATCGCTCCTGAACAACGGCCTCATACCGGTAATAGCGCCGCTCACTTATTCTTCTGCCGGCGATCTGCTCAATACAAATGCCGATACGATGGCTTCGGCAACCGCGGTAGCTTTATCCGGGGTGTTTAAGGTGTCGCTGATCTACTGCTTCGAAAAGGACGGCGTTCTTTCCGATCCTGAAGACGACTCGAGCGTGATCCCGGAGCTTGATCCGCCGATATATGAGCGTTACAAAGAGACAGGCGCGATTAACAAAGGGATGATCCCTAAGCTCGACAATTCGTTCGATGCGCTTCGCGCGGGAGTTGAAAGAGTCGTAATCTGTCACGCCAAAGACCTGGAAAAGGCCGCAGGCGGAGAGAAGGGTACACAGATTCGTTTGTAATATCAGGAAAATACGGGCTTAAAGGTGTTGCCGAACAGATTCGCAATAAAAAAGTCCTGCGGAATAATCTCAAAATGTTAGCTTTGCATTCCGGAAACGGCGTGTAGTGAGCTCGTCCGTATAATCAAATAATCCTCCCTGAAATTGAAATATTTTATTCCCCGGCTTTCGATTGCGGAAGCGGGGAGAAATTATTTGTTTTAGAGCCAATTCAAAAACCGACCAAAGTTTCAACCAGTAACTATGAAAATTTTTCCGTTTGCGGCAATCTTTTGCGGATTGCTTTTACACGCCTTTCATTGCTCTGCTCAGCTTCAGCTTACCAATCTGCCGACCCTTTACATTACGACTGACAACAACCAGACCATAAATGACAAGGAAACCTGGGTTCCGGGTTCGTTGAAAGTCGTTGCCGGAGAGGATGTTCCGGGATTATACGACGGGAGGATGGAAATAAGGCTAAGAGGCAATGCGACCTCGTTTGCGCCCAAAAAGCCCTACCGCATGAAGCTGGCTTCAAAATTCAAGATGCTGGGAATGCCGTCCCAGGCGAAGAACTGGGTTTTGTTGGCCAATTATTTTGATAATACGCTCCTACGGAACGCGCTTGCATTTGAAGTCAGCAAATTTCTCGACTTTGAATATACCTGTGCCTTCCGCTTCGTTGATGTAGTTCTCAACGGGAACCATATTGGCAGCTATACGCTCACCGATCACGTGCAGGTGGAGAATAATCGTGTTGAAGTAGAAGAGCTTAGTCCTTCGGATACGGAGCTGCCGACCATTTCCGGCGGGTATTTGGTTCAGGAGGAGATGTACGCGGCAGATGAGGACGGGTATTTCAGTACTCCTTATGCTGGGAAATATGCTGTCAAATATCCCGACTCGGAGGATATCAGCGATCAGCAGCGGGACTATATCAGAAATTACATCAGAGACTACGAGAGTCGTTTGTTTTCGGCTGATTTCCTGGATCCGGTGGCTGGCTATAATGCTGTTGTCGACCGCGCTTCACAGGTAAACTGGCAGATAGCAAATGAGTTGACGGCTAACTACGACTCTTATCTAAGTGTATATCTTTTTAAGAAAAGAAACGATCCGAAGCTGTATTTCGGACCAATGTGGGACTACGACAAGGCCTTTAACAATAGTGAAAGGTATGACGATATGACCTATATGTCAATTTCGGAGGCGAGCGTCAATACAGATAAAATAAAAAAAATGTTGCTGGATCCGGCATTTCATGAAGCGATGAAGATTCGGTGGAAAGCGCTGCGGAGCGCCGGGATTTACGAGTCCCTGGATGCAAAGCTGGTGGCTCATTCTCAGGAGATTATGGCTTCTCAGGCTTTGAATTTCGCATTGCCTAATGTGACGGAGTCGGTTCCCTCAGTACCATTTCAAACGAGAGTAGAGGTACTTCGGTCTTATTTGAGAAAACGGGTAGCCTTCCTGGATTATCATCTGACGGGTGAAATACAAAGCGGGAGGTACTACAAAATCGCCGGTAGCTCGCAAAGACAACCCATCAGGCCGGCTTCGGAAAGTAATTTTTCAATTGTTCCGAGAGATGAAGACGAGGCGGATCTCCTGCAGGAATGGACCATCGAGCCTGACGGTTCGGGAGAAGCAAATTTCTACAAAATTAAAAACCGGCATAACGGGCTGCTTCTCAGCCGCGAAGGGAATAGTGTCAAGACAAAAGCAGAGCAAACCGATCTTTTTAACCTGCAGCGCTGGAAAATAGAAAAAATCGAGAACCAGCCCTACGCAACCATTCTCACTCCTCCCGGGCCGGACCAAAGGGCTCTGGCTCATGAAGGCCAGTCTATCACATTAAGTACAAGCCTGAATAACTTTCCAACCAGCGGGTCAAGAAGATGGTTCTTTATCCCTACCAGCCCCGACGATACTTCACTACCCGTCAGGCTGTCTTCTTTCAGGGCCGATATGCAGGAAAACGAGGTAGAGTTAAGCTGGAATGTGACCGAAGCTTCGGGATTTGACCGTTTTGAGGTCGAGCGTACCACTGACCCGGTAAAGATTTCAGGAGGGAAAATCGGGGAAGTCCTGCCCGGAGAAAAGGTTGAAGGGAGATATGCATTCCGGGATCCATCTCCGGAGGCAGGAATGAACTATTACAGGCTGAAGCTGATCGACAAGGACGGTACTTTTTCCTATACACATTACGTCGGCGCAGAATATTCTGGCATAGCAGGGCTCAATGCATACCCGGTCCCGGCAGGATCCGAGCTGAACATTTCTTTCCGGAGCGATGCTTACCGGGGAGGAGCTTCGGTGACGCTTCTGACCAGTGCAGGTAACGCCGCTCTTATCCGGGAAGTGGATGTCAAACAGGGTATCAATCATGTGACGCTTGGTGTGGGTAATTTATCTCCGGGGGTTTATCATCTTAAAATGGATCTCCCCAATACGTTTTTTGTAAAGCGGGTGGTCATCGCCGATTGAGGTGTATAGAACCTTCAGGCAAACCAATCTGTTAGATATTAACAGGCAATTTTTATCGACCGGATGAATTTCGAACTCATATCTGACTATAAGCCTACCGGGGACCAGCCGCAGGCAATTTCCCAATTGGTGGACGGGATTAAAAGTGGTGAGCCGCACCAGGTATTGCTCGGGGTAACCGGTTCCGGCAAAACTTTCACGGTAGCAAATGTTATCAGGGAGGTAAAACGGCCCACCCTGATCCTGAGTCACAATAAAACGCTTGCTGCTCAGTTGTATGGCGAATTCAGACAATTCTTCCCGCAGAATGCGGTCGAGTATTTTATCAGCTACTATGACTACTATCAGCCCGAAGCATTTATAGCTTCAACCAATACTTATATCGAAAAGGACCTGGCGATCAATACGGAGATCGACAAGCTGAGACTCTCCACCGTTTCGTCGCTGATGAGCGGGAGAAGAGATGTGATCGTAGTGGCTTCGGTATCGTGTATCTATGGTGCCGGCAACCCTTCCGAATACAAAAAGAGCATACTTTCGATCGGACCGGGCGAGATTGTCAGCCGGAACCAGTTTTTGTACCGCCTGGTTGAAATTCTCTACAGCCGTACGGAGGCCGATTTTTCAAGAGGTACGTTCAGGGTAAAAGGCGATACGGTAGATATTTTTCCGGGCTATGCGGACTTTGCATACCGGATTATTTTCTTCGGCGATGAAGTGGAGGAAATCCAGAGGATAGACCCTATTAGCGGGAGGAAAATCTCTACGGAAAACCGTATCGCGATTTTTCCGGCAAACCTCTTCGTTACAGGAAGAGACGTGCTTTTGCAGTCTATCCGGGAAATACAGGACGATCTTGTACAGCAAGTCAAATACTTTACGAAAGAAGGGCGTTTTGCTGAGGCTGAAAGGGTAAAGGAGCGTACCGAATTCGACCTTGAAATGATGCGGGAGCTGGGTTATTGCTCAGGGATAGAAAATTATTCGCGGTATTTCGATAGGCGTCAGCCCGGCCAGCGGCCGTTCTGTCTCCTGGATTATTTCCCGGACGACATGCTCCTGGTGGTAGATGAAAGCCATGTGACCCTGCCTCAGTTGCGTGCGATGTGGGGCGGCGACAGGTCGAGGAAAGAGGCGCTGGTAGATTACGGGTTCAGGTTGCCGAGCGCGCTGGACAACCGTCCGCTGACATTCCAGGAGTTCGAAAGCCTGGTAGGACAGACGATTTACGTTAGCGCGACGCCGGCGGAATATGAGCTGCGCCAGACCGATGGCATTATTGTCGAGCAGATTATCCGTCCGACGGGCCTGCTGGATCCGGAAATAGAAGTCAGGCCAAGCCTTAACCAGATAGACGACCTGCTGGATGAGATCCATTTCAGGATCAAGCGACAGGAACGCGTGCTGGTGACGACGCTTACGAAGCGAATGGCCGAGGAGCTGAGTAAATACCTGGAGCGGGTAGGTGTAAAATGCCGGTATATCCATTCGGAAGTCAAAACCCTGGACAGAGTGGAGATATTGCGGGAGCTGAGGCTGGGTGTATTTGACGTATTGGTCGGGGTGAACCTGCTCCGCGAAGGGCTCGATCTGCCGGAAGTATCGCTGGTTGCGATTATGGATGCGGATAAGGAAGGATTTCTCCGTGATATCCGGTCGCTGATCCAGACCATCGGCCGGGCTGCCCGGAATGAAAACGGCAAGGTATTGATGTATGCCGATACCATTACCGGATCGATGGAAAAAGCCATTGATGAGACGCGCCGGCGCCGGAGCATCCAGATTGCCTATAACATGGAGCACGGCATTACGCCCCGGACTATACTCAAATCGAAGGAAGCAATTATGGGTCAGACTTCCGTGGCAGATGTTAAAGGCAAGAGGGCCTATGTGGAACCGGAAAGGGTCGACGTGGCGGCAGACCCGGTAGTAGCCTACATGAGCAAACCCCAGTTGCAGAAGCTGCTGCAGGAAACCCAGAAAAAAATGGAGCAGGCTGCTAAGGAAATGGACTTCCTGGAGGCAGCCCGGTTCCGCGACGAATACCTTCAATTGAAGGGAAGGCTGGAGAAAGAGCCGCAGGATTGATGATAGGCTATAAGCTGTATGCTATAAGCTGTAGTGGCGGCGTTTCATATAAATTCTGTAAAAGAGTTTTTATAGATCTCCCAATACTTTTTATTAGGTTAAACGTGTATTATTGCAGTTCACCTTCAGTAACTGCGTATGATCAGAGTTTCCAATCTTTTCAGGAAAAAATCCGTCGAAAAAATACTCTCCGATACTGCAGGGGACAGTAATTCGGGTAGCTTACTGCGTATTCTCGGCGTCCGTGACCTGGTATCGCTGGGGGTAGCTGCTATTATCGGAGCGGGTATTTTCAGTACGATAGGACGTGCCAGCTTTGAAGGCGGGCCGGCGGTAGCGCTCCTGTTTGTATTTACGGCTATAGCATGTGTCTTCACAGCTTTGTGCTATGCGCAGTTTGCGAGCACCGTTCCGGTTTCCGGCAGCGCCTATACCTATGCTTATGTGGCTTTTGGGGAGCTGGCTGCGTGGATTATCGGTTGGGCGCTAATTCTCGAATATGCCGTTTCCAATATGGTGGTGGCAATTTCGTGGTCGGAATACTTTGTGAGCATGTTGAAGGGTTTCGGAATCGATTTCCCCGGATGGCTGAGTATGAATCCCGGTGCGGCTTACGGAGCCTGGGAAAAACTACAGGCATCAGGAGCCGCCGCGCTTACACTATCGGAGAAAGCCGCCGCTGCAGCGTACCAGGCGGCCCCGGATCTCGCCGGAATTAAAGTTATCTTCGATCTTCCGGCCGGGCTGATCACAATGCTTGTCACGTGGCTGTGCTACGTCGGGATCAGGGAATCGAGGAATGCCAGCAATATCATGGTAGTGCTGAAGGTAGGAGTGGTGCTGCTGGTGATCATAGCCGGCGCATTCTTTGTAAAGCCCGAGAACTGGTCACCGTTCGCCCCCAACGGCATTAACGGAGTGTTGAAAGGAGTAGCCGCGGTGTTTTTTGCCTATATCGGTTTTGACTCTATCTCTACTACGGCAGAGGAATGCCGGGATCCGCAGCGCGATATGCCGCGGGCAATGATCTATACCCTGCTGATCTGTACGGTGTTGTATATTCTTATTGCGCTGGTACTGACGGGAATGGTAAGCTATAAGGAGCTGCTTGTGGACGATCCCCTGGCATTCGTTTTCCAGCAGGTAGGCTTTGATTTTATGGCCGGCGTTATTTCGGTCAGTGCCGTAGTGGCCATTACCAGCGCGCTGTTGGTTTACCAGCTTGGCCAGCCGCGTATATGGATGGCCATGAGCCGCGACGGGCTTCTCTGGAAAAAATTTTCGGATATACATCCCAGGTATAAGACACCGGGTTTTGCGACGATCGTCACCGGTCTTGTAGTAGGGATCCCGGCGCTTTTTTTCGATATGGGCTTCTTTGTCGACCTTACCAGCGTAGGGACTTTCTTTGCGTTTATATTGGTTTGTTGCGGGGTCCTTTATATGGACTATTCGGGTATTTCTGAAAAGTCGAAGTTCAAGGTGCCACATGTAAACGGGCAATACATAATAGGCCCGGCCTTTCTTATAGCGTTGATTTACACCCTTGCCAGCGGATCATTTGCAAGCATACTCGAAGAACGCCCCCTGATGCTGGCATTCTGGCTGGCCTGGCTGATCCTCAGCGTATTGGGGTATCGGCTTAAATTTTCCCTGCTCCCGGTGCTGGGCATACTGACGAATCTTTACCTGATGACCGAACTCGGCGCATCTAACTGGATTATTTTCCTGGTATGGCTTGTGATAGGGTTGGCCATTTATTTCGCCTATGGGTACCGCAGGAGCAGGCTGGCTCAGTAGCTTCCGGTGCTATAACCTGCCGTCAAGATAGTTCTCGTAGGTTTTAACTACCCGCCTGTCAGCCTCGGCCCAGTCGACCGAGTAGAATTCTTCCCTGGAAAGCCAGGCCATCTGTTCGTGCTCGGTAAGAAAGATATCCTCGCCTGAAGGAAGGGAGCAAACAAAAGGTATCAGGACAATTTCGCGCCAGCCGTCGTCGCGGGAGGTAGGTGTCAGACGTATTTTTATAATAATATTTACCGACAATTCTTCCCTGATTTCCCTGCTCAGCCCCTCTTCATCTGATTCTCCTTCCTCCAGCTTCCCGCCGGGGAATTCCCACTTTAACGGAAGAGACCCCAACGCATTTCGCTGCGCAACCAAAATTCTGCCATCTTGTTCGATAATGGCACAGGGGACCGGCACAATCACTTTTTCTACTACTTCAGGCACTCTGTTTGAATTTTGTGCTGCAAAAGTACGCTTTAGTCTCCACTTTATTACTTTTGCTCCGAAAATTTCAAAGAAGTTGCTTTCGGACCGCAGGTTCGGAAGCCCGATATTAAACCCGATAGCCTGATGTCGGATTTCTTTAGTACAATATTTACTGATTCTCAAATTCCCTATTGATGGATACCCCTAAACCTTCGGGCAGATTACTTTCTTTAGATACCCTGCGGGGTTTCGATATGTTTTGGATTTCCGGTGGAGAGGACCTGGTCCATGTGCTGGCCAAGGTGACCGGCTGGTCGTGGGCTGTAGCGCTCGGTGTACAATTCAGCCACGTGAAATGGCATGGATTTGTGGCCTACGATCTCATTTTCCCCCTTTTTCTTTTCCTGGCGGGAGTATCCGCACCGTTTTCCATCGGAAGCCGGCTGGAAAGGGGAGCCGACCGCAGGGGTCTGCTCCGGAAGGCGGTTTCAAGGGGGCTCATCCTCTTTTTCCTCGGCGTTATATACAACAACGGTATTTTTGCTACCGAATGGGCGGATATGAGGTATGGCAGCGTGTTGGGAAGGATAGGGCTTGCGGGAATGTTTGCCCAGATTATCTACATTTATTCGGGGACCAGAGCGCAGTGGATCTGGTTTGCAGGCCTGCTGGCAGGCTACTGGCTTTTCATGGCTTTTTATCCGGTACCGGGGTGCGGAGCAGGGTTGTTTACAATGGAGTGCAACCCGGCCAGCTATTGGGACAGCCTCCTCATGCCGGGGCGTCTGTACAAAGGAATTCATGATCCGGAAGGGCTCTTATCTACAATCCCGGCAATTGCGACGGCGCTTTTGGGCATTTTCGCCGGCAATATCCTGAGAAGCAAAGAAAAAGACAAGAAGCAGAAAACTATTTATCTGACCGCCGGCGGGATTGCCTGCCTTATCCTGGCGGTTGCATGGGGGACATTTTTCCCGATCAATAAGAACCTGTGGACGAGCTCATTCGTGCTGATGGCCGGTGGTTGGAGCCTGCTGCTGCTGGCCTTGTTTTATTTTATAGTAGACGTCCTGGAATGGAGAAAGTGGACTTTCTTCTTCATCGTGATCGGTATGAACAGCATCGTTATTTACCTGATCGGCGATTTTGTGGACTTCGGGTTTACCGCCAACGCATTATTTGGCGGCATTCTGTCGTTTTTACCGGAGGGAGCTGCTAAATTTTGCATGGCTGCGGCTGTTTTAGCAGTAAAGTGGTGCTTTTTGTACGTACTTTACCGCAACAAATGGTTTTTGAAGGTATAATGTCTATAGTTGTAACTAATCTTACCAAAGAATACGGGAGCCAGAAAGCGGTAGATTCCATCAATTTTGAAGTAAAAACAGGTGAAATAGTAGGGTTTCTCGGGCCCAATGGCGCTGGCAAATCCACTACTATGAAAATACTCACCGGCTACGTAAGAGCTACTTCCGGCAATGTGGCTGTGAACGGCTTTGATGTTTCTTTGCAGACAATGCAGGCCAGGGCTTCCATAGGATACCTTCCGGAGCATAACCCGCTTTACCCGGATATGTATGTGATCGAGTTCCTGCAATTTATAGGCCGTCTCTGCCATTTGAAAGGTCGCTTACTAAAGGATAGAATAGCGGAAATGCTTCACCTCTGCGGGCTGGAAAGAGAGCAGCATAAGAAGATCGGACAGCTTTCAAAAGGATATCGGCAGCGTGTCGGTCTTGCGCAGGCTTTTATTCACCAACCACCTGTGCTGATACTCGATGAGCCGACTACCGGCCTCGATCCCAACCAGTTGGTAGAGATCCGGGAGCTGATCCGGACGCTCGGCAAAGACAAAACAGTATTATTTTCTACGCACATCATGCAGGAGGTGGAAGCATTATGTGACAGGGTGATCATCATTAACCGGGGAAGGATTGTTGTGGATGCCCCCTTACAGAGCCTCAGAAAAGAGGGAGAGACGCTGGAAGCCATTTTCAGGAAGCTGACGGCATAGATGCCTCGTAGCGGCTAGCCGTCTATAACATCCGACAAAAAAGAGGCTACTTCTTTTAGGAAATAGCCTCTTTAAATTTCAATGACAGAGCCGGTAGTCCGGCTATTTCAAATAAACTTTCGGATCGCCATACAGTTTTGTACGCAGCTCATTTGCTTTAAGTTCAAGCTCGGGCTTCTCGTCATATTTGTATGAAAGCTGCCGCGCGGCCGAATCCGGATGCACTCCATATACCCACTCACTTCCTTCCCTTACATCTTTCTGGATGGCCTTATTATATTTCTGATATTCGCACGACGACAACAGTGCGGTGCCTGTTAGAATAGCTGCAACAATCTTTATGTTCATAATACCTGGGTGCTGAAATTCCAGCCGTTTAACGGAAAGTACAAAAATAGGGTGCAAAAAATTGACGACCAAAAGTTACCGGTTCTTTTACGACAAATTTATAAGCTTTCTAATTCCGATTTTACAAATCCGATCAGTTCGGCAATATGCCTCTCTGAAAAATCAAACGGGATACCGGCTGCCTTATAGATGTCACCGATCGTTGCCGTATACCCTAACCTAAGCGCGTTCAGGTAGCCTTCAAGGCCTTTTGCATTGTTTTCCCTATAGTTTTTCCACACAGCGATCGCTCCTAACTGGGCAATTCCGTATTCGATGTAGTAAAAAGGGACTTCATAGATATGCAGTTGCCTTTGCCACGCATAACTCCTGAACCGCTCCAGTCCGGACCAATCGGTAATACTTTCGGCAAATTCTCCGAAAATACGGTTCCAGGCCAGGCTTCTTTCTTCGTGAGAGTGGGTCGGATTTTCATATAGCCAGTGCTGGAACTTATCGACCGTGGCGACCCAGGGAAGAGTTTCTATTATCGACTCAAGGTGTTGCCGCTTGGACCTGACGAGATCCTGTTCGTTGCTGAAAAATTCATCCCAGTAGTCCATAGTCAGAAGCTCCATGGACATCGACGCCAGCTCTGCTACTTCCGAAGGTGTATGTTTGAAGCTGTTGAGAAGAAGATCCCGGGTAACGAAAGAATGTACGGCGTGCCCCCCTTCGTGCAGCAGTGTGATCATGTCACGGAGATTCGATGTCGCATTCATAAAAATGAACGGTACCCCGATCTCTGAGAGCGGGTAGTTGTATCCTCCGGGAGCCTTTCCCTTTCTCGATTCCAGGTCGAGGTGGTTCATTGCCTTCATGACGCGCAGGCAATTGCCAAGATAGGGATCAAGGCGCGTAAAACAGCGGATGGTTTTGTCTAAGAGGTCTTCACCACCGTCAAAAGGTTTCAGCGGGGCTTTGCCTTCAGTGTCCACCTTATGGTCCCACGGGCGAAGCGATGCGAGCTGCAGCTTGCTCCGGCGTTCTTCGGCCATGTTGTTAAGAAGAGGAACCACTGATCGGGACACTGCTGTATGAAAGTCGAAACAATCCTGCGGCGTATAGTCGAACCTGCCCATAGCGGCAAACATATAGTCACGGTAATTGTCGAAACCAGCGTTTTTTCCTATTTGATCCCTGAGGGCGATCAGCTTGTCCAGTAGCTCATCGAGTGTTTCATGATCCTGGTACCGTCGCCCGGCAATGGCTTTCCAAGCCGTTTCCCTCGTTGTCCGATCGATAGATTGCAGCCGGTCTGCGGCTTTCTGAAGCGTCATTTCCTCGCCGTCAAGGGTTACGGTCATCGCTCCTGCTATGGCGCCGTACTTTCTTTCCTCGGACTGGGCTTCGGTTTGAAGAGGGATATTCTCATCGCGGAAAATTTCAATAGCCTTGTGCATCCCGCGGAGCATTATCCCGAACCCCTGTTCGTTCAGCTCGTCCAGGAAAGGATCGGAGATCGCTTTTTTATCCAGCTCATTTCCGGCTGCAGCCAGGTGAGGCTGGATTTCGGATATAAAAAACTGAAGTTCCTTTATCAGTTCTTCATTGGCAGTATCGCAGGTTTGGCGGATATATCGCCAGGCAAAATTTTCAGACAGGTAGGATTCCAGCTCGCTACGGTCTGTAAACCATTTCTTGAGATCGCCGGCATTCCCGATAGGCCTGTTTTGAAGATCTTCGTACAGCGGCTTCAGATCCTCCCAGGAGGAAAACTGAAAGTCTTCTCCTATGAAGTTCCTGGCTGGTCTTGAAGGGATTTCGATAGCTTGAGTACTCATATTGGTAAAAATATTAGAGACTGAAAATGGCCGCCGGCGCGGTAGAGAAATGGTTCATAACTAAATTTTCGATTGTTGCAGCTGCTTACACTTCTGTCGACAAGCCGAACCGTATCCCTTTTGAAGCTGCTTCCGCATAGATCGGGTCTGCCAGGTATCCCATTCCCGTAACATCGGACATGCAATCCGTCAAAAGGGTGATCCGGGGAATAAGTTCCGGGGAATATTTCAAAATCTGCCTGACGCTGGTAGCGACGCAGTGAGAGCGGGCTTCTCCGCAAACCAGGATATTATCATATTCTCCAAGCTGCGCAAGTAGTTGCCGGTTCAACTGTGTATCAGGGTCGCCACCCATAGGTACCTGCGCTTCGAATATCCCGAAATGCTCTGTAAATGGATTCAGTCCTTTGATAACAGTCAGATGGTTTCTTCCTGTCTGTCGCGCCCGGTCCCGCAGCGCGGTAGCCAGAACCGGTTCCAGTGCATTACCGGCAGTGCCTAATAAGCAATGCTCCGGCCATATAAAATGAGTGAACTGATTTTGGTTCTCAAGCCTCTCAAGGTACAAGAGTACCCATTCCTCTTCCCATAGCGGCTTCCATCTTTCGTTCTTTACATCGTTGAAAGTGATAGCAGTGAAGGGATCGGGATTCCGGCCTTCGGCATTTGTCCAGAAACCCGGGTGTGAAATGTCGAGCACCTGGTGGGTGTCGAGCGTTACAATAACATCGTCTATAGCGGATGATTTTGTTCGCAGCAGCCCCGCTATTCTCAGGACATCCCGGTCAGCTCCGGGTACAAAAAGTGCTCCGGCCGGGTTACAAAAATCGAACTGGGCGTCAATAATAAGTAGCAGCGTGCTTGAAGACATATGTATAGGAAGTCTCGTGGCCTCCCGGAGGCTATTTCTTAAAGAGGGAATCTACAAATTCTTCCCGGTCGAACACCTGGAGGTCGTTCATGCCTTCTCCTACCCCTATATATTTGACAGGAATCCTGAATTCGTCAGAAATCCCGATTACCACGCCTCCTTTGGCGGTGCCGTCCAGCTTGGTGATGGCCAATGCGGTAACTTCTGTCGCTTTGGTGAATTCGCGGGCCTGGATCACCGCGTTCTGCCCTGTGCTCCCGTCAAGCACGAGCAGTACTTCGTGAGGGGCTTCGGGGAGGAATTTCTGCACTACCCTCTTGATCTTGGTAAGCTCATTCATCAGGTTGACCTTGGTATGCAGCCTTCCGGCAGTATCAATAATGATCACGTCAGCCCCGATCTCGACTCCTTTTTTTACTGCGTCAAATGCTACTGCGGAAGGGTCGGTATTCATCCCGTGTTCGATAACCGGGACGTCGACCCTTTTACCCCAGAGTTTCAATTGTTCTACCGCTGCTGCCCGGAAAGTATCGGCAGCGCCAAGCACCACCTTTTTTCCCCGTTGCTGAAACTGGTGCGCGAGCTTGCCGATAGTAGTGGTTTTGCCCACTCCGTTGACGCCTACTACCATCATGACATAGGGCTTGGGAAGGTGCTCGGTTTCAAAGCTGTTGGATATGCTGACCGACTTATTTTCAGTAAGCAGGGCAGCTACTTCTTCACGCAGGATGCGATCCAGCTCATCGGCATTGGTATATTTATCACGGGCTACCCGTTTTTCTATCCGGTCAATAATCTTGACTGTCGTCTCAACTCCCACGTCTGAAGAAATCAGGATTTCCTCCAGTTCGTCGAGTACTTCTTCGTCTACTGTTGTCTTTCCTATTACTGCACGGGAAAGCCTGCCAAATATGCTGTCCTTGGATTTTTCAAGGCCTTTGTCAAGCGTCTCCTTTTTTTCTTTCGAGAAAAAATCAAAAATACCCATGGGTGTTCGGTAAACCTGTTATCAGCAGACAAGTTATCAACAAAAAAAGTCCCGGCAAAGGGACTTTTCAATAAATCGGCTAAATAAAAGATCTTTGATTAACCTTTTAGCGCGTCCTGAACCGCGTCCAAAGCGACGATTTCTTCTTTGAACGTATAAGCGCCTGTCTTCGGTGACTTCACGGCTCTGATCACTTTTGCATATGCCTTACCCCCTTCTTTTTTCAGGGTAGCAACTACCTTCTTTGCCATAGCGTTATATTTTTAAATTCCAGTAAAGACTATTTGATTTCCTTATGAACGGTGATTTTCCTCAGGATAGGATTGTATTTCTTCAATTCAATCCGCGCCGGAGTATTTTTACGGTTCTTGGTAGTGATATAGCGGGATGTTCCGGGTACACCTGAAGTCTTATGCTCGGTGCATTCCAGAATTACCTGTACCCTGTTTCCTTTCTTAGCCATTGCCTTATAAGCCTTATATAATGATTTTTCAAATTCGGACTGCAAAGATAAATGCTTGTTTTGAATAAACTTACATTTTAGCCGGAATTTTATTGAGGGAAATAGAAAAAATGCTGTAAGGGGGGGTATTATCCGGAGCTGTCTAAAGTAGAGATATCATAAAAAGTGGCGGTTCACTGCTGGTTTAGCTATTTCATGATTTTTTATTATGTTCGTAACTCTTTTTGACAGTATTGTGCTTTTCAGTAGTATTTTTGATTTTTGTTTAAGGTTAACCATTATTTTTAATTGAAATGAATTGTTTTTTCGCTTCCAGGCGTCTTTTTTCGTTAGGGTTTCTCGTAGCAACTGCGGCCGGCTGGGCTGCCTGTTCAAGTAGCGAGACCAAAGAGGCTTACGATAAATATTATGGTAAAGGGCGTGCGGAGAGAGCGGCTGAAGCGATGATAGCCGACAGTATCAAAAGAGTAGAGCGAAAAGCAGCCCGGGAAGCAGAAGCAGCCGTGACACCGGCGGCACCGGCAGCCGAAGGAACGGTTTCCCTGACTCCTCCTGCGGAAGTTGCTGCCTTGCTTGAGAAAAACACCTGCTCGGTTTGTCACAAGTCCGACGAGCGGTTGGTAGGTCCGGCCTGGGTCGAGGTGGCTAAAAAAAATTACAGCACAGACGAAATTATTTCGTTGGTCTATGAGCCCAAGCCCGAGCATTGGCCAGACTATCCCCCGATGGCCCCGCTGGCTTTTGTTCCGAAAGAAGATATCGTCAAAATCGGGACCTGGATCAACTCTCTCAAGTGAATCTCTGAAACCCGGCTTCAGGAAGCAGGAACGTAAGCGCTCCGGGGAACATTGTGTATAAAAAGAAGCATTTATTCGCTTAAAATACTTGATGTTTAGGATCGAAAGCTTACTTTTGTGAAAGTGTATTTTAAAAAGCGAAATTTCGCCAATCGGGATAAAGCTACTTTGTACTTACCCTTTCTCATCTTTCGGAAAGGGTTTTTTTATCGGACAGTTAATACGTTAATAAAACATATTTTCAATAGTACCCATGAGCCAAAGAGTGTACATCTTTGATACGACCCTGCGGGACGGAGAGCAAGTGCCGGGTTGTCAGCTTTCTACAGAAGAAAAAATAGTAGTAGCCAAACAACTCGAAAAGCTGGGAGTAGACATAATCGAAGCCGGGTTCCCGGTCTCCAGTCCGGGGGACTTCCGCTCGGTGGTAGAAATCTCAAAGGCAGTTTCAGAGCCGACTATTTGTGCCCTTTCGAGAGCTGTTGCCGCGGATATCGAGGCTGCAGGTGAGGCTTTGAAGTATGCCAAACGGGGAAGGATACACACCGGGATAGGTTCATCAGATATTCATATCCAGCATAAATTCAATACGACGAGAGAAAAAATCATCGAGCGCGCTATCGATGCTACCAAGCTGGCCCGGAGCCTGGTGGAAGATGTGGAGTTCTATTGCGAAGATGCAGGACGGGCAGATCTTCAGTTTCTGGCCCAGCTTGTCGAAGCTGTGATAGGCGCAGGCGCTACTGTCGTAAATATCCCTGATACTACCGGCTATTGTCTTCCGGAGGAGTATGCCTCGAAAATCAGGTATATTTTTGAAAATGTGAAAAACGTGCACAAAGCAACGATTTCGATACACTGCCATAACGATCTGGGACTTGCAACTGCCAATTCCCTGGCCGGGATCCAGGAAGGGGCCAGGCAGGTTGAAGTGACCGTAAACGGGATCGGGGAAAGAGCCGGAAATACTTCGCTTGAAGAAGTTGTAATGGCGTTGAACATTCATCCTGAACTCGGGCTGCATACCGGGATCAATACCCAGTTGATTTATCCGACGAGCCAGCTGGTTTCTAAAATGATGCGTATGCAGGTGCAGGCCAACAAGGCCATCGTCGGACGGAATGCTTTTGCTCACTCGTCAGGCATTCACCAGGATGGCTTCCTGAAGCATTCCCAGAATTACGAGATCATGAATCCCCAGGATGTGGGAGTCGAAAAATCCGATATCGTACTGACTGCGAGAAGCGGGCGTCATGCATTGAAGCACCGGCTTGAACTTCTGGGTTTTGTATACGAGCAATCTGTGCTGGACGTCCTTTACAGGCAGTTCCTGGATGTGGCCGACAGTAAAAAGGAGGTCAACGACGGCGACCTGGTAGAACTGGCAAAGGCGCTGGAGCGCGCCTGACCGATTCCGCCGTTTATATATCTGCGACGTTCTTCTAAGACTTTTTCAGGAGGTTATCAACTGCCCCGCTATTCGATTCTTCGAATTGAAGGAGGAGTATAAAGAATAACGTGTGCAGTAACTGCGACGGAATAGCGCCCCAGTTTTCGATAAGGCAGGTCCCGGCGATCAGTAATACCATCAGGATCCCACCTGCAAACGATGCCTGTCGCGTAAAAAGACCGATCAGTACCAGTAGTCCTATTATAAATTCGGCGATTGCTATGAGGTATCCGAAAGGCAGCACGACGGCTGCAGGTAAAATGGATTTTTCAAAGCTTTCGGCGGTCCCCTGGGCGAACTCGTTCAATTTGGGTAACCTTACCAGTCCGTGGCCAAAGATAGTGGCTCCTGTTGCAAGCCGGGCGATAAGGTAGGCATTGGTTTTCATATCAAAATACAAGATTATCAATAAGGCGAACATTGCCGAGGTGTACGGCAACGCATAAGGCGTTATTCCCTTCGGTCTGAAGCGTATCGGCCGGAGCCAGCGAGGTAGCGTCAGCAAGCTCCAGGTATTCTATCCTGAAAGCCGGCAGGTTCTCAAATTCCCTGACAGCGCCTTTCAGGGCTTCTCTGACCGGCGTACCTTCCAGTAAGGACGATTTGCATTCAGAGAGGATCCGGTATATTTCCGGAGCCAGCTTTCTTTCCTCCACGGTCAGGCGGACATTGCGTGAAGACATTGCGAGCCCGTCTGATTCGCGTACGGTAGGGCAGATCCGGAGCTCGATCGGATAGGAAAGGTTTCTGATAAGGCTTTTAATAATGGCGGTCTGCTGAAGGTCCTTCTGCCCGAAATAGGCACGGTCGGGCTGTACAATGTTGAAAAGCTTCGAAACCACCACTCCGACACCATTGAAATGACCGGGCCTGAAAGCCCCTTCCATAACGGTTTCGAGCGTTCCGAAATCGATCCGCAGATCCAGCGGAGACGGGTACATTTCCTTTACTGAAGGGACAAAAAGCACATCGCAGCCTGCAGATCTGAGCAGCTCGCTGTCTTTCTCCAGGGTACGCGGATAGCGCTCAAGATCTTCAGGATTATTGAATTGCGCAGGGTTTACGAAGATACTGCAGACAACGACGGTGTTTTCGGATTTAGCCTGTCTGACCAGTTCCAGGTGGCCGTCATGCAATGCACCCATTGTAGGTACAAATCCGAGCCTGCCGGTTTCGTTCTTTAGCCTTACGGTCAGGTTCCGCACCTCCAAAGCGGTATATAGCACTTCCATGAGCTGGTACACAAATTTAGGCATATGATACCCCAAGTTGGGCACAATAATACTACATCTTCCCTAATTCGGTTGATTAATGGCAAAAAAATGTGTATTTTTGCAAATCTTTTCATATCACTATTAGCTTAGACGCAAATGAGCAAATTACGGATTCTGTATGTAGCAAGCGAAATCAACCCTTTTCTTCAAGTTAGTGATGTTGCGGATTATGTAAGAAAGTTACCTCAGGCCATGCAGGAGTTTGGTGCTGAAATTCGCATTCTCGTACCGCGTTTCGGGCTCATTAACGAAAGAAAAAATCGTTTGCACGAGGTAGTTCGTTTGTCTGGCATCAACATTTCTGTTGGAGACGAGGAAAAGCCGCTGGTTATCAAAGTTGCTTCGATCCCCAATGCTAAGCTCCAGGTCTATTTTATCGATAACGAAGATTATTTCCAGCGGAAATCGGTATTTTTCGATAAGGAAGATAATTTCTATGACGATAACGACGAGCGTTCGATTTTCTTCTGCAAAGGCGTGCTTGAAACGGTCAAGAAATTGGGGTGGGCGCCGGATATCGTTCATTGTAACGACTGGATGACGGCCTTGATCCCGTTGTATCTGAAAACAACCTATCGCAACGATCCGATGTTTAAAGATACAAAGAGCGTTTTCACCGTTTATGACAATGCGTTTGCCTACAAATTTGACAACGACATTGTAAGCAAAGCTAAGGCTATAGATGTGAGCGACGAAGCATTGTCTCACCTGAGATCAGCCGATTTTGAGGGCTTTGTTAAAATCGGGTGTGCTTATTCCGATGCAGTAATTAAAGCCGGCGATAATATGAGCGACAGCCTGCACGAAATAGTAAATGAAATTCCGAAACCGGTATGCCTCAACGAGGGAGAAGAGAATATTTCCGAAGCGTACTACAATCTTTACAGTAATCTCGTCGGCTAAGGACGACAGGAGAGTGTTTACCACAGAGGCACGAAGGGCACAGAGGTTTCAAAGAGTTTTTTCCATGTAATCTTTGTGCTCTCCGTGCCTCGGTGGTGAAATAAAATACATAGTATACTTGTAGCCTTCTGAAAGAATTCAAATTCAGTTATTTAGTTCTTTTTTTGATAATTTTCCAATAATATCCTGTTTATATCCAGTCCGGATATTTGGTGTTATGGAAGCATCAAAAAGATTCAGGACAATTGTCGTATCCGACATTCATTTAGGTACTTCGGGTTCGAAAGTAAAAGAGGTTACACTCTTTTTAAAGGAGTATTCCTGTGAGAAACTGATCCTGAACGGCGATATAATAGACGGGTGGCAGCTCAGGAAATTCGGGGAATGGAAACGTAAACATACCCTCTTTTTCAAGGCTATCATGAAAATGATGGCGAAGCACAATACCTCGGTCATTTACCTGCGTGGCAATCACGATGATTTCCTTGACCAGGTTCTTCCGCTCAAGCTGGGAAAAAATTTCAGTATCAGGAAAGATTATGTCCTGAAATCGGGTGGTAAGAAATATTATATAACGCACGGCGATGTCTTCGATTCGGTAATCTCCGAGATGAAATGGCTTGCTTACATCGGTGATATCGGGTATACCTTTCTCCTGTGGGTCAATAAGGTATATAACCGGTACCGGGTCTGGCGGGGACTTTCCTATTATTCACTTTCCCGGAAGATAAAGAGCCGGGTGAAGAGGGCGGTAAGCTATATTTCCGATTTCGAAAGCAAGCTAACCGAGTTGGCCCGGGCCCGGGAGTGTGACGGCGTGATATGCGGGCATATTCATTATCCTTCTATCCGCGATATAGACGGCATTACCTACATGAATTCCGGAGATTGGGTAGAGTCGATGAGCGCTTTGGTAGAAGATCATAACGGGAACTGGGGGCTGCTTTATTTCAGCCAGACCGAGTCGGCGGAGGCCCGCAAAGTACCCGAGCCATTCGATAATCTATTTGAAGGCAGGGAGGAAAGGGTTACTGCTTTTACAAGGATTTACCGTTTATCAGCCAACCGTTTCTTTTCATGAAATTCCTGTTTCTTATACAAGGTGAAGGGAACGGCCATCTGACCCAGGCGGTTGCTCTGTTCCAGATGCTCAAAACGGAAGGACATGAAGTAGTAGCTGCGCTGATCGGTTCTTCGGGAGGGAACAGGAAGCCTGATTTTTTCTGTAAGTCGGTCACCTGCCCTGTTTATGCTTATAAGAGCGCCGGTCTTTCGTATTCCCGGAGCGGGAAGCTGGAGGTCGGGACGACGCTTGCCGGCTTTATCAGGGCTATTCCTGATATATCCGCATCGCTTCGGTACATTGATTCGGTGGTGAAATCTACGGGACCGGACCTGATTGTAAACTTCTTTGAAATCTGCGGCGGGCTCTACAATTTCTTTTTCAGGAACACAATCCCGGTCGCCTGTATTGCGCATCAGTATCTTTTTCTTCACCCTGATTTCAGGTTCCCGGAGAAAAGGAAGCTTCAACGTTGCGCACTGACTTTTCTGAGCAGGGTGACTGCCTGGGGTGCGCGTGATATATATGCGCTGTCATTTGCCGATTCATATGCGTCTGATCCGAGGGTAAGGGTGGTTCCGCCCCTGCTCCGGCGCGAGGTTACGGAGGGCCTTGCTTCCCGGGGAGACCACATACTGGTTTATCTAACCCAACCTCTTCTCCGCAGGCAGATAGAGAAATGGCACCGGAGAAATCCTACGGTTAAGCTGCACTGCTTTTGCAACAATCCTTACCAGAAGACAGGCTTCGCCGTCGACGATACGCTGACTTTTCACCCGACCGATACGCAGACTTTTATAGAGCTGCTGCGGACCTGCAGGGCGCTGGTTACAACGGCAGGATTCGAATCCGTATGCGAGGCCATGCTGCTGGGCAAGCCGGTGATGATGGTGCCTGTTCCGAATCATTTCGAACAGGAATGCAACGCCCTGGACGCGTCTTTAAACCATATCGGAACAGTCAGTAAAAAGTTTGATCTCGACCGTCTCTTCGAATATCTTCCCCATCACAGGTCGGGAGCTGAGCCTGCCCGACAATGGCTGGAACAAGCGCCCCGGCTAATCCTTTCTCCCTTAATCTCTTCCGCTGCTGCCGGACAGGCTGAAAGCTGCCTGCCGGTAGTTAAAGCAGTGCCCCAGGGGTAAACGTGTAAAATTCTTTCCCGCTTCCAACCTTTCCGTTTCCCGGGGTATCTTATATAGCAGAATCCCTGAATCGACTTAACACATACCAGTTCTTTGTCAACTAAGGGAAATGACTAAATTGTGTTATGCGATGAGGTTAGAACAGAAAGAAGCACCCCTTTCTAAAGGATGACATTTGATGAAAAAGAGCTGATAAACGGCTGTCAGGCGCAAGACAGATCCGCCCAGAAACGTCTGTATGAGGTTTTTGGCGGAAAAATGTATGCGATTTCCTTGCGGTATACCAAAAACAGGGATGATGCCCAGGATATACTGCAGGACGCCTTTATCAAAGTTTATGAACATATACATTCCTTCAGGGGGGAGTCTCCCCTGGAGTTCTGGATTCGTTCGATTGTTGTCAATACAGCCCTTAAACATTTAAAGAAGCAAAAAAACATGGTAGATCTCGATGAGGTATACCGGACCGATAAAGATATGGAAACCGCAGAGCAGTCTCTGGCAGGCTTTCAATGGCAGCAGCTTATGGAGTTTATCCGGGAGCTGCCGGCAGGGTGCCAGACGGTATTTAACCTTTTTGCCATTGAAGGGTACAAGCACCAGGAGATTGCAGAGATGCTGAATATTTCAGAAGGGACCTCCAAGTCCCAGTTTGCAAGAGCCCGAACCTTGTTACAACAGAAACTGAACAAAGAACACCGATTCGACAATGAATCAATCAAAAGACAATCATAATGAAGAATGGCGGAAAGTCTTCGATAAGGCTTCGGAGACACCACCGCCGGACATCTGGGAATCGATAGAGCGGCATCTCAACGAACAAAACAGGGTGCCTTTGGCTATGCCTTGGTGGAGGAAAACACAAAGCTGGCTGACCGCTGCTTCCGTATTGCTCGCTTTGGGAGTCGGAGCTGCTTTGTTCCTGGTGAACAGAGGCGGGGATGCCGGGACAAAATCGGGTGAGTCGGTTACTTCGGCAGCAAATATCCCGGCGGAGAAGGGAATAGCAGAGAAGGAAGTAACACAGGAGGAAGTAAGTGATTCTTCTGCAGGGGAAGCTATTGCCGCCTCGGAGCCAACGACACAGGAGACCCGGCCGGAAAGAGAGGTTCATACCGGAAACAGGTACGCAAAGCAGGAAAAAGCCGGTAACAGCGATTCTGAACAGGCTACCGGGCTTTTAGCCAAAAGTGATATAGGGCTGTCAAAAAGAAGTTCTCAAGTAGAGAAACCCATTGAAAGTAGCCCTGTTATCAGCCACGAAGCGGAAGAAGTTCTGATTGCGCTCGACTTTATCGAACCTTCTGCGCCCAGGGAAATCGATACTTACTGGCAGACACGCTATGTCTTTTTCAATCCCTACGCCGGGAAGATAGTTGAAGAACAACCGGCCAAACCGGTCCCTGGCCCCCTGTGGGCGGGGCTTAACATGATGCCTGGCGGTTTCAACCCGAATATGCAGTTTTCTCATACGTCTGTTTACCAGATGAATCATGAGGTTAATACCGGATATGCCGGCACTTCGAACCAATTTGCAGCTAATAACTACCGTGCTTCTACCGACAATCGCGATCAGCCTAAAATCTCGTTCCAGGCGGGCGCCCAGGTGGGATTCAAGCTGTCAAAAAGATGGTCGCTGGAGTCGGGCGTGGCCTTCCTCAGGGGAAATTCCACATCCCGGTCACCCGGATTTTTCATGGACAGGACTACAAATGAGAGCGCAGACCTCCTGCCCAATGCGCTCGTATCGGGGAACTCCAGCTATTCGGACGAAACAGTACAGAAGCTAAAGCTTAATTCTTCGGTGACAGGCTCGTCTGCCGTTTATATTCCCATGGATAAAAATATGAACAATACCTATAGCTACCTCCAGGTACCTGCGTACGTGGGATATACATTCAGGCCGGAAAAGAAGCTTAGTTATACCGTACTGGGAGGTGGAATTACAAACTTCTTCCTGAAAAACAATCTGGAAACTGCTTCAGGTTACACGCTGGAGACAAAGCGCGAAAACAATGTGTACAATGAGCTCAGCGTTTCGGCTGCAACCGGGGTAAGACTGAATTACCGGATGAACGGAGCGTGGAATACCAGCCTGACTGCCAACTACCAGTATTCGCTTATGAACAGCTTTAAAGAAAACAGGTTCCTTACTTCCCGTCCGCAGGTTTACGGGGTGTCATGGGGAGTAAGATATACGTTTCAAAAATAGACAGCTATGAAAACCTTATCGTATCTTTCAATTACCGCCGCTCTGCTGATTTTTCTTTCCGCAGGATGTTCGCAGGACAAAACGATCCCCGGACCGGTTGAAGGGAAACCTGTCAACCTGTCGCCGAGAATAGCAGCGCAGACTTCCGATTTTGCTTTTGACCTGCTCAGAAGGCTTGATAATTCCGAAGCCGCAAGCGACAATATTTTCGTCTCGCCGCTGAGCCTCCATATCGCGTTAGGTATGCTTCTCAACGGTGCTGAAGCCGAAACCCGTGCGGGTATTCTGAAGGCGCTGAAAGCTGAGGAATCTTCGGTGGCAGAGCTTAACCAGGCTTACCGGACCTTGTTGAAGGAAATGCCTGAAGCCGACAGCAAGGTGAATTTAAGCATCGCTAATTCTATGTGGTATCGTCAGGGGTTCTCCGTTAAGCAGAGCTTTCCGCAGGTGTTGGCTGAAATTTTTGATGCACAGATTTACGGTGAGCCTTTCGATGATTCGACTGTTAAAAAAATCAACCAATGGGCCAGCGACCATACCCGGGAAAAAATCAGGAAGGTGATCGATCAGATCCAGGGCGATATGGTGATGTTCCTGATGAACGCGCTTTATTTTAAAGGTGACTGGAAATATACTTTTGATAAAAAGCAGACGCAGGACTGGAATTTCCAGCTGGCAAATGGTGCGGACAAAAAAGTGAAGATGATGTTTGCGGAGAGTGATTTTCGCTCTTACACAAATGACGATTTTACGGCTGTGGAGCTGCCTTATTCTTCCGGACAGTTCAACCTTACGCTTTTCGTACCCCAGGCCGGGAAAAATCTGAATGCCGTTCTGCAGAATTTCGACCATGCAAAATGGAATGCAGTACAGGCAGGGCTTGCAGCGGGAACGGTTAAGGTCGGTCTTCCTAAGTTTACGCTGGAATATGAAATTCAGTTAAAAAAGGTGCTTTCTGATATGGGGATGTCAAAGGCCTTCGGGTCGTCGGCCGAGCTTAACGGTATCAGTGATGACGGACGCCTCAGCGTGGGATTTGTCAAGCAGAATACTTTCCTGGGTATCGATGAGGAAGGTACGGAGGCAGCGGCCGTTACAACTATAGGAATAGTGCTTACTTCTGTCGGGCCGGGGAGCCCGAAGACCGTCGTCGCCGATCGTCCGTTCTTCTTTGTGATAAGCGAAAAAACTTCCGATACCGTCCTGTTTACGGGGAGAATTGTGAACCCGTAACGGTTGCTTCCTGCCGGGAAAAATGTTTTCGGATAAATTTTTTAACCTGTTTCCAACCTTTAACCTGCTTTCCGGGTCATGTCAATATAGGCGGATACAAATGCGGCCTGCAGGATGCTTTCCCGGGAGTCGACAGGATTCGGAAGCCGGTTTCCGGCAGGGCGATATATGATATTAAAGATTAAAGTATAGGTATAGCCTGTACTTGCGGGGTGCGGGATCGTCCGGAGGCCAAGATGCTTCCGGTCGATTTTTTTCAAAATAGTCTTAATTCAAATCGGTAAGCTTATGAAATTGAGATACTTTCTACTTGTCCTTCCCGTGCTTCCGTTCCTGGCCGGAGGCTGTACGGATAAATGCGAAAAGACCCAGATCGTGAGACAGATCCGGAACGTAACCCGGTCGGCGGCAGAGATACGCTCGCAGGTGACGGTTCAGGCACCGGCAGATCTTGAGCAGCCCGGAAAGATCTATGTCAAGGATCAATATCTCTTTATTAACGATATTAAAAAAGGGGTTCACGTTATTGACAACAGCAATCCTTCCAGTCCGCGCCATGTTTCTTTTATCAGCATTCCCGGTAACGGCGATATGGCTGTCAAAGGTCATATCCTTTATGCAGACAGTTATATGGACCTGGTCGCGATAGACATTTCGAATCCGCAGCAGGCTTATGAAGCAGGCCGGAAACAGGAAGCTTTTACCAGCGGGATGTTTGACGGGTTATCATGGAGCTATAACAGCAATACTGGCGCTATCTCTGACCAGGAGGCGTATTTTTTGGAGGAAACCTTCGAAACCAATTGCGAGGGTGTTATACCCAGTCCCGGGTACTGGTGGTGGGGAAGAGGCCCTTATTTATTCTATGACGTGGCATACCTGAGTTTCAGTTCAACCGGTTCGTCATCCTCATACTCCGGAAGCAAAGGGCAGACGGCGACCGCAGGTACAGGCGGATCGATGGCCCGTTTTACCTTATACGAAGACTTCCTGTACACGGTAGACCAGAGGAAGCTCCAGTTGTTTGATATTTCCAGACTGGAATCTCCGTCATTTATCAAGGGTATCGATTTGGGCTGGGGGGTAGAAACCATATTTCCTTACCGGGACAAGCTGTTTATCGGGACTAACACGGGAATGCATATTTTCGATAACAGTACGCCTTCGGAGCCGAAGCATCTGTCTGAATTCCAGCATATACGCGCCTGCGATCCGGTCGTGGTCCACGAAGACTTAGCATATGTGACCCTGCGATCGGGAAGTGTCTGTGGCGGCAGCGTAAACAGGCTCGAAGTTGTGGATATTTCCGATTTGACCCGGCCGCAACTTGTGAAAGCATATGAGATGGAAAACCCGGCCGGTCTAAGCATTAACTACCCTACACTCTACATTTGTGAGGGAGAACACGGTCTAAAGGGCTTCAATGTTTCCGACAGGCTTGCGATAGATAAAAATATGCTTTTCCATGAAAAGGGAATGGAAGCCTATGATGTCATTTCTATGGGCAGCAACCTTATGATGATAGGTAAAGACGGTTTGTACCAGTACGATGCCACCAATCCGAAAAATCTCAGAAAGCTGAGCCATATCCCTGTGCATACGCCGGCAGTGATCACCGAAAAGAAATAAAAACATGAGGACTTTTATTTTTGCTTTGGTATTTTCCTGCCTTTCAGCCGCCGGCTTGTCTGCGCAGGGTTTCTTATATGGAAGAGCATTCACCAACCATACCGAAGTAGGTGGGTTGTTTGGCAATGTCGAATATGCAACCAATCCGTACGGGACTCCTAAAAACTACGGGCGTCAGAATAAAACCAATCTCACTATCCAGAGCTTCAACGGTCTGATGCTTACCTCCAGGCTGGCGGCAGGTGTTACAGTGGGTATGGATTGGTACAACGATGCACTTATCAACCCGATCGCATTGGGAGCGCGCTATGATTTTATTTCACGCTACAATGCGCGGCTGTTTGGCACCCTGGATGCAGGATACGGTTTCACCTGGTTTTATAAAAACCTGAATGAGAATAAGCTGAATGGCGGATTGATGGTTAATCCGGGGATAGGATGGCGCTTGGGAAAGCCTGGAAATGCCGGATTCACCATAGCAATTACATATAAAAGGCAGGAGGCTGTCATGAAAATGCCCGTGGACCGGGCTATACTCAAGCAGGAGGAGTCACGCCAATATAACCGCCTGGATGTCAGGGTCGGAATTGTTTTTTAGTGATTATTCCTGTTTCTAAAATTATTCCGGGATATTTCGTCGTACCTGGTCGAAGAGTATTGCCGGGAAAAAACGCTTGAGATAAATGGCTGCAACCTCTCTCAACCCGCCTATATAGACTTCCTTCTTATCTTTTCTGACGGCCGCGAGTATCCTTTCGGCACATTCTTCCGGCGCCAGCCCTGAAGCCTGGTTGGCATCCATTTTTCCGTATTTTTCACCCGATTCGTTCAGGGCGTTCAAAGAAACGTTGGTCCGGATATAACCCGGGCATGCGGTCGTAACTTTGATATGGTCATTAAAATATTCAGCTCTTAAAGAGTCGAAAAAGCCGTGAAGCGCGTGCTTGGACGCACAGTACCCTGAGCGCATGATCGTACCGATCTTACCGGCAACGCTGCTGATCACGATAAAATGCCCCGATTGGTGTTTGATCATAAAGGGCAGGACTGCTTTGGTGATAGCTACCGTGCTGAAGAAATTGATATCCATCATCCTCTGGTAGACACTAAAATCGGTATTGTTGACATAAGAACGCTGACTGACACCCGCGTTATGCACCACCAGGTCTATCTGTCCGAATTTGCCAAGCACTTTGGAAACAAGCCCGGGGGCTTTGTCGAATTCGGTGACATCAGCCGGGAGGATGAGGCTGCGCTCTTCCGGCAAACCGGCCTCATTCCGGACCCTTTCCAGCTCCTGTGCTCTGCGAGCCGTCAGTACAACCCTGGCGCCTTCCTTTGCAAACGCTTTTACCAGCGCCTCACCGATTCCCGCCGAGGCGCCCGTCACCCATACTACTTTTCCTTTGTAAAATTCGTGAGACATATTGTTGTGATTCGTAAAACACTATATCAGGCGGTCAAAATTGAAAATTTTAAACCGGGTTTCATAAATTTTAGTACTCTATTTGAAATCATGCTAAATGATATTTGTCCGGTGAACAGAAGCGCTTCGCTAATGTGCCGTAAATCAAAGAATAGTAACTTTGGCTTCTCAATTCCTGGCCAATTACCCAAATGGATCGTATTCTGTATTTAAATTTCAATAAGCTCAATAGCCAGCTCGAAGGAGAGCTGTTTTACGATGATTCAGTCCCGCATAAAACGCAGCGGCACCTGTATGCCACAGATGCGTCTGTTTACCAGGAATTGCCTGTAGCGGTAGCGATCCCCAGGACGATTGAAGATCTCAGGCTGTTGGTCGCGTTTGCCGAAAAAAATAAGCTTTCCCTCATTCCGAGAACTGCTGGTACGTCGCTGGCCGGCCAGGTTGTCGGCAGCGGGATAGTAGTGGATGTATCCAGGTACTTTAGCCGGATTATTGAAATCAATGCGGATGAAAAGTGGGTCCGGGTACAACCCGGCGTCATCCGCGATGACCTGAACAAACACCTGGCTCCCTACCGGCTTCTGTTCGGGCCTGAGACATCGACTGCTTCCAGGGCGATGATCGGCGGAATGATCGGGAATAATTCCTGCGGCCTGCATTCCATTACCTGGGGAGCAACGAGAGATCACCTGCTGGAAGTTAAAGCCATCCTGGGAGATGGGAAAGAAGTGCTTTTTAAAAACCTGCCGCGTGCAGAATTTCTTTCCAAAGTATCGGGTGAGGGTATATCAGGGAAGAGAGAGCAGGCTATCTATGCCGGAATGTGGGGTGTTATTTCCAATCCGGTAGATGAAGAGCTCGTTAAAAAGAATTTCCCCAAGGCATCTATAAGACGGAGGAACTCAGGTTATGCCCTCGATGAATTGTTCACTACCGAAAACGGCGATATCAACCTTTGCAAGCTGATAGCAGGCTCGGAAGGAACGCTATGCCTTGTAACGGAGGCCAAAATTTCGTTAGTCGACGTTCCTCCGGCCGTCGTAGGGGTTGTGTGTGTACATACCTCCACGCTCCTTGAGTCGCTGTACGCCAACCGGGTAGCGATGCGTCATCAGCCTAAAGCTTCGGAACTGGTCGATAAATACATCATGGACTTTACCAAAGACCACCGGGAGTATTCCAAGAACCGCTTTTTTATCACCGGTGACCCGGAGGCATTGCTGATCGTCGAATTCTGGGGTGAAAATGAAGCGGAAGTCGCGGCTAAAGCAGCTGCGCTGATTGTCGATCTGAAAGCCGAAAACCTGGGTTATGCCTGGCCGCTTTTATTCGGCGATGACGCCAATAAGGCCTGGGACATCCGGAAAGCGGGTTTAGGGCTCATCAGGAACCTTCCGGGCGACACCCAACCTGTGAACCTTATCGAGGATTGCGCGGTGGACGTAGACGACCTGCCGGAATATATCACCGAGCTGGACCAGTTGCTCAAAAGTAAAAATCTCCATGCTTCTTACTATGCGCATGCCGGCGCCGGAGAGCTGCATGTCGAACCGATGATCAACCTGAAAACCAGCGAAGGCAAGGCCATGTTCCGCGAGGTACTTGCCGATACAGCAGCGCTTGTAAAAAAGTATAACGGCGTGCTTTCCGGAGAGCATGGCGACGGGCGCCTCCGGGGAGAGTTCATCCCGTTTATGATGGGGCCGGAGGTGTATGAGCTGTTCCGGCAGGTAAAGAAGATCTGGGACCCTGACGGCATATTCAATAAAGGGAAGATCGTGGATTCGCCGCCGATGAATGAGTTTCTCCGTTATGAGCAGGACAAGCCCAACCCGAAGATCGGGACGGTCTTCGATTTTTCAGGACAGGAAAGCATCCTGAGGCTCGCCGAGAAATGCAGCGGTTCGGCCGATTGCAGGAAGACCGAGCTGACGGGTGGTACCATGTGTCCCAGCTTCATGGCTACCCGGAACGAAAAAGACACTACCCGCGCCAGGGCTAACCTGCTGCGCAAATTTTATACCGGATCGCCGGCGGGCACACCTGCTGAAGACCTGGTTTCGGAAGAGATGGTGAAGGATGTGCTGGATTTGTGTCTTTCGTGTAAAGGCTGCAAATCGGAATGCCCTTCGAGTGTGGATGTAGGCAAGATGAAAGCAGAGTTTATGCAGCAATACTATAGCAGGCACAACGCACCGTTTCGTTCGAAGCTCATTGCCAATTTTACGGGTGAGATGAAACTGGCATCAGTACTTCCATGGGCATATAACTTTATCTTTAAAACCCCGGCATTAAGGAAAATTGCCAATAAAGTGGTAGGGTTTCATCCCGAGCGGACCATGCCGCTTCTTCACAGCACCACTTTGCGGGGCTGGTGGAACAGGTATAAGCGTTCCGGTCCAAAACCCGGCGTACCGCCCGGGAAGGGGAAAGTGTATCTTTTCTGTGATGAATTTACCAATTATAACGACGTAGAAGCCGGGAAAAAGGCGATCCTGTTGCTCGAAAGGCTTGGTTATGAGGTGATCGTACCGGAGCACAGCGAATCAGGGCGCTCTCACCTGTCGAAGGGATTTGTAAAAGAAGCCAGGCGGTTGGCTATAGCAAATGTACAGGCGCTTGCCGGGTTGATTTCGGAGGGTGCCCCTTTGATCGGAATAGAGCCCTCGGCCATACTCTCGTTTCGCGATGAATACCCGGAACTGGTGCCGGAAGGGCTGAGGGAAACCGCCAGGACGTTAGGGAAAAATACTTTATTGTTCGAGGAATTCATTGCCCGGGAGTTCGATGCTAAAAGGATATCGCCCGATTCCTTCAGTAGCGAGGAGCGTCTTGTTAAAATTCATGGGCACTGCCATCAGAAGGCGCTGTCTTCTCTGGTCGCTTCGAAGAAAACGCTTTCCCTGCCGGCGAATTACAAGGTACAGCTTATTCCATCAGGCTGCTGCGGGATGGCCGGATCTTTCGGCTATGAAGAAGAACACTATGAAATATCAATGAAAGTAGGAGAGCTGGTGTTGTTTCCGACGGTCCGGAACCAGCCGGAGGAAGTGATCATTGCAGCCGCTGGCACGAGCTGCCGTCACCAGATCAAAGACGGGACAGGGCGTATAGCCAGGCATCCGGCTGAGATATTGTGGGAAGCGCTTTTGTAAGTGAGGGAAGGTGAATATAGTGACCGCGCCAGGAATCGAACCTGGATCTAGAGTTTAGGAAACTCCTATTCTATCCGTTGAACTACGCAGTCAGGTATTATGCAGGCCGGAACCAGGTTAACTTTGAATTCCGGCCTGCAAATTTCTTAAATTTTAAATCATAAAGCAAGTCAGTCGCCAAAATCCTCATCGGGAAGCGCAACCCAATTTGGATAAATAGTGAAATGACGGGCCTTTACAAGCTTGAAGATCTCGTCCCTCAGTTCGTCGAGATTCTCTTTTTTCTCGGCCGAAATGAAAACAGTATGCTCGGCTTTCTGTGCCATGTAGCTGCGTTTCAGTTGTTCTGTGAGTTCTTCGATGGTTAGTTCGGGCGGTGTTGCGTCCAGTCCGTCTTCATCCAGATAGTTATCCCCGTCAAACGGTTTATAATTGTCAATCTTGTTAAAAACCATGATGACGGATTTGTCGGACGCCCCGATTTCACCAAGTGTGCTGTTTACAACCTCGATCTGCTCCTCGAAAGTAGGGTGGGATATGTCGACCACGTGGAGCAGGATGTCGGCTTCACGGACCTCGTCGAGCGTTGATTTAAAAGACTCGATCAATGTTGTCGGGAGCTTCCTTATAAAACCGACGGTATCGGTGAGCAGAAACGGGATATTTTCGATCGTCACTTTCCTGACGGTAGAATCTACGGTGGCAAACAGCTTATTTTCTGCAAAAACGTCCGCTTTGGCCAGTCGCCTCATCAGCGTCGATTTCCCGACGTTGGTATAGCCGACAAGCGAAACCCGGACCAGCCTCGACCTCTCTTTCCTGCGGGTGACACTCTGCTTATCATACTTTTCGAGCTTGTCCTTAAGGAAGCTTATACGGTCCTGCACGATACGGCGGTCAGTTTCGAGCTCTTTTTCTCCCGGTCCGCGCATCCCCACACCTGCCTTTATACGGCTTAAGTGGGTCCACATGCGGGTCAGCCTCGGGTACATATATTGGTATTGCGCCAGTTCTACCTGGGTTTTGGCCTGGGCGGTCTGGGCCCGCATCGCAAAAATGTTAAGGATCAAAAGGCTTCTGTCCAGCACTTTTATATCTTTGAAATGCCCTTCGAGGTTCCGGACCTGGGAGGGAGACAGATCATCGTCAAAAATGATCATATCTACCGGTTCGGCCTGGATAAAAGTAGTGATCTCTTCCAGCTTCCCTTTCCCGACATAGGTACGTATATCGGGCCTGTCGAGATTCTGGACAAACTTCCGGAGGGTTTTAACACCGGAAGTGGCGGCCAGGAACTCAAGCTCGTCGAGGTACTCTTTGGTTTTTTCCTGAGATTGGTTTTTCGGGCTGACGGCTACCAGCACAGCGGTTTCCTGTACGGTTGCCGTTGAAATCATCTTGTTTTTATCGATCATATATGGTGTTTGTTGTCTGTTATGTAAAAATCCGGTCGACGGGCAGCGTTATTGCTTCCATCCACGGCATCATGGCATTGAAGAGCCTGATCTGTGTGAAGTTATTGAGATCTTCGGGGCGGATATAGGCCGGGGAAATAGTTCCCTGCCGGAGCAGTAACTCTCTCTGCGTGCCTTTTAGCAAAGGTTCAGCAGGAGTCAACCAGTTGTTATCCTTCAAGAGCGCAATATTACAGACATAGGTATCCGTCAAATAGCCATTCCGCACAATGAGTACATCGTCGCATTCCTTTCTTTGGCTATAGATTCGATCTAAATCATGACGTTGTCTGTATTTAAAAGAGTAATCGATTGTTTCGTTATGTACGAGTTGCAGGGAGGCTATCTGGCGCCGGGAGTATATTTCCCATTCGACGGATTCGATATAGTGCCTGTAAGTAACCCTGCACTTATACACGTGTGTGGGTAACAAATCCGGGATTTGAATTAGTTCCCGAAGGTCCGGGAAATCGTGAGCATCGAAGAGCGCTTCCCGGGTATGATGCATCCTGCGGCTGTGGAATTCTATGTTTTCCAGTTGTGAGCGGACACATCTTATGGTTTCGATACAGGCTTCGCTTTTTGTCATCTGCGGCAGTACTCTGTGAGATAGTTAAATCCGGCCGACTGACGGGATTTAAGACAAAAGAACTACTTTATCTTTATGTGACAAACGGACTTTCAGAAATGTCATTCCACTTTTGCATTAAGGATGTTATCCGGGGGGGTTAGTCGCGTATATCAGGAAATCGCTCAAGAACATAATAAAACCGGATCCGCCTTATGTACTGATAGAGTCGGGCAACCGGTCCGGCCTGAGGATATACCTGGCTTACTTTAAAATGGAAGTTGATCAGCTTAGTCCGGAAAAGTGTAAACAAGCTCATCCTTTGCCGGTCCTGATCAGTGATCAAGGTCAACGCAGGAGGAACGACTGGTTTTACGGGTACGGGCGCATAGACTCCATATTTAAGGAGAATAGAACACGCGTAGTCGAATACATCTTCCTTTTTTTCGTCAATGAATAATCGACGGACTTCCTCCCAGAATGATTTGCCGGAAATTGTATTTAATATTGACATATCAATAATCCAATTGAGGTTATCAAGGCTTCCGTTCATCGCGGCGTGCAACAGGATTATAAATACTTCGTAAGGTAGCTGAGGCTTTTGGGCTCCGGGGAATAATTCATAGGAGTCTACGTGTGCCCACAGCTTTTTTGTAAAGGCCATTGAAGAATAGGAACCTATCCGCCAATGAAGGTCAATACGTGTATCCAGGAGCTGATGGGCGCATTCCATGGCACTCAAAAAATCAATCATCAATTGCGGCGCGTGCTGCAGACGGGCTATAGCTTGCTTGTTAGGAATATAGCCTATATCCCCGAGAAGCGCCAGCACTTTGTGCAGATCTTCCGGTCTGACCAGGATATCAAAATCAGCCATTGTCCGCAGCTCGTTTGGCGTATAATAACTCCTGGTAGTAGCACCCTTGATGACGATATGCCCGATATTTGCCGCTGTCAATGTAGCGATTACTTTATTCAGTTGGTCATTAATGTGCTGGGTCCTTAGCCACCAGTGTTTATAGATTATTTTCAAGCGTTTGTCGTGCCGGGTAGTGATCCCTTCCTGTTGGTTCTTATGGAGGAAATAGGGGATCAGGCGCGAGGAGCTATAATCGAGGTCGTTTATTACTACTTTTTCTTCCCACTCGCTGACCCAGCGTTGCCGCTCGGTTTTGGATGAGGCGAGACAGGCTTTTACTAGCGTCTCCTGGGCGGGGCTTAAATCGCTGGTCATATCAGAATTGTTTGATTTCGTCCGCAATGTCTTCAAAGCCATTTTGATGGCTAATGATCACAATGATCATATTTTCCTTCAGGTTGATTACTTCTCTTTTGATTTCTGCGATAGCATGTTGGTCCAGGTGATTGAGTGGCTCATCGAGAATAAGCACTTCAGCGTCACGCAGCAATTCTCTGATGAGCGCGATCCGCTTGGCCTCTCCTCCCGAGATACCCTCTCCCCGTTCTCCGACTTTCCGTTCACCGGTAGCAAAACCTGAGGGCAGCAGGCCCGACAGCCATGTACCGGTTACGCTTGTCCATGCATTATCCTGCTCAGGGTGTCCGAAAACCGTGTTTTCCTTAATGCTTCCCATAAATATAGGCGAGTGCTGGTTCAGGAATGCAAACCTGCTTCTGAGATCTCTCAGGTTATTCCAGTCTGTCGGCACGTCGTTGATCGTCAACTTTGCTTCACTTGGAGAAAGAAGGCCCAGCAGCAAATGCGCCGCTGTCGATTTACCGGTGCCGTTGTTCCCTTTCCATAAATAGATTTTCCCTCTCTCAAGGTCAAATTCCGTCTGCAGAAGCTCCATGCTGTCGGGAAAAGGAAAAGTAAGATCCCGGATGGTGATTTTACGGATTGGCGGTATTTCAGGAGATGCAGCGGTTTTCTCTTCCTTCAGTTCAAAAAACTCCAGCAGGCTTTTCAGCGCTTCCTGGCTTTCCATTAAATTGTTGAAGGCACCGGGCGTCTGTGTAAGGTTGCTTTGAATAACGGTGACGATAAGGAATACAAACAACAATTCCTGCATGGTTACATGCCCGTTCTGTACCATGTAAATGCCGGTTATCAATATAGCAACGCGTACTATATTGCTGACAAGCTGATTGATATTCCTCCAATAGGCCTGACTTTCGATCATGCGGCCGTTGGAAGCCAGGAAAGCGGCTGTATTGCGTTGATGGGAGGCCAGGGACTCGTCGTATCCCCTGTTCAGCTTAATCAGGTCGAATTGATCGACACTTTTGGAAATCCAGTGGTGCTGATGCCTCCAGGCATTGTGAAACTGCCCTAAATAAGGTCTCGATTTTTGCGAGGAGAGAAATTGTACGGCTATGCTGGTCAGTAATGCCCCCAGGCATAAAAGAAACAACGGCATACTTATAACCGCGATGAAAAAAGTAAGCACCAAGACGATCACGCCGTTGACAATAAGGGTTTCCAGCAATGCGCTCAGGCCCGCCCTGACCCGCCAGGTATCCATCATGATCAGGTCAAAGTAATAGACCCGGCTTTTACTATGAAAAGTGCGCCATTCCAGGTTCATCATTTTTTTCCAGACTTTATTGGTAAGACTGGTCGAAAAGTCCTGGAGGATCCGAAGGTTTAATGTCGACTGTTTATGAGAAAGGATGGCCGAGAGTATCAGCAACAGCGTAACGACCAGTATACCTGAAAACAGTTCTCTTACAGGTCGCTGATCAAGATTTTTAACCAGATAAAAAAGGGAATAAGGCCATACAAGGGAAATTCCTATTCGCGTCACTCCATAGATAACCGTTAGGATCAACTGTCTCCCGGGTATAAATTTTAATATAGCAGACCACTTGAATGCCTTAATCTGATCCATCGGCAGTCAGGGTTTCGTTATTTTTACGTTTCTCATCCATATGTATCTTCAATACTTCAAGAAAGGCATTTTTCGAAGTAGAACCTGTTATATTATGGGAATGGACCCTACGGTAAGCGAGTACTTCATCCAGCATGGTGATTTCGTTTCCAGCTCTCCTGACCCTACTGAACCATTCGATGAAATCCCCGGTTTTAATCGTTTCATTAAAGAGTCCGAAAGTATCGAAAAGAGATCGTTTACCTAAAAAAACGAGCTTCAGAAATCCCTTTAAACGTCCGGGGCGGGCTTTGAAGATTGTAGAAGTTCCTTCGGCGAAGGTTTCGAATTCCTCCATCACACAGAAGCTTATATCCGTTCCGTTTTTATCCAGGCTTTCTATTTGTTTTTCAAGCTTTTGAGGATGCCACAGGTCATCGGAATCCAGGAAAGCGATATAGTTTGCCGTAGACTGTCGGACTGCTGCATTGAGGCTTGCAGATATCCCGGCGTGTGCCCGTTCTATTACCCTGATCCTGGAATCTGTCGCGCTCAGTTCTCTCAGGATTTGTAAAGTCGTATCGGTTGAGCCGTCGTCGACAATAATGATATTCAGGTTTTTCCAGGTTTGATTCCGGGCGGATTCAACAGCTTCTTTTATGAATTTTTCACCGTTGTAAACTACAATGATTACATCAATAAGGGGCCGGTTCATTTTGTTTTTGCTTGTTTGTGAAGCACCGCTAAAAATTCACGGACCATAGTTTCTTTGTCCATACTGGCATTCGTGCCATGGAACCATTTCTCCAGCAGGAGCTTGTCCACGTTATTTTCCTTCAGTCCCGCATTCCGGAGCTTCCGGATCAGATCGGTGTCGCTGGCGACTACAAGCGACTCGTCAAACCCATTTACACTAAGCAGGGCGTACTTTCTGATCAACAGAGCACTTGGAATGAAGCTGCGGTGTTCGTCAAAGAACTCTCTTGCGAAGCGGGGAGGCAGCACAACCCCTTCCCGACAGAGATAGCGCTGGTTGCATGTTACAAAGGCACAATAGGGATCTGTCTTGAGGAGATCCCATTGTTCGCGGAGCTTATCGGGCAGCCAGATGTCATCCTGGTCCAGGAACGCTACAAGTTCTCCACCTGCCTGCCCGATTCCTTTGTTCCTGGCTGCTGCAACACCGGCATTTTCCTGCCGGATCACTTTTATATCCGGGAACTGTTGCCTGACATAGTCTCCGCCGTCATCGGTAGAGCCGTCGTCTACCAAAATGAGCTCCCAGTTCGTATAGGTTTGGGCAAAAACGCCTTCTATCGTCTTGCCGATCAGGTGTTTCCCATTGTAAAGGGGGATGACAATGCTTATCAGCGGATCGTCCTGTTGTATTCTGAAGTCTTTTATCTGAGGGATATTCTGGTTGAGGTTCATATCTTTTCTCCGGCTCACTGATTTATGAAGGACTTTTAAAAGCTGCAGGTCATCTATCTTTTTTTCGAACGACATGTTGTTCCCATGCACGTGATAGAGCAATGTAGTTGCCTCCGAGATAGCTATTCCGGTATTGCTTTCCCGCAACCGGAACCACCAGTCGATATCTTCGCTGAACCTCAGGGATTCATCGAAAAAGAAGTCTTTTTCAAATATACTTTTCTTTGCCAGCAAGGCGCCCAGATGTACATGAGTGATCCTGTTTTGGTTGTCTTCGTACCGCATGACCACTGGCGCCAACCCCTCTTCGACGATATACTTTATTTTCCCGCCGGCCACTTCGACAGACGGGTTATCGAAAAATGGCAGTAGCAAGCTTATTTTGTCAGGAGGCCATTCATCGTCTGCATCGAGAAAGCTGATAAAGTCTCCGTGTGCCTCCCTGATCCCGGCGTTCCTTGCAGCGGACGGGCCGGAAGGTTTGTCAAGGTGCAACAGCCGGCATTGCGGGTATTCGTTTGGCAGTTGCCTGAGAAAGGGCAGGTACTGAGTCTCGGAGGCATCGTTAATGATTATGATTTCTACGCTGCATTTTCCCCCGGTGAGCGCATCCTGGGCAAGAATGCTGCGGATCGCTCTTCCGATCTCAGGACCGTTGTTGCGGGTTGGTATAATGACGCTAATTCCAGGAGAGTTCATGGGTGGAAAAATCTTTGAATGAGTTAAAAAAAGCATACAGGTTGTAGCCGAGTTTCCAGTGGTAGGAGGGCAGGGAGGCCGATATTTCCATCAGTTTTTTGTAGGAGATATCACGGTTGTGAGGAAGGTGATGAAGCGTAGTGGGCGCCATAGCCAGAAGGGCCCGGGAAGAATTTACTTTTTCAAAAGAGGTATGTTCAAGGCCGCTTACCCGTGGCAATAAAATCGCTTTAAGCTTTGCCTGGCCGAGCCTTGAGTCAGGGAAAAGGTCATGGACATGAAAAATGGCTTTCTGATCCCTGTAAGTATCCTTATTTGTCACAAAAGGAACCCAGTCATGAAAGCGGTTGTGAAGATTTTCCGGCTCAACTTTGGCAGTCTGGAAGAGGGTATGGACCGACGGGCCGCCATTTTCCTGTTCAACCCAGACGTAGTCATCGCCCAGGTATTGGAATCCACGGCGGAGGAGTTGCAGGCATGACGTCGATTTACCGGATCCGCTCTGACCGGTAATCAATATCCCGGAACCATTATGTGCCAGCGCACCGGCGTGGATTAACTGAGCCGGCAGATCGTAAGTCCAGAAGTGGAATAATACCCGGAAAGAAAAGGTAGACTCCCACCAGGGTACTTCATCCGGAGTTTGCGCCCAGTATATTCCGGTACGTTTCGTCCTGGAATAAAGGAAAAACTGCTTTTGCCAGGGTTGAAAGAATATCTGGATTTCATCCTGGTCCAGATCAGGGTTATATCCCTGACTGTTAAAACCGGCCCATGGAGGAGCCTTTACCTTTGATGCGAGGTTTTTGTTGGTAGCATACCATATGGTAAGCTCCGGCGCACTTCCGTCATCCGGCTTTATAAGGTGTGCCAGCGAAGGAACAAGGCGTTCACGCAAACCGGGGGAGGGGGTTTTAAGGTGAACGGTACGTCCTGCCAGCGACAACCGGTCAGTGTGAAGTAGCTCTGCTGAAGAGATCAGCGAAAGAACTTCTTCAAAATAGGCTGAAGGATTCAACTATTTAAGCCTTTTCATCGTTTTTTACTGTCCATCCATCTTCATCTACGTCATGTATAGGATCAAGCAACAGCAGATCCTGCATGTCGGCGTAGCGGTTAAATTTCGAAGGAATGTATTGCTCCGGGGTTGTGTAAAGACCAGGTTCTGCCGCGACTCCGGTAGCGCTTTCCCTGATAATGTCTTCTTGCTGCAGTTCCTGAAAAACACCCGCAAGCTCCTTTTGGATAGCATCACTATGATCGGGAAATGCTTCCGATAATTTCAGGATAACGGGGGAGGGGGCTTCGAATGGCAATGCATTTACCAGCGCTACTGCCAGGCCCTGTATGCTGTAATACAGGCCTGTATCAAGGTTTGCGATAATGTATTCGCCATCAAAAATGTCTGACGCCAGTCTCGGGTTTAGAATAAACATAATGAATAGAGGAATAGTTGGAACGAATTTACGATAGAAATTTATAACGTAAAAAATTTCTATAGACTTGTTCGAATTTTTTTGGCTGAAAAGCCATAATGCGATATGAATGTCGGTTTTCGATTATAGATACAGGGTGTATCTATAGTTGCTTGCCTGCAAAGCAAATTTTATATTTTACCACAAAAGGGTATTTCCCAACGTTTATTCAGGAAGAGAGAAATGATTCAGTAAATTAGCTTCCCTAATTCGTTTTAAAAAACTATGATTCCATTCCGTATAGGGCAAGGCTATGATATACACCAGTTGGAAGAAGGCCGGGATTTCTGGCTGGGAGGGATAAAGATTCCTCACACACATGGCGCAAAGGGGCATTCCGACGCTGACGTCGTGTGCCATTCTCTCTGCGACGCCTTGCTGGGAGCAGCCGGTCTGAGGAACATCGGTTATCATTTTTCAGATAAAGATCCGCAATGGAAGGGTGTGGACAGCAAAATTCTGTTGGACAAGTCGCTTCAGATGGTGCGGGACAAAGGCTATGAAGTAGGAAACGTAGATGTTACAATTGTCCTGCAGCAGCCGAAAATCAATCCCTATATTGAGGAAATGAAGAGCTGTCTCGCTACGGTTATGACTATAGGTGCTGACCAGATTTCGATAAAGGCCACCACTTCGGAACATATGGGCTTTGTAGGGCGCGAGGAGGGTATCCTGGCGCTGGCCGTTGCAATTATATATAAAAAATGAAGAGATATTCTACCAGGTTTGATATGAACAGATTTTCTTTTTTTGCCCTGTTTTTTTTATTTGTTTCCGGTGCGAGTAGCCTGGCCCAGGACGCTCCGCTCGGGTTCGAAGAGTATGATCCTGTTTCTACACTTAAAGTAGAGGAGCATGTCCTGAAAAGGGCGAAATTCCCGTTTATAGACGTTCACAATCATCAGTTCAGGATGCCTACCCAGAACCTGGGAGAGCTGCTTGCCCAGATGGACGAGCTGAATATGGCGATTATGGTCAACCTGAGCGGCCGGGGTTTTGCCAACAACTGGGATGAGAGCGCTGAGCACCTTAAAGGAGCGATAGCCAATGCCAAAAAAACGAATTCTTCAAGGCTGGTTGTTTTTACCAATCTTGTTTTTAGCGATTTTGGTGCGGCAGACTGGTCGGCACGGGCGGTAAAACAGTTGGAGAATGATGTCAAGGCAGGAGCTAAAGGGCTTAAAATCTATAAAAGCCTTGGTTTTAGCGGTATTAAGGATGAAAACGGTAATCGTGTACCCGTTAATCACAAGCGACTGGACCCTGTCTGGGCAAAATGCGGTGAATTGGGGATACCGGTATTGATCCATACCGCTGACGTAGCGTCTTTCTGGGACCCGCTGGATCGCTATAATGAGCGTTGGCTGGAGCTCAAAACCCATCCGGGGCGTAAACGCGGCCCCAACGACCCGGTGCCTTTCGACTCCCTGATTGCCGAACAGCATGATATTTTCAGAAAACACCCGAAAACCACCTTCATCAATGCGCATATGGGATGGTACCCCAATAACCTGAAGAAGCTCGACAGCCTGATGGAAGCATTCCCTAATATGATGGTGGAGATAGGCGCTGTTATTGCCGAACTCGGCCGCCAGCCTAGGACTGCCTATAAGTTCTTCGAAAAGCACCAGGACCGGATTTTATTCGGGAAAGACAGTTGGATACCTTCGGAGTATACCACTTATTTCCGGGTATTGGAGACAGAAGATGAATACTTCCCTTACCATAAGAAGTATCATGCCTTCTGGCGGATGTACGGAATGGGGTTGCCCGATAGTATCCTGAAGAAGGTGTACTATAAAAATGCGCTGCGGATTGTGCCGGGGCTGGATAAGTCGCTGTTCCCGGATTGATCCTTACCAGCCTCCTCCGCCTCCGCCTCCGCCGCCTCCGCCGGACGAACCTCCGCCATCAGAACCTCCGCTACTGCTGTTGTCAGTTGAAGCAGAGCTGAGGGATTGTGTCAGACCGCTGCCAAGACTATCCCCGATGCTGCCCGGGAAGTTATGCATATCGCGGTTGCCGGAATACCAGTCATGACTGTATTCTGTTGCGTTTTGCCGTAGCAGGCTTTCAAATTTTGCACCCCATATTTTATCGACACCCAGTACCATTGCATAAGGCAGGTATTTTTCAAAAATCTGAGGCGTCATCTGAGGCGGATTGTTAAACCGGATCAACTGGGTCTCAGCGGCGCCCATATACATTTTCAAGCCATCGATAAGTGACCGTATGCGCAGCAGTTCGGGCTCCGGCCGACGGATCAGGTAATTGAAAACCGCCAGTATCGTCACGCCGGCGACAAGGAAAAGAAAGCAAATGGTAAAGGGATCGATCGTCCTGTCAAACTGGTACCATATGTAGCTACCGGCGGCTGTTATCAATAGCGGCAAAATCCAGATCCAGCCGGCGGTAGAGTTACCGGTCGAGATAAATACAAGAAATGAGACAGCCATAACAGCATACAGGATTATCCCGGTAATCAGCCTGGAATAATCGAAGAAATGCTGGTAGCTTGAATATAGTGCTGTCCAGTATATGGCTGAAATAGCCAGGAATAACAGGAAAGTCAGCCCCCGGTTGTGCCCTTTGCTCAGTATGGAACGGCTCCGTCCTGTTATGCCGAGCATAAAGATATTAACGGCGGCTGCTACTGAAGCGTTATATTCTCCTGTAAGATTAAGGCTGTCACTGCGACCAGGGAATAACCCCTGGAATAATCCCTTTTCCTCAATACCCAGATCGTCGCCCTCGCTTTTCAGCTTTTCGATCGTGTAGTGCGTCTTTCCGAACAACCCGGTTTTAGGAATTTCCTTTATTCTTATATAGCCTTTCACTGCCATATCGACCAGGGCGGCAGCCAGCAAATTGTTTTTATAAGAACCACTGGCAATATAACCTATCGAGGCCGGTGACAACCGGTCAGGTATATCGAATTGAGGTACGACTGTCGGAGATTCGTGATCTTTTCCATGTCGCGACCACAAAAAGTACATGAGCGCAAGAAATGCAATCCCGATACCTCCCAGTATTTTGCCGAAGGTTTCCGTTTCCAGCCAGGAAGGTGTCCGGGGTTGTTTTACGATTCCTTTGGTAAAACCTACCGCGATAGTGAGCCCCTCGTTTTCTTTCAGCTCCGATGCGGTCCAGGTGACGGTACCCGGGGCGGACAGATCTGAGCTGCAATTGGTTTCGGTACTTCCTGCAAAGCCGGTATAGCATGCATGCTGAAGCACTTCAGCCCCTTCCGGAAGATGGATCGCAGCGCTTGCTTTTTCGATTTCAAACGACCATTCATTGCCGGTAACATTCCAGTATAGCTCGTCAAAATCGTCAAAATAACCGATTTGACGCCAGGTTTCATAGGTGATTTCATATTCATATACGTTGGGCTGAAGATACACATCCTCATCGCCGATGTAGATTGCTAAATGACCGTTTTCACTTTTTGCTTTATATTTCTCTGCACTGCCGTTTTTCTTCACTGACACAACTTCATACTTACAATTTACCGTACGGCCGGCCAGGTTCCTCTTCAGGGGAATCATTCTGAAAATTCCCCGTTGTATCTCTACTCCCATGGCGTTAACCCTGATGGTCTCCGTGACAGTCAGTTTGGAGGAAGTATCTACTACGATGTCGGAATGATAAGAGAGTATCCGTTCTTTATCAGGAGTAAAAGGCAGCGCTGTCAGCGGCAATATCGCCAAAGCTAATGCCGGCAGTATTTTCAGAAGGCGATTTATTAACATAATTCATCAAGGGTAAGGGGGCTTGTCTTTTCCTGTCTAGAAATTTACCTGCGGGGTGTTCCGTTGATCAGGAGCGTCAATCTCGAAATAGGGTGACTTCTCAAAATTAAAAGCGCTGGATACCATGTTGCTTGGAAATGACTCAACAACAATATTGAAATCACGGGCGGTACCGTTATAATACCGGCGCGATTTTTCAATGTCGCCTTCGAGTGCGCTGAGTTGTTCCTGGATATGCCGGAAATTGGTACTGGCCTTCAGGTCGGGGTACTGTTCGGCAATAGCCAGGACATTCATGAGCGCCCTGTTGAGGTTGTTTTCAGCAGCTTCCTTCTCTTTTACTGACGCTGCGCCCAGCGCTTTTGAACGCGCCTCTATGACCGATTCGAGGGTCTGACGTTCGTGCGAGGTATAGCCTTTCACTGTTTCTACCAGGTTCGGGATCAGGTCGTATCGTTTTTTAAGCATCACGTCGATCCCGCTCCAGGCTTCGCGTACCATATTCCGGAGACGTACCAGCTTGTTATAAATACCTATTCCGTAGAGCAACAGAAGAAAAACTATCGCTACAAATACGAGCGCTGCTATCATAGAGAAGGTAGTGTATAAATACGTGGTTATCAGCTACTGATGTAATAATACACAGTTCCCTACAAAACTATCGACGCTAAAGACTGTTTACAATACCCTAAAAGGGTTATGCTTTTCCCGGTTTCGGATGGAGGTCAAGAATAAATCCCTCCGTTTATATTGATTACTTCGCCGGTAATATAAGACGCCTTATCGGAAACAAGAAAGCTGACGACATGTGCGACCTCGTCCGGTTCGCCGATCCGTCCCATCGGCACCATCTGCCTGATTTGCTCCTGGTTGAGTTCCAGGGTCATATCGCTGCGGATAAAGCCGGGTGCGACGGCATTGACCGTAATATTTCTTTTGGCGACTTCCTGCGCCAATGATTTTGTAGAGGCGATCATGGCTCCCTTCGCGGCGGAATAGTTGGCTTGTCCCGCTACCCCTTTCAAACCTGACAGGGACGAAACGTTGACAATCCTGCCCGCACGTTTCCGCAGCATTTGCTGTATAACGTTCTGAGTTACGTTGAACATCCCTTTGACAGAAATATCAAGCACATCGTCCCAGTCTTTTTCGGGCATCCACATCAGCAGGCCGTCGCGGGTGATGCCCGCATTGTTGACCAGGACCTGGATGAACTTGTCGGGATTGGCTTCTTTCCAGGTATTGAGGGCGGCATCGACTTCTTCTTTGTGCTGAACGTTGAAAGGTAATAACTGACCGTCACCGCCGGCAGAGCGGATCATGCTCAGGGTTTCTTCGGCGGCGGCCTGGTTGGCAGCGTAGTTGATGAGTATGAATAGCCCGTGATCGGCCGCGAGCCGGATGGCAATGGCCCGGCCCAATCCCCTGGAAGCTCCGGTTACAAGTGCACAATTCATTTAATAGTGGTAGGATGCAATAAATTTAAAGCTGTTTTGGAAGCGAAGGTAAGGAAGTTTGGGAAAAACTAAAGAAATCCGAACTCTTTCTCCGGCAGGTGCTTCCAGTACCTTTTGGGTACATGCTGAATATGCAGCTTAAGGTTGGCCCTTTCTTTGATGTTGGTGCTCTTAAAGTACTCCTGCCATAAAGAAGTATACAAGCTATCGTTTTCATCGGGCAGCATTGGAGCGGATGTAGCTACCTGGAAAGCATCGGCCGGAACGGGTTCAATTTTTACTTCCTGCACGGAAGTCAGGTCGTAATAGATTCCGTAGTGCCTGCGTTTGTCGAATATCAGCCATCGCTGGTCGGCGTAGCGGTCGCGGAAGTGCCCGGCGATAAGGGGCAGCACGTTAAAGTCGGGCTCTACGATTGCGGTATAGAGTCCGTCTGCGCTCTTATTGAAACGGACGAACGCTTTCATCCGGTGCCTTTCGCGGCTCACTTTTTTAGCATAAGCGGCGACAGCCAGTACATGCTGGTTTCCGTAATCTGCGGCCCGCTCACCATCGTGATCATCGTAGTCAAAAATGTACCTGGCGTAGCCGAACATATGCTGCCAGGCTTCGGCACTTTCTGAAAGAAACACGGTATAGAACTCGTGTCGTCCGGCATTGCCGATCCTTTTGCCGAGTCCCGTCCACACTCGTTGCGCTTTTTCAGGGTCTGGTATGATCGTAACTGCGGTATCCAGGAAGCCCGGCTGGTAACCTGCGGCGGGAACAAGCGTTGCTGCTTTCTGACGGGAGGCGTACGACTCAAAAACGGCTGTCAGCAGACCGGTAAGAGTCCCATCGAATAAGTATGTGACCATTTTTTAAAAAAGTGTCAACTGGCCGCTTTGAGCAATACGGAACTTACCGGTGCTCTGCTCCAGGATCGTTTGCCTGATGACCGCCGGGTCTTTTTCGTTCAATTGTATGGGTGAATCGGCAAACCGGATGAAATGCTGCGCGCGGTTGAAAGCTATACCCATTTTTTTCAGTTGATAAGCATGCAACCTTCCGAACCTGCGGGCGGCTACGATTTTCTTTGCCGAATAAACCCCGATGCCGGGCACCCGCAGGATGTTCCGATAGGCCGCCGAATTAATATCCACAGGAAAAAAGCCGGGATTTCGCAATGCCCAGCTCAGTTTGGGGTCTATTTCCGGATCAAGGTCGGGGTATTTATCATTGAGAAGTTCCCTGATTTCAAACGCGTAAAAGCGCATGAGCCAGTCCGTCTGGTAAAGCCTGTTTTCGCGAAGAACGGGTGGGGTTGTTCCTATGACAGGCATGCGGGAATCATGACTGATGGGGATATAACCGCTGTAATAAACGCGCTTCAACGAATAGGTTTTATAAAAGTGGTCGGCGGTATACATCACTTCCATATCGGATTCGGGAGTGGCGCCTACCACAATCTGGGTACTTTGACCTGCCGGGACGAAAGCCGGTGCACTTTTAATCACTTTTCGCTCGTCTGCCAGCTCAACGGATTTATTCCTGATGATGCCTAGCTCACGCTTTACTTCTTCATGCGATTTTTCGGGAGCCAGTATTTTCAGGCCCGATTCTGTGGGCATTTCGAGGTTGATGCTCATCCGGTCGGCATACAGGCCTGCTTCCGTCACCATCTCCGGACTTGCCCCAGGGATGGTTTTAAGGTGAATGTAGCCGTTGTATTTTTCTTCGATCCTGAGCTTTTTTACAATACGGAGCATCCGCTCCATGGTGTAGTCGGCATTTTTAAAAATACCCGAACTTAAGAACAGCCCTTCGATATAGTTGCGCCGGTAAAACTCCATTGTCAGCGCTACGACCTCGTCTACGGTAAAAGCAGCCCTTTTTATGTCGTTGCTGCTCCTGGAAACACAGAAAGCACAGTCGTAAATACAATGATTGGTAAGTAGTATTTTTAAGAGTGAGACGCAACGCCCGTCCTCCGTGTACGAATGACAAATCCCTGATCCCGTATCCCCTATCCCT
>CAZLTN010000008.1:0-91284 GCA_964562455.1 uncultured Cytophagales bacterium
TTTTTTTCAAAAGTAGATGGCATAAAACTGAAAAAATATGACTTATATCAGGAAGAGTATACTCGCCTGTCAAAACTTACTCCGGGATGGAATGATCTTATTTGCCTACGCAGACAGGGATTGCGTCGGAAGCTTCATGATGCAGGTGCGCTGAGACAGGCAGCAGCCCCCTGACGATAAGAATGATACCGGCCAAAGCAACCAGATAGGGCGTCGCCCGTTTGAAAGCAAGCCGCCATTTTACAGAAGCCCATTGCCCCAGGAAGCCGGTAGCCAGCATAGCCGGCAGAGTACCCGAACCGAAGAGGGCCATATAAGCGGCGCCGGATGCTCCATCCGGCATAGCGAGGGCTGAAGCCAGGGCAAGATAAACCATACCGCACGGTATCAACCCGTTAAACATACCCATAACGGTCAGCGAACCAAAGCTGCCTTTTGACAACCGGCTTTGGATATTACCGTACACGAATGAAGTACCCCGGCTCACAACTCCCCGGAAAGGTAACTTTTCCCACCAGTTCAGAGATCCTATTGCTCCGGCGAGCATCAGCCCACCGGCCGCGACCGAAAGCCAGTTCTGCCAATGTCCGAGGGACGCTGCAAAACCAATGCTCCCTATCAGCACGCCGAGCAGGGCATATACCGAAATCCGCCCGAGGTTATAAAGTACAATCCCCAATACCTTGCCTGCACCCGAGCGCCTGTGAACGGGCAGCGCCAACGCTATAGGGCCGCACATACCCACGCAATGCAGGCTGCTGGTCAGACCCAGTATAAAAGCAAGGTAAAACATCGTCAGTCGGTTATCCTGATTACGCCTTCATTCCAGTAAGTCGTGTTATCTGCGCTCCAGTCCAGTTGCAGATGATAGCGACCGGGCTTAATCGAGGACCTGGAAATCCTCTGTACCCCTTCGCTGTCCGGCGCTACCGGAACAGAAAAATCATTCCTGTTATCTGCCGGGCAGTACATGATTACGTTACCTCCTATGGTTTTTCCTGACAAATTCCCCGGAAATACAATTTCAATATATTCATCACCCACTTTCCATGTTACCGGTTCTGTGAGCTTCCCGGAGCGTGCCATTTTATCTATCTTTTTCTGGTGAGCCAGCTCCATCGCATAATAATCATCCGATACCAGGTCTATCTTCTGGCTGACGCTCATCCCGACAAGCACGAGTATCATCAGCACAAACCCGCAATACAGCATCGCAATTTTCCATCCCCAACTTATTTGCCATTTCATAATTGTAAAATTTTGATTAATTGATGTGGTGATGTGTTGATGTGGCGATGTGGTGATTCGTTACATCATCACATCAACACATCGCCACATCATCATCTTCCTCCCGGTGCCATGAAAGTAGTTTCAAAGCTTTCAAGAAGTTTCCCGTTCTCATAGACTCCGAGCTTCAGGTGCATTTTCCGCTCTTTGATTTTATCTGCCGGGATCAGGACAAAAACCGTTCCCTGTACACTCCCGGTAGGTTCGAGCGTCAGATCCGGGTTCCCGGCAAATTTCAGTGTCCCCTGTCCATCCTCCAGCCTTAGCTCCGGTATAACCTGTTTATTTGTCTTATTATAGATTTTGAAGTTGTAAAGGTTGCTGACAGTGCCGTCAGGATTTTCTATGTACCGCGTGCCGGGTACCCTCAGCATAGTTGTTTCGGTCGAAGTCCGGTTGAAAAGAGCATACCCCAATCCTCCCCACAATGCCGCGAGTACGATCGTATAGCCAACTGCCTTAGCGGAAAAACGGTTCTTTTTCTTCGAAACGATCGCTTCCTCCGATGCGTAGCGGATAAGCCCCCGCTCAAAACCAACCTGGTCCATCATATGGTCGCAGGCGTCGATACAGGCCGTACAGTTAATACATTCCATCTGCGTCCCGTTACGTATGTCTATCCCGGTAGGACATACCCTTACGCATTGATGACAATCTATACAGTCTCCCAGTTCCCTCTCCTGCCCTTTCCGTAGTTTCCCTCTCTTTTCTCCTCTCACATGATCGTAGGCTACTACCACAGAGCTTTTATCGAGCAATACCCCCTGGAGACGTCCGTAGGGGCAAACAACAGTACAGGCCTGATCTCTCAGCCAGGTAAAAATGAAGAAGAAGATCAGCGTGAACCCTGCAACACCCAAAAACAGGCCGGGATGCTCGGAAACAGGATGAGTAATAATCTTGCCGACCTCCTCTATCCCCAGCACATATGCCAGCATAAGATTGGCTATCAGGAAGGATACCAGCAGGAAAATCCCCCACTTCAACGCTTTTTTGGTAATCTTCACACGATCCCAGGGAGCTTTGTCCAGGGCTCTTTGCTTGTTCCAGTCTCCCTCGATAGCATATTCTATTTTACGGAATACCATTTCCATAAAAACCGTCTGCGGACATGCCCAGCCGCACCATAACCGCCCGAAGAGGTTGGTAAAAAGAGAAACAAAGACCAGGAATGACAGCATGCCCAGCCCGAATATCCAATAGTCCTGCGGACCGATAAATACACCGAAAATAATGAACTTCCTTTCCAGGATATTGAAAAGAAAAAGCGGGTGCCCGTCTACGTAGATAAACGGAGCGGAAATCATCAGGCTCAGCAGGATAACTGTAAAAACAACCCTCCTGTTATGCCATTTTCCTTTCGGCTTCTGCGGATAAAACCATATCCTCTTCCCATAGTCATCCACTGCCGAAAAGTGATCCCTGAAAGATTCATCTGTTTCGGCAGTATTTACCGGAGATTTCATGATGATAAAATTAATAGCTATTCATAGTAATGCATCAGGTGGGCGGCGCCTGGAGAAAACAGCTTCTTCAGGCGCCGTCATTTCTTTTACTGGTTGCCGCCGGCCGGCGCCGTACTTCCTTCTCCCTCCCATAGCTCACCCTGAGCTTCTTTCGGATTGGCGGGCGTAGTGCCCTTCAGTGAGGAAGCGATATAGCTGGCTACAAATTGAATCTCCTGTGGCTTCAACTGTTTTTCCCATGCTATCATACCCTTTTCAGGTACACCGTATTTGATCACTTTGAAAATATCGCTCAGGCTACCCCCGTGCAGCCAATAGCTGTCGGTCAGGTTCGGGCCGACCGTACCCCCGCCGTCTTCAGCATGGCAGGCTGCACAGTTGGCTACAAACAACGCCTTTCCTTTTTCAATATCCGCCGGCTCAGTAGCCAGAACAACCGAATTCTCATCTATCTTGGCGCCTTCACGCTCGAGGAAAGCAGCTTTCTGAACGGCCGCAGCCTGTAGATCTTTTTCAAGCTCTGCCTGGGGCAGATCGCCTACAGAAAAAACATGATAGATCAGCATGTAAATTACCGAGAATGCGATAGTACCCTGGAACAGGAATGCAAGCCACGGCGGCATCCTGTTATCGAGCTCCTGGATACCATCATAATCGTGTTCCTTGATGAGGATTTTATCCTCTTCTGAAAGCGAGACGTTGACGCCACGGAATTTTTTCCACCAGCTTTCCGAGAAAAGAGTAGACTCCTGCCGCTCCGGAGCAACGCGGTTATTCAATTTATTGACCAGCATCGCCACCTGTACAAGAATAGCGCCAAGCAGCAATGCGACAAAAACGATAACGATAATCGCGATATAGAGAAGCAGCTCGTCATTTCCGGCAGCGACGGGTTTTGCTTCCTGCGCAAAAGCCCCGATGGATCCCAGAACCATGAAAGTTGTGAGTATTGCCTTTTTGGATATGCCGTCATCCAGGGGAAGATTGCTCATATGTTTCACATCTTTCTTGTTCATGGACAGAACGTACCACAGAAGACCGACGAAAAAAGCGACGAAAAGGAGGAGCGACACCAGCGGATAGAGCCCTATATCGGCTATTGTATCAAGATAATTTCTGAATTTCATTTTAATCCTTTCTTTAGATCATGAACCTTTTAAAAGGGAGAGAGGAACCTCTCCCTTTACTTTTGTCAATGCGGGTTGTTTTCGGCTTTAATGTCGGTCCCCAATCTTTGCAGATAGGCTATCAGCGCCACAATTTCTTTTGTTGGCCCGGTCTTGATACCTGCGCCTCCAAGCCGCTCCACTACTCCCTCGGCCTGTGCCATCAGGTTTTTATTGGCCTCATTCTCAAATCCTTTTTCATAGGGCACACCCAGGATCTGCATCGCCCTTATTTTTTTGGAAGTACTGGCAGTATCCAACTCGTCATCCAGGAGCCACGGATAAGCAGGCATAATGGATCCCGGTGACATACTGGTAGGATCTTCCATGTGGTTGTAATGCCATGAATCAGGATACTTGCCCCCGAGACGGTGCAGATCCGGCCCCGTCCGTTTGGATCCCCACTGGAACGGGAAGTCATACACAAACTCGCCGGCTTTCGAATACTCGCCGTACCGTTCGATTTCATCCCTGAAAGGACGTATCATCTGGGAGTGACAGGTATAGCAGCCTTCCCTTACATAGATATCCCTTCCCTGCAATTCGAGCGGCGTATAAGGCTTGACGCTCTCGATAGTCGGCACATTGGAATTGATCATAAAGGTGGGGATCATCTCGACAATCCCGCCGATGGCAACGACAATCAGGGAGCCTATTGTTAGGAGCACAGGCTTTCTTTCAAACCATTTACGATGCCAGTACTCATCCTGGTGCTGCTGGTCTTTCAGCGAAGGTGCCTGTACTTTTTCTGTTTCTTTCAGTTCTCCGGCTTTGGCAGTCTTGATCAGGTTATAGATCATGACGGCCCAGCCGATCAGGTAAAGAGTACCACCGATCCCGCGGAGCGCGTAGTAAGGTATAAGCTGCGTAACGGTTTCCAGGAAGTTCGGATATTTGAGGAAGCCGTCTGCTGTAAATTCACGCCACATTGCGCTTTGCACCCATCCTGCCCAGTACATCGGAATTGCATAAAACAAGATACCGATCGTACCGATCCAGAAGTGGAAATTAGCCAATTTCTGAGAGTATAGAGGGCGGCCATACAGGCGCGGGAAGAGCCAGTACAGTATTCCGAAAGTAAGGAACCCATTCCAGCCCAAAGCTCCGACGTGCACGTGAGCTACTATCCAGTCGGTATAGTGCGCAATCGCGCTGACATTTTTAAGAGACAGCATCGGCCCTTCGAAAGTCGCCATACCATAGGCGGTAACAGCCACTACCATAAATTTCAATACTACGTCGTCCCTGACCTTATCCCACGCCCCGCGCAGGGTCATCAGCCCGTTGATCATCCCACCCCAGGAGGGTGCGATCAGCATGACGGAAAACACAGTCCCCAAAGATTGGGCCCAATCGGGAAGAGCTGTATAAAGAAGGTGGTGCGGGCCCGCCCAGATGTACAGGAATATCAGCGACCAGAAGTGAACGATCGAAAGCCGGTACGAATAGATAGGCCTGTTCGCTGCCTTGGGCAGAAAATAATACATCAGGCCCAGGTAGGGCGTGGTAAGGAAAAACGCTACCGCATTGTGCCCGTACCACCACTGAACCAGGGCATCCTGCACACCTGCATAGACCGAGTAGCTTTTCGTAAGAGAAATGGGCAACTCAATGCTGTTGACAACATGAAGCAAAGCGACTGTTACGAAAGAGGCGATAAAAAACCAGATCGCAGCATATATGTGCTCGGTACGACGGTGAATAGTGGTCATTATCAGGTTTACAAGCGCAAGCACCCACACCACAGCGATGGCTATATCGATGGGCCATTCGAGCTCGGCATATTCCTTACCGCTGGTGAGTCCCAGGGGAAGCGTAATAGCCGCCATGACGATGATCGCCTGCCATCCCCAGAAATGGATCTGCCCCAGGAGCTTACTGTACATGGGAGTTTTAAGTACCCTTGGAGTGGCATAATACATCCCGGTAAAGAACCCGTTCCCCACAAAAGCAAAGATTACCGCATTTGTGTGAAGCGGACGTACCCTTCCGAAAGTAGTGTAGGGAAGATCAAGATTGAGCCCGGGGAATACGAGCTGGAAAGCAGCAATAACCCCGACGAGCATACCTACGCCTCCCCAGATCACGGTGGCCAGCGCGAAATTCCGTACGAGCTTATTATCGTACTCAAATTCCTCCAACGTCAGGTGAGGTGTGTTGGTTTTAGAAGAAATTTCCATAAATGGATGGTTAAAAATGAGTTATATTAAACTGGGAATCGGTCTTTTCTCCTTGAAATACAGGTACGGCGGCTTACCCTGAATTATTTTTCTGGGGCTCCGCAGGCTCCTCGTCATCGAATAAAATTCTTATCGAGGGTGTCAGGTCATCGTCGAACTGGCCGGACTTCACTGCCCATAAAAAGACACAGAGAAATCCTCCCGCAATCATAAGCCCCGCCGCTATCAATATGTATATGGCACTCATAAGCAACAGCCTGTTAAAACGTTCGTATTAATGACCTTCAGCCACCCGCAAAAGTATCGGCCTGCCGGAGATTACATCATGACCGCAGACAGGCATAAAAATGACATTTGTCATAAATTTTTCACTTTCAGTAATTGCCGGGCTTTCAACCTGCTCACCAGCGTTGTAAACATGATAATGCTCACCGAGCTGGCCGGCATCAGGATAGCTGCTACGACAGGTCTCAGCTCACCCTGCACGGCAAAATAAAGCCCGACTATGTTATAGATTACCGATATTCCGAAGCTTCCTTTTATGATGTTCCGTCCTGCAACGGCAAGCCTGATAAACGCGCTGACGTCCTTCAACCTGCTGCCTTCCAGTATGGCATCGCTTGCGGGAGTGAAATTGTTGATATTGTCGGAAACCGCTATCCCCACATCGCTTTGCTTCAGAGCGCCGGCATCGTTCAGTCCGTCGCCGAGCATCATAACCGGCTTCCCGCCGCTTTCCTGCAGCCCTTTTATAAAATCAAGCTTGTCCTGGGGTGTCCGGGAAAAGCTGAGCTTGTCCTTATCTCCGAAAACACCGGTGAGGAAACCAATATCGGTGGGTTTGTCACCGGAGAGCATGCATGCATCGATGCCATCCCTGTCCAATGACCTGACAGCTTCTTTCAGCCCTTTCCTGTATTTACTTTCTATTTCAAAAAACCCTCTTACAACACCGTCGAAAGCGATATAAACCCTCGAGGTCTTAAGATCTTTGTCCGCGTCGGTTTCCCCTACCCACCCCGCAGAACCCAGGCGTATCCTGACACCACCGCAGACAGCTTCCAGGCCGCTGCCGGCCTGCTCCCTGTACTGCTTCAGACCGGAAACATCGAATATCCCGCTTTCGCCTCCGTCCCGTTCCAGGAATTCGCGGACCAACCGGCTTAACGGGTGCACCGACTGCCTCGATAGCCCAATTACCATACCTTTCTCGGCACTTGTCAGAGGAATACCCTCAAATCTTACTTCTGCAGCGTCGGGCAATGTAAGAGTTCCGGTTTTGTCAAAAACCACCCTCTTTATCCCGGAAAGCTTTTCCAGGATATGTGCATTTTTGAGATACAGCCCGTTCCGCCGGAATATGGTCAGCAGGTTGCCGTTGGTGAAGGTGTCGGAAAGAAGCAGGGCGCAGGGGCACGCGATGATCCAGACAGTCGTCATGGCGTCAAACCCTCTTTTGAAATCCCCGGCCAACCCCCAGTAAATCCAGCTGATGCTTCCGATCAGGAAGACTGCAATGGTGAAATACCGGTTGATAAAACGGGTCAGACGGCTTTCTTCTTCATCCCTGGCCCGGGTGAACACGTCGTTATTCCAAAGCCCTGTAAGGTAGCTCTGGGCTACTTTTTTTGTCGCTTCCAGCTCTACGGCAGCGCCCGAAATCTTCCCTCCGGCATACACCTGCTCATTCATTGTTTTGGTGACGGGAGCCGATTCCCCGCTCACGAAACTATAGTCGATAGCGGCCGTTTCCGATACAAGCCGCCCGTCACACGGTATCATTTCGTGATTACGGATGCGAAGCAGGTCGCCGGGCACGATTTCCGAAATCTGCTTCTGGGTCTCTAAGCCATTTTTAAGGACGGAGACAGCCACTGGAAAAAAAGACTTGTAGTCCCGGTCGAAAGAAATGAGAGAATAGGATTTATCCTGGAAATACCTGCCGACCAGCATAAAGAACACGATGCCTGTCATTGAATCCAGGTAGCCCGACCCCGTCTGCGAAGCTATCTCGAAAACACTCCGCACAAAGGTAACCAGGATAGCCAGGGCAATAGGCGCGTCGATGTTCAATTGCCTGTTCCTGATAGCTTTCCATGCCGAAACGAAGAAATCGGAAGAACAGTAAAAGAACACCGGAAGCGACAGCAATATAGACAATACTCCGAAAACCACCTCCGTTTCGCTACCCAGACCGGTACTTCCTATTATGGTAAAATAGTCGGAAAGCCCCATGAACATGATATTGCCGAAAGCAAATCCTGCTATTCCTATTTTATAGATCCTTTTACGGTCGAAACGCGATGCTTTTTTTTCTTCCAGGTCGTTAAGGCTGATATAAGGCTCATAGCCTACCGAACTCATAAGGCCGGCCAGCTCGCTCAGCTTTATGGCTTCATCGCGTATACTTATACGCACGGTTTTCTCAGGAAAATCTACCAATGCGGCCAACACTCCGGCATGCAGTTTATGCAGGTTTTCGAGCAGCCAGATACATGAGCTGCAATGCATGGAAGGAATATACCAGTTGACCTGGGTAAGCCCGTTTTCACTGAAACTGACTACTTTCTGCTTTATTTCAGGCTGGTCGAGATACCTGTATTTTCCATTGTAATAGTTTTTATCCGGGCTGTTGCCCTTTGCATCCGGCAGCTTATAATAAGCACAAAGGTCTTTTTCCTTCAGGATGCTGTATACCGCCTGGCAGCCGCTGCAGCAGAAAGACTTTGAATCATAACGGATTGCGGTATCTTCACAGGGCAGACCACAATGATAGCAGGCTTCTTCTACGAGGTTCTCCGATGTATGACTATACGAATCTGCTTTTTCTATCATTTGTATTCCCTCGCTTTATCCAACATTATCAGGCTCATATAAACCCGAACGCTGCACCAAATTTGAGTTTTCCTTATAATGATATTTATGACCGGGATCATAAATAATAATGATCACAGTCATATTTTACCATCATCGGCAGGCTACCTTTTTCACAAGCCGGCCTGCATTACCCCAAAGAAAATACTAGTATAGAAAAAGGATAATTTTTTACCAAAATAAGGACATAAATATTATCTCTTTATTATCCTTATAAAGAAGTACGAGAGGAGAAACCCCGCAAGGCCCGTCAGGGAAGCCAGTAAAACAGCGCCTGCGGCATATTGTACGAAGTGAAGATGGATGGTTTGCAGTGTTACGTCTTTCCAGCTCTCTATTTTCACTGCGGATTCGGAAAAGAAGATTTCCCCCACCCGATAGCTGGCATATACGATAACCGGTATCATCGGCGGAATGCTGATATTGGCTGCCAGGAAAAACAATATTTTATTCAGGCGCAGCGCAATGGCCGCAGGTATGCCTACCGCCAGTTGAAAGCCCCATATGGGCACAATACCCATGAAAAGTCCAAACCCTATCGAAGCCGCTTTCCTCCCGTCCGATTCTCCCGGCCTGAAAAACTCATCCCTGACGGTATTTATCACTCCTTTTTCAAATAACCGCTTCAATAAACGTCGCGGAAGGTACCAGGCAAGCGTAAGCAGGAAAAACCAGGTATTAAGCACACTGATCCTTGAAAAGTCCCGGAAAGGCCGGAAATGGCTTACCCGCTCGTCAGGATCATATTTTACCCGGACCGGGACTGAGACAAACCTGACGTCGCGCCAGGCCATTTTAACAATTACTTCAATCTCGGTTTCGAATTTTTCCGTTGCCAGCCGCATCGTTTTCAGCGGCGCCAACGGGTATAACCGGTAGCCCGTCTGCGTGTCGGGCAGTTTTATTCCCGTATGAAACCAGAACCAGAAGCTGGAGAACTTGTTTCCGAACGAGCTTCTGCCCGGGATGCCCTCCTGGTCCATATTGCGGCTGCCCATGACCAGACTGCCCGGTTGCCTAGATGACGCTTCCACGAAAACCGGGATATCGTCCGCAAAATGCTGCCCGTCGGAGTCGATCGTGATGGCATTTTCGAATCCCCGTTCTATGGCTTCCCTGAAACCCCGCCTCAGTGAATACCCCTTGCCACGGTTGCGCCCGTTCTCCAGCAATATGATCTTTCCTTTATATCCCTCCAGGATCCCGGCCGTATCGTCGGTCGCTCCGTCGTTGATTACGATCGTTCGATCCGGCCCGCTGTATACCAATACCTCTTCCAATACCCTCTTCAGCGTCCGGGCATTATTATAGGTAGGAATGATTATACAGCAATTGATACGGGCAAGCATACCGAAAAAAGTTTAAACCTCCCTGTAGCAGGCCGATAGCTTGAAAAACACCTCCGATTGTGAGCTTCCGACGGCATGAACGGTGTATTCGTCCCCGGATGTCCAGCTCGCCGATATCGCGACCTGCGGGTTCTGCACAGGATTGTGGGCCGACAGGAATTTGCACTGTCGCATACTGGTCATATCGAGGGACTTATCAAGGTGGTTTTCCAGGAGCTCTTTCACTATTTCTACCAGAACTACTCCCGGCGTGACGGGCTGCCCGGGAAAATGGCCTTTATACAAAGGATGATCGTCCTTCAATAGTATATGGAAAGTCGCGCCCCCTTCGGTATCCGAAACGCTTTGCAGGAAACAGAGGTCATTTAACAGCATCTGGAAACGATTTAGCGCATCGCAGAGACGCAGGGCGTCTCTGCGGTCTATTTTAAAATTGTGTAAAAAGCGATGAATTAAAAGGAACGTTGACCTTTTCATTCCGGAAGGCCAGCACCTGTCTGTCTCCTCCCTTTTCAAAAAAAATCAGCTCTTCCAGTTCCAGGGTAGATTTGGAAAATTGCAGCTCCAGCTTGTCATAGCGCTGTTTAAGGCGCTTTTCCACCGGCCTCATCACCATGCGGTAAGCCGTGGCGTTCTGCAGCAGCTCTTTTTCAAATTCCTTTCCCGACTGGTAATCCCCCCTTACGATCATGAGCAGCATATCGCGGATCATACCCGTCATTTGGCCCGCCGACTTTATATTTTTCTCTTTACCTCCCTCGCTTACCCGGAGGCTGCTGCCGTCGATCATGATCACGTACGAGCCCGGATTGGTCTGCTCCCACCGCATCCGGTCTTTCTTTTCAAAGTAAAACTTCCCTGACGACTTCTGTGGTTCCTTCAGGTAAGACACGTATCGTATTTCGGTAAAATCCGCCTGGATGGTATTGACCTTTCCGGATCGCTGCTTCAGCGCCGCATAAACGTGGTCAGGCTGATCTACCTTCCTGTAGTCCTGCGCATCGCTTATCGCCGGATAAAGTATTAAAAAACAGAATATTAACAATTTCATGCGTAACACTATAGTTTACATATCGACCCTGCCTACCTCTATCCCGCTCTCCCTGCAATAATCCAGGAAAGCAGGAAGCGCCCCGGCCGTCTGTGGCAACGTATCGTGCATCAGGACGATCTGGCCGCCGCGTATCCGGGAAACAAGCCTCTCCAGCAGTTTCGCACTGTTTCGGGTCACCGTATCATAGCTTCTGAGCGACCAGCCGACCGAAGCCATAGAAAGTAGTGCCAAAGCGCGCGAATACCTGGGATTCGTCACTCCGAAAGGCGGTCTGAATAAAGTAACGGACTTACCGGAAATGTCTTGCAGTACCCGGTTACATTTTTCCAGATCATCTTTAAGTCTGTTTGTAGAAAAGAACCCCAGCCAGGCGCTGTGGCTGTAAGAATGATTTCCTACCTGATGCCCCTCGGCCAGGATCTGCCGTACGAGATCCGGGTATTTTTCCGCCTTTTCCCCGATCAGGAAAAAAGTAGCAGGAACGTTCTTTTCCTTAAGAACAGACAATACAAGAGGAGTAACCACCGGGTCGGGGCCGTCGTCGAAGGTAAGCGCTATGGCGCCGGTATTTAAACGATTCTGCGACCGGACAAACCAGTTGGCGCCGATTACACCCGAACCATAAATAGTAAGGGCAATCCAAATCACGCCGACAGCTCCCAAAGCAACCCGGCGTATCTCCCCGTCGACAGGCAGGATCCACAGCAAAGCTGTCAGCAGCAGCGCGACAATAATGGAAATCCTATGCTTCAATCCCTTTCAGAAGTATGAGCCCCAGGCTAAGAGGGTTCAGTTCATTTACTATCAATACCTTTTTACCTGTACCGGCCGATTCCAGAAAATCGATACCGTAATGAAAGGCAAAAGCCGAGGCGGTAGGATATAAACCGCAAAGTCCGGCGTAATCCACCATGTCGCAGTCAAATCCTGCCAGGTCCTCCGACGGTTTTCCGCCCTGCAGCAGTAAATCCACTTCATCGCGGCGCAAACCATGTCCTTCCAGGAATTTATCGATCATTTCTTTTTTGTCGCACGTTCCGGTGAAGACTGTCGTATCAATCACTTCCGCAAGACTTTTTTCGGAAGCCGAGCCGGACAAAACAAAAAAGGAAACGCCGGAAGTCAGCACACGGTCATCATAGCCCCATTCGGCCGCCACTTTATCGAGAAAAGGAATGTGCTCGTCTGCAGCACCGATGAGTATATCGTCCCCGCCTTCTTCCAGCTTCATGATCCCGTCGAGCAGCGCCATTTCAAATGACAGCGTGTTCTGGGTATGTGTAATGTTGTAGGAATGACAGCCCAGACTGAGCGAAATCTGGCCCGCTATCGTATTATGGGTGGAAAGAATAAATGCGGTAGGCGGGATCAGGCCCTCGAGAGTAAGAAAATTTGCCAGGAACTTTTCAGTATCCTGCAGACAGCCCAGCCCGGTACCCACTATAATGCCCGAAGGCGAAGATGCCCCGGCCTGCCACAGCGCGTCCGTGGCAGAGGCGACCCCCATTCGCAATATCCTGCTCATACGCCTGAGCATAACCGGATCGATGTACTCCCTGTATACCGGCTGAAAAAGTTCACTGCCTTTTTCCAAGCGGGTAAAAGTTCCGGAAAACCCCTTTTCCCCAAAAGTGGGTTGATGCGAAATTGTGGAAGCCGCGTTGACAAAAAACCTGCTCTTCATATCATCAAACTGTAAAAACCAATGAAGAGTTATTACCTCCAAATCCGAAGGAATTGGACAACACCGCATTTACAGCGCATCTCGCGGGTTCGGCGACGGGTATCAGCCCGGTATCGCGGATAGCTTCGGCAAAATTCAGGTTGGGCCATATCATCCTTTCTCTAATGGCGAGAAGAGAATATACCGCTTCGATCGCTCCGGCTGCCGCAAGCGTATGACCGGTAAAAGCCTTGGTCGAGCTGAAAAAGGGAATGGAGGTGCCAAATATATTTTTCAGTGCTACAGACTCTGAAAGATCGTTATTGGGAGTTCCTGTGCCATGGGCATTGACATAGGAAATATCGGCCGGGGTCAGGCCCGCAGTACGGATCGCCTCAGAAATTGCCAGGGTCGCCCCTTTCCCCTCAGGTGAAGACGCCGTCTGGTGATAGGCATCTGCAGCATTGCCCCAGCCTTTCACGCGGCCTAACGGAAGGTTTCCCGTCGCCCGAAGGCTTCTTTCAGACTCCATCAGCAGAAACGCCGCTCCCTCACCGAGGTTCAATCCCGTCCTCGACTCGTCGAAAGGCCGGGTCCACTCCCTGTCATAGATCATCAGCGACTCAAAACCGTTGATCGTAAAGCGGGTAAGTGCATCGGCCCCACCAACAAGCACCCGGTCGAGCCGTCCGCTTCTCAGCAGGCGGGCGCCCAGCATAATGGCATTGGCTCCGGAAGAGCACGCCGTGGAAATTGTATTTACATATCCGGAAATGCCCAGGAATTCTGCTATGCATTCGGAAGTAGTCCCGCTGTCGTGGCATACCAGTACGCCATAGTCGGCTGGTCTTTCAGACAGGAAATCGTCATAGAAAACTTCGCTCTTATCCATACCGCCTACCGACGTCGAAGAGATAAGACCTGTTTTCAAACCCGGAATATGCCGGTTATCGCCCCAGGCTTCCAGGGCAGCCGTCATACCGAGCAATGATGTCCGTGAAACAGGAAAACGTGAAAAGCCCAGGTTACGGGCCAGCATTTCGTCATCGGAAGCTACCCGGCCGGCCATCACCGCCTCTTTTTTGGATGCGGTTTCTATAGTCGTTATCCCGGTCTGCTTGTGTAAAAGTGCATACAGGTTTTCGCCAACGTTCGTCCCGATGGCCGAAATCACCCCCATACCGGTTACGTAAGCGTCCGTAAGCATTTATTTCCTGTGCTTCTCTATATAATCAGCCATCGAGTCGATGGAGTAAAATACCACTTTACCTTCTTCCGGGTTTGTTACGTTGATCTGGTAATGTTTTTCAAGAAGTACGATAAGCTCCAGTGCGTCGATCGAATCCAGGCCTACTCCTCCCTCTCCAAACAGCGGAGCGCTGTCTACGAAATCTTCGATCCTGACGTCCTCCAGGTTCAACTGTCCTATGATGTGTTTCTTTAATTCTTCTTTTAACGTCGCGGTTGCCATTCCTGTCAATTATCTGTCTGCTATTTTAAAATTGTCAATCCCTGTATAACTTCTCAAGACGGCTCATGAGCCCGTGCCTGTTCCCATCCTCTGCTTTATCCATCACAAAAATCAGCGCGTCGGGCCCGTTTCCCACGTTTACCCAGCCTCCTATCACCCATTCTGCACCCTCAGCCAGCAGCAGCCTGCCGTGGTCAGCAAAATAAGCAGGTGCGAAATTAGGAAAAACGGCAAACATATGCTCTCCATACCATTTGTTTCGGATCGAGATTTCTCCGAGCGCTACATTCGGCAACGTATAAACAAATAGTGAAGGTCCCGGCAGCCGCTCGATCTCATAGCTGTCTCTGAACCTGGTATCGGTATCGGAGCTCGATTCCGAATTGGCGAACAGCAGCGCCACAGCATCTTCCGGTGCAGACGCCAGCCCTTGACAGGATGACTTCAGTAGTTCGACGCCAAGAAAAGAAGTTTTAGACATCAGGTCCATTTTGTGGAACTTGGGATAATCCTGCCCGACATACCGGTAAAGAGCGAGCAGGTTACCGCTCGTATCTTCGTTTTCAAACGAAAGCAGCTTTTCCCCATCGAGAACGACGCCGTCATTAGTGATCCGGCAATAGTGGATGACCCTGCTCATATCTTTTTAATAATCAGCGCTGCATTTCCTCCTCCGAAACCCGAGGCTGTCTTAAGAAATATCTCTGTCTCAGGAGATCCGTTGCCTGTCAGCACGTTTAACCGAACCGAAGTCCCCTGTGTCTTATACCCGAGACTGGCTGCAAGGCTCCCTCTTCTCATCATTTGGAGGCAGGCGGCTGTTTCGATTACGCCCGCCGCCCCGAGAGTATGCCCCCAATATGCCTTTAAGCTGTTCAGCGGTGCATTCTCCAGCCCCAGGCGTCCGAACGCAATGGACTCCATTTCGTCATTAAAATTCGTACCGGTCCCATGCGCATTGATAAAACCGATTTCCCTGCGGTCGATCCCGGCTTTCCCGATCGCTTTCGAAACCGCCCTTACCAGGCCTTCGCCGGTCCTGGAAGGCCCTGAAATGTGATTGGCATCGTTGGCGTCTGCTCCGCCCAGGTAAAGAAAGGGCTCTGCGGCAAAGCAGGACTTCTCTGCCGACAATACCAGGGCACCTCCCGCTTCTCCCAGCGATACCCCTTTCCGGTCTTTGTCAAAAGGCCGGCATGGTTCGTCGCTTACGGCGTACAAGGACTGAAACCCATACAAAACAAAATCCGATACGACATCACAACCTGCTACCACTACATGTTTGAAAAGTCCCGCTTTCAGCAAACGGGCAGCCGTGTTGACAGCCACTACACCGGAAATGCATGCATTGGAGATGACCAGCGGAGGGTGCCGGAGAGAAAACCGGCTTTCCAGGCCGGAAACAACAGGGTGAAAAGGGTCGGTTATACTGTCGGCAATCCCGCCTTTGGTTGAGCTGATAATCAGTAAAGTATCTTCAGAAGATAAAAGCGAAGCGTCCCATTGCCCGAGGACCGCGCTCAGGCTTTGCTCCAGCAATCTCCCGAATTTTCCTTCCTGAGGCATTCCCTGCACAACGGCAGCGTACACATCACTCTCCTTCCAGCCCCTCCCTTTCTGTAGCGTGATCCCCGAATGGCCGGAAAGTACCCCGTCTATATTGGAAGCCGCTGTCGGCCCCAGGGGTGAAACAATTGCTTCCGCACCGATGTAAACAGAAACGCCCATCAATAAAGCTGATGCGCCTCTTTCCACGCCTGGTAAAAAGGAGGAGCCAGTAGCTCCAGCTCGCGGGTTTTCTGGGATATAAAAACCTGGGTGGTAGTGCCTACAGCGGCTACCTCGTTCGTCTCCAGGTTGATCACTTTGTAGTTGAACACAATTTTTGCCGTACGTACAGGGACGTATTCGGTGAGTACTTTTATTTTCTGTCCGTAAAAAACAGAAGACTTAAAATCGAGCGAGGAATGTACAATCGGGATAAAAAAACCCTGGCCGGCTACTTTCAGGTAAGGGATATCGAAATCCCTCCCGAACTGTTCCCTGCCGTCTTCGAAATATTTAAGATAGTTTCCGTGCCATACCACACCCATTGCATCCGTTTCGCTGAATCGGATATCGATCTCTATTTCGGAAACCAGTTTCTTCGTCACTTCAGTCATCATTCAGATCACCAGCTTAATTTCACCTTCCAGAAGTTTTTCATCGCCGCAATAACAAACTCCGTGCACCATCACGACCGGGTCAAGTCGATGCAGGACCGTTACATGCGTTGTAATTGTATCGCCTGCTGCCGGAAGAGCGCTTACTTCCACCCTGGAAATAGCACCGATATAACCCACTTTCGGCTCCTGTCCGCTCTTTCTTCCAAGATACCCAAAACCCGCCGCCGCGCTTTGGGCTATATTTTCGAGAAGCCCTGACTCCATTAAGCGCCCGTTTTTCAGCAGGATGTTCTCCGGCCCGATGGTCAGCCTGGTCACAAACAACGAATCTGACGCACTTACAAGCTCTCCTACCTGCACAAACGGTTCCCTGTGCGGGATGAGAGACAGGATGTCATCAGGCTTTGGGCTCATTGCTGAAATATGGAAAATAATTAAACCATTGCTCAGGCGTCTGCCTTACCCGCTTTTCGAGCTCTTTTACAAATGCGGCAGCTACTTCAGCCGGAGACATAGGTTCGTCGATCGGCAAAGTTGCACTAAGATGGTACACAAAATTGCTTTTTTTAACTCCGAATACAAAAGTAACAGGAGAATTGAATTTAGAAGCGACCAGGAAGGGCCCGAGAGGGAAAGAAGCTTTTCTTCCCAAAAAAGGTAACTCTATGCTCTTGGAGCCTTCGATAAAACGGTCGGCATGAATGGCTACGAATTCGTTATTCTTCAAGGCGCTGTTAATCTTTACAACATGCGACAAATCGTCTTTTATAGCGATAATCCGGAATCTCGGTCCACCGGTCTTTTGGTTGAGATATTCCTTGATTTCTTCCACCTCCGAATCGAGCATCACCACATTGATAGTCGGCGTGATACGCCCTTTCAGTAAATTCCCCGCAGTCTCCCAGTTCCCCAGGTGAGCGCTCAGAAGTATCCCCCCACGCCCTTGCCCGCGCATGGAGATGAGATAGTCCTCGTGCTCGAAAGATAAAGTAAAAAGATCCTGCTTTCCGACCAGGAAAGCCATCCGGTCTATCAGGGTTTGCGCGAAACAGTAAAAATTCCTGTAAGTCAGCCGTGACGCATCAAAGCCAGTCACACCAAGCCCCTGGCTGTAGAACTGTCTTAACGCTCTCCTGGCGCTGCCCGCAAACAGAAAGAAATAAAAAGATATGAGCCGGAGCAGCAGATAGACGAAGCGAATAGGAGTGTGACGCACGCAAAACAGCAGAATCCGGTATCCCAGAAGCGTTCCTCTGGTTTTGCCGTCCCATTTACTCATGCCCTTACAGCGTGGGATCTACTGCTAACGGAGCAAGTCTGGATGCCACAAATTGATAGAAATCGTTAAAAGTCACAATAGACTTGAAATCCTCCCCGGTGACCTTAACATTAAAATTTTCCTCGATCAAAACTACCAGGTCCACATAATCCAGGCTATCCAGGTCCAAAGTGGCTTTCAGGTCACTCCCAGGTTGAATCAATTCTCTATCTACCTCAAACTCCTCAGACAAAAAATCTTTGGTAGTAGCAATTATTTCCTCAATGCTCATATTCAATAACGGCAAATTATTTGCACCCAAAAATACGTATTTTTGTTTATTTCCTTGCAAATGACTTTTGTTTTTGACGCGTACAACCGTCCCTGCCCGGATATATCCCCGGCAACTCCCCGGAGCTTCAGGTCCCGGCAGAAACCCTCCCCTACTTTACCGTACCCGGAGCTCAACGCTTTATCTTTTCTCCTATATTTGGAAATATTTTTATAGAATTATCTCTAAATAACCAGTAGAGCTTTTTTTAAAGAACCGGAACACACCATGAGAAAAGCGCCAATCCTTTTATTTTTTACGGTCTTTACTACGTTTTGCCACGCTCAGGGTATTTCCCTTTTTGACGGCCAGACACTCCGGGGATGGAAAGTCTCAGATCCTGCCTATGCACATCTATGGAAGGTGGAAAACGGCCTTATTATTGGCGGCGACGGTGCGGGAAAGGTTCCTGTGAACAGTTACCTCGTTACGGAAAAAGCCTATAAAAATTTCGAATTCAGGTGCCTTTTCAAGCTTACGGGCGACCCTTCGACGGGTATGATCAACAGCGGGATACAATACCGGTCGGAGGTAAAAAACAAGGATATGATCGGCTACCAGGCCGATATCGGGGAGGGCTACTGGGGCGATATTTACGATGAGCACCGCCGGGGAAAGCTGGTTTCGGGCGAGATCGGCGCCTTGAAAGAAATTCTCAACCCGGACGGCTGGAACTCCTACATTATCAGGTGTACAGGAAATCGTCACCAATTGTATATCAACGGGGTTAAAACAGCCGATTATTCAGAAAAAGACAATAGTATCCTTCAGCAGGGCGTTTTTGGCGTACAAATCCATAGCGGCGGGAATGCCCGGATTTTCCTGAAGAACATTGAAATTGAAGAATTACCCTGATAAACTCTAAAGACACGCCATTCAATCCTTATTATAAGAAAATTCATGCACATTCCTCCTGAAAAAGCAGCCCCTATTATCATGATCGGCTGCTTTGATACCAAAGCCGAAGTTTTTGCCGTCCTGTACGAGGAGCTCCGAAGCCTTGGAAGAAAAGTCATCACGATCAATACAGGCATCCTGGGTACAACCGACCTCTTCCCGGTCAGTTTTGAAAACCTGGAGGTGATGTCGCTTGCAGGGAATGACCTCAGCGCGATTGCGGCAAAACGAAACCGGAACGACGCCGTCGAGCTGATGGCCAGGGGCGCGGGCATTCTTTTGCGCGATCTTACCAGCGGAAATGCCGGGATTGGCGGGATTGTAGGAATGGGTGGCGGCGGTGGCTCGTATATCGTCCTGAAGGCAATGGAGGAAGTCTCTTTCGGGATCCCGAAAGTATGCATTTCTACCCTGGCGACCAAAGATGTGACCCACCTGGTCGGGATCAGGGATATTATGCTGGTACCATCGATAGTCGACGTAGCAGGAGTAAACAGCATCATTACCTCGATTGTAAGACAAACTGCGCTGGCTATCGACGGGATGGCCGGAAAAGCAGCGACACAGGCCGAGAATAAAAAAAGGATTGCTGTCAGCATGTTCGGAAACACAACAAAGTGTGTCGAAGCATGCACCCGCCTTCTCATCGAGCTGGGTTATGAGGTTTATCCTTTTCATGCCAACGGGAGCGGAGGCAGGGCAATGGAGGAGCTGATACGCGGACGGTATTTCGACGGAGTGCTGGATATCACCACCACTGAGCTTGCTGACGACCTTTGCGGAGGTATCTGTAGCGCCGGCCCCGGCAGGCTCACGGCAGCGGGTGAAGCAGGCATACCGCAGGTAGTGGTTCCGGGGTGTCTCGATATGGTCAACTTCGGAGCGCCCGAGACTGTACCAGGCCGCTATCATGACCGGATATTTTACAATTGGTCGCCTGATGTCACGCTTATGCGCACCAATTTCACCGAAAACATGGAGCTCGGTAACAGACTGTCGGACAAACTCTTACAAAGCAAAGGGCACGTTTCTGTGTTACTGCCTTTAAAAGGGATTTCGGAGATCGACAGGGAGGGCAGCAATTTCTACAACGAACGATCTGATAAAAAGCTTTTCGATACCATACAACAAAGGCTTGCCGACAAAATACAGGTTACGGCGCTGCCCTTTCATATCAACGACCAGGAGTTTGCGGAGGCTGCCGTTGCCAGCCTTATATCTTTTCTGAATGAAGGAGCTGTCTAAAAAGTACACAAACTGCTGCGTTGTTTTCGGAATCCGGTCTCAGTCACATACTAAGGCATGCTCCTTCAACCTCATCCTCAACGCCTTGCATTTTGTCGGAGCGGCGAACCGCCGCTTTTTAGAACAACTCTAATATTTTTAGCTAGCGAGCACTTTTTAGGCAGCGCCGATTAGATTTGAATACCGTACTGCCTTTATAATCAGAACTGCCTTTATAGTCAGACCGGCTGCTTAAAAAGCCAGCAATTCCGCGTTCAAGTACTTTTTGGTTTTATCAGATGCAATACCGCTTTTCAGACAGGTTGTGGCTTATCGTGCCTTTGTTAATATTCTCTGCAACCGGCGTTTTCGCTGCAGGTACGGATTCGTCCGGTGTAAGCCGGAATTATGTGCTTGAAAGCTCAATGCTCGGCTACTTCAGGAAAGACGGCACCAGAAATCCTATTCTGAAAGCAAATAAAGGCGACAAGGTCCGGATCACGATCGTGAACGGCGAGCTCATGCCTCATGATATTGCGCTCGAAAAGCTGGGGATACAAAGCAAAACGGTGCTGGAGAAAGGAGATTCCGCTTCTATTGAATTCCGCGCTGAAGCCGACGACGTCTACTACTGCACTATACCCGGGCACCGGATTGCCGGTATGGCCGGAAAGCTTGTCATCGTGGAAGGCCCTGTAGAAGCAACAGGGGAAATCGCCGGAGAAGTCCCGCAAAAGGACGGACGAAGACTGAACCTTAATTTTGAAACCGGCGATCTTACCGACTGGACTGTCGAAAACAGCGGGTTCCAACCTTTGTTGATCGGCGGGGAAGCTAGTGCATACGATGAAAAAGACGTCTCCTTAGGTATCGGAGGTAACTTTACGCTGACCACCGGAGGCACAAAAAACTATAAAAATACCGGATCCCTTGTTTCCGTTCCTTTCCGCGTCACTCATCCCTTTGCCTCGTTCCGGGTCTCGGGCGGAGCGCTTGAAGACACCCGTGTAGAATTGATCGAAGCATCGGCAAATCAGCCTTTTTTCAGTATTACCGGTTCCGGGAGATTCCCTTTGCAGCCCGTCGTCGTGGATCTGAGCAGGCTGCTGGGCAAAGAGATCCGGATCAGGATAACCGACAACGAAACAGGCATTTCCACTATTCCCTACATTAAAGACGACAAAACCGCCCATATCAACTTCGATGATTTTCTTTTTCATGCGGTCAGGCCGGCATTCGAAAACGAGCTCCGGAAAGAAGATATCATTACCCTTCCGCCCCTGGATATTATAAAATATGCGGGCCTTTCAGGAAAAGAAGCCGCTGCAGGCATGACGGCGCCCGAAGGATTTAAAGTTACGCTGGCTGCGGCCGAACCTGAAATCGTGAGACCTATCAGCTTTACCATCGACGCCCGTAACAGGCTTTGGGTAGCGGAAGCCCATACGTACCCGGTCAGGGCAAAAGAGGGTGACGGAAAGGACCGTATCCTGATTTTCGAGGATACGGATGGCGACGGAAGCCTTGATAACCGGAAGGTATTTATGGAGGGATTAAACCTGGTAAGCGGCATCGAGCTGGGTATGGGCGGACTGTGGATCGGCGCTGCTCCGTACCTGCTTTTCGTGCCGGTCGACTTCGAAAACGACAAGCCTGCCGGCCCTGCGCAGATTTTACTCGACGGCTGGGGATACCAGGATACGCACGAAACGCTGAATAACCTGCGCTGGGGGCCTGACGGATGGCTATACGGCGTACATGGCGTATTTACCCATTCGAAGGTAGGGAAACCCGGAACACCCGATGAGAAACGTATTCCGCTGAATGCATGCGTCTGGAGGTACCATCCTACGAAACATACTTTTGAGATATTTTCAGAAGGGACCAGCAACCCGTGGGGAATAGATTTCAACGACTATGGGCACGCCTTTATCACCGCATGCGTGATTCCGCATCTTTATCATGTCATCCAGGGAGCCCGCTACCAGCGGCAGGCGGGTAAACATTTTAACGAATACACCTACGACGACATCAAAACCATAGCGGATCACGTGCACTGGGTTGGCGACAGGGGGCCGCATGCGGGCAACTTCCGCTCGGCTGCGAAAGGCGGCGGACACGCCCATTCGGGAGCCATGCTGTACCTTGGAGGTTCCTGGCCGGAATCCTATCGGAACCAGCTCTTCGTCAACAATATCAACGGGGCACGGCTTAACGTCGATTATCCCGAAAGGGCAGGAACAGGATATATAGGAAAGCACCGGCCGGACTTTATCGAAATGAACGATACATGGTCGCAATGGCTGAATATGAGGTACGATGCCGGCGGGTCGGTTTATGCGATCGACTGGTACGACAAAAACCAATGTCACAGCTCTAACCCGGATGTACACGATAAAACACTGGGCCGGATCTTCAGGATTACGCACCGGAACGATCAGTGGAGAAAAGTAAACTTATACGCTTCCGGCAACAGCGAGCTGATTGCCAACCTGATGAACTCAAATGAATGGTATGTAAGGCAATCGAAGCAGATCCTGCAGGAAAGAGGGTTATCGCGGAAAGATATAAAGGCACTGAAAAAGATCCTCGGCGAAAATCCGGACGTAACCAGGAAGCTAAGGGCATTATGGACGCTCCATGCTGCCGGGAGCCTGAAGGAAAAAGACTATCTGCTGCTTTTGCGTCACGAAGACGCTTATATCAGAAGCTGGTCGGTACAACTGGCTACGGAGCTTTTCAATGGCTCGGAAATGCTGCTGAAATCGCTGAACAGGCTGTCTGAAAATGAGACATCCCCTATAGTGAGGTTATACCTGGCCTCTGCCATGCAACGGCTGCCGGCCGGATCGCGCTGGGAAATGCTCGAAAATCTTCTGCCCGTAACCGAAGATACCGGCGACCACAACCAACCCCTGATGCTCTGGTATGCCCTGGAACCTGCCGTTCCTACAAACCCGGAAAGAGCGGCCCAACTGGCTTTAAAGTCTGCGCCAACCAATATATTGCCGTTTGTAATCAGGAGATTAGGTGCAATAAAAGATGAGACGTCGAAAAAAGCGCTCGAAAGTATCAGGGCGGCGTTAGCTGCCCAGGGACATAAGCACCATTCGGAGCTGGAACTGATCAAAACGGTGATGGAGTAGTCGAAACCCGCTACTCGTGGAGCCATTTCATGTGTTCGAGCTTGATTTCTTCTTTATCGAGTGTCAGAAACTCCTCCCAGAAAGGATCGGCCGGCACCCCTGCGCGGCAAAGCAGCGGCTCTTTTTTCACAGGGTGCTCGAAAAACAACCGCCGGGCATGAAGGTTGATATTATTACCGGGATTGAATCTGCTATACCCGTATTTTACATCACCCCGTATAGGGCACCCCATCTCTGACAACTGTACCCTGATCTGGTGAGGACGCCCTGTAATCGGAGAAACTTCCAGGAGATGGAATTTATTTATTTCTCCCAGCCAACGATAGCTCAGCTCTGCTTTCTGACTGTCCGGAACCTGACTGTCGTAGGCAGTTACCATGTTTCTTTTTTCGTCTTTTACCAGCCAGTGCACCAATTTCCCTTCTTTCTCATTAGGTTTTCTGCCTACTATCGCCCAATAGGTCTTCTGGATTTCCCTCTTACGGAACAGTGCGGTCATCCTTTCCAGGGCTTTGGAAGTCCGGGCAAACACGACGAGTCCGCTTACGGGCCGGTCAAGCCGGTGAACGGGATTCAGAAAAACCTCGCCCGGCTTATTATATTTCCCCTTTATATAGGCTTTAAGCATCTCGACCAGGCTTTTATCGCCAGTGCTGTCTCCCTGTACAAGCACTCCCGGACTCTTATTGACTATCAGTAAATGGTTATCTTCGTAAACTACCTGATACGGCTTTTCCCTGCGCATTAATTCCCAAACTTAAATATTCAAAAAAGGAAGACTTCTATCTGGCCTTCTTCCAAAAGCGGTGCAAAGTTAGCAGTTATTTGGCTAACAAGCTGCCGGCTTTCAGAAAGCGGGTGGCGGCAGGCACAGCCATATCTTCGGCATTTACTTTGTATTCCGAACACGGCGACATGTTTACATCATCCGTAGCGATGATTCCCGGATAACAAGCTCGGAAGGCAGAACCAGGTTTTCCGGTTTTGAATCCGGGTTTCTGAGCGCTTGTCCCAGGAAAAGTCTCGAGGCCTCCTCACCGATCTTCCTCCCCGGCCTGGAAACAGTCGTCAGTGAAGGAGAGATATACGCTGCGATAGGAGAATTGTCAAACCCGACAAAAGCTACATCCTGCGGGATTTTCAACCCTTTGTCGATCGCTACACGCATTGCCCCTATTGTTACCTGGTCATTTACCCCGAAAATACCGTCGGGTCGGTCAGACAGCCCAAACAGCCTGATAGTGGGAACAATAGCGCTTTCAACTTTGAAGTTGGTCCCCATGATCAGATCTTCGTCAATCTGCATGTTATTCGCAGCCAGGCAATCCAGGTATCCGCGCAATCTCAGCTCCGAAACTGTAAGCCCCTGCGGCCCCCTGAGATGAGCAATACGTTTGCAGCCCATCTGGACCAGGTGCTCTACAGCCGAATAGGCACCATGATAATCATCTACCATTACCCGGTCAGCGGTAATTCCCTCGTACTCGCGGTCTATAAAAATCAGCGGTATCTTGCGGGAAATAACTGCTTCGAGGTGCTTATAGTGCCCTGAATCGTAAGTTTCCTGTGAAACGGAAAGGAAAATCCCTTCTACCCTGTTAGACAGCAATTTATTGATATGCTCTTTTTCCAGCATATAGCTCTCATTCGTCACGCAGATATTCAGTGTGTAACCTAACGGCTGAAGGACCGAATGGAGACCTTCCATCATGGCTGATTCGTAATAAGCGCTTACTGTAGGCACTACTACTCCGAGCGTATCGCTTTTTTTATTCAGCAGGCTGATCGACAATTCGTTCCGCTGGTATCCTACTTCCCGGGCATACTCCTGGATATTCTTCCGGGTGTCTTCGTTAATAGCAGGGTGGTCGTTCAACGCACGGGATACCGTGGACGGGGAACAGCGAAACCGCCTGGCAATGTCTTTAATCGTAACCGGCCTTTCTGCTTTTGAATCCATACCTTAATTCATAATTCCTGATCTCTCCCTTTTTTCGGCAAACCATCGCTCCATTTCTTCTGCGGACAGGGCATTAAAAGTGCTTTTCCCGGTCAAACCTCCTTTCCTGGCTATTTTCACTCCGTAGTGCATATCGAGATAGCCCGCCGTTTCGTGCGCATCCGGGTTTATGCTGAGCATTACTCCTTTCTCTTCACAGTACTGTATCCAACGCCAGTCAAGATCGAGCCGCCAGGGACTGGCATTGATCTCGATTACAACACCATGCTCTGCGCAGGCATCTATAATGACCTTATGATCTACCGGGTAGCCGGCCCTGGAAAGCAGGAGGCGCCCCGTCGGATGCCCCAGTATAGTGGTATAAGGGTTAGCAATCGCTTTCAGCAACCTGTCCATCGCCTTTTCCTGCGACATTGTAAGGTTGCTGTGTATCGACGCTACTACAAAATCAAACCCGGCAAGCACCTCATCGGGATAATCCAGCGAGCCGTCGCCCAGGATATCCGATTCTATACCTTTAAATATCCTGAAAGGCTTTTCTCCCCCTTCGGCAGCGTAACGGGCGTTCAAACGGTCGATCTCCTGCCATTGCAGTACGATGCGGTCGGGAGTCAGCCCGTTGGCGTATGCGGCGCTTTGAGAGTGATCTGCTATCCCCAGGTATTCGAAGCCCAGCTCCCGACAATAATCTGCCATCTGCTCAAGGGTATTCCGCCCGTCGGAATAAGTACTGTGATTGTGCAGGATCCCCTTCAGGCTATCCCATGTAACAAGGTCTTCAGCCTGGTTGGCTCCGACCCAGTCCCATTCCGCAAGTCCTTCCCGCATTTCGGGAATCACATAAGGAAGACCTGCTTCCTTGTAAATGTCGGCTTCATCAGTGAAGCTGCCGCGGCTGGCAAACTGGAATAGGCTAAGGCCACCGGTGGTTCTCTTAGCCAGGTGATCGGGGCCTGCCGAGTCCAGAAAAAGCTCAACCCGGAACCTATCCGTGCTTACCGTCCGTATTTCTACGGCTACGCCCGATTCCCTCAGTCTTCCCCGCCATATGAATGGACTGGATATTTTCGGGGCGGCCTCAAGCTCGGGGATGAGGTTCAGCTTTACCTGGACATCGACAGGCGAATCGGCTCCCACCAGGAATTCAAGTTTGTCTATCACTTCCGAACCTAGCCTCAATGTTCCGGAAATTTCTACGTTTTCAAAATATTGCCGGAGGACATCCTTCAGCTTTTCTGCCAGGTAATCCGCTTTGTCCATCCTGAGCTTCCCTCGCTGGTTCTTAAGAAAAGCAATCGATTCCAGTATCTTCTGCTGGGTGCTTCCTCCAAACCCCTTCAGCTTGGCAACCGACCCGTTTTCACATGCCTGCTCCAGTTCGTAGACCGATTCGATGCCCAGTTCCCGCCAGATCGTATGAATTTTCTTGACACCTATCCCCTTGATCCTGAACATTTCAAGAACTCCCTCTGGTGTTTTTTCCAACAGCTCGCTCAGTTCCGGGAAGGTTCCGGTGTCGACGATCTCCCGTATCCTGGCGGCGATGCTTTTGCCTACCCCCTGCAATTTTACGAGCTCAGCCTCGGTCATGTCTGAGAATGGCCTCTCATTATACTTGTCCAGGTAGTAAGCCGCCGTCGAGTAGGACTTTATTTTATTGGGGTCTCCGTCGTGAAGCTCCATCAATTTGGCGCTGAGATCCAGCAATTCTACTATATCTTCGTTGGTCATATCGGTCTAAATAAGTATTCCAGAGGCCTCTACAAAGCGTAAATTATCAACATTCTCGAAGATGCTTAAAAAGCATGCAAAATACAAGACGTCGAGGATGGTTAAAATTAGGAATAATTTTCTTTCCGACGCTTGCTCAACACGATCCGGGATCAGCGGCCGTTTCGACATTTCCTGCTAGCTTTGCCTGTCATGAAGGTATTACTTGTAGAAGACGATCCTACGCTCAACGCCAACATCAAAGAAGCGCTTACCGCCGAGAACATGGCCGTCCATAATGTTTTTGACGGGCTGCTGGCCGAGCGCATGCTGAACCAGGGCACATTCGACTGCGTGGTAATGGATATCAACCTGCCGGGCAAATCGGGATATGACCTATGCACCCAGTTCCGTACCTACAACACGCGAACGCCGGTGCTCATGCTGACAGCCTTCAGTGAACTGGAAGACAAGATAAAAGGATACGACTGCGGCGCCGACGACTACCTTACAAAACCCTTCTTTATGAGGGAGCTCATACTGCGTATCCATTCGCTGGTAAAAAGAAGCAGGTTCAGTGAGGAAGAAATTACCGGTGAAAAGATACTGGCCGGTGACATCATCATCGACCGGCGGCAGAAAAAGGTATGGCGGAACGGGCAAGAGGTAGAACTTACCCCGCGGGAATACCAGATCCTGCTCAGGCTGTCGCAGACCCCCGGCGAGATCGTTTCCAAGAATGACCTCATCAGGGAAATATGGGGAAGCGCGGTAGGGTTCAATACCAATACTATTGAAGTATATGTAAATTTCCTGCGCAACAAGCTCGATAAACCGTTCAACCGGAATACCATCCGCACCAGGGTAGGATACGGCTATTATCTCGATTTATGAAAATCAGGGACAAAATACTGATTTACTTCTCCAGCACGGTCATAGCCCTTACAGCCGTCGCGTTCGTTGTCGTTTATATACTTTTTGCAGAAAACAGGGAAGAGGAATTCCAGCAACACCAGCACGACAAAATCACCTATACGATCAGGCTCCTGACAGAATACAAGCAAATGAGCGAGGAGCTGGCCTACCTGATGGATGAGCAGACGATCCACGACTTCTACGATGAAAAAATGCTCATTTACAACAGCAAAAAAGACCTGGTGTTCGCCAGTCTCGACAGCCTCGAAATAGCACATGCAAAACAGATCGTCAACCAGTTGTCGCCCTCCAGGAGATGGATCGAGACCCGGGAAGGCGAATACGACCTTATCGGCGTATATACCGAGCATAACAACAAGGGTTATTATGCGATCAGCAAAGCTTACGACAACCTGGGGCATTCGAAAATGAGCTATCTCAGAAACGTGCTCATTGGGATGTTTTTCCTGATTTCGGTTGTGGTCATTGTCATCTCCCTCTACCTGTCCAACAAGATCACAAAACCGCTTAGGGCTCTCGCCGAATCGCTCAACGGCTATGACCTGAGCGGTGAAAGCGTTTTTTCCTTCAAAGCCGATACCACCACCTTCGAGATTTCCTACCTTACCGAACGTTTCAACGAGCTTCTGAAAAGAACTCACGACGCTTTCGCCTTTCAGAAGCATACCGTGCACCATATTTCGCACGAGCTGAAAACCCCTATCGCCATTCTGGTTTCGGAGCTGGAAAAGCTGGCTGCCGGCAATGATCTGAATTCAATGCGATCGGGCATACTTCAGCAGGCCGAAAAGGCCAAATCGCTCGGCGGGATTATCCAGGTATTGCTTGAAATTTCAAAAATCGAGTCCGGCCAGGAAATCAGGAAACAGCCGGTACGGCTCGACGAGGTACTTTTCGACCTTATAAGTGAACTCAACCTCATTTACCCGGAGGTACATTTCGACGTCTACTATTTTCCCGACAACATTACCGAGGAAAAGCTCACGCTCTTTGTCGACGAAATGCTGATGCGGCATGCCTTCCTTAATCTCCTCACCAATGCCGCAATGTATTCCAGCGACGGACGCGTAGAAATCCGGATCAATGGCTCTCATCCCAGACACCTTACCCTGAGCTTCTTCAACCGGGGTGAAGCCATAGCACCGGAAGAGCGGAAATTCCTCTTTCATCAATATTTCAGAGGAAAAAACAGCCAGCATAAGAAGGGGTTCGGGCTGGGGCTTGTGCTTACTTACCAGGTTATCCTGCACCACGACGGGGAAATCCGGTATAGCAATTCGGAAGATTCTCTCAATAACTTTGAAGTATCGCTCCCGTTTGGTGTTTCTCAGCAAGACTGAAATTATCATTTAGAAGAGTTTTTTACCTTTAAGGAATTAAGAAAATTAAGCTCTCCCGGAGCGAAGAACTTGTAATACTTCCTAACCCTGTTAAGCTAAATTTTATCTCCTTTAAGGCTATTTTAAGGTAGTACTATAAAAATTTGCGCACTCGATTTTTTAGTACTTTTTCTATGCGCATTCTCTTTTGTATCATATATATCTTTTTTTGCATTGTATGCGGTACGGGTAAAACTTTGGCACAGGATACGCTGGAGCTGAGCCGGCAGGAATGCGAAGCGATCTTTTTAAAGGAAAACCTGCTCCTGATTGCTGAAAAGCTGGAGGTACCCAAAGCCGAAGCTGCCGTTCAGCAGGCCCGTTTATGGCCTAATCCCAATTTCACGCTCGACCAGGTAAACCTCTGGGCTACCAAAGGGCAAACCGGCGGACAGGAAGCCGTACCTCCCCTGTTCGGCAGTTTCGGAAGGAACCAGCAGTTTGGGTTCGAAGTACAGCAATTGATACAGACCGCGCGCAAAAGAAGCAAGCTGGTTGCAGTGGAACAGGTCAATGCGGACAAGGCGGTGCTTGGCTTCGACGAGCTTTTGCGTAACCTGAAAGTCGAGTTGAGAAAAAACCTTACCAACCTCCAGTACCTGCAGTTTCGGGAAGAAATATATTTCAACCAATTGGCCTCCGTCAACCAACTATTGAAAGCGTATCAGGTGCAGGCCGACCAGGGTTACATCGCGCGGAGCGAGGTGATCAGGCTGAAGGCACTCGGGCTCGGGATCAACCGGACCATCAGCGAGATCGCCCGACAGCACAATGAAGCCCAGAAAGAGCTTAAGCTGTGGCTGCGCCTGGCGCCCGCTACGCTGATACGTGTCAAAGACGCCGGGTTTGTCAGGAACATCGATTCTCTCCGCCGTTATACGGTTGCCGAGATCACCGAGCAGGCCAGGCTGTCACGCCCCGATCTTCAGATAGCCGCGCTTGGAGAGACACATGCCAGGAGGCTGATCGACTATGAAAAAGCAAAGCGGGTCCCCGATCTGGCCCTGAAAGGCACTTACGACCGGAACGGAAATACGATGCTGAATTTTTTTGGCTTCGGTATCGTAATGGACCTGCCTCTCTTCGACAGGAACCAGGGCAATATCCGCCAGGCACAAATCCACGCAGACCAAAGCCGGAAACTGGCCGAATACAAGTCATCGGAAGTTGAAAACGAAATTGCGCTGGCTTACAGCAACCTGCTCAATGCGTTGCAGCTTGCTTCAAAAACCGACAGCGCCTATGAAGCTGCCCTTGACGATATGCTTCTGGCCCATACCCGGAATTTCACCAACCGGAACATGAGCATGCTGGAATTCCTGGACTTTATGGATGCCTATCTCGAAAACAAGCAGATTATCCTGGAAGCCCGCAAAGCGGTAAACGATCATGCCGAAGAACTGAACTATTGCATCGGCCGGGACCTGCTTTAGCAGCCCGGGACCATCTTCGGCAAATAACACAATAAGGTACCAGACACTTACGATATTTATCAGATAATGCAGTTCAAGCCTCATTTTGCTTTCCTGTTTTTCTTTTCGGCAGTAAGTTCCTGCGGAGAAAAAAACGCCCCTGATTCCGCGGCCGTTGCCCCGGACAAATATTGCCTGGATTCCACTTTTAAGGGACGCATCGACTTTGTAAAACCTGTTTATGGAAAAGTCGCAGAAGGAATACATCTAACCGGCTCGATCGAAGCTAACCCGGACAAAGTGGTCTCGTTTGTAAGCCTGGTAAGCGGAGTAGTAACCGGCGTGAATTTCTCTATCGGTGACAGGGTACAGAAAGGACAGGTGCTGGCCGAAATGCAAAGCTCCGAACTAAGCGCTCTTCAGTCGGAGCTTACCTCTCTCAAATCGAGGATAGCTGTTGCCGAAAACAGGCTAAAAGCAGCCAAAGCTATGTTTACGGACGGAGTATCGTCACAAAAAGACCTTCTCGAAGCCCAGAGCGAGCTCGACATCCTGCAATCCGAATTGTCGAGAAACAGCGCCAATCTGGGGCTTTACAGCGCGAGTGTTTCAAAAGGGGTATTCCAGATCAAAGCGCCGGTTTCAGGGATTATTACGCAGAAAGCTGTTACGACAGGAGCCCAGATATCGCCGGAAAGCGGTTCGTTGTTCACCATTTCGGACCTGAGCCGGATCTGGGTCCTCGCCAATGTCTACGCAACCAATGTCAAAAATGTCTTTCCCGGGATGGAAGTAAGCATTACCACACTCTCCTACCCTGACGAGCAGTTCAAAGGAAAAATCAGCTCCGTTTCTTCGGTAATGGACGAAGAGGCCAAAGTGCTGAAGGCAAGGATCGAATTGCCCAATACCGACATGAAGCTAAAACCCGGCATGCTGGTCGATATCAATGCTTTTAAGCCGGCCGACCAAACAGCCCTGAGCCTTCCGACCAGCTCGCTGGTTTTCGACGACAACGAGAATTACGTGGTTGTGTACAAGAACGACTGCGAGCTCACTATCCGGAAAGTAGGCATACTGACCCGCAATAACGGCACGACCTATCTTTCGGACGGGCCGGATACAACTGAAAGCATCATCTCGAAAAACCAGTTGCTCATATTCGAACAACTAAAAAACTTCCAAAACTAAAGGAGTAAATGCAAAAGCTTGTCCAGGGAATTGTTGCCTTTTCCCTTAAAAATTACATTATCATCTTTTTTATGACGGCCCTGCTGGCTATCGTGGGGGTGATCAGCTACATCCATACGCCCATCGAAGCGTTCCCCGATGTTACCAATACCAGGGCCCGTATTATTACCCAATGGCCGGGCAGGAGCGCCGAAGAAGTTGAAAAGTTCGTGACCCTGCCCATCATGAAGGTGATGAACACGATCCCTAAGAAAAGCGAGGTGCGTTCCATTTCACTTTTCGGGCTTTCAGTCATCACCGTTCTTTTCGAAGACGATGTAGAAGATTTTTACGCGCAGCAATACGCTGCCAACCGGATGCAGAGTATCGACCTGCCCGACGGCGCCGATGCCAGCATAGAACCGCCGTACGGAGCTACCGGCGAAATATTCCGCTATGTACTCAAAAGCAAACGCCCTGTTTCGGAGCTTACCGCTATTCACGACTGGGTGATCGAACGGGAACTGCTGGCAGTACCCGGGGTTTCAGATGTGGTCAGCTTCGGCGGAGAAGAAAAAATATACGAAATCCGGATAAATCCCACCGAGCTGGCCAATTATGACCTGTCGCCTCTCGATGTTTACGAAGCCGTCGAAAAAAGCAATATCAATGTAGGGGGCGATGTAATTGAAAAAGGGAACCAGGCCTATGTGGTCAGGGGGGTAGGATTGCTGGAAAGCATTGAGGACATTGAAAACATCCTGATCGAGGTCCGCGGCACCACACCCATACTGGTCAGGCACGTAGCAGAAGTCCGGGTTTCGGCCAAGCCCCGTCTCGGTCATGTAGGCCTGCAGGACGAAGACGACCTGGTAGAGGGCATCGTCATGATGCTGCGGGGCGAAAATCCGGGAGAAGTGATCCATTTGCTGAAAGAAAAGATCGTCGATCTCAACGAGCGGATCCTTCCTAAAGATGTCAGGATCGAGCCTTTCATAGACAGAACCGAGCTTGTTAATACGACTGTCCATACCGTTACGAAGAATATTGTCGAGGGAGTCGTCCTGGTTTCAGTTATCGTATTTATTTTCCTTTTCAACTGGCGCACGACAGTGATTGTTGCGTCGGTTATACCGCTGTCGTTTCTCTTTGCGATCACGATGCTGAGAATACAGGGCCTTCCGGCCAACCTGATCTCGATGGGCGCCATTGACTTCGGGCTGCTACTGGAGGGTACCCTCGTTATAGTAGAGACGGTTTTTGTAGCCATGGAGAAAAAGGCTCATCACCTGGGTATGGACCGTTTCAACAAAATCAGCAAAGCCGGCCTCATCAAGAAAAGCGCCGGCAGCGTTGCATCGTACATCGTTTTTGCCCAGATCATCCTGATCGTGGCCCTGCTGCCCATCTTTTCTTTCCGTAAGGTAGAAGGGAAAATGTTTTCTCCCCTGGCCTACACATTGGGCTATGCGTTGCTGGGCTCCCTTCTGCTGAGCATTACCTATGTTCCGGCGCTTTGTAAGGTTTTACTCACAAAAAACATTGTGGAAAAGGAAAACTTCATATCGCGCTTTTTCAAGAAAAACCTGTTCAGGCTGTATTTATGGAGCACCAGGAGGAAGGTCGTCACCCTTGCCGGGTTCGCCATATTGCTCGTCGGCACTACCGTCGCTTTCATGAACCATGGAACCGAGTTTATCCCGAAGCTCAATGAAGGAGCACTGTATGTGAGGGCTACGCTGCCCAACAGCGTCAATATCAGGGAGTCTACAAGGCTGGCCAATGAGATGAAAAGCACGCTTCGTCAATTTGAAGAAGTCAAATTTGTACTTAACCAGGTGGGACGCCCGAACGACGGCACCGACCCGACCGGTTTTTTCAACATCGAATTCCATATCCAGCTATATCCCGAAAAAGAATGGAAACGGAATATCGGCAAGGAGGCCCTGATAGAAGAAATGCGGGAGAAGCTGCAGACCTATCCCGGTATCGTTTTCGGGTTCAGTCAGCCTATCCAGGACAATGTCGAAGAATACGTAGCCGGGGTTAAAAGCTCGCTGGTTATCAAGATCTTCGGCGACAATCTTTTTGACCTGGAAAAATACGCCGACCAGGTAGCAGGCAAGATAAAGGACGTGCCGGGCATCAGAGATCTCAACGTTTACCGGAACATAGGCCTGCCGGAGCTGAGAATCCAGTTGCACGATGCAAAGCTCGCCCGCTATTCTGTGGATATAGCCGATGCCCAGGCAGTCATAGAAATGGCTATCGGCGGACGAGCCGCTACCAAGTTCTACGAAAATGAGCGGATCTTCGACGTAAGGCTCCGCTTCATGGAGGAGTACCGGAACAACGAGGCGGAAATAGGCGAAATTCTCATACCGTCCAAAAGCGGCAAAAAGGTACCGTTAAGGGAAATCTCCACCATCAGCTACCTCACGGGCCCTACGTTTATCTATCGGGAAGGCAACAGCCGCTATATAGCCATCGGGTTTAGTATCGAAGGACGTGACCTTGGGAGCACCATTGCCGACGCAAAGGCAAGGGTGGAAAAGGAAGTCAACCTGCCAAAAGCCAACAGGATGGTCTGGGCGGGCGAGTTCGAAAGCAAGGAAAGGGCTACCGGGCAGCTGGCCGTCATCGTACCGGCTGTGCTGATCCTTATCCTTTTCCTGCTGTATTTCAACTTCGGCAACCTGAAAGACACCGTAATTGCAGCCAGCACCATACCATTTGCATTTATAGGCGGCTTCCTCTCGCTCTGGATTACCAATACCATATTCGGGATTTCGGCAGGGATAGGCTTTATTATCCTTTTCGGTGTCAATACGATAAACAGTATTATTCTTATCGCGGTAATGAGGCAGAACCTGCGTAAAATGCCGCTGACGGAAGCGATCTCATCGGGAGTCTACAGCCGTATCAGGCCCATTGTGATGATCGCTCTTATGGGGTCTATGGGACTGCTACCCGCCGCGCTCTCGACCGGGATGGGCTCCGAAATCCAGAAACCGCTGGCTATTATGATCGTCGGGGGGCTTATTATCTGCATGCTGCTCTCGCTGACCGTCCTGCCGCAGGTGTTCTACTGGGCCTACCGGAAAAAATTGTAAAGACGGACGGCCGTCCGTCTCTACACACGTCTGTCCGTCTCTACATACGGCCGTCCGTCTCTACACCGGTCGAAAAATGATTACATCAAAGTAATAGTTTGACTAAATCAACCGTTAACTTTCAGTCATCCGGTTACTCAGGATCGTGTTTTTATGAAATTATCCAGGGTTAATTATATTTTTCTGCTAATAACTGCTGTTGCGTGCTGCAGACCGGCCAATATTGAGCCTGACGAGGTACAGCTTCCGGCTTTTACGTCAGAGCCAACAGTTTTTTCCCTTGCCGAAGGACTCCTCAACGATGCCTCGGGCATTGCCGACGCAGTTAAGTTCGAAAATTCAGTCTGGGTTCATAACGATCACGACCCGCATCTCTACCTGGTCAGCTATGAGGGACAGCTGTTGAAAAAATTCCCGCTTGACGTATACGTACGGGATTGGGAAGATATTGCATCCGGTCCGGGACCTGAAAGCAACGTCAATTATATCTATATCGCTGAAACAGGCGACAATGACGAAGTTTTCCCTGAATACTACATATACCGTTTCCCCGAGCCGGGACAAAACCAGGAGCGGATCGATCATTTCGAAACCATCCCGTTCAAATACCCCGAGGGCAAAAGTTATGACGTAGAAACCCTGCTGCTCGACCCTCATACCCGGGACCTGTACCTGGTTACCAAGCGACAACTCACCCAGGCCCATATTTTCCGGCTCCCTTACCCCCAGAAAACCGGTGAAAGCAACATCGCAGAGCTCGTCACATCGATCCCCTACGGAATGCTAACTTCCGGAAGTATCTCGCCCGACGGCAAGGAAATCCTGCTCAAAAGCTATACAAATATCTTTTATTGGAAAGTACGTGAGGGAGAATCGATACCTGCAGCACTCAGCAGGCCACATGACATGCTGCCCCCTTACATACTTGAACCCCAGGGTGAAGCGATTGCATTTGACAAAAATGCGGGTGGTTATTTTACTATCAGCGAAAAAGGAAGCAGCCCTGGGCCTGTAAAGCTTTACTATTACAGGAAAATCAAAGATTAAGGTTAGCCCCCAATAGGCTATATTTGCCTTTTTCGTTTCCATTGTAATTGCTCCTATGAATTTTTCCGTCATTGCCGGCCTTACCTCCCTTCCCGAAAACAAAATCCGTAACGTCATCAAACTTCTTGAAGAAGGAAGTACGGTCCCGTTCATTGCCCGATACCGTAAAGAAGCTACCGGCGAACTGAATGAAGTGGAGATCAACGCGGTAAGAGAAGCTTTTGAAAAACAGAAAGAGGTTGAAAAGAGAAAAGAAACGATCCTGAAAAGTATCGAAGAGCAGGGAAAGCTAACTCCGGAACTCCGGTCAAAAATAGAGAATACCTTCATCCTAACCGACCTGGAAGACCTCTACCTGCCCTACCGGCCGAAAAGGAAGACCCGTGCTTCAGTAGCTGTTGAAAACGGGCTGTTACCACTTGCAGAGTCGATTTTCTCGGGAAAAGAAAGTGAGCCAGAAAGAAGAGCGAAAGCTTTTCTGAACGATAACGTGCCCGACACGGCATCTGCCCTGCAGGGCGCCAGAGATATTATAGCCGAGTGGGTAAGTGAAAACCCGGATGCCAGGAACAAGATAAGGAATACTTTTGAACGCGGAGCAGTCATTACCTCAAAGGTCAAAAAGAAAAAAGAGGAAGAAGCAGCCAAGTACAGGGATTATTTTGACTTCTCGGAGCCGCTTAACCGTATCCCGTCGCACCGGCTGCTGGCCATACGCCGCGGCGAGGAGGAGGGATTTCTCAGCGTAGACATTTCGCCCGATGAAAACCGCGCTTACGAGGCGCTCGACAGGCTGTTTCTCAGGGGGGCTCCCGCATGCAGGGAGCAAATGGAAAAGGCCGTTACAGACAGTTACAAACGGTTGCTGAAACCTTCGATCGAGACTGAATTCGGCAATATTGCCAAAGAAAAGGCCGACGCCTATGCCATCCGGGTGTTTGCCGAAAACCTCAGGCAATTACTCATTGCTCCGCCTCTGGGACAAAAGCGTGTGCTCGCCATTGATCCGGGATACCGGACCGGGTGTAAAACCGTCGTTCTGGACGCCCAGGGCAATCTTTTGACCGAGACTGTGATTTACCCCTTCGATAAACCCGATATTTCGAGGGCTGCGCTTCGCTCACTTATCGACAAATACCGGATCGAAGCCATCGCCATAGGCAACGGCACAGCAGGGCGTGAGACGGAAGATTTTGTCAGGAAGACGCTGGGTACGCTTGAAAAATCGGATTCCGTACATGTTTTCCTGGTAAGCGAACAGGGGGCTTCGATATATTCCGCTTCTGATGTGGCCAGGGAAGAGTTTCCCGACCAGGATATCACGGTTCGCGGCGCGGTCTCTATTGGCAGAAGGTTGATGGATCCCCTGGCCGAGCTCGTTAAAATCGACCCCAAATCGATAGGCGTCGGCCAGTACCAGCACGATGTCAACCAGGCGGCACTCCGGTCGGCGCTTGACACCACCGTAGAATCGTGTGTCAACCAGGTCGGTGTCAATCTCAACACGGCAAGCAAACACCTGCTACGCTACATCTCGGGCCTCGGTCCGACGCTGGCGCAGAATATAGTAGAATACCGGTCGAAAAACGGCATTTTTCAATCCCGTGAACAGCTCCTGAAAGTACCGCGCCTCGGTAACAAGGCTTTCGAACAGGCGGCTGGTTTCCTCCGCATTGAAAATGCCGTAAACCCTTTGGACAACAGCGCAGTCCACCCGGAAAGTTATGAAATTGTGGAGGCAATGGCCCGGGATTGCGGTGCGACCGTTGCCGAGCTGATCCGGAACCCGCAGGTGAGAAGCCGGATCAGGCCGGAGGGCTATATCTCGGAAAAGGTAGGTATGCCCACGCTGCAGGATATCCTCAAAGAGCTGGAAAAACCCTCCCGCGATCCGCGCGAACAAATGAAACCATTTGAATTCGACGACAGCGTCCGGAAGCCCGAAGATCTCAGGGAAGGAATGGTGCTGGAAGGAATAGTTACCAACATAACCGCTTTCGGGGCATTTGTGGATATAGGCGTAAAGCAGGACGGCCTCGTGCACGTTTCGCAAATGGCCGACAAGTTTGTAAAAGACCCCAACGAGGTCGTAAAGCTGCGGCAGGTCGTAAAGGTGAAAGTAACCGAAGTCGACCTTTCCAGGAAACGTATTGCGCTTAGTATGAAGATGTGATCAACCCGGTAAAATTATGCGTACCAGAACCATCCTGCTTATTCTAGTCGTCGTCGCAGCCGCGTATTTTATCATCGACTCGGTAACGCAGCCAAACACGAAAACTCTGCCCGGGAACTTCCGGGAAACCGCGATGTACCGTAATCCCAATAATACCGGCCCCGTCGTGCGCATCTACGCGGTTACGGTCGAGGATACGCTCTGGAATGAAATGGAGCTGTACGGGCAGATGATGCCCTATACCAAGTACGGCACGACCACCGTCTATTTCTTTAAAAACGGAGGGCCGTCACCTGCGGAGCTCGACGCCACGCCGTCTCATTTCGGAAGTAAATATCAAAAAAACTGCCTGGGAAAATTTCACAAGGACGCAATGGCTGCCGAAACATTCTCGAAATTCCCTTTCGGGTCGAATGAATAGGTAGGAGTGCTCCATTGCGCCCGGCCGCGCGTACTGCCTGGCTCGGCCGGATGCAATGGAAATGTAACTCAGTCTTTCAGAATCTTTACCTGGATATCTTTCAGGTATACCACGCTTTTCGGGTCATGCCCCTGTATGGCGAAAGTCCCGGGATTGATTACCCGTGTTTTTCTCTCTTCGGTTACCCTCAGCGGATTGGCCGGCTGTGTGTAATCAACGACTACCGTATCGTTGATCTTAATAACGACATGATTTCCCTTCACGATAATGTGCTCGGTAAACCATTCATCGTCCTTTACAAAAACCTCCCGGACATCGACCACTTCATAAAGGCTTCCGGTCTTGATATAATCGCCATGGGTATTGTTGATCTGCACTTCGAACCCGTGAACAGGCCATCCTTTTTCCTGGTACTGAGTATGGAAATAAAGACCCGAATTCGATCCTTTCGTGGTTTTAACCCTGGCTTTAAATTCAAAATTCCTGAATACGTGATTGCTTACGCTTCCCATATAATACAGGTGTGCTTTAGGTCCCGCAACCTTTATAGCCCCGTCCTCTACCGAAAAGGTAGAAGCGTTCTCTCCCACCTTCCAGCCGTCAAGCGACTTCCCGTCAAAAAGTGAAATCCATCCTTTTTGGGCGCCGGCCGGTGCACAAGAAAACAAACAAAGCAGGATAAGGAGTGAGCTCAGGCAATAATTTCTCATTTTTTTAACATTTTGTTTTGTATCCTTTGTTATACTCTGTTTTTGTCGTCAAATACCATGCTTCCGGGTGAACTTATTTTAATCCCCCGTGTCTTTTTCAAACATTATCCCGAAATTTGCAGGCTGACATTACAAAATACTTTAAAATGATTTACCCGATTATCGCTTACGGCGACCCCATCCTCAGAAAAGTTACCCGTCCGGTTGCTGAAGGCGAGGTGGATATAAAAACCATTGCCGAAAATATGTTTGAAACCATGTACAACGCTTCCGGTGTAGGCCTGGCCGCTCCGCAGGTTGGTCTTGATATACGTATTTTCGTAGTAGACGGCTCGCCGATGGCAGATGACGAAGATGAGGAAAATGAGGGCGAACCTGAAAACCCGGAGTTGATCGGGTTCAAAAAAGTTTTTGTAAACCCGCAAATCATCGAGGAATCGGGCGATCCCTGGGCCTTTGAAGAGGGGTGTTTAAGTATTCCCGGCCTCAGGGCAGACGTTTTCCGCCCGGCCGAAGTAAAAATCCGCTACCAGGATGCCGACTGGGAAGTACATGAAGAGGTATTTACCGGAATTGCAGCGCGTATCATCCAGCACGAATATGATCACCTTGAAGGCAAGCTTTTCGTCGACTACCTTCCGGCGCTGAAAAAACAGATGATCAGGAAGAAGCTCGGCAATATCTCAAAAGGAATCGTGGATGCAGATTACAAGATGAGATTTTATAAAAAAAAATAACTGCACGGCATGGAAACTCAGGATCTGCTGAAATTAGCCCTGGTGCAGACCGATATCTACTGGGAAGATATTCCGGCTAACCTGGCAGAGCTTGAAGAAAAGCTGGACAGGCTTAAAAATGAAGCAGACATCATCATCCTCCCTGAGATGTTCTCCACGGGTTTTTCCATGCGACCCGAAAAAATATCCGAGCCGCTTAACCTGGTAACTACCCGGTGGATGAAACAGATGGCCCTGGCTACCGGCGCCCTGGTGATCGGCAGTTTTGCTGCACGTGAGGGAAGCACCTACTACAACCGTTTGATGGCCGTGTTTCCCGACGGCACTTACGGGCATTATGATAAGCGGCACCTTTTCCGAATGGGAAAAGAGCATGAAGTGTATACTGCCGGGACCCGGAAGCTCCTGCTCACCTGGAAAGGCTGGAGAATATGTCCGCTTATCTGCTACGATCTGAGATTTCCTGTCTGGAGCCGGAACCTGTCTGACGCCCCTTACGATCTGTTGATCTACGTAGCCAACTGGCCGGCAGCGCGCTCAGATGCCTGGAAAACCCTGCTCAAAGCAAGAGCTATAGAAAACCTCAGCTATGTGGCAGGCGTAAACCGCACCGGTGACGACTCCTCAGGCGTAGCTCACGACGGCGGCTCTGCTGTTTTTGATTTTGCGGGCCGGCAATTACTTTTACTGGATAGCAAGCCGGAAACAGCGGTCGTAACCATTTCCAGGCAGAAGCTTTCCGAATTCCATACACGATTTCCGGCCCATCTGGACGCCGACAGCTTCAGTATTACAGGAACGGATTTTACCGTGACCCGTTAAAACCGGAAGACCTGCAGTGATCTGCAAGTCTTCCGATAAATGCACATTAGTCAACGATAATATTAAAGCCATTCAGTCGCCCGCTTTCTTTTAACCGGAAGGTCTCCCTGATAACACCTGTGGTGGGGTTATACTGGTTTACACCATAAAAGTTCTCCGTGGTGTTGTTCGACAGAAAATAGATTTCGCCGTTATGAAGGAACGGGTTTTGAGTACCATAGAAGCTATCGGCAGGTATATCGAGGCGCTTTGCTTTCTTCGTAGCGATATCGATTTCGCTCCAATACCAAACATCACTTCTGTAGCTTACTCCATGTTGCCCGCCTCCATAGTAGGATACTGCACGGGAAGGAATTGTTGTGTAAATTTTATTATTGTGTACAAACAGACGATTGAATTCGGCCTTAAACTGATAGTCATCTATTTTTATCGAAAAATCCGGATCGAACGTAGTTGCACCCTTTTTGATCCTGAGTATTTTTGAAGAGTACTCAAGCGGTTGAACTTTCATATCTCCTACCGCCACAAAGTACAGATCTTCTGTAACCTCGTCGATTCCCCAGAGCACGTGGTCTACAAACACACTCAAATGTGTTGTTCCCTGAAATCTGGTAACTCCAAGGATCCTGTTTGCGGTAAGATCATATACGGCAATGGCCACTTCCTGAGTCTTGGGTGTCACCTGCCAGTTGCCGGTTTCCAATGTTCCCAGCAAGAGGTCCACGTACAGTTTGTCATCACGCTTGGCGATGACAAGCTGTCCGGCAGATTCATTGGGCAAACCTTCCGACAGCGAACTGAAATCGATCTCGCCGGTTCTCTCCATGGTAGTAGGGTTGAACTTCTGTACTTTTAATCCGCCTCTTACGTCATCCCAGTAATATCCCTCCGTTGCACTCACCACCAGATAATTGGAAATGTATCTGGTAGAGAGAGAAGGTAAAAACTTATCTTCTATTACTTTACCAGCAGCATCTAGCCCCAGTTTCAAAATCCCCTGTGCTCCCGAGGCGCTATTTACACGATACAACGTTTTACCCAGGGTACGTCCGCCTAAAGAACTGCTTATCTGATAGAAAGGGACATTTGCCAGATTGATTTCCCTCGATTTGTTTGTTTTCAGGGCATAAATACCACCAGCCCACCTGGCATTTGCATTGTAAACAATCCAGGTTTCGTTGGAAGGAAGTTCGGTGCCGTCCGGCTTCGGCTCTGGTGCAACGTCATCTTTTTTGCTGCAGGATGCCAGAAATGCTATCGAAAAAAGGCCCCAGATAAAGGGGAATAACAAACTAATTCGTTTCATGCTGAAAAAAATATTAAATTAAATGGTATACAAACTTGATATGATAGGACCTACCCGGCTTTTGTACGTTGAAATTGTCGTAAAGTCTGACGTTTCCAATGTTCCGACATTCGGCCGAAACGGACACCTTGTGGTTAGAGAAATGATAGTAAATACCCAGGTTGTTAGCCAGCTGACCAATCCTGCCGTCGCGGGGGATAATCAGGGAAGTCTGAAAGCTTTTTACCCCGCCGAAAAGAGTGGGCTCCTGGCTTTTTGAAACAGCATGGAGTAAAAAGCGATGGGTATAGCCGGCGTTCCAGTTTACTTCCAGGCGGTCTTCTTTATTGAAAAGGTTAGAAAAGTGAGTGTTGATCCAGGCATTTCCAAAAAGGAAGGGTACATTGGGAATACGAGATCCCTCGAGGTTTCGGAAGACAGGCTCCCGTATGTTTACTCTTCTTATATCCTGGTAGGTGATGTTTAACCCCAGGTCAAAAAAGCGATTGGGTGTGTAATCCGATTCAATTTCGACACCCTTGATTTCAGCCTCCTCATAATTGATGTAGCGATTGAATGGGATATCGAGTTGCAAAAATATGATGTCACGTACATGCCGATAGAATAACCCTGTAGACACGGCGAAGCTTTGCGCTCCGTCCACTACACTATATCGTGCATTAAGGTTAATATTATGGCTCTTTTCCGGTTTCAGATCCATATTTTCCTTCACCAATCGGGCATCCCCAAAGATCTCGTATTCATCAGGCAGGCGGTTTGCGTTTTCATAAGAGGCCTTTAACTGGTAGCGACGGCTGCTCCACCTGATACCGGCCAGATACCCCAATTGCTGTCCCCTACTTCTGGATCGCCAGCCCAGACCAAAATTATCGGTAGTGTAACCGGCGGTGTTGAAGTGATAATGTTTGACGGCAACGATGCTTTCCAACCGTTTTCGCAGCCAGGTGGAACGTAAGCCAAGCCCTGTTATGTTTTTGCTGTAAATAGCCGGCACAGTCAAAACGTCAATCCGTTCGATGGCGGAAATAGCACCCAATGGATCACTCCCTTTCCGGTTTTGCCGGTAGTATAGCTCATTAAAATCCAGAGAATGATTGTCGGAAAGCTTATAGGAGATCCCTAATCTGGACGATGTGAAATGATAATTCAGTTGCTGGTTGTTTCCAAGGCTAATCTCTCCCCGGTGGAGATTACCTGCTATAACATTACCATCCCATCCGTACCTGACCGTTGCCGTATCAATAAACCGGGTATAGAAATAGCTGTAGCTGTTCAGGAAGGTGACTTTTAACCGTTGGTCGAAAAAGTCGTTTTTATAATTGATTAAAGCAGCTACGTTTTTTTCCCTGGAAAAGGGTTCTCCATAAACTTTATTCATTTCAGCGTCATGCTGGATTTCTTTGTAAAAGTCCGATCCTATAAGCGTAATATGCAGATCTTCAGCCCAGTCTCTGTTCTGAATACCAGCATAAGCTTCCAGATACAATGATCGGGTTGCATCGTGGAATCGCCTGAGATCATGGTACTGGCTGACGCCGGTCTCCATATCATATACAGGTACATGCACTTTGTAACTATTGTCTGAATAATTGAAGGAACTACTTGCTCCTCCGTACCATTTCTTCGTTTTGTTTTGCCGCAGGAAATGCGCGGTTGCACGATGGGTATTAAATGAGCCCGCCTCGTATGAAACTTCTGCAATGGGCTCGTCTATTTTCCTGGAAACCAGGTTAACACCTCCCCCGAGTGCATCCGATGCCAGGTATAGCGGCATGATTCCCTTATAGATTTCCACCCGCTCCAGCATGTTGGTCGGGATCGTACCCAGGCTGAAGCCATGCCCAAAAAGCTCGACAGGGATGCCGTCTTTAAACATCCTCACGGCTTTTCCCTGTAAACCACCCAGGCTTATCTGCACCGGCGCGCCAATATTTCCGTCACTTCTCAGACGTACACCGGAAGCCCTGTTCAATACCTCCCCGATATCGCCACCCTTATGATGCTCTTGCCTGATATTTATAGTTCTGACCGAGAACGGAGACTGATCGATAACCTTTTTATCGGGGGCAGCCTGGATTACTACCTCATCCAAATCGATGACCCCTACTGTATCGGGATTGACAATAAACTCAAACCTGTTCTCCGAAAGACAAGATACCTCAATCCTGAACCTTATGATTTCCGCATTGCTGATCTGAAATACCAAAGTATGGCTCCCCTCTTTCAATGACAGCTGCACATACCCGGATGGGTTGGTATCTCCCTGGCGCTCTCCTCCGGCGATTACCGTAACCTTTGACAAGGGATTGCGATCTTTATCCCGAATGTTAATATGAACCGGACAGGCGATCAGAGTCTGCTTAAACAGGAGGCATACCAAGATTATCCGAAACATTTATTTTATTTAAACTTATTATAAATAACTTTACGAGCGGCAAAGTTAGACCGTTCACTAGTGCCGCTATTTATGAAAGTGGGTGTCTTTGTTATGAAAAAGGAAGTATCGAGATGATTTATTCAATAGAAAGTTCGGATTTTGCTTCTTTCGAAATTTCAGAAATGGAGCAGCAGGATGAAGGTAACGATAGGGGGCAGCGCATTCGGCTTGATTTTCCCAAGGGGGAAATATATTATCAGGAACAAACGCTGAAAGATGGTATATCTATTCTGCAGGGGACTTATCAGTTGGAAGAGGATACCCGTATATTAGGAGAGGGACCGTCATCCTTGCTCGAAATCCGCTTTAATCTTTCAGACCATGATATTTTCTTTAAGGATAAGCGAAAAAAAGTCAATAGAGCGCCACGGAAGTCAGGCAACATAGCTTTTCTTTCAGCAGAAGATAACGAGGCTGAGATATTCTTCAGAAAGACTATAGCCTATAATACATTCGACGTCCATCTGCCTATGGGCATGATAGAAAAGTATGCAGGAGAATCCGGAGCTATGGACGCTTTTATTCAAAGAATCGATAATGACCGTAGCGGCTATCTTTCCGAAAACGGAATCCAGGTTACGCCAGGCATATACGACACACTGGCTGATATGAAGAATTGCAAGTTCGAGGGACTGACGAGACGTATTTACCTCGAGTCAAAGGTGTTTGAGCTTATAGCACTACTACATCATGAACTGGAGCCGGAGAAAGCAGGCATCCCGCTGAGCCGGGTTGACCGGGACAACCTTCACCATGTGGTAACGCTGATTCAGGAAAACCTGGACAAGCCCTACACAATTCCGGAACTGGCCCGGATGGTAGGCATTAACCAGACAAAACTTAAATCGGGCTTCAAAAGCATATTTGGGTACACGGTTTTCGGATATTTGCAGAATCTGAGAATGCGCCAGGCGAAAACATATCTCGCCGATACGGAATTGTCAATACATCAGATTTCCACTTTACTGGGTTATCAGAATACCTCAAATTTCACCACAGCATTTAAAAAAGCGAACGGTTTTCCTCCTACCCAACTTAGAAGGAAAACCCCCGCCAGCCCGATATAATCGCTACCCCTCCTTCACTGCCTTCGTCAGGCGGGGCAGCACTTCGAAAACATCGCCTACTATCCCGTAATCCGCAGCTTTGAAGAAAGGAGCTTCCGGATCTTTGTTAATCACCACGATACATTTCGAGCCGTTTACCCCGGCGAGATGCTGGATAGCACCTGAAATTCCACAGGCTATGTACAGGTTCGGAGCTACTTTAATGCCCGTTTGTCCTATATGCTCATGATGTGGCCTCCAGTCAAGATCGGAAACAGGCTTCGAGCAACCTGTAGCCGCTCCCAGTGCCTGCGCCAGGTCTAGCAGAGGCTGCCAGTTTTCCGGCCCTTTCATTCCTCTGCCGCCCGATACAATTATATCGGCATCGGTCAGGGATAGCTCGGTCCCCGCCTTTTCGCTTCCCGTTACCGTGGCTTTAAAATCGTTGTCGCCGAATACCGGGTTGAATGATTCTACCACCGCGGTACCTACGCCTTCCTGCACATCGACAGCATTCTTGCGGATGGCTATCACCTTGATCGGCGCCTTCATTTCCACTGTCGCAAATGCCTTTCCTGTATATATACTCCTTTTGACGCTGAAACCACCCTGCGTGTCAGGCAGTTCCGTAGCTCCCGACACAATAGCAGCTTTCAGCCGGGCTGCCGCACGTGCCGCAACCGCATCACCTATACCCGATTTGGCAAGAATCACCACTGTGCTGCCTGTAGCTTCTACGGCCTGTACAAGTGCGCTTGCATAAGCGAGGCTATTTTCCTGGTTTAACCTGTGATCGGCGGCGTGCAATACTTTGGCTGCGCCGAAACGGCCCGCTTTGGCCAGCTCGGAAGCGTCGCCCTCGCCTAAAGCAAGAGCGGTTACCGTGCCCCCTGTTGCCGAAGCTACTGCCGCCCCGTATGCAATGGCTTCCTGTGAGGTCTTTTTAATAATCCCTTTATCTGTTTCTAAAAAAACTAGTACGGACATGATCAAATGTATTTTTTTCAGATTATAAAACCTTCGCTTCTGTTTTCAGCAGCCTGATCAGCGTTTCAGCCTCTTCAGCCGGGATCATCCTGCAGGCGCCTTTGGCCGGCGGCAGCTCATACTTCTCAAGTACGGTAAGCTCTTCCGTCGGGACAGGTTCCAAGACCTGGAGGGGTTTCGTACGGGCAGTCATAATCCCCCTCATATTCGGAATTTTCCATTCTGAAATAGGCTCCTGGCAACCCAGGATCAGCGGCAGATCGGCCTCCAGGTATTCCTTTCCACCGTCTATCTCCCTGGCAAACGATGCTTTTCCTCCTTCGATATCAAGCTTCATCACCGGCGAATAAGACGGGATCCCCAAAAGCTCCCCTACCAGTCCGTGGACGAGGCCGCTGTTAAAATCTATCGATTCTCTCCCCATCAATATAAGGTCATATCCGTTCTGACGGGCTACGTGCGCGATCTGCTCCGCCACAAAAAACGAATCGACCGGCTCAGCATCCACCCTGATAGCGTCGTCTGCCCCTATCGCCAGGGCTTTCCGGATCTGCGGCTCGCCGTCTGCCGGCCCTACATTTAAAACGGTAAGCGTTCCGCCGGACTGCTCCTTCAGCTCCACCCCTCTCGCCAGCGCATAGTCGTCATAAGGCCCTATTATGTACTGTACGCCGGCCTTATTGAGCTTGGTATCTCCATCCGTAAACGAAATCCTCGCGGTAGTATCGGGTACGTTGGTAATACAAACAAGTATTTTCATTTCCCTGTAATTTGATTGTAAAGATTCAGAACTATAGATTGCGAATATAAATAGAAAAATACAAACAGTATGCAAGCATAATAATTTATTTATGTCAACACCCAGCCGACTGGAACTCCTTCTTGAATACTACCGCGAAGACCCGAACGATCCTTTCAATATTTATGCGCTGGCTATGGAATACCTGGCTAACGATCGCCAAAAAGCGCTTTACTACCTGGAAGGACTCTTAAAATGGCATCCCAACTACCTGCCCGCTTATTACCAGGCCGGCAAGCTTTACACAGACCTGGGCCAGTCTGAAAAAGCGCTGGAAACATACCAGCTTGGACAGGCTCTGGCAGATGCACTGGGGCAGGCCAAAACTCTGGACGAGCTTCGCCGTGCCGAAAGAATGCTTCGCGATGAACTGGAAGACTGGTAATTAAGTGTCCTGATCTCAATTTTATATCCTAAACCGCGACCTCTCTTTGGAACATCTTGAAACTATGAAAGGCCTTCTTCACGGCCAGACGGAATATATCCTTTTTTATACCTGCGCTGTCCTTATCGGGATGTCCAAAACCGGGATACAAGGTATCGGCACCTTGTCAGTCCCTATTCTTGCGTTTCTTTTCGAAGCCAAGGCCTCTACAGGTGTGCTTCTTCCCATCCTTTGCCTTGCCGACCTGATGGCCGTGGTTTACTACCGGAGAGAGTTCAGGATCAGGAACATAGTAAGCCTGCTGCCATGGACTGTCGCAGGGCTCGGGCTCGCGCTGGTTGTCGGCAATCATATTCCTTCTTCAGGGTTTCGTATCCTGATGGCGGTCTGTATCTCCCTTGGCCTTGTCGTTCTGTTCTGGTCGGAAAGAAAAACCAATATAGAATCTGTAACCTCTTCCAGGTTTTATGCTCCGTTCTTCGGGCTAATGGTGGGTTTTTCTACAATGATCGGGAATGCAGCCGGACCGATCGTAACGGTATACCTGCTTTCGATGCGTCTTCCGAAAATCGCGTTCGTGAGTACCGGCGCCTGGTTTGTAATGATCGTCAATATGCTGAAAATGCCGCTCCAGATATGGGTTTGGGACAACCTCGATATTCCGACCCTGCTGCTCGGCCTTTCTACCATCCCTTTCCTGGCTATAGGGGCTGTTACAGGCATACAGCTGGTCAAAATAATCCCGGAGAAGCAATTCCGGAAGGTCATGATCGTACTGACCGTGATAGCGACATTGATGTTGCTGTATTAGCGAGGGGTAAGCTATAAAATGTAAGGCTCCGGATGTTAACAAGGAACAAAAAAGAACCCGTTATTCGATCACTTTCGGCACTTTTACATATAGCTCCGTCCGTTGCGGGGCCAGTTCCAATGCCTCCTCCCGTGCCAGGTCATTTTTCGGAATGTCCTCCCGCCATACATTTGTTTCACCCGTAATATGAGTAAGAGGTTCGACACCCTCCGTATCCACCCCGGTCAGCTCTTCCATCCAGTTTAAAACTTCTCCCAAGCCCCGGGTGAGCTCGGCTTCTTCCTCCGGCTTTATTTCCAGGCGGGCGAGATGAGCTATCTTATGCAACATTTCGGGAGTTATTTCCACTTTATTAAAGAAGGTTACTGAATAAAACTGTTGTACTGGACTGCAAAGTTAGGAAGTTTAGCCGACCAGACTCTCCCAAACAAGTTTTTGTTGTATTTTTGAAGCAGATATGCTTACAAACGATTCTCAAAAACAATCTGCAAACGTATCCGAAAGATACGAAACTGTAATAGGCCTGGAAGTACATTGCCAGCTGCTTACCGGATCAAAAATCTTTGCTTCGGATTACAATCTTTTCGGTTCGGAGCCTAATACGAATATCGGTAGACTTACCCTGGCATTACCCGGCACCCTGCCCAAGCTCAACAGAAAGGCTATCGAGCTCGGTATCAGGTTCGGCCTTGCCTGCGGAAGCGATATCAGCCGGAAAACTGTTTTCGACCGGAAAAACTACTTTTATCCAGATCTTCCGAAGGGTTACCAGATCACCCAGGACAAGGCCCCCGTATGCGTGGGAGGCGTCGTCAGGATCATTCCCCGGGGCGGAGAAGAAAAAGTAATCAGGCTGCATCACGCCCACCTGGAAGAAGACGCCGGGAAGTCCGTGCACGACGGCAGCCATACCGACACCCTGCTCGATTATAACCGCGCCGGCACCCCTCTTATTGAAATTGTGTCCGAACCGGACCTCCGCTCGCCTGAAGAAACCGGCGCCTACCTGACCGAGATCAGGCGTATCGTGCGCTACCTGGAAATAAGTGACGGAAATATGGAGGAAGGCTCGCTGCGGGCCGATGTCAACATTTCGTTAAGACCTGCAGGACAGGAGGCTTACGGCACAAAGGTGGAGATAAAGAATATGAACTCGATCCGCAATATTATGCGGGCCATCGAGTATGAACAGGCCCGGCAGGCTGAGCTTCTCGACCGCGGAGAGACCATTATCCAGGAAACCCGCATGTATGATGTCGACAAGGAAAGAACTTACGGCATGCGGCTGAAAGAAACGCTGAACGACTACCGGTATTTTCCTGATCCCGATCTCAGCCCGGTCATTATTTCGGAAGAATGGCTGAACGGAATCCGGGAGAAAATGCCCGCGCTGCCCTGGGAGGTAAAGGAAAGGCTGATGACCAGGTACGGCCTGCCTGACTACGATGCCGCCGTGCTCAGCGACGAAAAAGAGCAAGCAGCCTATTTTGAATCCGTATGTGTACATACCAGTCATTTCAAAACTGCTTCCAACTGGATGATGGGCCCTATACGTTCATATCTGAATGACTCCGGAACACTCATCTCCCGTTTCCCGGTAGCGGCCGAAACGATAGCCCAGGTTGTCGGGCTCATTGAAAGCGGGCTCATCAGTCATACGATTGCAACTCAGAAACTCTTCCCCGCACTGCTTGAAAACCCGGATCAGCATCCCAGGGACGTCGCCGAGTCAAATAACTGGATTCAAAACAGCAATACGGGGGAACTTGAAACGTTGATAGATGAAGTGCTGGGTAATATGCCGGATAAAGTGGCCGCCTTTAAAAAAGGGAAAAAAGGGCTTATCGGGCTTTTTGTAGGAGAAGTGATGAAAAAGACGGGAAGCACGGCAGACCCGAAACTTGTAAACCAGATTTTGAATAAAAAATTAAACTGACGGTCATGATTGGATCATACACCAAATGGCTGGCCGGAATGCTGGCCCTGCTTCTTTCGACTGCAGGCATTGCCCAGCAAACTCCTGCTCCTAAGTCTTTTACCATCAACGGAAAATTCAAGAACGGCACTCCAGGCACCAAAGTATATCTTCAGCTTGGCGCTGCTCAAAACCCTGTGCTCCTGGATTCTACCAGCCTTGACCAGGAAGGCGCCTTTCATTTCACCAGGACCGAGTCTGACGGCGGAAATGTTTACCAGATCAATCTCGGCAACACGCAGAGGCTTAACTTCCTCGCGGAAGGTGGAGAAACCTTCTCCCTGACAGGCGATGCCAAAGACACTAATGAAGATGGGGTGCTGACCTCAGGCAGCATTACCGGGTCGGCCAATATGGAGTATTACAACAAGATACTCGGGCTTGTGTCCGGTTTGAGGAGTAAAGTGACTGCCTGGAACGAAGAATACGAAAAGGCAAGCCTTAAAAATGACCAGAAAAAAATAAACGAAATACAGGGCAGGTTCGAAAAAGCCGAACGGGAGCTAATGGACCAGATCAAAACCATGCTTCCCGGAATGGGCGCTTCTTTTATCGCCGTATTTACTGCCAATAATTTTCTCAATGCCCAGACTGATCTTCCGGTCCTGGAAGGGCTCTCCGATAAGCTTCAGAAGGAAAATCCGTCTCCCAAATATGCCCAGGCATTTATAGCGGGGGTAAAGCGGATCAGGGGTGTCGGAATCGGGGATATAGCACCTGATTTTTCACTGAACGCCCCTGACGGGCAGCAGGTCTCATTGTCGTCTCTAAGGGGCAAATATGTATTGCTGGACTTCTGGGCATCGTGGTGCGGACCGTGCCGCAAAGAAAACCCCAATGTTGTAAGATTGTACGAACAATATAAAAACAAAAACTTCGAGATATACGGGGTATCACTCGACCGGGATAAAGATGCCTGGTTAAAGGCGATCAAAGACGATAATCTTACCTGGGTTCACGGGTCTGACCTCAAATACTGGAGCTCGGATGTTGCGGTTCAGTATGGCGTTAACGGGATCCCGGCCACTTACCTATTAGACCAGGAGGGCCGCGTCATAGCAAAAAACCTCCGCGGCCTGGCGCTTGAGAAGAAACTTGAAGAACTCCTGAAGTGATTAAACGATGTGGTGATTAAACGATGTGGTGATTAGTTGATATGATGATTAGCTGATTGAATAATCTTCACATCTTCACATCTTCACATCTTCACATCTTCACATCTTCACATCTTCACATCTTCACATCACCCCATCACCCCATCAATCAATCCTCACATCAATGAAAATAGCAATCGTCGGCTGCGGCAATATGGGAATGGCATTTGCCAATGCTTTCCTGAAGTATGACCTGGTAAAGACATCTGACTTCCTGTTGATAGAAAAAAGCGTCGACAGGCTGGAAGGGCTTCGGGAAAGCTTCAAACCCGGCGTGCTTACCGGCGTCATCGACGGTCAGCTGGGCGACTATGACCTGGTCATTCTCTCTATAAAACCCCAGGATTTCGCGACTGTAGGAGCCGCTCTGAAGGAAGTCCTGAAGCCTGACCAGGTTGTTCTTTCTATCATGGCCGGGATTGCAATAGAACGGATACGGGCTACTTTGAACCATCACCGCATTGTAAGGGCCATGCCCAATACTCCTGCCATGCTTGGAATGGGTATCACGGCCTACACCTCGACCTCTGAAGTAGAAAATACGCTGCTCAGGAAAGTAGAAAATCTTATCAATGCTACCGGCCGGTCGGTTTACCTGGAAGACGAAACCATGCTCGACGCCGTCACTGCCCTTAGTGGGAGCGGCCCGGCCTATTTTTTCTACCTTGTAAAATCCATGATCGAAGCGGGCAAAAAAATGGGATTTGACGACTCGGTATCCGCGTTGCTGGTAAAGCAAACCATGCTCGGTTCCTATCACCTTATCAATAATGCGGAAAAATCACTGGATGAGCTGATCCAGGCGGTAGCCTCGAAAGGGGGGACCACCGAGGCTGCGCTGAAACGTTTCGGGGAAGGCGATATCGATGCCAACCTACAGGAAGGGATTTTTGCCGCCAGGAACCGTTCCCAGGAGCTGGCCCGCGGGTAAGCTCACCTGAAAGGAACGATTTCCGGCGCGGACATATCGAAATCCTGTAATCTCAGCGTGGTCATGCCTGACACCCGGAAGCGCCAGTCGGAAGAAAGCGTGGGGATGTTCGGATAATAGGCCAGCCTGAATTCAATGGTTTTAAAAGTAAGATGTTCGTTGCGCAACCTTACACCCGCTCCGTATGCCTGGTAGAGCCTTCCGTTCCAGAGTTTATCGGTATTGGCAATAAGTCCGAAATCGGCAAAAACAAAATGCGCTCCCCTGAAGCCGAGGAAACTTCCCGGTGTAAAAAGCACTGTTTCCATCCCGATATTAAGACGCTTTTTCCCTACCAACCGGTCTGAAAACACACCTCTGATCCCGTATTCGTCGGTAAGATTGATATATTCCAGCGCATCACGTTTGAATCCCTGCGTATAGCGAAAATTGACAAACTGGCGTACCTGGCTGAGCCCCACCGGCAGCAGCGGGGTAAAGTAATTCATATATGTACTTAAAACCCCCTGGTGTACCTTCTTCAGCTGCAGGTAACTGCCCGCATCTACCAGGCCGTATATATACCCCAGGTTTTGCGGCAGGTACCCTCCCTTCGAAAATCTTACGCCTCCGTATCCCCTGCTTCCGAATTCGGTCATATCGCGGCCGAGAGTAAACGTCATCATGCTCCCTACCGGGACGTCCTCCGTACGTCCGAAACCGAAAATCAGCAGGTCTCTGAAGTAGTTCCTGTCGGAATACCCGAAACTAAGTAAAAAGGCACTCTGGTTCCAATATGCGCGGTTGCTGTCGACCGTAACCTCCGGCCTTTTAAGATAGCGATATTTGTAATACCTGGCTGCTGCCACCAGCCTCTTATTCGGGTTTGCTGACGAAGTATTGAAACGGAAAGCACGCCCGTACCACAAGTCATAGTACCCGTACCTGGAAGTATAGGTAATCGTCCGTTCTATATTATCCGTTTCTTTTTTGTATTCCCTTATTTCCTTCAGCCCCGTTTCCACTGCTCCGGCGTGAACGGTTTCGATTGACAGAAAAGGTCTTGAAAACCGTAAAAACTGGTGCTTCAGATCCCTTTCCCAGATCACGCCCATCTGCCCTGAAACGAGCGATCTGCCGATATAAGGCATTGTATAAATGACTCTCATACCCAACTGTTGCAGGGTATCGACCTCGCGCCAACGGACAGATATTGTATTGGAGTGCGTCCAGCCGCGTACATTGTGGTTGGTCACTCCAAGTCTGAAACTATTGAACCCACCGAAGCTCCCTTCCGGGATAATCGGCCAGATGTCCTGCAGGAGGACAAGGACATCCACGCGGTTAAGGTCGCCCTGGATAGGTACGACAATGATACGTGCATCGAGTATCGCATTATTCTGACGGAGGATACGCTCGTTATCCAGGAACAGCACAGGATCTACAAAATCGCCTTCGGAAAACAGTAGCATCGACTTCCGGATTACCTGCTGGCTGGTATTCCGGTGAAGCTTCGTACTAACGAAGGTCTGGAACCTGTTGCTTATGCGATTGGTGTCGTGCACCGATTCGCCCAGCATATTCAACTGGCGGATATCGATCTTCCTTATGGTCAGGCCGGCATATTCGTCGAAAGGGTTTGTATCTATATTGACTACTTCCCCGGAGGATTTTTTACGGTTATATACATCGTTAAAGAAAAGCCGGTAGATACTTTTAGTGATCTTACGCTTGTAAAACCTTTCTTTCAGCCGGGTATAACGGATGCTATCCTTTTCAGCGGTCGTAAGCGAAGATTTTTCCTGGCCGAACAAACAGCAGGGCAAAACACATAACAGCAGCACCAGAAACCTAATGAAAACCATATATCCGTCACGACAACAAACAAATTTAGAGTTTTCACAATATATACGACGATACGGTAGGCGGCTCCTGAACAGTATCTCCTATATCTTAGGTAGTTTATAACCGTTGTGATAAGGCTTCTCAAGGTATTTTTTATTGGCCGCCTCATCGGTAAACTTTCCTTTGATACGGTCCCATACCAGCTTTTGGCCCGTCAGGTAACTGATATTTCCCATCTGGGCAACGGTGGCGACGTGAGCGCCGGCTTCGATCGGGCAGTTGAGTTTTTCAAACCGGCGGGTTTTGACCACATCCACAAAATTCTCCCAATGCTTGTCAAGCCCGTTATCACTTCGTTCCACAAAAGGCTTGCTCACTTTTTGCTCGCCCTTCTTTTCTTCGATCACTTCCCATCCGCTTCTGTTGAGTACAAGCGTCCCGTTATTGCCGATATAAGCAATGCCGTGGTCCCTGCCGTAGGAACCATTGTCGATTCCCATCGCAGAGTCCCATACCATATTGAACTTATCAAATTCATAGAGGGTGGTGAGCGTATCGGGAGTTTCCTCATACAGGTCGGGATAGGCAAACCGGCCTCCCAGCCCAGCAATGCTTTTGGGCAGATCGGCCTTCATTCCTAACAACGCATAATCGATGAGGTGTACTCCCCAGTCGGTCATCAATCCACCGGCATAATCCCAGAACCAACGAAAATTAAAATGAAAACGGCTGGAATTAAAAGGTCTTACCGGTGCAGGACCAAGCCATTGTTTGTAATCGACGCCCTGCGGAGGCGCACTATCGGGGACTACCGGTCCGGGTTTCATCCATCCCTGGTAGCACCAGACTTTAACAGTGCGTATATTACCGAGCTGGCCACCCTGTACAAAATCTACCGCATCGCGGAAATGCTGCTGGCTTCTCTGCCACTGCCCTGCCTGGACAGCCTTTCCATAACGCTTCTGAGCTGCCACCATACGGCGGCATTCTTCTATGGAGTTACCGACAGGTTTTTCGACATACACATCCTTTCCCGCCTCGCAGGCGTGTATCATCTGCAGCGCATGCCAGTGATCGGGGGTGCCCACTATCACTACATCCACATCCTTGTCGTCAAGCAACTGCCTGTAGTCTCCGTATTTCTTTACCCGCGCCGAAGCGCCGGGCTTCATTTCCTCCAGGTCTTTCATCCTGTCGGCTATTACCCCCGGGTCTATATCGCAAACTGCGACGAGATTGACCCCGGGTATTTTCAGCGCCGAACGTGTATTAGACCATCCCATGCCTTTTATACCGATAGTACCGATATTGAGCTGATCGGCCGGAGCTACTTTGCCGGTGGTATAGGGAAAAGCCAGGCTTGTTGGCGAAGCGCCCAAAACAGCCCCTCCGGCTATGAGCGACGTTTTTCTGAGAAAATTTCTGCGGGTATTCATCTGTCCGAAAATTCTTTGCTTTCAGAATGCTTACGGGCTTCACACAGCCCAAGTACAAAAGCCGGACAGGAGAAAATCTACTGAAAGCGATTCTCAGAAACGCAAAAAGCTTCTCTCTTAAACCTGCCCCGCTATGCGAAGACCGGCAAGCTTCGCTTCAATCTCCTGCAGTTCCTCCATCATTTTAAGACGATAAGCTTCTGTCTGGTTGGTTATCACGGGAATCAGCTCCTTGTAATACTGGATCCCGTTTTGCAACTGCTCTTTAAACTTCGTGAAATATTTCAGCTTTTTATCGGTGAGGGTCTGCAGGTTCGTCTCTATATCTTTTTTGAGGTAATCCATATATAAATTCAGCTCATTGATAAACATATTCGAACGGCTGGCGTTCATCAGCAGGTTTACCTTGCCGTAAATATGCGCGACCATCTCATCGAGCGAGAATATCCTTGAAAAGTACGCCAGGTTAGGGCCCGGGCAGACCGCGACAGCAGTGGTATTCTTTTTCCTCGATATATCGTTCCTGATATACGCCGCAGTGACCAGGCCTTCGCAAAGACATAGCTTTTCCATTACCTCATCAGCCTGCTTCCGGTATTCTTCTTCCGACAGTCCAGCGTTCTGAAGCTGTTTCAGCTTGAGGGCCTGGTATTTTCTCGACGCGGTACAAATAGGTTCTTTTGTGAACTCTGTATTCGATACCAGGTATTTTTTTGTACAGGGGCTTCCCGGCCTGCCTTGCGCGATCCTTTCGAGCCGCTGTTTTTCCGCCGCACTGAACCGGAAATTATTGAACGGAACGCCCAAAGGCGATGAGCCGCTGATGTAATAGTCGTCTTTTCCGGCCTCAGCGAGCTGCAGCATCGTTTCGTCGTCGATATTGACGGCTTCGGGTACGAGCAGGAAAGGGCTTCCCCAGCCGGTTGCATCGAGTTCATAATGTTCCAGCAGGAATCTGCTTTCCTCTGCAGTGCCGATCCCGCCCTGCACTGAAATCTTCATTTGCGGCGGTCGTGTGCATTCTATCCCTCTCTCTGAAAGCGCTTTCCGGTAAAGCCCGAACAGCTCCCCTATCATTTCGGTACGCCTGATCTTGAATTCTTCCAGTATAGGCCCCAGAAGGTACCCTTCGGTAGCAAACGCGTGACCGCCGCAGTTAAGGCCGGACTCGATGCGGAACTCAGAAACCCATACTCCTTTCTTGGCCAGGAACTTTGCCTGGATAAGCGCTGAACGGTAGTCACTTACTTTCAGTATGACGCGTTTCCTGATATACCCCTGGTTGTCGGGAAAAAAGTCAGGAAAATTCTCCAGGTAGCTGTACAGCCGCGGGTTCATGCCGGCCGATAGCACTACCGACGATTCGAGCCTGCTGTCGGCAAACCCTTTCAACGATTCCAGGGCATCGCTGTTGATCGCCTCTCCATCCTCGCCGTAATTCAGCTTGTCGACCTTTGCCATGATATTGACGTCGACCGCCCCCTTTTTCATCCTGCTTTTCAGATCGCTTTCCAATTCATCGCGTTTACTGCCCGGCTCCATTCCAAGCCATCGGGCGTATTCCTGCTTTAAAGAAGACGAATCGGGAAGCAGTTCGAAGTAGCGGGCAAGCTGGCCTCCCTCTGCCAGTTTCGAAGAACGGATTTGCTCAAAACGCTCGTCGATCAGCCCCTGCATCATGTCAAGATAGGCCGTAACCCTCTTCGAGCGGAAGCCCGGAATTTTATCGGAAACGGGTTCAAAGTGAAACCCCTCCTGATTTGCGTAGTGCTCGCGCATACGTTCCAGGAGAATATCGTCTACAATCGAAGCTACGGAAGAGATACCGAGGGGCGCTACCTTTACGGGTGTATCGACCGAATAGGCAAGCCCCAGCACTGGTATATGAAATGAATGAATCATATCTGATTTAGTCTTGATAACAGGCAGCGAAGTACCTATTATCCTGCTTATTCGTCAATGACCAGGATCATAAATATATATGGGTGTTTTTCATGTAGGCATCATACCGCTTCCATTTCTTCCGCCGTCTTCACGCTGGTCTGTCGCGGTGCAGCCCCCAATAGCGCGGATGCGGAAACTGCCAGTACAAGCATAACCGTAAACATCGTAACGGCGCTCTCGCCCTGTAGTGTCCCGATAGCTGCCGCGACGAGCGCGCCTGTTCCCATCCTCATAGCACCGCCCAACGCGGAGGCGCCGCCGGCATTTGCCGTAAACGGCGCCAGCGAAGCGGCTGTAGCATTAGGATTGATCAGGCCGCTCAGGAACATAATTGAAAAAATACCGGCTCCCAGCCATTGGTAGCCTACACCCGGATAAAAATACACCAGCAGCACCGCAGCAAGGGTAACTGCGACCAGCGCCCGGGAAGCAACATTGGCTATCCGGATATAATGGAAATGCCTGGTGAGTATGCCGTTAAGATAGTTACCCGCAATCAGCCCGGTAGCATTCACGGCAAACAGGATCGAAAAGCTTGCCTTATCCAGCTTGTAGATCGTCAGGAATATAAAGGACGCCGAAGATACATAGGCAAACAGGATCGACATCGAAAGGCTTCCTGCCAGCGTATAAAACAGGAAGCTCCGGTTCTCCAGGATCTCAAAATAGCCGCGGCCTATTGCTTTTGCCCTGAGCCGGTTGTTGTGCATGTACCGGCTGGTCTCGGGAAGAAAAAAATAGATAAGCGCAATGACGAATAACGAGAAAAAAGTAAGAAAATAAAATATATAGTTCCAGTCGGCCTTTGCCAGGAAGAGGCTGCCAACGCTCGGTGCGATCAGGGGGGCTACACCCATTACCAGCATAATGGAGGAATAGACTTTAGCCCTTTCATTGGGTTCGTAAACATCGCTGATAACAGCATTTGAGGCCACCATTCCGACACACCCTCCCAAAGCCTGTAAAAGGCGCATACCGATCATGGTCCATATATCGGGAGACAACGCACAGCCGAGTGCTGCTATTGAATAGATAAACAACCCGGTCAGCAGGGGCTTTTTACGACCATATTTGTCTACGATAGGACCATATAACAACTGTCCTGCCGCAATGCCGGCAAAATAGGAAGTCAGCGTAAAGGCTACATGCTTTTCGTCGGTGCCGAAATCTTCCGCTATCCTTCCGAAAGCCGGAAGATACATATCGATCGTAAAGGGACTAAGAGCGGCCAGAATACCGAGAAGAATAACTAGATATGTTTTGTTAATTTTAATTTGCGTCATAGTAACAGGTTGCAAATGAAGTCATCTTTTTTAGAAACAATCGGCCTGGTTTTTTGTTCAGATTTTATGAAGATTCTCCGGGGAACAAGCTAAATTTTTCCCTGCCCTGACCTAAAGAAGGAACCCGCACAGAATGCCTCACGGAGGAGGATGCCGGCCCTATGGAGGACCAGACGATAAATAATCCGTCATATTTAGGCAACTTAGTCAACTCGCATACTTTATTTTTTTATATTCCGGCCGTCAATATTTATACGTCACTTAAAACTTCCCGGGACCTGAGCTTTTACGAGAGTGTCAGGAGCTTCTGAAGTTATCACCAGATGGAGACCAGCAACCATACAAACGGGGCGATTCCGAAAAGCCAGACGAGTAGGAAATTCACCTTAACTTTTCAATAATGAACTGGTATTTAAAAGTACTCAAACAATACGCGGACTTCAATGGCAGGGCCCGCAGGCAGGAATACTGGATGTTCGTATTGTTTAACGTAATCTTTATGTTTGCGGCTAGCCTTCTGGACAAACTGTTAGGTCTGTCGGATCCCCTCACAGGTCTCGGCCCTCTCTACGGTTTGTACATCCTGGCCGTATTTATTCCCGGAATCGCGGTCGCGATCAGGAGGCTCCACGATATCGGAAAAAGTGGCTGGATGCTGCTGCTGGCGCTCATTCCCATTATCGGCGGTATCTGGCTGATTGTTTTAATGGTAAGAGAAGGCGACCGGGGCGATAATCAATACGGTCCCGATCCAAAACCCCGTACCACGTTTTAACTATATACGCTTTTTTTCTCATTACGGGCTGAAGGTGTCTAAAAAGTGCTCGCTAGCTGGAAATATTAGAGCGACAACTCCGCCTTTTGCATCGCAGCTCCTTTTATATCATAATGTCAAAACGTTTCTCCCCTCCGGCAGGTCCCGAACAAATCACCGGGTATTTAAAGAATTTGTCCTGGGTATTTGTTTTCCTTGTATTGAATGCCGCCGCACAGCCGCGGGTTATCGATATCAAAGTCACCGGCGCCTATCTCAACCTGCCCGTCAGCCAGAAAGCGGAGCGAAAGAAAATGACTTTTGAAACGGCCGGAAAACATGATCGCGATTTTGTAATCCGCCTCTCCGACACCCCGGAGTACTGGGTTTTCTGTGATGTGCGGGCATACAAAGGACAGACTATACAAATCAGGTATGAGGGGGACCCTGCCGGACTGGGTAAGATTTATCAAAGCAATGAGCCAAACGGTTCGTCACAGTTCTACAGGGAAAGCAACCGCCCCCAACTCCATTTTACCTCAAGGGTTGGCTGGCTCAACGATCCTAACGGGCTCGTATATTATGACGGTGAATACCATCTTTTTTATCAACACAACCCCTATGAACGCGAATGGGAGAACATGCATTGGGGACATGCAGTCAGTAAGGACCTGGTCCACTGGCAGGAGCTGCCCATAGCGCTCTACCCCGATCAGCATGGCACGGCGTTTTCGGGGTCTGCGGTCATTGACTATAACAACACATCGGGGCTGGGGTCCGGGAAAAACCCGGCGATGGTTGTTCTTTATACCGCCGACGCCCCCGAAAAGCAGGTACAGTGCCTTGCATACAGCCTTGACAAAGGGCGCTCCTGGAGAACTTACGATAAGAATCCCGTAATAGACTCGAAAGCCCGATGGGGCACCAAAGACACCCGAGACCCGAAAGTGTTCTGGCACGAGCCAATAAAAAAATGGGTAATGGTGCTCCATGAGCGCGACGGGCATTCTGTATACAACTCTTCAAACCTGAAAGACTGGACATTCGAAAGTCATATTTCCGGATTCTGGGAGTGTCCTGAATTGTTCGAGCTGCCCGTCGACGGGGATCCCCGCCGGAAGATGTGGGTGATGTACGGAGCATCAGGTACCTACATGCTTGGGGATTTTGACGGTAAAAAGTTTACCCCTGTCAGCGGAAAACATCAAAATGCCAATGGCGCCATTTATGCTGCCCAGACATTTACCAATATCCCTGTCAGCGACGGCCGGCGTATTCAGATCGGCTGGGACCAGATCGACAATCCCGGCATGCCGTTTAAATCGCAGATGAGCCTGCCTACCGAGCTGACCCTGAAAACGACTTCCAACGGGGTAAGGCTCTTCAGCAAACCCGTAAAGGAGGTAGACCTGCTTCAGGGACCGGCCCTTGTTACGAAAAAAAATCTGACAGCCGCTGAAGCAACGCAGTTGTTGCAACCTTATAATAACAACGCCACGCTGCGCATCCGTACTACAATAGCACTTTCTCACGCGACTTTGGCGGGGCTGAACCTCTACGGACAGCAGTTGATACGTTATAATATGAGCCCGAACACGCTGAACGGAACTTTCTATTCTCCGCCCGAAATGACGTCAATGGAATTTACCGCTGACATCATTATCGATAAAACCTCGGTAGAAGTGTTCATAAACGACGGACATTTCTCTTACTGTATCGAGCGCCTGCCTGAAACAGGTAATAAGGAAGGATTCCTTTTCCACGGAAAGCATGCTTTTGAAATTAAGAACCTGGAAGTATACCCGATGAAATCAATCTGGGAACGATAGGCTTTTCTGACTGATCGGTTTACTGATTACCTTTGCAGCCTTATGCAAAGTCAGAAAGTAAAAGGTTACATAGCGGCGGCAATATCGGCGATTTCATTCGGCCTTATCCCACTTTTTGTAGTACCCGTAAAAAAAGCGGGCATCTCAATGGATGTCACGCTTTTTTACCGTTTTTTCCTTGGAGGCGTCATGATCGCGCTTTATATGGTTACGCGCGGCATATCGCTCCGGCTGCACCGGTCCGACGTTCCGAAACTCGCGGCCATGGGTGTATTTTACGCGCTGTCTTCCGAATTCCTTTTCCAGGGCTATGATCTCCTGACGGTCGGGATCGCTTCCACGCTCATTTACACTTATCCGATTATTATCGCCGTGATATTGTATTTCGGCTTCGGCGAGCAGATTTCTCCGGCAGCGAAACTATCCATCGTCCTGGCGACAGCCGGCGTCTTCTGCATGAGCTGGGAAGGGGGTAATCTGGAATTTAACCTGTATGGTGTAATTATCGTCATGCTGGGCTCGCTTGCGTATGCTTTGTATATGCTGATGGTCAACCGCGGCAACCTGAAAGTCAGAGGCGTATCGCTGACATGCTACTCTCTTTTGTTTTCGTCTGCCTTTTATGCAGTCAAAACTCTTATAACGGGACAGAGTTTTCTTCTTCCCTCTACCTACTGGCTGGGCTTCATAGGCGGTTTTTCACTCATTACCACGGTCATTTCGGTGCTTGCGATGGTGATTGCCATCCAACTGATAGATTCTACGCCTACTGCAGTGCTGGGGGCGCTGGAGCCGGTGGTAGCGGTATGGATAGCCATCATTTTTTTCGGAGAAATAGTTACCTGGAACCTCATTGCCGGAGTGGTCCTGATCATTTCTGCCTTGTTGGTTAATATCCTGGGAGCCCGCATCAGGACTTTAAGAAGCAAATACCTGTAATACAGGAGCGCTGTTATCAACTTTCCGGAACAAGTCGCTTTTTTCATTATTCCTGCTTAAATTTAAGGTATCAATATCGTGTAACTATGGAACTTCCACTAAAAATAAGAACCGTAGCAGGACTTACAGACGAAATGTTTTTTGATCTCTGCCAAGCCAATTCCCAATTAAACCTGGAAAGAGACCGGCATGGAAATATCGTAGTTATGGCACCTACCGGATCTGATACAGGGAATTATAATTTCGAATTGAGTTTTCAACTTGGTATTTGGAACCGGAAAACCGGAGCCGGTTATGTATTCGATTCATCGACAGGTTTTATGCTTCCCGACGGAGCAGTGAGGTCGCCCGATGCATCCTGGATCGCCAAAGAACGGTGGGAAAGTCTTTCGCATGAAGAACGCAGCAGGTTTGCCCCCATTACGCCTGATCTTGTCATCGAAGTCAGGTCAGAAAGCGACAGCTTGAAAGAGCTGCAGGAAAAGATGGAAGAATACCGAAAAAAGCGACTTGTTCCGGAAAGTTGATAACAGCGCTCCTGTATTACAGGTATTTGCTTCTTAAAGTCCTGATGCGGGCTCCCAGGATATTAAAGACGAAGAAAAGCTGAGGTTATCGGGAGAAGAAGTAATGCCCGGACTGGAAGTGGATCCCGGATGGTGAAAAGCCCGGCCACACACTGATGCAGCCGGTCTTTTGATTATTTTTCTAATTCAACCCCCTCTTTTTCATAAGATGCACCGGATCAGGATCGGCGCCTCTGAAAAGGCGATAAAGCTCTGCAGGCTTACCGGTATTGCCGCGCTCGAGGATGTTCTTCCTGAAAGAGGCGGCGGTAGACTGATCGAATAACGATTTCTCTTTGAATGCGGCAAATGCATCGGTATCAAGGACTCCCGCCCAGATGTAGCTGTAATACCCGGCAGAATAGCCCCCGGAAAAAATGTGCTGAAAGTAAGTGCTCCTGTATCGCGGGATAATTTCGTCTATCAGCCCGATCTTCTTCATTGAAGCAGCTTCAAATTCGTTGGCACCCGCCGTAATGGGTTGTGTCTGCGTATGATAATCCAGATCGAGAAATGAAGCTGCCAGGTATTCTACCGTCGCAAATCCCTGGTCGAATGTCCCGGCTTTATCCAGCTTGCTGATCAGCTCGTCGGGTATCGCCTTGCCGGTCTGGTAGTGCATGGCGTATGTTTTGAGCACTTCCGGGTCTGCCGCCCAGTTTTCCATCACCTGCGAGGGAAGCTCAACAAAATCACGCGAGACGTTTGTACCCGCCAATCCCCTGTAAGTTACATTGGAAAGCAAGCCGTGCAGCGCGTGGCCAAACTCGTGGAACAGAGTCGACGCCTCATCGAAAGTAAGGAGCGACGGCTTGTCGCCTACGGGCTTTGTGAAGTTACAGACAATGGAAATTACAGGCGCATACCGCTTGCCGTCTTTGGTCGACTGCGGCCGGTATGACGTCATCCAGGCCCCTCCCCTTTTGGAAGCCCGCGGGAAAAAGTCCGCATACAATACGCCCAGGTGGGAACCGTCTTTATCCAGCACCTCGTATACTTCCACTTCTTCATGGTATACGGGCACATTATTCAATCTCTTGAATGTCAATCCGTAAAGCTTGTGTGCCACATCAAATGCTCCTTCCCGTACCTTTTCCAGGCTGAAGTAGGGCTTCACTTCCTCCTCGTCGATGGCGTAACGCTTCTGGCGGATTTTCTCGGTATAATATCTCCAATCGTAGGGTTCCGGCTTAAAGGTCGCTCCCGAAGCCGCTATCTCCTTTGCTATATCGGCCGACTCCACCTTTGATTTGCTCAAAGCCGGCTTCCATAAGTCATTCAACAGTTTATAAACATTCTCCGGATTTTCGGCCATAGCCTCCTCCAGTACATAAGCAGCATGGGTAGGATACCCGAGCAGCTTCGCCTTTTCCAGACGGAGGTTTGCAATCTTGATCAGTATGGACTTGTTATCCTTGTCGTTTCCGTTATCCCCCCTGTTCTTATACGCTTCCCAGATCTTCTTCCTGAGCTCCCGGTTATCGGCAAACTGCAGGAAAGGCATCACGCTGGGGTTGGACAACGTAAATATCCATTTTCCATCTTTTCCTTTTGCTTTGGCAGTTTCGGCCGCCGCCGCTATCAATCCCGGAGATAGTCCGGCCAGATCGGCTTCATTTTCCACGACCAGTTCGAATGCATTCGTTTCCGCCAGCAGGTTCTGTCCAAACTCCAGGGTCAGCACCGACAGCTCTGCATTGATACTCTTCAATTTTTCCTTATCGGCGTCGCTCAGGTTAGCTCCGTTCCTGACGAAGTTTTTGTAGATCATTTCCAGCAGACGCTCCTGCTCTTCATTCAGCCCAACCCCTTCGCGGGCATCCCACACCGCCTTAACCCTGGCAAAGAGCTTGGGATTCAGGCTGATGTTATCGCGGTGAGCTGACAGCCGGGGCGCCAGCTCCTTGGCAAGTGCCTGTATACTGTCGTTGGTATGGGCAGAATTCAGGTTGTTAAAAACCGCCGAAACCTGGTTTAACAAAAGCCCTGAATTATCGTACGCTACAATCGTATTTTCGAAGGTAGGCGATTCGGAATTGTCGGCTATGGCATCAATTTCCTTATTGTGCTGAATCAGCGCCTCTTCATAAGCCGGTTTATAGTGTTCAAACCTGATCTGGTCGAAGGGCGGCACCTCGAAGGGCGTCTGGTAGGATTTAAGAAACGGGTTGGACGAATCAGTTTTTTCTGATTTACCGCAACCCATAAAAGCAACACTCATAGATAAAGCAACGGGGAAAAATCTGTTTAAATGCATACTGCGAAAGGTTGATGAAAATGAAGCAGGCAATTTACGAATTTTAGATAAAGTCTTGGCTATAAGAAAAGAGGAGACGAACGCCTCCCCTTTTTCTATACTATCAGCCTTTTTCTATCTAAACTTCCATATGCCCGGGTGAAATATTTTCAAACCGGATAAGACCGTCGGGGCTGAGCGTCATCATGATCACTGTATCTTTGGAAACTTCACCGGACAATACGCCTTTGGAAAGCTCATTCAGCACCCTGCGTTGTATGACTCTCTTCAGCGGTCTCGCTCCAAAAGCAGGGTCGAAACCTTCCTCGCCCAGCTTATCCAGCACTTCGTCTGATGCTTCCAGCACAATTCCCTGCTCGCCCAGTAATTTTTGTATCCCTTTGAACTGGATATCCACGATCTGGCGGATATTATCCCTGGTCAGCGGCTCAAAAAGAACGATCTCGTCGATACGGTTCAGGAACTCCGGCCTCACAGATGCTTTCAGCAGCTCCAGGACCGCTTCTTTCGTTTCTTCCAGGATCAGGGTATGGTTCCAGCCTTCGTCTTCGGCAAACTTCTCCTGGATGATATGACTGCCGATATTGGAAGTCATGATAATGATGGTGTTTTTAAAGTTCGCGACGCGACCCTTATTGTCGGTCAGGCGCCCTTCATCCAATACCTGCAGCATCGTGTTCCATACGTCGGGATGCGCTTTTTCGATCTCATCCAGCAATACTACGCTGTACGGCTTCCTCCTTACGGCTTCTGTAAGCTGGCCTCCTTCCTCGTAGCCTACATAGCCGGGGGGCGGACCTACCAGGCGACTGACCGAATGCCGCTCCTGGTATTCGCTCATGTCGATGCGCACCATCGCGTTTTCATCATTAAAAAGATAAGATGCCAATGTTTTGGCAAGCTCCGTCTTACCGACACCTGTCGGGCCGAGGAAAAGGAAGCTGCCGATCGGGCGCCTGGGATCCTGCAAACCGGCGCGGCTTCTCCGCACGGCATCGGCTACCGCCCCTATCGCTTCGAGCTGTCCGGCTACACGTTTGCCCAATACGTTTTCCAGTTGAAGCAATTTCTCACGCTCGCTCTGCAGCATTTTGCTGACCGGAATTCCAGTCCATTTCGCAACTACCTCCGCAATATCCTCGGCGGTAATTTCCTCCTGCAGGAGATTACGCTCACCCTGCGCCTGCTGAAGCTCTTCCAGCTTTTGCTGAAGCTCCGGAATACGCCCGTACCTGATCTCGGCTACTTTACCGAAATCTCCGCTGCGTTCCGCATTCTCCGCTTCAAATTTCAGGTGATCGAGGTTTTCCTTGATCGTACGGATCTCGTTGACGACACCTTTCTCTTTTTCCCACTGGGCTTTAAGCGCATTGCGCTTCTCTCCAAGGTCGGCCAGCTCCTTATTAAGCACCGTTTCCTTGTCTTTGTTGTTTTCCCTCCTGATCGCCTCTCTTTCTATCTCGAGCTGCATGATCCGGCGGTTCAGTTCATCGAGTTCCTCCGGCATACTGTCCATTTCAAGCCTCAGCTTCGATGCGGATTCGTCGATAAGATCTATGGCTTTATCGGGCAGGAAGCGGTCGGTAATATAGCGGTTCGACAACTCTACAGCAGCGATCACCGCGTCATCCTGTATCCTTACACCGTGGTGAAGCTCGTATTTATCCTTGATCCCCCTGAGAATGCTGATGGCATCCGCGACGGACGGCTCATCGACCATTACCGCCTGGAAACGCCTTTCCAGCGCTTTATCCTTTTCTATGTATTTCTGGTACTCCTTGGTCGTGGTTGCGCCTATCGCATGCAGCTCACCACGCGCCAGTGCAGGTTTCAGAAGGTTAGCAGCATCCATTGCACTTTCGCCGCCTCCGCCGGCCCCTATCAGAGTGTGGATCTCATCGATGAACAGTATAATTTCTCCGTCCGAATCGGTCACCTCCTTGATAACGGATTTGAGCCGCTCTTCAAATTCACCTTTATATTTAGCGCCTGCTATCAACAGGCCCATATCGAGGGAGACTATAATTTTTGTTTTCAGGTTTTCGGGCACGTCACCCTGAATAATACGCTGCGCAAGCCCCTCCACGATAGCGGTTTTACCCACACCGGGCTCCCCGAGCAAAATCGGGTTATTTTTGGTCCTGCGACTTAAAATCTGTAAGACACGACGGATTTCGTCGTCGCGGCCTATCACCGGATCTATCTTCCCGGCTTTGGCCAGCTCGTTTAGGTTCTTGCTGTAGCGCTCCAGGGAGCGGTACTTGGCTTCTGCATTTTGATCTTTCACCGGATTATTTTTTCCTCTTAATTCTTTAATAGCTTCTTTTAATGATTTTTCGGTAGCGCCCAGCTCCTGGAGAAGCTTCGCCACGCTATCCTTTCCTCCGAGTATCCCCAGCAGTAACAGCTCTACACTGACAAATTCGTCGCCGAAGTCCTTCAAATGACTCTGCGCCTTTGAGAATGCAGCGGCAAGATCGTTGCTCACATATACCTGCTGAGCTCCATGCACCTGGGGATAACCGTTCACAATGGTCTCCAGCCTCGACTTCAGCAGGGCCGGGTTTACACCCATTTTTTCTAAAAGAAACTGGGATGTATTCAGGTCTCCTTCCAAAATAGCCCTCAGTACGTGACCGGTCTCAATAGCCTGCTGGTTATTTCCCTGCGCTATCTGGGCAGCCTCCTGTATAATCTCCTGGGCTTTTACTGTATATTGATTAAGATTCATAGCTTCCGAATAATGGTTAAGTTTGTATAACGGTTTTCAACAAAGAATATACCTTATCAAGTATTCCTGAAATATTGTCACACACAAGCGATATCTCTCCCAAAATCAAGACATTTTGTCTCATTTCAACAATCAAAAACTTTCATGTTTACCCGCCAGATCCCTTATTCTCCCGACAAACGATTACTTACAGACAGCCGCCAATTAAGCGTACCACAAAATACACTTTTCTTCGCTATAAAAGGAGAGCGTCATGACGGTCATAGATTCATAACCGAGCTATACCGGAAGGGAGTCCGGGATTTTGTCATCCAACCTGATGCGCTTTCCGCAGGGTCCGGGGAGGAACTGGCTTCTTTACCTGGTGCAAATTTCTATGAAGTACCCGATACCGTGGGGGCTTTGCAGGAATTGGCAAAGCAGCACAGAATGCATTTCGATCTGCCCGTAATCGGCATTACGGGTAGCAACGGGAAAACCGTAATAAAAGAATGGCTGGCCCAGATGCTCTCGCAGGCCAGAAATGTGGTAGCCAGTCCCAAAAGCTACAATTCCAGGATAGGAGTCCCTCTTTCTGTCTGGAACATACGCCCTGAAAACAATCTTGGGATATTTGAAGCAGGTATTTCCCTTCCGTTCGAGATGCCGGCGCTCCAGGCGATTATTGACCCTTCTATCGGCATCTTCACCAATGTCGGAACTGCTCACGATGAGGGCTTCAGGAGCAAAAGGCAAAAGGTATCAGAAAAACTAAAGCTCTTCACCAGGTCAGAAAAACTCATTTTCAGGAGTGATTACAAAGAGCTTTCCTCCGAAATCGAGCTCCTGCTCAAACCGGTAAACCCCGGTATCCGGCTCATTTCGTGGTCGTCGGGCGCAGATGCCGCCGTCGGTGTAGAGTTTCTGCCGGGAGAATCCGTCTCCGGTATCAGGCTTTCGGGCCTGTACGGGAATCAATCTTTTACGGTACCTTTTACCGATGAGGCATCGTTAGAAAACATCACGCATTGTATTGTGTGCATGCTGGAGCTGAACGTACTTCCGGGTTATATACAAAACCAGCTCGAAAAATTGAGGCCGGTTTCGATGCGGCTGGAGCTGAAAGAAGGGATTTTTCAAACCTACCTGGTCGACGACACCTATAACAACGACTTGCAGGGACTTGCCATGGCCCTGAATTTCCTCGGCCGGCAGCATCAGCGGCCCAACAAGGCCGTTATCCTTTCCGACATGCTTCAATCGGGCCTTGAAGCCGATGAGCTCTTCCCTGCAATCGGACAGCTCCTTGCTGCTGCCGGCATCGATACTTTTATCGGGATCGGTCCCGACATCAGCGAAAACCGACGGGCCATTCCCATAGAGAAATCGTTTTATTATGCCACTACACAGGAATTTCTTGACCGGCACTTTCTTTCGAGCCTTGCCAACAGCGTCGTACTGATAAAAGGGGCCAGGTCGTTTTCTTTCGAGCAGATTGTCAACAGGCTGCAGCAGAAAACGCATAATACCGTTTTGGAGATCAATCTCGATGCGATTACCCACAACCTCAATTTCTACAAAAGCCTGATCGGGAACAAAACTAAAATAATGGCGATGGTAAAAGCTTTCGCCTACGGGTCCGGCAGCGCGGAAGTAGCTTCCATACTCCAGTTCAACCGTGTGGATTACCTGGGGGTGGCCTACCCCGACGAAGGGATCGCCCTGCGCCAGAGCGGCATTTCGCTACCGGTCATGGTGATGAATGCCATGCCCAATACTTATGATTCGCTGCTGCGCTACAATCTTGAGCCGGAAATCTTCAGCCGGAAATCCATGCTGGAATGGCTCAGCTTTATCAGCCGGGCGCCCGAAGCTGCGGAAATTCCTTCCATACACCTGAAGCTGGATACAGGTATGCACCGTCTCGGGTTTACGGAAGACGACTACGAATGGCTGAAGGAAGCTATCTCGAAAAATCCGACCCTCCGGGTAGCAAGCATATTCTCACACCTCGTAGGCGCGGACGAAGGAGAGCACAATCCTTTCTCACACCTCCAGTATGAAAGGTTCAGAAAAGGCACCGACTTCCTGGAGGCAGTAATCGGAAGACCGGTTTTGAAACATATTCTTAATTCCGCAGGTATCGTCAGGTTCCCCGGGTATAAAATGGACATGGTACGCCTCGGAATCGGCCTGTACGGGATTGAGGCTACCAGGCAGAAGCAGTCTATGCTTCAGACTGTCGGCACGCTGAAAGCTACGATTTCCCAGATAAAACCGATACCTGCCGGTGAGACGATCGGTTACGGACGAAAGGGCGTGCTGGAGTCCTCTTCGGTGATCGCCACCATCTCGGTCGGATATGCCGACGGCTATGACAGGAGGTTCGGCAACGGCAAAGGGCAGGTCCTGGTCAATGGCATCAAATGTCCGACCGTCGGCAACATCTGTATGGATATGACGATGATCGACATTACAGGGTCCAAAGCCAAAGAAGGCGATACTGTGGTGGTGATGGGAGAAGGACTACCCGCATGGCAGTTGGCCGGCGCGATAGGCACCATACCCTACGAACTGTTCACCAGTATCGGCGAGCGGGTAAAAAGGGTATTTTATAAAGAATAACAGTTTGGCCGCCTGTTATGCCCTCGAGATGCATATTTCAGTTCATGTTTATTAACTTGCAGGTAAGTTAATAAACATCGATTCTCTTTCCGTATGGTATTTATCAGATTCGCTATCTTAATCAACCTACTATTTTGCTCTGCGATCCCTGCTCAGAGAGACATCACTTCAGGCACCTGGTATAACGAGGACCGAACCGGCCGCATCCAGTTTTTCATGAGGGATTCAAAGCTGTTCGGAAAGGTAGTCTGGCTTACCGAAACCAGCAAAAAAGATACTAAAAATCCTGACCCTAAACTTCGGGACCGCCATATATTAGGCATCGTCAACCTTACCGGATTTGTAGCTAAAGATCATACCACCTGGACGGACGGCAAGATATATGACCCCCAATCAGGGAAAACATACTCTTCCAGAATAACGATCGTAAGCGATAAAGAACTTGATATCAGAGGCTATATAGGAACCCCGCTATTGGGTAGAACTGCAAAACTAACCAGAGTCGATTGACCGGCTTTACAAACAAACTTCAACAGGGATGATCCGGAACAAAACATTCATCATCACCGGAGCCAGCCGGGGGATCGGCAAGGCCATAGCTTTGAAGCTAGCCCGGGAAGGGGCCAATATCGTGATTGCCTCCAAATCGGTGCAGGAAGACCCCAGGTTAGGCGGCACTATCTATTCTGCGGCGGAAGAAGTGGAACAGGCAGGCGGTAAAGCGCTCGCCATACCTTGCGACATACGCTTTGAAGACCAGATCGCAAACGTCGTTTCGCAGGCCGTTGCGGTATTCGGCGGCATAGACGGCCTCGTCAATAACGCATCGGCCATCTCGCTTACTCCCACCGGGCAAACCGAAACCAAGCGGCTCGACCTCATGTACAACATCAATGTGAGAGGTACTTTCCTGGTAACAAAGCATTGCCTTCCATACCTGAAAAAATCGGAGAACCCGCATATTCTCAACCTGTCTCCCCCGCTCAATATTACTCCGCAATGGCTTGGAATGTCGGTACCTTACAGCATCAGCAAGTTCAATATGAGCATGATGGCCCTGGGCTGGTCGGCCGAATTCCGTAAAGAGGGTATCGCAGCCAACGCGCTCTGGCCGGTCACTACCATTGCTACCGCAGCGGTACAAAACCTGCTGGGCGGGGACGAGATGATAGCGCACAGCAGGAAGCCGGATATTATGGCGGATGCAGCGCACTACATTCTTTCTCAGCCCTCCCGCGAGTTGACCGGAAATCTTTTCCTGGACGAGGACGTTCTGAAAAAAGCGGGTATCACCGATTTATCGTTTTATGCCGTTACCCCGGGAGTTACGCTTCAGAAGGATTTGTTTGTTTGAAATTGAGAGTAGCCAAAGACGAAAGAATAGGGCTTCGGGACTGCAAGCCCCGAAAAGTACAAGCCCAAAAAATAAAAAACAAAAATTAGAAATATGAAAAATGTCTTCTTCGAAGGCCCCGTACTCTGGTCACAGATCGATGCCAACATGCATCTCCGGCATTCGGCCTACGCAGACTTCGCGGCACAGGCCAGGCTGGGCCTGCTGGAAATTGCCGGACTTTCTATGGAGACTGTCGCCCCGATGAAGCTCGGTCCTATCCTTTTCCGGGAGGAACTTATCTACATGCGCGAAATACTGGTGCACGATACCGTCCTGGTGACAGCCGAAATGACCCGGTGCCGTCCCGATGGCAGCCGCTGGTCGTTCCGCCAGGAGATATACAAACAGGACGGTACAAAAGCGGCCGTCATCAACGTAGACGGCGCATGGATCGACATGGAAAAAAGAAAGCTTGGAAAGCTGCCGGAGGACCTTGTCGCTCTTTTCCTGAATAAAATTCCGCGCAGCGATGATTTTATAATGGATGAACCTAAATCAAATTCACAAAACATGAATATTAGCGAAAAATTCATCAAAGCACAGGAAGACAGCAAGAACCTGGACGAAAGGCCTGATAATGAGATACTTCTTTCGCTGTATGCGCTTTACAAGCAGGCTACGGCGGGAGATGCGCCCGCGGAAGGACCGTCAAACCCGTTTGACATCGTGGGTAAAGCCAAGCACGAAGCCTGGGCCAAACTAATAGGCATCAGCTCCGAGAATGCGCAGGGGCAATACATCGATCTTGTAGAGAAGCTCAAAGAAGGACAAAGCACGCAAAACCCATGAACAAATTGCAACGCCAGCTGCAAAAAGCCCGAAATTCGGCCTGGCACCTGTGGTGGCTGAATTTCGGGCTATGGCGCATGGTTCCGTTCAATGCTCCTCATAAAGTCAGGATCATATCGGTCGCTGAAGATACTATAACCATAGGGGCGAAAAATACCCGGAAAAACCAGAATCATATAAAGGGCGTCCACGCCTGCCTGCTCGCAACGCTCTGCGAATACGTATCCGGCCTGAGCCTCCTGGCCCGGCTGGACCCGAAAGAATACCGGATCATCCTGAAAAGCATCGGGATGACCTATCATTACCAGGCAAAAACAGACGTAACCGTTGCTTTTACACTTACACCCGAATGGTTTGAAAATGAAATACTCGGACCGCTCCGCTCATCCGGAAAACTCTTTAAGGAGCTCTCTATCGATGCTTTCGATACCGCCGGCAACCATATCTGCACAGGCGTTGTCAATTGGCAGATCAAAAGCTGGAAGGATGTAAAAACAAAGCCGGAATAGATTTATCAGCTAAAGTTTTTTGTCCGTATACTCCCCTACAACGCCGCTTCCATTTTGTATGTTTAATGCGTAGTAGTGATAACACTACCCATTTTTCCCAATTTTTTATTTACGCGATTCAAACCAGCCCCGATATCCCTTTGTAACCACCGGGAGGTACAAGGCCGGGCTCTCCGTTACTTTCCCTGGTTTTCATTATGTTTGGGCCATCATTCAAAACCGCTATCATCTCCATGTCTCAAAAATCTCTCGAAACAGCCAAGGAATACTACCAGCATTTCAACAAAAGGAACTGGAAAGGCATGCTAAGCCTTCTTGACGAACAGATCCGCCACGAACCCAACCAGGCCGACGAGCCGCGTATCGGAATTGCAAAATTCACCGAATTCCTGGCGCACATGGACGAAAGCTATGAAGAAACGCTGACCGATATGGTATTCTTGGGCGAGCCTGAAGACAACAGGGTAGCGGTGGAATTTACCGTCAACGGCATTTATAAAAAAGGTGAGGAAGGGCTCCCCGCTGCTCATGGACAGAAATATGTGCTCCCTGCCGCCGCCTTCCTGGAATTTCGCGACGGCAAAATCACGCGCGTTACCACTTATTACAATCTTACGCTCTGGATCAAGCTCGTTTCCTGATGAGCGGGCTTACCTACATCAGACGGACCGGCGCTGCCATAAGCGACTCGTTCGACGACCTGGCCCGCCTCCGTATCCGGGTTTTCCGGGATTACCCTTACCTGTACGAGGGTTCTGTCGACTATGAGCGCGGATACCTGGCCACCTATGCCAACTCGCCGGAAGCGCTGCTTTTTGCTGTTTACGACGGACGGGAAATGGTTGGGGCGACCACCTGTATACCGCTTGCCGATGAAACGGACGAAGTAAAGGAGCCTTTCATACAAAACGGCTTCAACATCAGTGAAATATTTTATTTCGGCGAAAGCATCCTGCTGAAGCCGTACAGGGGGCTCGGGCTCGGCCATAAATTCTTTGATGTAAGAGAATCGCACGCAGCCGGGTCAGGCAACTATAAAATCACTTGTTTTTGCTCAGTCAGCCGGCCCGATAATCACCAGGCGAAACCGGATGACTACCGGCCTAACGATGCCTTCTGGCTCAAAAGAGGCTATACTCCCCACTCAGGACTGAAAAGCTATTTTGACTGGACAGATATCGGCGACCTGCATTCCACCTCCAAACCGATGATTTACTGGACCAGACCGCTCAGTTGATGTTATGGCAAATATTAAAATCGCTTCCGCGCAATACCCCATCACTGAACACAGCAGTTTTGCCCGCTGGCAATCGCATACCGAAAAATGGGTAAGCCAGGCTGTACATAACAATGCCGGTCTGCTTTTATTCCCTGAATACGGCTCTATGGAGCTGGTCAGTATTTTTAAAGAGGACATCCGGAAAGATATCCATGCACAGGTGAGGGCTATGGACGGGTTGAAAGACGATTTCTGCAGGACATTTTCAGACCTCAGCAATAAATTCGGTGTTGTCATCATAGCTCCCAGCCTGCCGGTTTTACATAACGACCGGCCAGTGAACCGGGCTTTCGCATTTTCACCCGGCGGGTCGACAGGCTACCAGGATAAATTTTTTATGACCCGGTTTGAAGACGAAGAGTGGAAGGTAACAGGCGGCGAAAAAATCCTCACGCTTTTCGAAACTGCCTGGGGAAGCTTCGGGATACAGATCTGCTATGATGTGGAATTCCCGGTGGGATCCGCTTTGCTCGCTGCCGCAGGAGCCGATCTCATACTTGCTCCCAGTTGTACCGAGACCATCCGGGGAGCGACGCGCGTACACATCGGCGCGAGGGCAAGGGCTATGGAAAACCAGCTCTATACCGTCGTTTCGCAAACGGTCGGCGATGCGCCGTGGTCGCCCGCGGTGGACGTCAATTATGGGTTCGCTGCGTTTTACAGCACCCCGGACAAAAACCTCCCGGAAGAGGGAATACTGGCTCTCGGAGAACCTCAAAAGCAGGAATGGCTTTATTCGGAGCCCGATTTTTCTCTCTCGAAAATGGTCCGGGAAGACGGGCAGGTACTCAACTTTAAGGATATGGACAGGTTCAACCGGTTTACGGAATCTGATCAGGTTGAAGTCCGTAAAGTAAGGCTTGTATGACCCGAAGTCCGTCCGGCCCGGTTTATGTCAGAAATGAAACCGACCGCACAACGATTCTTTCAAACAGACGAGAGTAAGATTCTTCCCCGCAACGACACGTTCTATCTTGTCTGCCGGGAAGTATTTGGATACCAGCCCTAAATCGTCGGTAAGTATATACCGGTAGCAGTGTTTTCGCCGGGCGTTTTCCAGCGAAGAGAACAGATCCGATGTATAAATATATTCGAAATCGGCCTCTACGCCCGTCGACGCCCTCAGCGCTGCCTGGTAGAAATAAAAACCGTCGGTCATATGCCCCATCATACCGACGCCGGGCTTTTCTCCCTTTATCTCGGGGATCAGTTCCCTGAAATCAGCCAGTTTCCCGGGCTCATTCATAAAATACAGCTCGGCGCGATCGATCGAAAAAACTGTTTTTTTCATGGAATCGAAATATCCCAGCTTGTCCAGTGTTGTAAAAGCCTGCCGCCGCCCGGAATAGTCCAGGTGCGATTTTAAAGGAAAACAGTCCCCCTCACCGGACTGGAAATCGTACAGATCCGACGTCGCCTTTATGTACGCAGCCTTTTGGTCAGGATCTGCGCAGAGATAAACAGGAAGGTGCCCCATTACCTTCTTGGCGAGATAACCTACCGGCGCCACCGGCTTTGCAGGATTGCCAATTACAAAAAACAAACCAGGGACGAAAAAAAGGCCGAGGACCAGCCCTCTCGGGAAAGCCGGAGCCCTTTCCAGGACGAAACCGATCAGCACGGCTCCCATCATAAAAAAAGGCAAATGTGTCCTCGTACTCCATTGCTGAAACTTCAAAACAGTACAAAACAGCAGAAAACCTCCGATAGCAAGCAGCCAGAATATGCACATTTCCCGGTTTCGTTTCAGGAAGAGGAGTACTCCTGAAAAAATGACAATAATCAAAAAGTGTATCGTGTTGGGTATCATGTCTTCATGCACGGTATACCTTACATCGAACTCATCGCGGGAGATAGCCGGCTCATTTACATCGATCCCGATTGCATCGTGCGCTTTGACAATAATGCTCTCGATGCTATTGTTAAGCCCTGTATGCGGTATACCCAGATGAAGACTGCTGTTCTTCAGGGTATTGGAAATGCTAAGCCCGACAGAGTGCGCATCTGCAGTCAGCTTTTCAACCGGAAAAGAAGAATCCTCCTTCGGGTTCATCAGGTGCCCGAACAATGCATAGTTGCGGCTCCAGAACGGCGCAAAAACCAGGCCTATGCAGAGCACCATCGTCGCTAAAATTACGCCCGAGCGCGCAATTCCGTATTTGCGAAGAAAGATTATACCGAAAAAACAACAAAACGGGATGGCATACAGCGCAGCAGGATACTTGGAAAATACGGCCAGGCAGAGCGAAATTCCCATAGCTAAAAGCGTTGCCGGCTTAAATTCCTTTCTGAGCCGGAAACCGAAATAAAGAAATGCTGTAAAAAAACAGCACGATACCAGTTCTACCTGGGTGGTTGTGAGCTCGAATATAAAAATGGGGACTGTAAGCAAAGCGAAAGCGGTCAGAAGCTGCCCGTAACGGCTTAACCCCAGCTCTTTTGCCAATAAAGTAATCCCGGCAAGACACCCTATTCCGGCGAAAAACTGTACCAGGTTGACAAACTGGTCGGTGCCGGTCACCAGGTAGACATTCAGGACCACGTACTCGGCAAATACATTCAGATATAACTGCTGCAGATGGGGAGTGGGATAAAACCCCAGGTTTCCGTAATGCATCCAGGCAAGGATGCGATGGAGATGGTAATTATTGGAATCAAAGTTATTCGGCGGTACATAAACAGCAAGCGCCGCCAACGGTATGATGAGAAGCAAAGAGGCAAAAATGAGCGTCTTTTCCCGCATTCCGAGCGTAAATAGCCATTTAACCCGGTTTGTAATATCCCGCCCGGGGCGCCACTGCTGACCGGGACGGAGTTTAATATTCACCAGGATTCCAATCGACAGGACAATTCCCCAGTAGCAGCGCGCCGAAAAGTAACCTATGGCGTTCAACGCGGAGGCCCCCTCGGCATATATCCAGCACAGCATCCCGGTTAAAATCAAAAACCACAATATCCTTTCTCTGAAACCGCCGGAAGGAAATGCCATCCTTATTAATAACATACTAACTATTTAACCGTTGAAACTTATGGATTTTTCGCAATTATCACAAACCTTGCAATTCAATCCAATAATTATGTAACGCTGCCGTTCAGGAAAAAGGCTAGTTTTGCAGGACAGACTGAATATTTAATAAACTGACAGTCATCGGCTAAGCATTCCTTTCCATGCAAAAGAATCTTTTTTACCGCTATTTCACCATCCTGATGGCTGCGCTGGTACTCTCCAGCAGCATAGGCGTCGGCCTGGTGGAGAGCCAATGCATGATGAGAGGAAAATCGGTAGAGCTGGTTTTCAAAGAGAAGAAAAAAGGTTGTAAACTTTGCCGTACTTCCGGAAAGGAAGCAACAAAACCGGTCCAGCAGGAAACGCCCGTTTTTAAAAAGCTGCATTGCTGTGTCGAAAAACAGCAATTAAAAGCAGTCGACTTCCAGGTTCCGGTTGTCAAGCAGCTCGAAAAGCCTTCAAAAGATCTTGCGGACGCCGGTAACCGTGCAGGGATTGACTTTATCTTCCGGAAATACAGTCTATCGGATACCGGGAATACCCCTCCGGCAGCCGTCGTATCCTTCTCCTCTCCCTATTCCGGGCGAAGCATGATTGCATTCGTCCAGTCTTTCCTGATCTGATATAGTTTTGATGTCCGCCGGCCGGATGCTGCCTGCTTCCCGCGCCTGAGAAAACCCGGAATCCCGGGAAAATCCCATCAGAACTATTCATAATCAGCATGAAATATCAACTATCAGCGATCCTGTTGCTTATATCGGCCGGTCTTTACGGGCAATCCGTTAGGGGCAAGGTATACGCAGAAGAAAATACGCAGAAAACAGCACTGGTAGGTGCGAATGTTTTTTGGGCCGGAACTACCATGGGTGTAATGACCGATGTCGAAGGCAGCTTTTCGATACCGCTTTCACCGCAAGCCCATATGCTCGTTATCAGCTTCGTAGGCTTCAGGAACGATACCCTTCATATTACAGGCGCTTCAGAAATAGAGGTAACCCTCAAAGAAGACCGGACGCTCGAAGAGGTAACGATCCGCGGCAACGCCGGCATGCTCGACAGGCTGTCGCCTTTACACACCGAAATCATCGATACCCGCACGCTTGAGAAAGCTGCCTGCTGTAATCTCTCCGAAAGTTTTGAAACCAATGCTTCCGTCAGCGTGTCGTATAGCGATGCGGTGACGGGTTCAAAGCAAATCCAGATGCTCGGGCTTAGCGGAAACTATATCCAGACCAACACTGAGAATATCCCGTTCGTACGCGGTCTTGCTACTACCTTCGGCCTCAACTACATTCCCGGGACCTGGGTCCAGTCCATCGATGTCAACAAGGGTGTTGGCTCGGTAGTGAACGGGTATGAGTCGATGACCGGCCAGATAAACGTGGAGCTGAAAAAGCCGGACGGCAATGAGCAGCTCTATTTCAACACGTATGTAAATCATTTCGGGAGGGCGGAAGTCAACCTGAACGCGGCCAGACAGCTCTCGGAAAAATGGAGCACCGGCATCCTGACCCACGCCAGTACTTTAAGAAACCGGGTTGACCAGAATGGCGACAATTTCCTGGACATGCCACTCTATACCCAGGTAAGCGCGCTGAACCGCTGGAAATACCAGGACGAAAAAATGATGGCCCAGTTCGGGATAAATGCATTACACGAAAATCGCCTCGGAGGAGAAATGAACTTCCGTAAGCACATGAAAAACACCACGGAGGCCTATGGTTTCGGCACGGGAGTGAACCGCTACAGTGCGTTTGCAAAAATTGCCCGGCTCTACCCGCACAAGCCCTACCAGGGACTGGGGCTGATCCTGAATGCCTCTCTCCACAACCAGGACTCGTATTTTGGGCTCACTAACTATGACGGCACCCAGAAAACCCTTTACGGAAACCTGATTTACCAGAATATTATCGGCAATACCAATCATACCTACCGGACAGGCATGAGTTATATGCTGGACAACTACCGGGAGATATACCGCGATACGCTGATGACGCGCAATGAATCGGTACCGGGGGCATTTTTTGAGTACACTTACAACCATATGGATAAGTTCGTAGCCGTACTCGGCTCGAGGGTAGATGCGCACAACCTTTATGGGGTGCAATTCATACCGAGAGCACACATTAAATATGAGTTCGACAGCCATACTGCGCTGCGGATTGCCGCCGGGAAAGGCTTCAGGGTTCCTAATGCGCTTGCTGAGAATTATGGTAATCTGGTATCATCAAGAACGGTTATATTCCGTGAATCGCTGAAGCCGGAAGTTTCCTGGAATTACGGCATAAGCTTTTCCCGCGATATGCATATCAGCGACATGAAGAGCAGTATAGTGGTCGATTTTTTCCGTACTCACTTCGAAAATCAACTGGTGGCGGACATGGAAGACCATCGTTATATTTACTTTTATAACCTGGGCGGCAGGGCCTTTGCCAACAGCTTCCAGGCGGAGTTGAACCTGGTTCCGGTCAAACGTTGGGAGTTCAAGCTTGCATACCGGTTTTTTGACAACAAGCAGACCATTACCGATGCTGACGGAACCAACAGGCTGATGCCCCGCATGATGGTAAGCCGCGACCGCGTTCTTTTCAATACGGCGTACGCGCTTCCCTACGACAAATGGAAATTCGACTTTACCGTACAGTGGAACGGCAAAAAAAGAATGCCCATGACCTCGCGGGAACATACCCAAGGGGACTTCGGAATGAGCGAAAGTTATATGGCACCCGACTTTTTTAATATCAACGCCCAGGTTACCAGGACATTCCCAAAGTGGGATATTTACCTGGGAGGCGAAAACCTGGCAGGCTTCCGGCAGCCTGACCCTATTATTGGAGCACAAAATCCCTTTGGCAAGGATTTTGATGCAGGTATGGCGTGGGGACCCGTTGTGGGAAGGATGATCTATGCCGGATTGAGATTTAAAATTGGCGAATAATGGAACTGCTTGTCAAAAATATGGTCTGTGACCGTTGCATCAGAACGGTACGGGAAGAGCTTGAGAAAATAGGTGTACAAGTGAATGAAATTGAATTGGGCAGGGTCGGCATAAACGGCGAACCTGATGACGAGCTTAAGCAAACCATCCGCACAATATTGATACAAAACGGCTTCGAGCTGATCGACGACAAAAAGACAGCCCTTGTGGACCATATCCGGAAGCTGATTATCGAAGAAGTTCAGTATTTGAAAGGCAGCAAGCCCGAACATATGAACTTCTCGGAATACCTGTCCCAGAAAACCGGGTATGACTATTCTTATATAAGCCACTTGTTTTCTTCGGAGACAGATCAGACCATAGAGCAGTATATCATCGCGCAGCGGATAGAAAAAGTAAAGGAATGGCTTTCCTACAACGAGATGACTATCAGCGAAATAGCCTGGAAGCTGGGATATTCGAGCGTTGCACATCTCTCCAACCAGTTCAAAAAGGCCACCGGCATGACCCCGGCCGCGTATAAAAATGGCGGAAACCTGCCGCGGGTCGCACTGGATAAAGTAGGAAAAAAGGAATAACAACAATCAAAACTCAAAACTTATATAATCTTATGAAACGGATCGCAAGCTTATTGATAGCGCTTTTTCTTACAGCCGGGTTGCTGAATGCCGGCCCCGGAAACGATACCAAAGAGGTAAAAATCAAAACCTCGGCCAAGTGTAAAATGTGCAAATCACGCCTGGAAAGAAATCTCGGGCTTTCCAAAGGGGTCGAGGAAGCGAATCTCAACCTGGATGATAAAGTAATGACGGTCAGATACAATCCCAAGCGGACTTCAGAAGAGAAGATACGGGAGACCATTGCCAAAACAGGCTACCAGGCCGATGATTTGGCTGCGGTAGAGTCGGCTCACGATAAATTGCCAAAATGCTGCCAGCGAACTTCTGAGGCGCATCCTCACTGATAATCCACGCTTACATTATTCAATCATGAAAAAGTCGGCTTTATATTTCGGGTTATTCCTACCGGTCCTCTTTGCGGCGTGCAGCCCTTCCGGCAACCAGTCCAGAGACGTCCCCGATGGGCACACAAGTGAAAACTCCCTTGACTGGATGGGGGTATATGCCGGCGACGGGAAAGTTCTCTCCCTTACCGCCGCCCAGACCTATTATCTCGAAGAGAGGAAGGCGGCTGATTCCGTAAGCAGGTCCGAGGGAACTTTCACCTGGGACAGCGACGGGAAGGATATTTCCTTATCCGGAGACGGTACGACTTACCGGGTACAGGAAAATAAAATAGTCCCGGTAGATAAAAACCGGCAGCTTGCAGAATCGGAGGCACTAAGCAAACAGGCGGAAAAGCTGACGGATATCTATTGGAGGCTCAGCGAAATAAACGGGAAGGATATCAGTGAATTCAAGTCAGATTTTGGCCGGGAAGCTCATCTTATTTTTAACGAAGCTGAGCAGCAGGCAGGCGGAAGCAGCGGCTGCAATCTTATTTCCGGTCCGTACGAAACGGGCGACACTCCCGGGAAAATCAAATTCAGCAAGTTTCGCACTACACTTATGATGTGCCCCGGCCCTGCCATGGACCTCGAAAACCAGTTTACCGAAATCATTGAGGATGTAACCGGTTACGAGCTGCGGGAAGGTATGCTGCTGCTTTCGGATGCGGATGGTAAAGTGCTGTTCAAATTCAGGCACTCCCTGGGCAAAGAAGAATAACTACTGATAGAACTTCCTGGTGCGGATCATCTGCTCCACCTCTTCGGGAACAAGATACCTGACCGATCGCCCCTTATTCAGCGACTCTCTTATATAGGTTGCCGAAATATCGAGCAGGGGAGCATCCACGAACTTTACCCGCGGATGCTCTCTATAGCTATGCGGCTTCGAACCGGGCCGGGGATATACATACAAGCCCGTATATTCAAGTATTTTGTCGCTGTTTTTCCAGTTGCCGAATTGCGCCAGGTTATCTTCGCCGATAATCAGCCTGAACTCGTGCTGCCGGAATTTTTCCTGTATCCTGGCTATCGTATCGATGGTATAGCTCGGTTTGGGCATGTGAAATTCAATATCAGAAGCAGAAAGCAACGGATTGTCGGCTATTGCACGCTCCACCATATCCAGCCGGTCAAATTCATGCAGGAGGTTTTTCGATTTTTTGAAAGGGTTCTGCGGGCTCACAATAAACCAGACCTTTTCCAGGTCCGTAGCTGTTGCCATGGTCTGGGCTATAATCAGATGCCCCACGTGAATGGGATTGAATGAGCCGAAAAAGAGTCCGATCTTCATTGCAAACGATTAGACAATGAGTTTATTTACCTAGTTCGTCGCCTTAAACCATGAGTTCCTCTTCGTGCAGCAGGATCGTAACGGGCTCACCGGATATTCTCTTGACTTCGGTTTTCTCCCCTGTTACAACTACCCTCAGCAACGTTCCCCTGAACCCGATCCTGAAAGAATATGAGTCCCAGTTCTCAGGTACAAAAGGGTTTAACGAAAGCTTTCCTTCAATTACCCTCTGACCGGCAAACCCCTTGACAACGCTCATCCAGGTTCCCGCCATTGAAGTGATATGCAGGCCGTCTTCCGTATCGTTGTTGTAATCGTCCAGGTCCAGCCGCGAGGTACGCAGGTACATTTCATAGGCTTTCTCCCGGAGATCGAGCTTCGCGGCCAGGATCGCATGGACACAGGGCGACAATGAAGACTCATGGACGGTCATGGGCTCGTAGAATTCAAAATTCCGCCTCAGCTCATCGGTCGGGAATTCCTCTTCGAAGAAATACATCCCCTGCAGCACATCGGCCTGTTTGATAAAGCAAGATCTCAGGATACGGTCCCACGACCAGTTCTGGTTGATAGGCCTGTGCCCTGCAATCTGCCCGACAGTAAGCAGCTCCTTGTCCAGGAAGCCGTCCTGTTGCAGAAACACCTGCCTCTCCCCGTCATACGGGAGCCAGGTATTATCCAGGATCGCCTTCCAGTCAGCCCGCTCGGTATCGTAGTCGAAAGCCACTTTCTGCAATATGGAATCAAAGGCCTCTTTGTTTTCTTTTTCCAGCACATCCACTACACTCAGGGTATACCTGAGGGTCCAGTTGGCGATATAATTCGTGTACCAGTTGTTATTCACATTATTCTCGTACTCGTTAGGACCGGTCACCCCCAGCATGACATACGCTTTTTTCGCCTCCGACCAGTTAAATCTCTGCTTCCAGAACCTCGAAATACCGATCAGGACTTCCAGCCCGTATTCCGCGAGATAGTACTTGTCACCCGTATACCGCACGTAGTCGAATATAGCATATGCTATAGCGCCGTTCCGGTGAATTTCCTCGAATGTGATCTCCCATTCGTTATGGCACTCCTCTCCGTTCATCGTCACCATCGGGTAGAGGGCAGCCCCGTTTTCAAATCCCAGCTTAGCCCCGTTTTCAATAGCTTTACCCAAATGATTATGGCGATAAACCAGCAGGTTACGCGCAACCGAAGCATCGGCGGTAGCCAGGTAAAACGGCAGGCAGTACGCTTCGGTATCCCAGTAAGTGCTTCCTCCGTATTTTTCGCCTGTAAAGCCCTTTGGGCCGATATTAAGGCGCGCATCGGCTCCGGTGTAGGTCTGCTCCAGGTGAAAGATATTGAAACGGATACCCTGCTGGGCAGCGACATCACCCTCTATTTTAATATCGTTCCGCTCCCACTTTTCCGCCCATACCGACATATGAGCATTCTTCAACTCGCCATAGCTCTTTTCCCGCAGACGATCCACCCGGGCATTTACAATAGCGGGCAGCTCCTCTCTCGCGTAATTTGCCGACGAGAGATTGACTCCGTACTTTACAAAAACCAGCTCTTTCCCGGCTTCGAGCTTCACTGTTACATGGCCGGCTACGTATTTTTCCTTTTTTTCGGGAATCGCATTGAAATCCTGGCGGATACCATTTATAAACAAATCATATGCCATGGCCGTCGCTACCTGGAAGCGCTCGACCCCGAACGGGTTCGCCCTGGTTTCAAGAATGAGCGATCCCCTGGCGAAGGCAGTTTCTTTGGATACTTCGTCCCAGAAAGACTCCCCGTAATTCGAGTCCCGGTTGCGTATTGTCCCGTCAAGAAACGGGGTCAGGCTTATTTCGGCATCAGTATCCAAAAGCCTGATCGCATACCGGATAGCTCCTGACTCATCGTCAGCCATGCTGTTAAACCGCTCCGTCGCTATGCTCACCCGTATCCCCGATTTCAGCCGGACGGTGGCCGTGCGGTACAAAATTCCTTCCTTCATATTCAGCTCCCGCCTGAACTCCTCTACCTCTACAACAGCAAGGTCAAGCTCTTCCTCTCCTATCCGTACGCCGACACCGATCCAGTTGCAGGCATTCAATACCTTGGCAAAATAATCGGGATAGCCGTTTTTCCACCACCCTACCCTGGTCTTATCCGGAAAATAGACACCAGCGACATAATTGCCCTGCAGCGATTTCCCGGAATATTTTTCCTCGAAATTCCCGCGTTGACCCATCCTTCCGTTACCCAGGCTCATCAGGCTCTCGGTTACTTCATTATATTCCGGGTGAAACCCCTCCTCAATCACCGACCACTCCGAATGTGTTATATAGTTCTTCATTTCTGTAAAAATAGTTGAAAGTTGAAAGTGGAGAGTTGAAAGTGGAGAGTTGAAAGTTGAAAGTTGAGAGTTGAAAGTGGAGAGCGGTCGGCGCTGCGGTTGAAGGTTAGAAACGGATTCTCCTCGCTCCTTTCCCGATGTGCGGCTTCATTCAATTGGTGGCGGGCGGCGAACCGCTATGTGTGCCGGCGTTTGATCGGTTGCTCCCGGGTAATTTCATCGGTAAAAAAAAGACGTCAAATTTCCCGGTGAAATCCCCTCAAACCCGGGAATTATAAAATCCGCCTCATGCAGGATCGCCGGGTCTCCCACACCAACCGCTTTCATTCCCGCCCGCCTGGCTGCTTCGATACCGGCCGCCGCATCCTCAAACACTATGCAATTCTCAGCTTTAACGCCAAGATCCGCTGCTCCTGTCAGGAATACTTCCGGGTCAGGCTTGCTGTTCCTGATCCTGTTTCCGTCTACAATAGTATCGAAATAGCCGGTTATTTCAAGGCTTTTGAGAATCGTTCCGGCATTTTTGCTGGCAGATCCGAGCCCGATCAGGATACCGTCCCGCTTAGCTTCCTGTATAAAAGACAAAACTCCCGGCAAAATGTCACCGGGCGTCATGCGGCTGCACAACTCCAGGTACCATGTATTCTTCTCCGAAGCATATTTCAGCTTTTCTTCAGGACTCAGCGTCACATGTCCCGCTTTCAGCACTATTTCAAGAGAATCCATCCTGCTGATCCCCTTCAAAGCCTCGTTCTGGCTTTCCGAAAATTCAAAGCCGAGCTGGTTGGCCAGCCGTTTCCACGCGAGGTAGTGAAACCGCGCTGTATCCACAATGACGCCGTCGAGATCGAAAAGGTAGGCTTGCCGGTTATTCATAAATTAAGTCTATTATTAAGAGCTGACGTTTTTCCATCCCTCCGGGCACCCCGTCAGCAACCGGCGCCAAAAGTACAAAAAAAGCATTTACCGGCTTGTCCGGGATAGTGCAATTGGAATTCTGCAAGCCTGATCCTTATGTTTTAATATGATTTTTTTCTATACTTACACCGTGACCCTTGCGTGAAAATCTTTAATGAACAATCAGATAATATCATGCTGACAGACATAAATCCTAAATTGCCGATGCGAAACAAAATCGCAACCAAAGACTTCTATCTGAATAAACTGGGTTTTAAAGAGTTGGGTGACTATGTTGATTATTTACTGATTAAAAAGGATAACATAGAAATTCATTTTTTTGAATTTAAAGATCTTGATCCAAAAGAAAACTACGGTCAGGTATACATCCGGACCGATGACATTGATCGATTATATCAATCATTTTTAGACGACAATGTGCCTATTCACCCAAACGGACCGTTGCAAGTAAAACCGTGGAGACAAAAGGAATTTTCTATACTCGACCCTGACAGCAACTTGCTGACTTTCGGACAGAGTATATAGTAGAGCCGCAGAGCCTGCGGCTTCATATCGGGTAGAGCCGCAGGGCCTGCGGCCTCAAGCCGTGAAGTAAAAGCCTAGCTAAACGCCTAATTATATTTTTAACATACATGAAACTAGATCAGATCAACTGGGGAATTATAGGGTGCGGAAACGTTACAGAAGTCAAAAGCGGACCGGCTTTCAACCTGGTCGAAGGCTCCCGTCTGGTTGCCGTCATGCGGAGGGACGGGGAACTGGCCCGGGATTATGCCACGCGCCACGGGGTTCCCAAATGGTACGACGATGCCGAAAAACTCATCAACGCCCCTGACGTCAACGCCATATACATAGCTACACCACCCGATTCGCACCTGCATTACACCCGCATGGCGATGGAAGCCGGTAAACCTGTGTATGTCGAGAAACCGATGGCACGGAATGCCGCCGAATGCGATGAAATGAACAGGATCAGCGAAGAAACGGGCATCCCGCTTTATGTGGCTTATTATCGTCGCGCCCTGCCCTACTTTCTGAAGCTCAAAGAATTGGTCGAAACAAAAGCAATCGGTGAGATAAGAAGCGTTCATATCCAGCTTCACTGGCAACCTTATGACGAGGAGGTGGGGCCGGATGCCAAACCGAGGTGGCGGGTATTCCCGGAGCTGTCGGGCGGCGGTCATTTCCATGACCTGGCATCTCACCAGTTCGATTTCCTTGAATACATGCTTGGGCCCGTAAAATCCGCAAAGGGATTTTCGGCAAACCAGGCCGGGCTGTATCCTGCCGACGACATCGTAACCGCTGCCTTCGCTTTCGGGTCAGGCGTGCTGGGAACCGGCAGTTGGTGCTTTACAGTCAATAAAGAGCAAAGAGTGGACGACGCCTGGATCATAGGCTCGGAAGGTAAAATATCCTTTCATTTCTTTGAGAAATATGACATCGTGGTCGAGACAGCCAAAGGTGTGGAAAAGTATCATATTCCTTATCCGAAGCACGTACAGCAGCCGTTTATCGAGCTGATGGTAAAAGAGCTCCGCGAGGGGGGAAAAGTATGCCCCAGCAGCGGCTTGTCAGGCGCCAGGGCAAATCTTATAATGGATTATATAACCGGTACCATATGATGTAAACCCGGTCATATATTGAGTTTAATCCCGAACGCGGTGTCGCTATGGAATGAACCTTTAACGTTATAGTCCTAAAACCGTTCATCCCACGGTATTGCCTTCTGTAAGATTCGTGCAACGTTTCGATAAACCCGGTGATCATCTCTATCGATTTTCTAATTTCAGCCATACAAAAACCGGTAGAATGAAACGACTTTCCATACTTGTATCCCGGATCGCCTGCGCAATGAGCCTCATTTTGCTCGGCCAGGCGGCGACTGCCCAGTCGGGGATTAAAGGAACCGTGTACAACCAGCGCAAAGAAGCCCTTCCGTTCGCATCTGTCTCGGTAAGAGGCACTTCAGTAGGTACGATCGCCAATGAAGAAGGACGGTACCAATTGAACCTCAAGCCCGGTTATTACGAAATTGTTTTCCAGTACCTGGGTTACCAGGCCGGATCCAAAGCCATTACACTGACGGGTACTGAAGAAACTTTTGATGCAGTATTGGCGGAACAGGCGCTTCAACTGGGAGAAGTAAAAATCGGCAAAGGGAACGAAGACCCGGCTTATGCCATCATGCGCCGTGCTATCGCAAAGAGCAAATACCATTTGTTGCAGGTTGAAAGCTACAAAGCCAGGGCTTACACGAAGTCGTCGGTAGTCATTACAGACCTGCCCCTGGAATTCCTCTACAAAAAAGAGCTGGATAAGATAGCGGCTGAAGAAAATTTCAAAAAAGGAGTCCCGATCCTGAACGAGACCGTCTCGGAAATAGAATTTAAACAGCCGAACAACTATAAGCAGAAAGTCGTGGCCGCAAGGAACAGCCAGGATAACAGTTTTGCAAGCCCCAATGAGTACCTGCTCACCAGCTTTTATAAGCCGGATGTAGTACAAACCGTATCCCCCTTATCACCGAAGGCTTTCGGCTACTACAAATTCGAATACATGGGTACCTTCCGCGAAAACGGCGTGGATGTCAGCAAAATAAAAGTGATACCCCGCGCTTATGGCGACGGTGTATTCAAGGGGACTATCCATATTATTGAGAACCAGTGGGCCATTCACAGCCTGGACCTCCAGACTGCCAAGATGGGAATAAACCTGAAAATCAAACAGATATACTCCCCTATCCAAAACGTCTGGATGCCTATCCAACAACAGTTCAACGCAGACGGCGGCTTCTATGGCGTAAAAGGCAAGGCCGAGTATGTCATATCCCAGACTTTCCAGTCCGTGCAGCTCAATCCCGACTTTCCGCCCGATGTGGTAGTGCTGGATAACAAAACCGAAAAAGAAGACGTAAAAGCGTTGCCAATCACAAAAAAAGACATTAGGGACAAAGAGCTGGAAGAGCTGCTGAGCAGCGGGAAGAAGCTGTCCGTGAGGGACATGCGCAAAGTAATGAAAAACTACGAAAAGAAGCAGTTCGAAGAAAGCAAAGACAAGGGAGAAGATGTAGATCTCATCGAGCGCAGGGTGACCAGCACAGAAATCGATTCCATGGCTACGCACCGCGCCGTCTCCTTCTGGGATTCCCTGCGTACCGTACCGCTTACAAAAGCCGAGACCGTCAGCTATAACCGGTTGGACAGCCTCGTGGCAAACAAAAAAATCGACTACCCTGCTCAGAAAAGAGATACTGAAAATGACACTCGTGATACGACCCGGGCTTCCGGGAAAGCCCGGAAAGGCAAGCTTGACCCCGGGAACATCCTCTGGGGATATTCCTTTCCGCTCAACCACAGCAAGTCGTGGAGGCTCGACTATACCGGGCCGCTGAGAGGCGTGCAGGTCAATACTGTAGAAGGGTGGGTTATCGACGGAACCGGCATCGGGCTCAGGCATACCCGCAAAGAGGATAAAACTACGGGCAGAAGCGGACATCAGCTCATTGTCCGCGGTATAACACGCTATTCTTTCGCGCGAAACCTGCTGTCGCCGCGGGGAGAAGCTTCGTATAGGTGGCGCGGGAATACGCTGTCGGCTGAGGGAGGAAGAGCCGTTTCGCAGTACAACCCCGAAAACCCTATTTCATACCTTCTCAACTCGGTCACTACCCTGTTTTTCGAGCAGAATTTTGCCAAAATTTATGAAAAAGACTACTTCCGCCTGAACTACATCCATGCCCGGAACAACGATCATTTCAAGATCGGCGCGTCTGTCGAATACGCCGACAGGACCGGGCTCGGAAACGATGAAAAGTCAGGCAGGTACAGATGGATCGACTGGAAAAAGAGAGAGTTTACTTCCAATACGCCCGATGTTCACCGCGATTTCCTGCTGCCTTTGGCTAACGTCGGTGAGCCTCGGATACCTGATCATCTTGCGCTTATTTTCCAAATCTCCGCCAGTTACAAGCCCTGGCAGAAATACAGGATCAAAAACGGGAAAACAACTTTTTACAAAGACGACAGTCCCGAGTTTGCGCTTAACTACCGAAAGGGTGTTCGGGATGTGCTGGGCAGCGATGCCGATTTTGATTTCCTGCACCTCAGGGTGAAGCACGGGTTCCAGACCGGCATCAGGAGCAAATTGTATTACCAGCTCGGCGCCGGCTCGTTCCTGAACAGAAAATCAGTATGGTTCCCTGACTACCAGCACTTCAGCGGAAACCGGTTCTTTTTCCAGTTCGGCGACCCGGTAGGCACTTTTCGTATGCTCGACTACTACCGGCATTCTACCCGTGAAGAATTCCTGGAGGGGCACCTGCTGGCAGAATTCAGGCAATTGCTGTTTACCCAGATCCAATGGTTCAGAAGATACGGTATCAAAGAAACGATCATCGCGCACTACCTGGCCACCCCGGGCTCCAACCATTATACCGAGCTCGGATACGGATTCGATGTAGGGATACGCTTTCCTTTCAGGATCGAGATAGTCAGTAACTTCGAAAAGTTCAGGTATATGCAAACGGCTTTCCGGATCGGTACGACTATGAATATTCCGTTTAAGTAAAAAAGGCAGCAATAAGTCGCCTCCGGCGACAGAATAGGACTTAGGGGCGCTCATTCATCACCAAATCATCTCATCACCAAATCATCTCATCACCAAATCATCTCATCACCAAATCATCTCATCAC
>CAZLTN010000008.1:91384-96116 GCA_964562455.1 uncultured Cytophagales bacterium
CACATCATCTCATCACCACATCCCGCTACTTCCAGGTCAAACCGAAATTCTTAAACATGAACGCATACATATCCGCTGCCGTCTCCAGCGCTTTGCGTGTATTGCTCGCACCATGTCCTGAATTGGTATCGATACGGATCAGCAACGGGTAATCCGACGATGCCCCGGCCTTAGCCTGCAGCTCTGCTGCATACTTGAATGAGTGTGCAGGCACAACCCGGTCGTCATGATCGGCGGTAGTGACCAGGATGGCCGGGTACTTCCCGCCGGTCTTTATATTATGCAAAGGCGAATAACCGTACAACACCCTGAACTCATCTTCATTTTCGCTGCTGCCGTAATCGGCTATCCAGTTCCAGCCGATCGTAAACTTATGGAAGCGGAGCATGTCCATTACCCCTACCGCGGGCAGGCCCACCCTGAAAAGATCAGGTCGCTGGTTGGCGACTGCGCCCACGAGAAGCCCGCCGTTCGATCCTCCTTGCAGAGCCAGCCTTTCCGGGGAAGTATATTTTTCCCGGATCAGGTATTCGGCTGCCGCTATAAAGTCGTCAAATACATTTTGTTTCCTTAGCTTCATGCCCTGCTCGTGCCAGGCTTCTCCATATTCGCCGCCGCCTCTCAGGTTTGCCTGGGCGTACACGCCTCCCTGGTCGAGGAAACTGATACGGGTAGCACTGAAGGAAGGGTCAAGGGAAATATTAAATCCGCCGTACCCATAGAGTACAGTCGGATTGACACCATCCTGTTTCAGCCCTTTTTTGAAGGTGATGAACATAGGAATGCCCGTTCCGTCCTTGCTTTTGAAGAACACCTGCCGGGTCTCATAATCCTCCGGATTAAACGCTACTTCGGGCGCCCTGAAAACCCGGCTTGTCCCCTGCGTCACGCTATAACGGAAGATAGTTGGCGGATAGCTGAAGGAAGTATAAGTGTAAAACACTGATTCATCTTCCTTTTCACCTGAAAAGCCCGCGACTGTTCCGAGACCGGGCAGCAGCACATTTCTTTCAAATTTGCCGTTAAGGCCGTAAACATTCACAACTGACGTTACATCTTTGGTATAAGTTGCGAACAGCTTCCCTCCTCCCGTTGTAACCGACTTCAGGGGATCGGCCTGCTCAGTAAGAATCGACTGCCGTGCTTTGTCGCTGAACCTGAACAGGTCTACTTTTCCCCTCGGCGCGTTTTCGTTGGTTTCCAGCAGGAAGCCTTCGGGGACATTATCCACGACAGAGTAGCTAAAATCGGTAATTTCTGTTACAGCCTGCTCGAAATCCGAAGCACCCCTGGCCCGGTAATAAAGCGCATTGCCGTCCTTTCCTTTTCCGCGGTCGCTGATGTAGAGTACGAGATAGCGCTCATCACGCGTGGTGAAAGCCAGGTGAAACCTGTGCAGGTTCTCTTTGTCTTCATAAACCAGCTCGTCTGCCGACTGGGCAGTGCCGATCTTATGAAAAAAAACCTGGTGATTTTCATTTTTTGCAGCCAGGGCGCTTCCTTCAGGCTCCGGGTACCTGCTGTAATAAAAACCATCGCCCTGCCATGCCACTCCCGATACCTTCACCCAATCGAGGCGATCGGGCAGCATTTCCAGCCTCGAAAGGTCCATTACCCGGAATTCCTGCCAGTCGGAACCGCCTTTTGAAGTACCTACTACCGCATAGCGACCATTTCTCGAAAGGCTGAATACTTTCAGCACAGTAGTCCCGTCGGCCGAAAGCTTATTGGGATCGATCACCACCTCGGGTTCTCCGTCCAGCCCTTTCTGACGGTACAGCACGGCCTGGTTCTGAAGTCCGTCGTTTTTCGAATAGTAATAATAATCTCCTTTTTTCTCCGGCGCCGAATACTTCGGATAGTTGTAATACTTTTCCAGGTCGGCCAGTATTTTTCCGCGAAACGGGATATTTTCAAGATAAGCAAACGTTACTTCGTTCTGCTTTTTCACCCATGCTTTTGTTTCTTCCGAGCGGTCGTCCTCCAGCCATCTGTAAGGATCATCCACCTTCACTCCATGGTAAATATCGTGGTGATCGACCTTCGCAGTAGAAGGGTAATGGATCTTCTGGGCTCCGACATCTCTGCCGCCTATTGTTCCGAGTATTCCGGTCATTGCTAAAATGTTACTGGATTTAAAAATGTTCATTGATCTTAATGTTGATAAAGCTGTAAAATCCTGCCGCCAAATAAGAGTAATAACATATCTTATCCAAATATGCGGTTTCCTTCCTCCTCTTCACCCTTTGGAATATCGATTTTGAGCCGTCTTTTCGCCAATTTCTCCTAACTTTAGCTAAAAGCTATTCAAATACCCGCGTACAGCCGGAAGGCTTGCGGCTTCATATCGCAAAACAATTATCCAGATAACAGCCTATTAAATATTTTATACACATGAATACTTTCAGGACTATCCCGGCCAGCAAGCACATCGCCCTCGTCGCACACGACAACCGGAAGGACGAACTGCTCGAATGGGCCGTTGCCAATAAACGAGCCTTATCTACGCACCAACTGTATGCCACCGGCACTACAGGCAAGTTGCTGGAGGGACATCTCGGCCAATCCATTACAAAGCTGCTGAGCGGACCGCTGGGAGGCGACCAGCAGCTCGGCGCCTTAATCGCAGAGAAGAAGATCGACGTGATGATTTTCTTCTGGGACCCGCTTTCCGCGCAGCCGCACGACCCCGACATAAAGGCTTTGCTCAGGCTTTGTGTAGTCTGGAATATCCCCCTCGCCTGCGACAGCGCTACTGCCGATTTCCTTTTCACCTCTCCATTTATGTCAGGAGAGTACCGGTCCCGGCAAACCGACTTCTCCGATTACCTTTTACGAAAAATATGAACTATTGCAGGCACAGGGTGTTTATATAAATATATTCAATTTCCTTAAAATGCGTATCTGTGAGTACTGAAAGTAAGCTATCTCTCTTTGCCGCCGAAAGTCTGAAGTCTGTTTTTTCTTATCCGGAGTATATGGCCCTGATGGAAAGCCTGGTAAAAGAGGGCAAAACCACCGGTCCGAAGCAAAACGCGGATTACGCCGCCTATACCCGGCTTAACCTGGCCAGAATGCAACGTCTCAACAAGACGACCGTCATAGAGCCGGGGCTGGAAGAAACCATAAAATCGATAGCGGCTAGCCAAAAGTGGTATATCCTGACGGAAGCCTGGTGCGGCGACGCCGCGCAATGCGTTCCGGTTATCGCCAAAGCTGTTGCCCTCAACACCAACATATCGTTGACGCTCATGCTGCGCGACGAGAACCCGGATGTGATGAGCCGGTATCTGACAAACGGAGGAAAATCGATCCCTAAGCTGATCGCATTGGATGAGGAGGAAAATGAACTCTTTACCTGGGGGCCCCGGCCTTCAGGCGCCCAGGAGCTCTACGCCGCTTTTATGGCTGAACCCGGCAGGCCATACTCCGAGCTGACGGAGGCGCTGCAAAGGTGGTATCATACCGACAAAACGCTTTCTCTTCAGAAAGAACTGCTTACTGCGATTAAAAATTCGCTGTAAGGTCGCTGAAAACGTCTATTTTTGCACCTCTGAGTTAGACAGTGCTGAAGTTATGGCCGGCTATTTTAAAAATATTGCTGAGGGAGTTAAATCCACACTGACCGGTATGGGGCTTACGTTGCGCCATGCCCGGGATGCCCGCAGACGCCGTAAAGCCAATAACATACAGTTAAATAACTTTTTCGAGGTACAGACAGGCATGGTGACTGTACAATACCCGCAGGAAACCATTCCTATCCCCGACAACGGCCGTTATCGCCTTCACAACGAGATCGAAGACTGCATCGTATGCGATAAATGCGCCAAAGTTTGTCCGGTAGATTGTATAGATATCGAGCCGATCAAAGCTACGGAAGAAGTAGGCCGGGCCTCCGACGGATCGGTTATCAGGCTGTATGCTGCGAAGTTCGATATCGATATGGCAAAATGTTGCTATTGCGGACTGTGTACCACGGTTTGCCCGACAGAATGCCTTACGATGACCAAGACTTTCGACTACAGCGAATTCGACGTCAGGGAAATGGTTTATGCCTATAGCAATCTTACACCTGAAGAAGCTCAGGAAAAAAGGGAATTGCTGGAGCAGTTCCAGATGGAGAAAGCTCAGGGTAAAGCCCGTGCCGCCGCTCCTGCCGAAGCGCCCGCTACAGCAGCCAAACCGGCTTTCAGGCCTGTAATGAAGCCAAAAGCAGCGTCTGCTCCCACAGGGGAAGCTAATAAAGAAATAGAAAAGCCGACAAAATCCACTATGCCGTTTCATCCACGAAACTGGACCTCCGATCTTATCCAGAACCCGGAAAGACTTTACTTCGCTTACGGAAAACAGCAAACATTAAAACACCCCGCCGGCGCTACCGACCCGATACAATCAGCGATAAAAGCAGCCTCTGCAGCGGGATTCCGTCCCACAATAAAGCCGGCGGCTGCAACACCACCACCAGGCGCTCCAACGACTCCAAAACCGGCTTTCAGGCCGACCATGAAGCCGAAATGGGACGTAGCAGCAGATACCGAAAAAACTACGGAAGCTCTAAAACCCGCTTTCAGGCCGACCATGAAGCCGAAAGGGGACGTAGCGACAGAACCGGAAAATAAAACGGAAGCTCCAAAACCCGCTTTCAGGCCGACCATGAAGCCGAAAGGGGACGTAGCAGCAGAACCGGAAAATAAAACGGAAGCTCCAAAACCCGCTTTCAGGCCGACCATGA
>CAZLTN010000008.1:96216-102696 GCA_964562455.1 uncultured Cytophagales bacterium
CAGAACCGGAAAATAAAACGGAAGCTCCAAAACCCGCTTTCAGGCCGACCATGAAGCCGAAAGGGGACGTAGCAGCAGAACCGGAAAATAAAACGGAAGCTCCAAAACCCGCTTTCAGGCCGACTATGAAGTCCCGGACGCCGGAAACGACGGGTATTGCAGAAACTACCGACGCGCCGAAGCCTGTTTTCAGGCCTACGACCATAAAGCCAAAAGGGGCCGGCACACCCGGGAAAACTTTGGAAACTTCTAATCCGGCTTTCCGGCCTACTGCGGATTTCAGTGTTTCCCAGCCTGGCAGCAGACCCGCTTTCAGGCCGCAGTCTGTCACAGAAAATGATCATAGCCCTGCGACGCCGACTAACACTAAGTTCAGTCCCGCAGGTTATAAGCCCCTGAAATCAGCCGCACGTCCGTCCTTCGGGATGAAGCTGCCCCCCGCTTTGATTGCTCCGCAGCAGCCGGTTGCAGACCGTCCTGAAACTGAATCAAAGCAGGCAGCATCTGCTCCTGAAACTCCTGCCGCGCCTGTTCAACCGGCCGACAGGCCGAAAGCAGCGTTCAGGCCTACGATGAAACCCAAAAAATAGCGTTCACCCGGTATGAGATTATTCGGCAATATAATATGGCTGATATTCGGAGGGTTTGCCACCGCGCTCGAATACGCAATCTCGGGCCTCGCCCTTTGTATTTCGATTGTAGGTATTCCGTTCGGGCTGCAGTGCTTCAAACTGGCGGCATTGATGTTATTCCCCTTCGGTCGCCAGATCAGGAGCAGCAGAGAAGTCCCCGGCTGCCTGTCCCTGCCGTTCAATATTGTCTGGGTCATCTTTTCTGGCTTCTGGATTGCCATTACGCACTTCTTTTTCGGCGTATTGCTTGCCATCACCATCGTCGGCCTGCCTTTCGCAAAACAGCATTTCAAATTTATGAGGCTGTCGTTTGCACCCTTCGGAAAAGATATCATCTGATGAAGATGTTAAAAAAGCATACAAACTGCTGCGTTGTTCAGAAACATACAGTCAGAGAAACACCCTTTTTATTACTATTGAATGAATTTCCTTCTCCGGCATATCAGTACCATCCTGGAAGGCTACAACGCCGAAATCCCGCTTTCGGTATACCTTAAAAGCTATTTCAGAAGTTTCCCAAAATTGGGCTCCCGCGACAGGAGAGCCATTTCCCAGGCCGTTTACCTGTACTACCGCTATTGCAGGAGGCTTCCCGGCGATCTTGATGTTTTCGAGGTCATATTCAATGCAATACAACATTCCGGTCCGGGTAGCTCATTCCTGGAAACGATGCTGCTCCGGTATGACGGCAATCTCCCGTTGAAAACCGCGGCAATCATCCTTCCGGAAGAGCAACTTCCTCGACTTTCCGGGGGAATCGCCCCGAAGGATTGGCACGACAGCTTCCTCGAACAGCCCCAAATGTTCATACGGGCGCGAAAACCGGGCATCCCAGACCAATTACAAAAAGCCGGAATCCCTTATTCGCATTGTTCCGGCGAAGAATCCGGATTATCGCCCGGCACATGCCTTGCTTTACCCAATGGTACCGATCTCGAAAACCTTCTTCCCTCAGAAGACTATGTAGTCCAGGACTGGGCGTCGCAGCAGAGCGTACATTTTCTACTGGAAAACTGCGATTTAAAGCCTGGAAAAAGGGTATGGGACTCTTGTGCCGGAGCCGGCGGAAAATCGCTGATGGTAACCGACCTGGCACCCGGCGTCAAGATACTCGCAACCGATATACGTGCAAGTATCCTGAGCAACCTGTCCGGGAGATTCAGACGCTATCATCTCCCTGTTCCGAAAACAGTCGTAGCCGACGTTTCAGCTCCTGCCGATCTTCATACGGCAATTCCCCGAGGGAAATTCGACCTGATCATCTGCGACGTTCCCTGCTCAGGTAGCGGTACATGGGCGCGTACACCTGAGCAGTACCATTTTTTTAAGGAAGAGTCGCTAAAGACAATGTGCGCAAGGCAGTTAAAAATCACCTCGAATGTAGTTCCATTCCTGAGACCAGGCGGAACCCTGGCCTATATAACCTGTTCGGTTTTCGAAGAGGAAAACGAAGCTATCGTATCGGCAATTGCCGGTAACCATGACCTTCAGGTAACTTCCATAAAACTGATCGACGGGACAAAAAGCGGGGCCGACAGCATGTTCGTCGCCCTTCTGCAAAAATAAGGCGCGCAGTTCGGCGCAGTCCGCTACTCCTGCACATTCCGGATTACATTCTTGATATTCAGCTCTATAATCTGGCCCATAGAGCGGCACTTCAGGTACTTCTCATCGTTAAAGTACCGGGCCAGCCCCGATTTCAGCTCGTCGACTTTTTCGGACGTCGAAGTATAATCCAATATGGATACGTCACGCAAAGCAGCCAGCCTGTGCCGTTCGCTCCGTACCTGGTAAATAATGCTCGAATGCTCCTCCTGCTGGTATTGCCTGACGGTCTTTTCGGTCAGGTATTCCATGGCCAGCTTTACATAAGCATAGTTCTCTTTAAAAAACTGGGGCATGTAAATCTTGGGGTTCCCTTCATAAAACTGCTGATCGAAGTCGATGGCACGCAGCTTGAACTGGAAGTCGTCAAAATCGGGCGTAATCTGCATGACGAAGTTATACGCCCGCATGTCTCCCAGAAGCGTTATCAGGCAGCGCTCGTTAAATTTCACGAACTCCTTTGCAACCCTGGTCATATTATAATCCGGGTGGTTCAGCCTGGTCTTGGCAAATACATCGCCGGGGATACCTGCGATATGCTCTTCAATGAGGGTCTCTCCGTCTACGACGTAATTAACCTGGTTTGGGGTCAGGATCTCTTCAAGCTCCAGTCCGTAAATACGCGAAGTGTCCGACCTTTTGATATAAAAGTAGTCGTATACGTCGTTTAGCCTGTTCACAATTTTCACCCTGAACGGGTTCGAATTGCCGAACATGCAGTAATCGATCCGCTCTATGTATTTGTGCTCAACCAGCCGGAGATTCCCGGAAGCTTTCAGCATCGCATACGCCATTTTTAAACCGTCGTGGATACGCTTCAGCTCATTGTCCGGGTACAGCGGGCTTTGCCAAAATGTATCTTTGTCAAACTTATCCAGAACCGGGAACGACTCGTTAAACTGCATCAGGTCGTGGTAACTGATAGGCAATCTTTTTTCACGCTGGTAAGTACGCAGGTATTTCCGCAGCTCCTGGCTTACCGGTATAATGGGCTTCTTCCTCGAAATAATGACGTTGTCTATCTCCATCACACTCCACGCTTAATCACAGCAATTTAACACTATTTTTCAAGACACCTCACATCACCTCATCACCTCATCATCACATCATCACATCACCTCATCATCACATCACCACATCATCACATCACCTCATCACCACATCATCACATCATCACATCATCACATCACCTCATCATCACATCATCCCAGCGACGGAAAAGACATCCCCTTGATCCGGCTGTAAAGCTCTACGGCATACAAATCGGTCATCCCTGACACGAAGTCCAGCACCGCTATAATTTTCGAGTATGGATCAGTATGGTCTGTATAGAACTGGCGCGGTATCAGGTCTACCAGCTTTTGCTGATAGGAAGTCTTTTTGTCGTTTACATAAGCCGGGATAAACTCTTCGAGGAGCCCGCCAATCACCTTATATCCCGCTACCTCTATCTGTACCACAGTCGGATGATTATAAATCTGCTTCCGGGAGATCTCTTTGATCCGTTTAACAGCGCCCAGGTACGGTTCTGTAACTTTGTCGATAAGCGCAAAGTTGAAATCGCCCTGCAGCAGCGCCGCCTGCTCGTTGTAAAAGACATCGGAGCACTCCGATATCAGCTTACTGATGGCCTTAGCCCTGAGCAGGCCTATTTTAGCTTCATAGTCGTCAATACTTTCCAGTCGTTCCTTCATCCGGGAATCGTTGCACACGGGTAGCAGGAGGTCTTCCACTTCGCGGTAAGAAAGTATTTTAAGCCGGTGAGCATCTTCGAGGTCAATAATATTATAGCAGATATCGTCGGCTGCCTCGACCAGGTAAACCAACGGATGCCGCTTATATGCCAGATACGGGCCCTCCACCTGCTCCAGCCCCAGCTCGGTAGCAAGTAACCTGAAGTCGTCCTGCTCCGCTTCGAAGAAACCGTATTTTTTTTTGTAAATCAGGGACTTATCATGTCCTTCTATGGAAGCACAGGGATATTTCGCAATAGCCGCAAGGGTCGAATAAGTCAGGGAGAAACTGCCCTGCCCTTTGCCTTTGAAGGAATGTGTCAGAATTCGGAAAGCATTGGCATTACCTTCGAATTTCGTCAGGTCGGACCATTGTTGCTGAGTGACTTCATCCCGGAATTTCATACCTGCGCCTTCCTTGAAATAATGCGAAATAGCAGACTCCCCCGAATGTCCGAATGCCGGGTTTCCCAGGTCGTGGGCCAGGCATGCCGAGGCCACTATGTTCCCGGCCTCGCTGATCAGTGGAAGCTGCTGGTCGACGTCCGGGTTTTCTTTCCTGAGCCTGTTATAAAATATCCTTCCCAACGACCTTCCGACACTAGCAACTTCCAGGCTGTGTGTCAACCTGTTATGCACAAATATGCTACCCGGCAACGGAAATACCTGGGTCTTGTTTTGAAGCCTTCTGAAAGGAGAGGAAAAAATCAACCGGTCGTAGTCACGCTGAAATTCCGATCTTGCTTCTTCATGATCAAGAGAAGCTGCCTTTGTGCTGCCCCATCGTTTTGCCGATAATAGCTGTTCCCAATTCATTTGTCCTGACTTTACCGCGCAAAACTAACAGGATAAAGCCTTTCTGCAAACGGCAGATCTCATGAGAAAGATTTTGAGTGAAGAAACGGGAGCGCCCCTTGAGCGGAATCGAAGGAGCGTACCCTGAGCGGAGTCGAAGGGAGTCGAAGGGTTAAGCAGTAAAAAGAAGGCTGCCGTTGCTTTGGAAAATTAAAAGCCTCTTTACATGAACTCATCCGGCTCAGTTCCGCATCAGCCTGCAAAATTCACCGAAAGCAAATATATCGTCACACTGGTGTTTGTTACCTCCCTGTTTATGCTGTGGGGCATAGCCATGACGATGGGCGACGTACTCAACAAGCACTTTCAGAACGTACTGGGTGTAAGTAAGTCTGAGTCAGGCCTGGTCCAGTTTTCCATTTTCGGCGCCTATGCCGTTATGGGGATCCCTGCGGGGATTTTCATGAAGCGTTTCGGCTACAAAAATGGCGTTCTGCTCGGGCTCTCGTTATATGCGCTGGGCGCTTTTCTCTTTACACCGGCTGCAAATGCGGGTTCATTCGGCTTTTTCAGGTTTGCGCTTTTTATACTGGCCTGCGGATTGGCGACGCTCGAAACCGTTGCCCACCCGTTTGTTGCCGGCCTCGGTCCGCAACCCACCAGCGATCAGCGAATCAATTTTGCTCAGTCCTTTAATGGCCTCGGAGCAGTTATCGGCCCGCTCATCGGCGGGTATTTCATTCTTAATGTTGCAGACGGAGCCAGCAATGACCTGACTTCCGTTAAGCTCCTTTACCAGGTAATCGGCGGGGTCATCCTGCTGATTGCGATTGCCTTTTCACTTGTCAGGGTACCGCCGGTACAAAATGCGCACGCACCTGCGACCGGAGATGAAGCGGGTTACGGTGAGCATGCAAATTCCCTCAACCGCCCCCATTTCAAATGGGCTGTTGCGGCACAGTTCTTCAATACGGCGGCGCAGGGAGGCACCTGGGCTTTTTTCATCAACTACGGAGTAGAAAAAATGCATCTGAGCGCCCAGGATGCAGCCTATTACTTTGCATTAAGCATGGTGCTGATGATGGTCGGGCGCTTTATAGGGACTTTCATGATGCGATTTATTGCGCCGAACAGGCTCCTGGCCGGTGCTGCCCTTGGAAACATCATTATGTGCATACTTATCGCCCAAAACTTCGGCTGGGTTTCTTTTGTTGCCCTGCTCATGCTCAATTTCTTTTTCAGCATTATGTTCCCGACTATTTTCAGCCTCGGGCTTAAAAACATGGGAGAAAAGACCGAACAGGCCTCGTCATTCCTTGTCATGGCGGTTGTAGGCGGTGCATTATTTCCGCCTGTAATGGGAAAACTCGCCGACGCGGACATCGCCCAGGCATATTACCTGCCGATTATCTGTTATGCGGTCATTTTTGCTTTCGGCTACCGGTTTTACAGAAACAGGTAATATCTTACATAATAATACTGATGATGAAGCCGCAGGCCCTGCGGCTCTGCATGCGGCATCTGAAGATGCTTTCATTTGGTATATGAGCTTTTAAAAGTTTAATTTTGGAGATCGGAGTCTGAAAATAAACACCATCTGCTATCACAGTGCAGGGAGAAGAATCTGTTTGGTCGGATTTTAAAGCTGGTAATCGGGTTGCCTACGAACAGGTGATCAGGGATTATTACCAGGATCTCTATGCCTATGGTATCCG
>CAZLTN010000009.1:0-102374 GCA_964562455.1 uncultured Cytophagales bacterium
GGCTATAGAACTGTCAATGTCAAAATTACGTGTAATTATGAAAATTGTAGACCTGAAATCGGAAAACAACCGGAAGGCGTATCAAACACCATTATTAAAGAATTTAGGGGAAGTTAAGGAACTGACCAAAAGTGACAAAGGGAGTACCGGCGGTGACAATGATGGTTTCGGCGGTAAGGAGTATAGAGAGCAGCCAACGTAGATGTAGCTCTTGAGAAGGAAGATTAGGTATTGAAACCGACAAATGCTCTGTGTAATATCTTTTGAAAATTCAAAATTTGAAAGTATTACGAATATAGAGTTATCCGTAAGTGATTTCAATACACGGGATTTTTGTTGCAACCTCTCAAAAAGAGAGGTTGCTTTTTTGTTTGATGATGAGCAAATATGTCCAGTTTCTAGCTTTGCTGACAAGAAAGAAAATTACAAAGTTCGATACTATTCTACGAGGGCGGAATACGAAACCGCATTGGAGCATTTAACTGATGGGAATGATACTATCTTTCACTTTAACAGAAATACAGAGCAACTAACGATTTTTCGTGATAGTTTTGGTGTAGTTCCAATATTCTACCATCATATTCCGGGAGAGTTACTGATAGTTTCGGATTCTATTCGCGATCTGGTTTGCAGTCTGGAGCAAAGGAAGCAAGAGATATCGATAAATGAAGATAAACTTCGAGCCTATCTTGAAACCGGAATAGTAAATGTACCCTACACAAACGATACTTTTTTTTCCGGGATTTGGTCGGTTCTACCGGGGTATAAAGTAAGCTTTACATCCAGGGAAAAAAGAGAGGAGCGGGTTATCTCCTTTAATGTTTCTAAATGGAAAGAGACTTGTTCAACTCTGGACGACTTTGGGGGGGAATTCAGGCGTTTATTTAAAGATACTGTTTCCCGCTCCATTAAAGATAGTAAGAGAATAGGCGTAACATTGAGCGGTGGGCTTGATTCATCTTCTGTTGCCTCTATGATTCGTTTTTCCTATCCGGACATCCCCATAGCGAGTTTTATTATTTCGAACCAGCGGAATAAAGGCCTTGAGTTGAATGGGGATCACGACATATTCTATTCATCAGAAGTGGCAAAACATATAGGAACTGAACATACTATTATTTGGAAGGAGCATGAATTGCTGGAGGATATTGAGAGGGGATTGAAGCTGATTTATCAGCCCCCCCTGGCGACGGGGAGCTATACTCCGTTTTTCAACATGCTTGATTCGATGACAGAGGCAGGAGTGGACGTTTTAGTTACAGGCGTCGATGGGGATAGCATTGTCGGGTCTGGTAGAGAATATTTACTTTCACTTTTTAGAGAAGAGAAATGGGAAGAATTATCGGAGATCTTTTTAAACCACCCCCGTCTAAAAAAGTATCCGGAATCTGCAAGTCGTTTTCTGTCGGAATTTATTTATAACCAGTCAAGGTCACTGTTTTTTAACGGGAATTTCCGTCAGGCGCTTTTTCTTTTTTTTAAAAGTTGTAAACATCTGGGTGTTAGCAGGGGCAGAATAGCAAAGTTGATTCTTGAGAGAGGTTTCGGTAGGTTAGTACCCTCCTTTAACAGGGGGAAAGCGATTCTGACAGGAAAATCTGGCAGCAAAAGCAGAGAAAACAGCGTAACGAAAGTGCTTTCGACGTTGTCTGACGTTCCGTCCGGTCAGAAGTCCTATTTCAGCAGGATATTGATCAACCATAACGTAAGATTGATAGAAGAGTATTATGCATTAACTAAACCTTTTAATATTAAAGCCCGCTTCCCTTTTTTTTCAAAAGAATTATATGAGCTCTGTTTAGCTGTACCTGATCAACAAAATTATTTTGGAGGATTGGGACGTGGAGTCATGCGTCATGGTTTGAACGGTATTCTTTTGGATTCTGTTCGGCTACGTACAAACAAGTCATTAAGAAACGAAGAAGTCTTAAAAGAAAATACGCTGTCTTTGATACGCCAGGCTGGGAAATACCTGGAAGCGGGTAGTGGTATCTGGAATTACGTTAACAGGAAGAACTTTTTTTATAACTTAGAGCTTCTCAGAAAAGGCAGGGTTGCTGACCGGTATTTAGGAGTGCTACTCTTTCAAATTGAACGCGTTCTGTTCGTGGCTATATGGCTTGCTATCGTAAATGCCGATATGAAATCTAAGAGTCTGAAGAAGAGTGAATCTGCTGATCTTTAGCTTTTATTATCTTCCCTTTATTTATATAATTTATTCATTTTAGTAGGTTAAGAACAACATGGAGTTTCCGGTTTACTGCCTGGAACTGTCTTATGTCTATTAATAGTTCAGATTTTCAAGGACACCGCGTATTGATGTAATCTTCTACTTTTGGATTATATAAATATTTTTTTTTAAAATGTTTATATAATATGCTTAGCTTAATAGAAAAATTTATACTTTAAATTATCCTTAAACATTATTGACAATGAAAAAGATCTACTACTTTGTATTTGTACTGTCGTTAGTAAGTGCTTATACGTTTGAAACGTTCGCTCAAACAATAACGTCGTATGGGACTGGAGCGGGGACTTTGGGGGATCAAAGTGCTTACTTTGGGATCAATGCCGGCTCTGTAAATACTGGGTATGCCAACTCTTTTTTTGGGCATCTTTGCGGTGTAAACAATACTATCGGAATTCACAACGCTTTTTTTGGTAGAGAGACTGGAATTATTAATACTTCCGGCTCTTTCAATACGTTTTTGGGATCTTTTAATGGTATAGAAAATACTACTGGAGGTTGGAATACTTTTGTAGGATATCATGCTGGAAATGAAAATGATACAGGTGATGCCAACACCTTTATTGGAGCAAATTCCGGCGCTTCTAGCGTTGTAGGTAGTTATAATTCTTATTTTGGGTATACTTCATTTCCAAAGAATAAAGGCAGTAGAAACACAGCTGTAGGATTCAGAACAGGGAACGAAAATATATCTGGTGAAGGAAATTTATTTCTTGGTTACAAGGCCGGGTATAGCGAGTTGGGAAGTAATAAATTATATATTTCGAACTCTGAAACCTCAACTCCTCTTATATACGGGGAATTTGATAATTCGAAGCTGGTCTTGAATGGTGGAGTGGGAATAGGTGTAGATACTTTTCCTACTCATGTCGGGGGTAGTGCATTAACGAACTATAAACTATTTGTAAAAGGGGGCATATTGGCGGAGGAAGTTCGGGTAAGAACAGGTTGGGCTGACTACGTATTTGACAAAAACTATACCTTAAAGCCGCTTGAGGAAGTTGCGGATTATATCGTAAAAAACGGACGTTTGCCGAATGTCCCTTCTGCTACCAATGTGGAGGCGGAAGGTCTGAATATTGGCGATATCATTCGTATCCAGCAGGAAAAAATAGAGGAGCTTACCTTGTATATTATCGAGCAGAATAAAGTCATGTCTCAGTACAGGGAAGAACAGGTTTTACAAAGCAAAACTATAGCAGAATTGATGGCTCATGTAAAAGGAAGTTTGAAGAAGAATTGAGTTTAACTTGGTTTCACTTTAAAGTTTTGACCTATGAGAATATCAATATGCGTCTGCCTGGTAGCTTCCAGCCTGGCAGTTTGCGCACAGACAAAAGAGCAGAAGGAAGTCATCCGGTCCAAATCAAACGTCAGGGAACTGGAAAGACTTTCTGTAAAATATAGGAATGAATATGATCAGCTCATGGATTATGGCAGGAAAATGGGTTGGATCGATGAAAATGGCTTCGTAAAAGGGGGCGAAAAAGAAGAGAGGAAGAGGTTTTTAATAGGAATAACCCCGGATAGAAAGCCTGTATATGGTACAACTTTAGATCAGTATGTTGTTTATAAGGCAAGAGCCGAATCACTTTACAGCGGAGGAAGCCTGGGATTGAATGTACATGGCGAAGGGATGACGACCGCCGTGTTCGAACCAGACTACGTTTATACAGCAAATCCGTTATTTGAAAGAGAGTGTAAAATAAACTGTGTCAAGAGTTAGAATCATTAACTTTAGACATAGTTTATTAAAATGAAAGAAGAAGAACTCGATTACGAGCAAATGAAAGAGAAGGCACTTCGCCAGCTTCGTAGCGGAGAGTCCTTATTTGGCCATAACGGGGCTTTTGCCCCGTTGTTGAAGCAGTTTCTGGAATCAGCTTTAGAAGGAGAGTTGGACGCTCATTTGAGCCAGGAGGAGAGAGAAAAAGGCAACCGACGGAATGGAAAGAAGAGCAAGACGGTGCGCACTTCCGAAGGAGAAGTGAACATTACCACTTCCCGGGATCGCCAATCAAGTTTTGAGCCCACCCTAATCCGCAAGCGGGAAACGATACTGGCCGACAGCCTGGAAAAGAAGATCCTGGGCATGTATGGGCTGGGGATGAGCTTCCGGGATATCTCTAAGCATATCAAGGAGATGTATGACACCGATATCAGTCACAGCACGTTATCGGCCATCACTGACAGGATCATCCCTGAGATCAAGGAATGGCAGTCCCGTAGCCTGGATGAGCTGTATACGATTGTATGGATGGACGCCATGCACTACAAGGTAAAGGAAGATCACCGGATGGTATCCAGGGCCGTATACAACATATTAGGCATTGATCGTCAGGGGCATAAAGAGCTGCTGGGGATGTATATCTCTGAAAATGAAGGAGCCAACTTCTGGTTGGGTGTACTGACTGACCTACAGAACCGGGGCGTAAAGGATATTCTGATTGCGTGCATTGATAATCTGACAGGGTTTGCAGAAGCGATCAGCAGCGTCTTTCCCCAAACCGAGATACAGACCTGTGTAGTACATCAAATCCGCAACAGCCTGAAATATGTGGCTTCTAAGGATCAAAAGGCATTCATGGCTGACTTAAAGCCGGTCTATCAGGCCGATACGCTTGGCCAGGCTGAGCTTCGTATGGATGAATTGGAAGTTAAATGGGGTGGTAAATATGAGGTGGTCATCCAGTCCTGGCGGCGTAATTGGGATAAGCTGACGGCCTACTTCCGGTACGATAAGGCTATCCGCAGGCTTGTTTATACTACCAACACGATCGAGGGTTTTCATCGTCAGGTTCGCAAAGTAACCAAGACAAAAGGGGCCTTCACTTCCGATATGGCGCTACTGAAGCTGGTTTACCTGGCCCACGGCAATATCAAAAAGAAATGGACAATGCCTCTGGCCAACTGGGCGGTAACGGCACAAAAACTGGCGATATGGTTTCCCGGCAGAATGATATTAGATTTGCAGTAAGCGCAGAGGCTGAGTGGTGGCCCCGCGGGGCCACCACTCAGCCTCTGACACAGTTTATTTTACACACCCTCACTGACAACATATACTTTCCTGGAAATTTTACGAGAGTGAGCTTATATCATTACACCCAATCCAGCGACTTGCTGATTGCCTTTTTCCACCCCTTATATAGCCTGACCCTGGTGGCATTATCCATGTCGGCTTTGTAGACCGCACCGGCTTCCCAGTTAGTTTTCAGATCATCGATGTTTTCCCAGAAGCCGACTGCCAGGCCTGCGGCATAGGCGGCTCCAAGGGCAGTGGTTTCCGTTACTTTGGGTGCGATCACCTGCACATCCAGCATATCGGCCTGGAATTGCATAAGGAGCTCGTTGGCGACCATTCCCCCGTCTACCCGCAGGTTGGTGAGCGGTATCCCGGAATCCTGCTCCATGGCTCTCACGACGTCCAGTGTCTGGTAGGCAGTTGCTTCCAGCACGGCCCGCGCAATATGCCCTTTGTTGACATACCGGGTGAGCCCAGCGATCACGCCGCGGGCATCGCTTCGCCAGTAGGGAGCATAAAGGCCGGAAAACGCCGGTACAAAGTAGGCACCTCCGTTGTCATCGACCGTTTTCGCCAGGGCCTCGATTTCCCGGCTGTCTTTGATCAGCCCCAGGTTATCTCTCAACCACTGGACCAAAGCGCCGCCTATCGCAATGCTTCCTTCCAATGCATATTGTGCAGGCTGGTCGCCGAATTTGTAAGCGAGGGTGGTAAGAAGGCCGTTTTTGGAGATCTTCAGATCATTGCCTGTGTTCAGTACCATAAAACAGCCGGTCCCGTAAGTATTTTTGGCCATGCCGGGGTTGAAACATACCTGGCCGACAAGAGCAGCATGCTGATCTCCCAGATCTCCGGCTATGGGGACGTCTGGGAGTACCTCTGATTTCATATAACCGTAAACCTCGCTGCTGCTCCTGATAACCGGGAGCATTGCTTCGGGAATCCCGAATTTTTCCAGCATTGCATTGTCCCACTGCAGCGTATGCAGGTTCATAAGCTGTGTTCTGCTCGCATTGGTTACGTCGGTAACATGAATTCCGCCTTTAGCTCCTCCCGTGAAATGCCAGATAAGGAAGGTGTCAATATTACCGAAAAGTGCCTCGCCTTTTTCCGCATCCTCTCTCAGCCCTTCGACATTTTCCAGCAGCCATTTGATTTTCAATCCGCTGAAATAGGTGGCAACCGGCAGGCCGGTAACTGACCTGAACTGATCTGGCCCGCCGTCTTTTTCCAGTGCGGTTACGTAATTTTCTGTCCTGGTGTCCTGCCATACGAGCGCGTTGTAGTAGGACCTGCCGGTGCGCTTATTCCAGACAACCGTGGTTTCCCGCTGGTTGGTAATCCCTATAGCTGCGATATCCTGTGCCGAAGCCGATGCCTTTATGCGTGCAACAGCCACAACTTCCAACGAATTTTCGAGTATTTCTTCCGGATTGTGTTCTACCCAGCCCGGTTGGGGATATATCTGCTCGTGCTCCTTCTGGCTCGTCGAAACAATATTTCCTTTCCTGTCAAAAAGAATACAGCGTGTGCTGGTAGTACCCTGGTCAATAGCGGCGATATATTTCGACATAAGTTGTTTTTTTGTGTCAGTTTAGAAATTTAAAAAGACACGCCCAGGCTAATTCTCACTATCGGCATCTACTTTAATACCCATCATCCGCATCAGCTCAGACGCGTTAAAGCTCGAGCAGGTACCCTCGTTGAGCTTATAGTCGAAAGTGATCCGGCCGTTTGAAAGGTCTGAGCGGAAGTTGAAATTACGGACATACGACTGTCCGTCGCCCCAACGGCCGAGCTCCAGGTCGTGCGTCGATACCAGACCGGAAGCATTGAGAGGATGCAACTGCCTGATCAGCGCGGCTGCGCCGCGGTGGCGATCTGCCGAGTTGGTGCCTTTCAGGATCTCGTCGAGGAGATAGAAAACGGGTATCCTGTTTTCCTCTTCGGCAAGCCCGATCAATTGTTTGAGGCGTTTCAGCTCCGCATAAAAGGAAGAAGTGTTTTCTTCCAGCGAATCCTGGGTACGCATGCTGGTAAACACCTGCATCAGTGTGCAGGACATACTTTTTGCCGGTACTACACCTCCGGCCTGCGCCATTACCAGGTTGATCCCTATCGTTCTCAGGAAAGTGCTCTTGCCCGACATATTGGAGCCTGTGATCAGTATGGTCTGACCGGAGCCGGAAATCGTGAAATCGTTGCAAACCCTTTTTCCCGCCGGGATCAGCGGATGGCCGACCGTTTTGCAGTTAACTTCCAGCTCTTTTCCCCAATGGACTTCCGGAACTATTTGCTCCGGGTTGGCAAAGGCATGTCCCGCAAGACTGTTAAGCGCCTCTATATTCGCCAGGGAATCCAGCCACTCAGGGAAACGATCCCTGTACTTTTCTTTCCATTTCTCGAGCGCATCGAGACAGATCAGGTCCCACATGGAAGGGATACCGACAAATAATGCAAAGTAGGCATTGGCCCTGAAGTCGAGCCGGCTGAACCAGCTCCCCAGCTGCCGGAACGCGATTTCAGCTTCGTGAGCGCTATTCAGTTGCTGTGACCACCATTTACCTTTAAAAGACTGCCTGCCTGCCAACGCCATCAGGTCGGCATACGCTACGAGCGTAGTCCCGATATTGAGAGTCTGGTCGGTAAGCTGCCGGACATGGTTTGCATACCGCCTCAATATAAGGATGTGTACGCCAAGGCTGAAGCCCAGAGGCCACAGAGGGAGAATGCTCAACGCCCAGCCTGTCAAAAGCGCGGCTGTAACAACTGCCCACCATTTCCACTTCAACCCTCTTAATAATACAGGGTCTACCGGTGTTTTGACCCAGGCGTCAAGCGCCCCGATATGCTGGGTCGCATTTTGGTGGAGCAGGGCAGTGGCCTGCCATTCCTGGCGCCATTCATATTGCCCGCGGCTTTCGGTCAGCGCCTGCTGTCTTTCGATGATGGTTTCCAGGGGCGCAGGATTGGCGAGCCAGCTTGCGAGCCTTGCGCTGCCAAGGGCAGTTTGAGTACGGTTCAGGAGCCTGTAAAGAGAATGCTTGCCGAATATGTCGAGGTCTCCCGAATAGTAGTGCAGGCCGTCTTTGTAAATATCACCGGTATCTTCCCGTACAAACTCGTAATGAAGCCTTTTCTCTTCATCGATATTGACCGACAGGATATTCTGGTAAAACCGTAGCCGGCGCTGGGCCGATTGCTGGACACGCATCAGGGCAAGGAAAACAGTCACCGCAGCCAGGCTGACCAGCGGCCATATATTCCCGCCCTGGTTGATCCAGAACCATATCGAAACGACTGTCGCAGCGAAACCCGACAGCCTTAGGAAGGAATAGAAATTGACTTTTTTCTGTGCTTCGGCTTTCTTTTCCGCCGCTGTTTCCTGCTGGGTTACAAAGTGATTTTTCAAAGGGAATCGGTACTTAATAAGTCTTTGTTTTCATGGTCTGACCTTCGGTTACAGCTTCGAATTGTAGCCTGATGAGGTTGGCATAAAGCCCGTTTTCTATTGCAGTAAGCTGTGTGTGTGTTCCGCTTTCGGCGATAACGCCGTCGCGTATGACATATATTTTATCTACTTTGTGGATGGTAGCGAGCCGGTGCGCTATGACGAGGGTGGTCCTGTTTTTCATCAGTTCGTTCAGCGCCTCCTGGACAAGCTTTTCCGACTCGGCATCGAGCGAGCTGGTTGCTTCGTCGAGGATCAGTATTTTCGGATCTTTCAGGATTGCCCTTGCAATGGCAATCCGCTGCCGCTGTCCGCCCGAAAGCTTGATGCCTCTTTCGCCCACAACGGTATCGAACTTTTCGGGAAAGGATTCGATAAACTGAAGAGCATTAGCTTTCCGGGCTGCTGAATAGATGTCTTCAAAAGAAGCTCCCGGCCTGCCGTAAGAGATGTTTTCGAGGATGGTACCGCCGAAAAGTATTACCTCCTGTGGGACAATAGCAATGTTTTTTCTAAGCTCATGCAGGTCGAAGTCAGATACCTTTTTCCCGTCGATCCGGATGGCGCCGCTGTCGGTCTCGTAAAACCGCATGAGGAGTTGGATAATCGTAGATTTTCCGGCGCCGCTGTGGCCTACCAGGGCAATCCGTTCGCCGGGCTCGATTTTCATGGTGATCCCTTTCAGTACTGCGATATCCTTGCGCGTAGGATAGGAAAAGCATACTTCGTCGTAAACAATGTCGCCTTTTACAGGCTGGGAAAGCTGGTCACGACTTGCCTTAAGATCGAGCTCGGGCTCTTCTTCCAGTATTTCCAGGACCCTTTCAGAAGCGCCTATGGTGCGGTTGATCTGGGCATACATATCGCCGAGGCTATTGAGCGCGCCGCCTATATAAGCGGTATAGATTACAAAAGTAAACAGGGCCGATATGCTCAGCTCGCCGGCTTGTATCAGTTTAGCGCCGTACCAGACGATGCAGACGATGCCCCCGAACATGACCAGGATAAGAAACGATACGAAAAAGCCGCGATAGGTAGCCGCTTCGAGCAAAAGCGAGACAACACGGTCGAGCGACGATTTGTACCGTTTGACCTCCAGCGATTCGTTGGTAAAGGCCTTGACGGTGTGTACATTCTGGAAGGTCTCTTCCACGACTACATTGGCCTTCGCAAGCTCGGTCTGTGCGTGTTTGGAAAGACGCCTGATATAACGTCCGAAAAAAATAGCGGCAAATATCAGGAAAGGGAAAGTGGCCAGCATGAAGAGTGTAAGCTTGGCCGAGGTATAGAGAAGAAATGCCGTACCGATAATGAGCGTAGCGCCCTGGCGGAAAAATTCGGCAAGGGTAAACGAAAGAATGTTGTCGAGGTATGATACATCGGAAGTGACGCGGCTCGTAAGGTCGCCTACCCGGTTGGTTTCAAAAAAGGTAACGGGAAGGCAGATGATCTTAGAATACAGGTCTTTGCGGACATCGGCCATCGCCCTTTCGCTTACCCGGGTAAAAAGGAAGATCCTGAAAAAAGAGAAAATGGCCTGGAGTACCAGGATACCGAAAAGAAACCCGATAATCTGGTTCAGAGTGTATTTGCTGCTTCCCTGCAACACCTCCACGATCTCGCCGACGGCCCTCGGGAACATCAGCGATGTGCCTGTGGCCATTATCAGGAAAACAAAACCCAGGAAGAAGATGTTTTTATAGGGTAGTGTATAGCGAAAGATTTTCAGTGCTTTTTTTAACCCGTCTTTGCGGATCGGTTTTGTTGCGAAAAAAGATACGTCACCGTTTTCGGACATACCTTCTGGGGGAGTAAATTCTCTCTTTTTTGCCATAGTATTTTTGTCTCAGGATCCGGCTGCTCTAAAGGTCATCGCGCTGGCCTTTGTACCCCGATCCGGTAAGGATTTCCCGTGCATTGTCGTTGGCCATGACCTGCTGGAGCGTCTGGTCGGGGTGCTCGGTGAACAGCCTGCTTACAATACGCCATCCTACCCAGCGCCCGATCCCGCCGGGCACGTCTTCGCCTATCTCAAATGTAACGGGGCGCTCGCCTACGTATTTCTGTTTTTTTAGCTCAAGGTTTTCGTAGAGGAGCTTATTCGCGGTCAGGTGTGCCCAGATATCCTTCTGGGAAACATTTGCTTTTGCGAGGTCCTGCTGCGAAAAACCCAGTATGAGACTGTCCGGAGTCGTGGGCATCATATGCCTTACAAACTCGAAATTTTTTCCGTACCAGATCATGTCTCCCAGCAGGCTCCTGTCTTCCGGGTTTAGCCGGTTATACTTCTGCGCTTCAAAAAACATGATCGAAGGGGCGATATATTCCTTTTGGTAACGGGGCAACTGGTAGTTATGCACATCCGGGCGGAACCTCACGCCAGGCCCACCGAAATAGTCAAGGCCGATAATGATCAGTGAATCCGAGATGAAAAGATCGCTCCCCAGGAAGCCTGTTACAATCGTCTGTATCTTAGGCACCGGCGCCTCGGGATAGTAATACTTCAGGTGCCGGAAAGCATTTTCAAGAGGGGTTGCGACCGATTTGTCGAATCCGGTAAAAACCGAATCGAGCTGGCTTTTGAAACCTCGCAGCGCAGGATTGGAGATATTCTGGTACAGTTTTGCGGCAAGCAGCGGTTTTTCCATGGACAAATCCGGGAAATAAAGCATCTCCAGCGAAGGGTATTTATTAAGAAAATCCAAAACATCGGCTTCAGTTTCACAGGCGAAGAGTTCGTTTTCCAGACGCTCCGTTTGCATCGGGACCGTGATTCCCGATACGTCGACTTCTTTTTTGTCGTTTTTCCCGCAACCGGCCAGGACCAGTATCGAAATCAGCAATAGTATTACGCGCTCTTTACACATCATCTTTGCAAAAACTAAAGGTTTTCGAGCGGCAAAATTAGGCAAATTTTACATAGCTTTGCGGCAATGAAACATACAGTTCCATATCATCATGAAACCAACCACCTGTCCGGCCCGGGGCCCGGACTGCAGGTTTTATGATTTTGTATCCGGCAGAGAGAAAAGATCATAATCATTCCTGGAGCCCGGTTCTGAGAAGAGTCGGGTTCCTTCGTTTTTATTGTAATAATGAATACGGTAATCATAAAGTACAACGCGGGTAACGTCCGGTCGGTTATGTACGCGCTCGACCGGCTGGGAGTCTCCTACTCCTATACGGACTCGGAAGAAGAGATCAGACGGGCGGATAAGGTGATATTCCCGGGAGTCGGTGAGGCGAGCTCCGCAATGGCCTACCTGCGGGAAAAGGGCCTTGACCGCCTTATCCCGTCGCTCCGGCAGCCCGTGCTCGGTACCTGTGTCGGCATGCAGCTCATGTGCAGGTATTCCGAAGAAGGCGATACCCGATGTATGGGAATTTTTGATGTGGAAGTAAAGCGCTTTCCTCAGCAGGAGGGCTTTAAAGTTCCTCATATGGGGTGGAATAGCATTTTTGACTATAAAACCCCGCTCACCGGTGGCTTGCCTGACAATGCCTATGTTTACTTTGTGCACAGTTTTATGGCGCCGGTATGTGAGCATACCGTGGCCACGTGCGACTATATCGTGCCTTTCAGCGCCCTGCTTCAGAAAGATAATTTCTACGCGGCACAGTTTCACTGCGAGATCAGCGGGGATGCAGGTCAGAAGATATTGGAGCGTTTCCTGAAACTGTGAGTTTAATTAAAGATTTTACAATGTTATGTTTATTATACCTGCAATAGATCTGATCGAGGGGAAGTGTGTAAGGCTTACACAGGGAGATTACGCCCAAAAGAAAATTTACAACGAAAACCCGCTGGAAGTAGCGCAGCAATTTGAGGATGCGGGATTGAAAAGGCTCCATCTTGTAGATCTTGACGGGGCAAAGGCAGGAAAAGTCGTTAACTGGAAAGTGCTTGAGACGTTAGCAGGGAAGACCGGCCTTCACATCGATTTTGGAGGCGGCGTACAGTCGGACCAGGACCTGGGGATAGTCTGGGATTGCGGTGCGAAGCAGGTGACCGGCGGGAGCATAGCGGTAAAGAACCCCGGTTTATTTGAAAGCTGGCTGCAGCAATATGGCGGCGACCGTATCATCCTCGGGGCTGACGCAAAAAATGAAAAGATAGCGGTAGGCGGCTGGGAAGAAGGAACTTCACTCTGGGTTTATGATTTCGTGGAAGAATATGTAGCCAAAGGCGTCAGGTATACCATAAGCACCGATGTAGCCAAAGACGGGCTGCTGCAGGGACCTTCGCTTGAGCTTTACAAAAATCTCCGGGAGAAATGTCCCGATCTGAACATTATTGCCAGCGGGGGAGTGAGCGGAATGGCCGATATAGAGGCGCTGGCGGAGCAGAAGCTATTCGGTGTTATAGTAGGAAAGGCTATCTACGAAGGACGTGTGACTTTAAAAGAACTCGAGCTGTTTGAGGCGCAAAATAAATAACAGATATGCTTACCAAGCGGATTATTCCCTGTCTGGACGTAAAAGACGGGCGTACAGTAAAAGGGGTAAATTTTGTCAACCTGAGGGACGCCGGCGATGCGGTGGAGCTCGGCCGCTTATATGCCGACCAGGGCGCCGATGAACTTGTTTACCTCGATATTACTGCAACGGTAGAAGGGCGGGGAACCTTCCTCGAGCTGGTTACCAAAGTGGCTCAGAGCGTTAATATCCCTTTTACGGTGGGAGGCGGAATTTCGTCGGTAGGAGATGTATCGGCCTTACTGCACGCCGGAGCGGACAAAATATCCGTCAATTCTGCCGCCGTACGCGAGCCTAAGCTGATCGATGCGCTGAGCAGGGAATTCGGAAGCCAGTGTATTGTGGTGGCTATCGATACGCGCTTCGTCGAAACAGCGCCGGGAAAATATGAACACATCGTGCATACGCATGGGGGGCGGAGGCCGACTTCCATAGGAACCCTTGCATGGGCCCGTGAAGTGGAAGACAGGGGTGCCGGTGAAATTCTGCTTACTTCTATGGATACTGACGGAACCAAGGCGGGATTTGCACTCGGGCTGACAGCCGCCATATCCGGTAACGCCGGCATTCCCGTCATAGCTTCGGGAGGGGCAGGTACCATGGAGCATTTTTGTGAGGTATTTACGGAAGGAAAAGCGGACGCGGCCCTGGCGGCCAGTATTTTTCATTTCGGAGAAATAGCCATTCCCAAGCTGAAAGACTATCTTAAAGAACAAAATATCCCTATGCGCCGCACGCGCTGAACGTTAACCCAATCGGATCATGAACTTAAATTTTTCAAAATCGCCCGACGGGCTGCTTCCCGCAGTCATACAGGATAGCCTTACCGGGAAAGTGCTTATGCTGGGCTATATGAATGCCGAGGCGTTGAAACAGACCCTGGAATCGGGAAAAGTTACTTTTTTCAGCAGGAGCAAGCAACGGTTATGGGTGAAGGGGGAAACTTCCGGCAACTTCCTGTTCGTAAAAGAGGCTTTTGTCGATTGCGATCAGGATACCCTGCTTATCAAAGCTGAACCGGCCGGTCCCGTCTGTCATACCGGTGCAGCCACTTGTTTTGAAAGCTCAAATGATGGCAAGTCTCTGTTTCTCAGCTATCTCCAGAAGGACATTATCAGGAAGAGAAAAAATGAGCCGTCAGAAGCGTCTTATACAAGCAAGCTCTTTGCCAGGGGGATCAATAAAGTGGCGCAGAAGGTAGGGGAGGAGGCCGTGGAGGTCGTGATTGAAGCGAAAGACGACAATGACGACCTGTTCAAAAACGAAGTAGCCGACCTGCTTTTTCACCTTCTGGTGCTGCTGGAGCATAAAAATATTGACTTAGATGAAGTAATTGACGTACTTCGTAGCAGGCACAAGCCCTGATCCGGCGGCGAGTAGCCCGGATCGCCATATCGACAAATCAACTAATCATCAAATCAATTATGAGACTACTGATAAGATTGCTGATTATAACTTTAGGCGTGCTTGTTGCAGTCAATATTATAGACGGGGTAGATGTACCCGGCACCCAGCAGGCTATTGTGGTAGCCGTAGTATTCGGACTTCTGAATGCATTTCTGAAGCCGGTGCTGCAGATACTCGCCTTGCCGGTCACGATTATAACGTTGGGGATTTTTTATTTTGTCATCAACGTTTTTATCGTTTACCTCACCTCTTATATCGTACCGACTTTCACGGTGGCGGGCTTCATCCCCGCTCTGTTATTCAGCATTGTGGTCTCCCTGGTATCATGGCTCCTGGGGATATTTATAGACTGAAGGCAGTTTGGGAAAACCGCCTGCTTCAGAACAAAGAATAAACGATGGCTATGCTAAACCAGTTTGAAGAATTAAGGGACACACTTTACCGGTTTATTGAAACCCGTATCGACCTGCTGGAAGTCGAGACGCGCGGCTATATTGAGAAGATAATTCTCAAGCTGGTATATGCAGCGCTGATTTTGATGGCGGCTGCTATCCTGATTACCTTTCTGCTGATACTGCTGGCGGTTTATTTAAATGCCTTGCTTCAGAGCGTATTTGCAGGATACCTGATCATCGCGGGTTTTTTCGCTCTGGTGCTTATCCTGCTTATAGCTTTCCGCAAACCCTGCCTGAAATTTATCCGCTGGATACTGGAAAAAATATTTTAGCATGACGAGCCGGGCGAGGCCCGTAACTCTGTCGTTTTAGAAGCAAAAGCCGCGTTCAACTCATTGAGATTTCGCAGGATTCGCTATTTTTGAGAAATATTGAGGAAAAAGAATCCGGAGCATACACGTATGAACCTGAAAGCACCAAAAATATCAGCCCCTTTTACCTCCAGTACCGAAGAGGAAAAGGAGGTTTTAAATGAGAGGCTGAATCTTTACAAGGATAAGCTGGACGACCAATGGTCTGGGATTAAGCATGACCTGTCGGAATACGGAAAGCGCGCCGCCGTGATAGGTGGCGTCGTTCTGGGCGTTTACGGGCTTCTTAACCTTATACTTCCCGAAGCCGACGATGAGGAATCGCATCGCACTACGGACGTAGCCCCGGTTAGAAAAGCGGGATTAGGAGTTCCGTTGGCAGGGGCGGTACAGAGTATTTTGTGGACAATGGCTATGAGCTGGGCGAAGGAAAAGGTCAGGGATTTTGTGGTAGCAGATAAATCACCGAATATCGAAAGTGAAGAATAACATAGTCGCCCGGCTCCAGGAAAGAAAAAGGAGTAAAATAAAATCGCTGGCAGTGCTTCTGGACCCTGATAAGGTCGAACCGGAAACGCTGCCTTCATTTATTCAAAAAGCTGTTTTATGCGGAGTTGACTTCTTTTTTATCGGCGGAAGCCTGATTACCAACTATCGTCTCGACCGGCTCGTAAAAGTAATAAAAGAGAACAGCAGCGTTCCGGTCGTTCTGTTCCCGGGGAATAGCCTTCATATCGAACCCAGTGCCGACGCTATTCTTTTGCTGAGCCTCATTTCGGGAAGGAACCCCGAATTGCTGATCGGGCAGCACGTAACCGCAGCACCGCTTTTGAAAAGGAGCAGGCTGGAAATAATTCCTACCGGTTATATGCTCATAGAAAGCGGCAGGACGACGACGGTATCTTATATAAGCAACACGTTGCCGATCCCGGCAGATAAGCCGGACATAGCTGTATGTACGGCTATGGCGGGCGAAATGCTGGGTTTACAGACTATTTTCCTGGACGCAGGCAGCGGTGCGCTGCGGCCTGTACCGGCAGACATGATCCGGGCTGTAAGCAACGGCATCGATATACCCCTGATCGTAGGCGGAGGTATAGATACAATCGAAAAGGCGTCGGCCGCATTTAACGCGGGAGCAGACCTGATTGTAGTCGGCAACGCCATAGAACGGGACCCGCTTTTCCTGGAAGGGCTTTCGCTTCTCGAGAAACAGGAGAAGGTGCTGCAATGAGGTGATGTGGTGATGAGACGATGTGGTGATGAGTCCCGGTAGACATCGGGAGTGGCGTTATTCATAATTCATAATTCATACCCCAATTGGAACTAACCGACTTTAGGACAGCGATCGACCGGTACAAGGTACTTTTTTTCGATGCATTCGGGGTGTTGAAAACATACAATGCCCTTATCCCGGGAATAGAAAAGACATTTGAGTATCTCAGGGAAACCGGTAAGGAGTTTTATATCCTTACAAATGATGCTTCACGCAGCCCCGAGCAGCTTGCGGAGTCTTACCATAGGCTGGGGCTCTACGACATAGGCCCCGACTCTATTGTTTCGTCAGGCATGCTGGCCAGGGAATATCTGCAGTATAAGGTCGAAAACGGTACTGTGGCATACCTGGGGACCAGGAATTCTGCGCATTACCTGGAAACGGCCGGGCTTAATGCATTGTCGATTGCCGATCTCGATCCTGAAAACATGGACGATGTCCGTGCCCTGGTTTTTATGGACGACGAGGGTTTCGACTGGAATACAGACCTGAATAAGACACTTAACCTGCTCCGGAAACGGACGATCCCGGTCATAGTGGCCAATACCGACAAAACTTACCCTATGGGGAAAAAGACAGTAGCCATAGCCGTCGGAGCGGTTGCGAAAATGATAGAGGATATCGTAGGAAAGCAGTTTATGAGGTTCGGCAAGCCTGACGCTCAGATGTTTATTTTTGCCTATCAGCATATTCAGAACAATCCCGGGGTGAGTCGTAACGACATCCTGATGGTAGGCGATACGCTGCACACCGATATATTGGGGGGAAATAAGTTCGGGCTCGATACCGCTCTGGTCCTTACCGGGAATACGCGCCTGGAAGAAGTGGACATGCGGATCAAAAGCACGGGTATTATACCTACCTATATTTGCGAGTCGGCGGTGGTTAAATAAGCCACCTTCCGTTATAAAGTACATACTAACTTTTTAGAATTCTTATGCTATCAAAAACTTATGGCAGCGCGGTTTACGGAGTAAATGCTACCATGATCACGCTTGAAGTGACCGTTGCACAGGGACTCGGTTTTTTTATGGTTGGACTGGCCGACAGCGCCGTGAAGGAAAGCCAGCAGCGGGTAGAAGCATCTCTTACGTTTTCAGGTTATAAGATGCCGCGCCAGAAAATCGTTGTGAATATGGCGCCCGCGGATTTGCGGAAAGAGGGATCTGCATATGACCTGCCGATAGCGCTGTGCGTGCTTGAATCCTCCGTCCAGATTACCCCGATCAGGAATCTCCGGGACTATGTAATTATGGGAGAGCTGTCGCTCGACGGTTCGCTGAGACCGGTAAAGGGAGTACTGCCTATTGCCATTGAAGCGAGAAAACAAGGATTTAAAGGCTTTATTCTTCCCAGGGAGAATGCGCATGAAGCGGCTATTGTCAACCAGTTGGATGTTATAGCGGTGGAATCTGTCAGGGAAGCGATAGATTTCCTGGAGGGGAAAAAGGAAATTCCGCCGCTACAGGTAGATACTAGGGACCTGTTTTATAGCGGCCAGAACGATTATGATGCCGATTTTTCTCATGTTCAGGGACAGGAGAACATCAAACGGGCGCTGGAAATAGCGGCTGCCGGAGGGCACAACGTGATCATGATCGGGCCTCCCGGGGCAGGGAAAACGATGCTTGCCAAAAGAATCCCGGGGATACTGCCGCCCCTTACGCTTCATGAGGCGCTTGAAGCGACCAAAATCCACTCTGTAGCAGGGAAGCTGGCTGCCCATTCATCGCTGATTTCGAGAAGGCCCTTCCGTTCACCCCATCATTCGATTTCGGATGCGGCGTTGGTAGGAGGCGGTGGTTTTCCGCAGCCCGGAGAAATTTCTCTCGCACATAACGGCGTTCTTTTCCTCGACGAACTTCCCGAATTCAAGCGGACAGTGCTGGAGGTGATGAGACAGCCGCTCGAAGAACGGAAAGTAAGTATTTCACGGGCCAGGATGGCAGTTGAATTCCCGTCTAATTTTATGCTTATTGCCAGCATGAATCCTTGTCCGTGCGGGTACTACAACCACCCGGATAAGGAATGTGTCTGCGGCCCCGGGGTAGTACAGAAATATCTTAATAAGGTCAGCGGGCCGCTTCTCGACCGGATTGACCTGCATGTAGAGGTTACGCCTGTTTCTTTTGACCAGATTTCATCTTCCAGGAGGTCGGAGAGCAGCAGTGAGATAAGGGAAAGGGTGATCCGGGCCAGGGAAAGGCAGACTGAGCGCTTTAGGGAGACTCCGGGTATTTATTCAAATGCGATGATGTCGCCGGAAATGGTTAAGGAGGTTTGTGAAATAGGCGAGGCAGGAAGGGCTTTGCTCAGAACGGCTATGAATCGCCTGGGGTTGTCGGCACGCGCATATGACCGGATACTGAAGGTATCCAGGACGATAGCCGACTTAGCTGCGAGCGACGATATAAAAATAGAACACCTGGCGGAGGCTATTCATTACCGGAGCCTGGATAGGGAAAACTGGGCCGGGTGACCACCGGTTGTGAATAAGCCGGTTTTCGACGGTTTTAATCCTGCTGTGTAACCAATGTCACAGACATTGCCTTTTTTTTATCTCAATTTTGTCGGAGTTTTTAAATAAGACAATAAGAATCCGCATAAATGGAATTTGCAGGCTATCTCGCTTCTTTTATAGTAGGAATTTCTCTCGGATTGGTAGGAGGAGGTGGCTCCATCCTGATGGTTCCCGTCCTGGTTTACCTTTTCGGAATAGCCCCGGTCAATGCAACCGCTTACTCGTTGTTTATTGTAGGTCTTACGAGCCTTATCGGGGCATTTCCTAAAATCAGGCAAAATCTGGTCAGTTTCAGAACAGCCGTAGTATTCGGGATCCCTTCCATTTTTTCCGTGTTCCTGACCAGGAAATACCTGGTTCCGGCCATCCCTGAAATTATATGGCGTAGCGGTGAGATAGTCGTTACGCGTTCGCTTGCCTTGATGGTGCTCTTCGGGATCATTATGTTAGTAGCTTCAGTGTCCATGATAAACGCAAAAAAATGTGTTGATTGCAGTGACGACGAAAGCCAGGATTTTAATTACCCGCTGATATTGGTAGAAGGGGTCCTGGTAGGTTTGCTGACAGGATTGGTAGGGGCAGGAGGAGGATTTCTGATTATTCCTGCGCTGGTTGCGCTGAGCAAACTGACTATGAAAAAGGCGGTGGGTACATCCCTTCTTATCATTGCGGCCAAGTCGCTGATAGGTTTTTCCGGCGACCTGAATGCCGGCGTAGTGCACATCGACTACCGGATCCTGTTTCTGGTCACAGCGCTGGCCGTAGGAGGCATATTTGTAGGGAACGCACTTTCCCGGAAAATAGATGGCGAAAAATTGAAAAAGCTCTTTGGCTGGCTGGTGCTTGTCATGGGTTTATATGTCATCATTTCAGAGATGACCGGGATACTGCCGTAGGACTTTTTTTTCTGCCGGTTAAAAATCGTATTTTTAAAGTTGTCAATCAAAGGGATTTCAAACATGAAAGTTGAACAAATCTACACGGGATGTCTTGCTCAAGGCGCTTATTATATAGCCAGCAACGGAGAGGCAGTCATAATAGATCCTCTGCGGGAAGTGGACCCCTACCTGAAAAGAGCGGAGAAAGACGGAGTGAAGATCAGGTATGTTCTGGAAACGCACTTTCATGCCGATTTTGTAAGCGGTCATCTCGACCTGGCGCGACAGACAGGCGCGACGATCGTATACGGACCTACCGCCCGGCCGGGCTTTGATGCGCATATCGCCGAAGACGGTGAAATACTCCGGGTAGGAGACGTGTCTATCAAGGTGCTGCATACGCCCGGACACACTATGGAAAGTACCTGTTTCCTGCTCCGTGACGGGAAAGGAAAGGATGTAGGTATTTTTACGGGCGATACACTGTTTATCGGGGATGTTGGCCGTCCTGATCTGGCACAGAAAGTGGTCGCCGACCTGACCCGGGATAAGCTCGCCGGGTATTTATATGATTCGCTGCACTCTAAAATCATGCCATTGGCAGACGACATCATCGTATATCCTGCACATGGAGCAGGGTCGGCCTGCGGCAAGAACATGAGCAAGGAGACTACAGATACACTGGGCCATCAGAAAGCTACGAATTACGCGTTGCAGCCTATGGACAAAGACGAGTTTATTGCAAAGGTAACAGAAGGCCTTATGCCTCCTCCTGCATATTTCCCGGAAAACGTCAGGATGAATATACAGGGGTATGAGAGCATAGACCAGGTTCTTGACCGGGGCTTGCAGGCCTTGTCGCCGGAAGAATTTGAAGAAGCTGCCAACCAGTTATCGGCGCTGATACTCGATACCCGTCCTGCTGAGAAATTTGCGGAAGGCTTTATCCCTAACTCCATTAATATCGGGGTTGACGGCAGCTTCGCCCCATGGGTAGGAGCATTGATTCCCGATGTAAAGCAGCCGCTTTTACTGGTGACGGATCCGGGGAGGGAGGAAGAAGTGGTGACAAGACTGGCAAGGGTAGGTTATGATCATACAATCGGTTATCTCAAAGGAGGCTTTGACGCGTGGAGGAATGAAGGGCGCGAAACGGATACGATTGCTTCAATTACGGCAATAGAACTGGCCGGGCATCTTAACTCCGGGGAAGGTGCCGCCTTGTTGGATGTGCGTAAAAACAGCGAATACAGCTCTGAGCATGTGATCGGCGCCGGTAACGTCCCGCTGGATTATATTAATGACGAGATCGGGAAACTGGATAAGGACAAAACCTATTACGTCCATTGTGCGGGGGGATACCGTTCCATGATTTTTGCTTCTATTTTAAAGGCAAGGGGGTATGATAAGCTGATAGATGTGAAGGGCGGTTTCAAGGCGATCAAGGAATCCGGTAAGTTTCCTATAAGTGATTATGTGTGTCCTACTACACTTTTGTAGAAAAATGAGACATAGATTTCCCTCCGCCCTTGTGCAGGCATTTTTGATCATAATGACCGGTTTGGCTTTCTCTTCCTGTGGTTCGTCTGAAAGACATGCTCCGGAAATGATAGACAAGGAAGCGTTTATAGCATTGGGCGACAGTCTTTCGTTGCTTGCGCAGAAAACGTTGTTGCAAAACGTATCGGGGGCTATTGCAAAGGGAGGCGCGGCTCATGCTGTCGCTTTTTGCAATAGCCGGGCGATGCCGCTAACGGACTCTCTTGGTGACAAAAACGCTGTTACCATTCAGCGTGTAACCGATAAAGCCAGGAACAGCGCCAATGCGCTCTCGGGAGAGCATGAGATTGCTCTTTTCCAAAAGATACAGGACAGTCTTCAAAACGGCAACGTTCAACCCCATTACCTGATCGAAGATGTAAATGGCAGGACCATATATTACAAACCCATTATCCTTGGGATGCCCGCCTGTTTGCAATGCCACGGGATTCCCGGGAAAGATATAGAAGCTGCTACACTTGCCGAAATCAAAGAGAAATATCCCGATGACGCCGCAACGGGTTATACGATGGGGCAGCTGCGGGGTATGTGGAAGATTGCGGCTGTGCCGTGAAAGAGGAGAGAGATTATGGTAGATTTATTTTTCTGATGTAAATAAGAATTGTCTTAGTGTTGTTATGGTAAATAACTGCGCCATGATAGATTTAATTGTTCTCTATTGAGCAAACTTGCGAATCATCTTCCTTACCATTAGCTCCGATTCGGTATCCAGGGAAGAAGTGGCTTCGTCAAGAATCAGTATTTCGGGATTTCTGTAAAGCGCCCGTGCTATAGCGATGCGCTGTTTTTGTCCTCCAGAAAGTAAAGTGCCATTTTCTCCGAGGTAGGCCTGGAATCCGCCGGGAAGTTTCTCGATGAAATCAGTGATCCCGAGCTCCCCGGCGATATCAAAAACCCTTTGTATATCCGGAAACTCCTCTCCAAACGCTATATTATCTATCACATTTCCTGAAAAGAGGTCAATCTGTTGCGGAACTACAGATATGATACTCCTGAGCGAACGATTGGAAACATAGGCGATATCATAGCTTCCTATCCATATTTTACCGCCGTTGAGCGGGTAAAGATTTTGGATCAGTGATGAAATCGTGGTTTTGCCTGAGCCGCTTTCTCCTATAATTGCTGTGGTTTTACCCCTTTCAAACGTACATGTAAAATCTTCAAAAACCTTAACCCGGGTTCCATAGCGAAAAGAAATCTGTTGAAATCGAATATCCCCTATATTCTGCGGCAAGAGTTCAATTTTATCAGTAGTTTCTTCTCTCTCCAGGTCCATTATTTCAAAAAGACGGTCAGCCGCTATCAGGGCATTCTGAACGGATTTATTCATACCTATCAATTCAGAGACCGGCCCTGTAAAGTATCCGATCAAAGCATAGAAGGATAATAATTCACCCGGTGTTATAGTCCTGTCAATCACATAGCCCGAGCCGACCCAAATAAGTATAATCGTAAACAGGTGTGAAAGTGCAAGCTCAGACTGTATCTGGGTTATTTTTTCATTCATAGCCGACAGTTCTTTTTGATACTGGCCTGTCCTGAGACTATGATAACTGCCATTCAACAAATTCTCCAGGTCAGCGTATTGTGCCTGGTAGCCGGATAGCAGAGACGATTGCAACTCTTTCTGTATATCGAGCTGCTTTGTGGTTATTATTGCCAAAGTGTCGCCCTGCGTGATCGGCTGGTTGTTCCGGATCAGTGAAGTATAAATCAGCCTGCCTGATACTACGGCTGTAAGCTGTGTGTTTTCTTCCAATGGCCTGACTACTCCTCTCGCAGAAGCAGAAATGGGCACTTTCACCAGAGGCAAGGCTATAATAACGGAGAGAATAAGTGTAAGGAAAGTTGCATAAAGTATGTGTCGTAGCATAATCTTCTTATATCAGGGATGTATAAGTGCTATGGATATACTAAACAAAAAATTACAATCCCAATTTTATCATGAAAGTGCTAATCAAGTTACTTACAGCATGTATTGTAAAAATACTTATTATTGCGGCAAGTTCATTTCTTTTGATGGATACCTGAAAAAATCTATTAGAAAGGAAAAATCCTCCTATTATTGTTACTATAACAAAATAAATATGATACCAATGTATCAGACCAAAAAGGACTGATGAAACGGCAAGATATGCTGGTTTTTCTGTCTTAATATTTCTCCTTTTCACAATCATTGTATAAGGTATATATTGTATAAAAATTGTCTCAAGAAATGGAGCTAGTATAACTACCAGAAAGATAGAGTCTGGAAGACTACCGGATTGAATTTTTCCCAACGAGAGTCCGGAATAGGTCTTTACCAAAAAACCAAATGAGGTCATTAGAATACAAAAGCCAACACCCCACAACACCGATTCAAAAAATGAGGGCTCGTTGCTGCTTCCTGCATGGCTTGGTGTAGATTGACAGCATGCCCGTAAACCCTACCCGCTGTTCTAAAAAACCATTCACTAAACTCGCTCCCGCCATCTATGTTTTCAAAGCTCATGTGCACCCCGAGCTTCTAAAAACGAATTAAAAAAATAATCTTTAGCTATAGTGTTACTTTTCCGATGAAAAAATTACTTTTCCGAAAAAAAAATCATTTTACGGTAAGGTGGCATACGAAAGTGCGGGAGCTCCTCTGATTGAGCAGCTACAACAGGAAATCAGGCCTCACGAAAATAGGGCCAGATAAAGAAATTAAACCTCAAAACTTCGGACAGGACAATTCCTTCATTTGCCTTTTGATAGGCTTTTTCCTCGGCGGGAAGTTCTCAAACAGGTAGCTGAGCGAGATCTCGTGCGCTCCTCCGCTGCTGAACCCTAAAGTAGAAATGGTGGCGTCGTAGCTGTAACCTATTGAAAATTTATCCTGGCGGTAGCCCAGCAGCAGGATGAGCGCCTCATGGTTGTTGATATTGATATTATACCTTTTGATCGGTAGGCCCCGATACCAGGCCCCGAAAGTCAGCGGAGCATAAGTGACATACATGCCCAGGTCAAGCTGGTCATATTTCCCCTGTTTCTTATACATGATGGCGGGGGAAATGGTTTTTTCTATATCAATTTCATTTCCCAGGAAAGTATATCCTGCGAACGGGATGCGGAGTCCGGCGTGGAAGCTGGTTTTCATCGGGAGACGGGCGATTTCCAGGTTGGAAAAGGCCTGGTCGGGTCTGTTCATATGATGGACCGACAGCCCGGCCCAATACCAGTCGGAATAGGCCATAAGCCCTGAAGAAAAGTCAGCATAAAATATAGAAGGTGTGCCCTGGGCGACCGGGTCGCCGGTGGCAGGATTCTGCAGGTAGCCGTCCGGAGAAAACTGGTCCCCGAAGGTGAGCCCGAAATAATCCAGTTTGCGTGTTGCCATCGTCCCCTGGAGCCCCATTCTCAGGAAATTTTCTTCATCAAGCTGGACCTGGTAGGAATACTGTAGCCCGAGTTCGGTCGATTTGATATTGCCCGCTCCCTGGCTGTCGGTTGTGACCAGGAAACCGAGGCCGCTGTTGAGACTGGGCAGGAACATATCCAGCCCGAAAGTCGTCGTAATAAAGTTGGCAGAAAGCGAAGGCCACTGATTCCGGTAGTTAAGCGTAGCCCTGGTTTCAAGCGCGCCGCCCGCCATAGCGGGGTTCAGATACAGGGGATTTGCGTAAAACTGCGAAAATTGCGGATCCTGCGCCCAACCTTTCTGGCCAAAAAGAATCAATATAAAAAATGGAAGCCAAATTTTTTTCATAAATGTCCTATCTGATGTTCTGTCCGGCCATCTCTTCTGAATACGCTCTTATTGATAGGGGTGCATTGCCACAATTTGTATACAATCAACGTAATATGATTCAAAATTAAGGTATTTTAGCAGATAAAAATATCTAAAATTTCAAGAGAGGTTTTTCGTTTAGATATATGGCCACTACCCCGGCTTAAACCCGGAATTAATCCAAGAGGAGGAGAAGCACCTGATGAGCGGTACCCGTAAAAGCATTTTTCTGGCGATAATAGTCCTGGTTTCCATCCTGTCCGGTTGGGGTGCGCAGCTATATGCTCAGAGCGGCTTTGTCGTGAAGAATCCATGTATGGGCAATCCAGCGTGTGACGGCGACGGAGTAACCTTTGCCGATACCGTCGTCAGTGCGACCGGCTGGCAGTGGAGTTTCGGAGACGGGAGAACCGGGGACGCGCGGAGCGTAGTCCATCCATATATGGCGTCGGGGAATTATACCGTCACACTTATCAGGACGCTCCGTGGCGGCGGTTCGGAAACCGTAAGCCAGCTCGTTACGGTCGGGGATCTTCCGCAGGATTTTCAGAACTGGCGGACGGACACTACTATTTGTCCGGGCACTACTATAGACTTGGATCCTTATCCCGGTGGCGCTCCGGCCGGCGCCAGATTCATCTGGTATCCCAAAGGAGATACGACGCAGGTGTTGAAGGTTGACAGCTCGGGTTGTTATTCTGTGGAAGCCATCATGCCCAACGGCTGCCGTATCCAGAATATGATCAATGTGAAGCTTTGTATGGAGCCTTCCGGCAACCAGGGGGCCAAGTGGTATTTCGGGAACGGCGCCGGGCTGGACTTCCAGGGCGACCCGACTCCTCTTACCGACGGTAAATTGAATACAAAGGAAGGAACGTCCGTTATATCAAATTCAAAAGGCGAGCTGCTGTTTTATTCCGACGGAATCACTATTTACAATGCCGACGGCGATAAAATGCCTTGTTTTGACGGGTCCTGCGATGACCTGAGGGGGAGCCAGGATGCCACACAATCGGTGCTGATTGTGCCCCAGCCTACCTGCCGGGGCTGCGAATACCTCTACAATGTGTTTACGACCACTTCGATCAGCGCAACCGAAAAGGTGCTGACGGTGAGCGTAGTAGATATGCGCCGGGAGAATGGTAAGGGAGCTATTATCGAGCAGAACAGGGTTCTGCACGGAAATACTACCGAGCGCCTGGTCTCTTCCCGTAACGACCAGGATACCACTTACTGGACGATCAGTCACGATTACGGCAGCAATACTTTCCGCATTTTTCATGCTACGACCGCCGGGCTTGTAGAAGTCGCCACCTTCGACGGGGGTGTAAGCCACGATAGCGAAAACAGGGGAGAAGGGCAGATGAAATTTTCTGCGGCCGATTCTACCGGCCAGCGCCAGTTGGCAGTGGTAGTGCCCGGACCCGCCCGCAACTATGTCGACCTTTTTGGTTTTAACGACCAGGACGGGAGCATGTCGCATGTCCGGACCCTCGATCTTGGCCCTTCGCCACCGACGGCCTATGGTGTCGAGTTTTCCACCGATGGGACAAAGCTTTACGTCTCCTTTATGGGCGACGGCAGTACGGATTCCAGGCTAGTCCAATATGATCTCGAAGCTGCCGACGACAGTCTCATAGTGGCTTCAGCCATGACCATCGACAGCTCGCGTACCCTTACTTTTGGCTCGCTGCAGGCAGCTCCTGACGGTAAAATATATATGGCCATACAGGGCGCGGAATACCTGGCCGTAATCGGCGAGCCGAATGATACTACAAGGATTGTGAGCCGGCTGGAATACGAGAGGGTGGGCGTCAGACTGGCCGGGAAGAACAGCCAGCTCGGGCTGCCCAACTTCGTTCAGAATTTTACAAACCCGAGCGACGGTCCCGGCTTCAACGCCGAAGGTTTCTGTGTCAACGAGCCTACTAATTTCACGGCTTCGCCGCTTTGCAGTCCTATTGAAGATAACTATAGCTGGGACTTCGGGGATGGGACTGGGGCAGTTGGAAAAGAAACCGAAGTAACACATACTTACACAGCTCCGGGGATTTATAAGGTAACCTTATTGGCTTCAAACAAATGCCTGGATACGCTTTTTACCCAGGAAATCGAGATTTTTGATGTTCCGGGCAACCTTGATATTGGCGGTCCGCTGATAGAGATATGCCGGAATGAATACGTGCTGGAGTCGAATGTGCCTGCCCGGAACTATGTATGGGTCAATCTTGATACGAGACGGGTGGTGAGCCGCGATCGTAAGCTGACTGTGTATCCTCCCGGTGGTGACTTTGCTCTGTACGCGTGGAATGATCCCAGCGGGCTGTGCCTCTTTGGCGATACGGTCAGGGTCATGATGAGACGCCCTCCACCTGTCAATCTGGGCCCTGATCTGGCCATGTGCCGCGACAGCTCCATTACGATAAGCACGCCGGGGCAATCGTGGAGAGAGTTTTTGTGGAGCAACGGGGAAACTTCCCGCGACCTGACTGTAACTCAGCCGGGAACCTACTGGGTGGAGGTAAAAGATGCAAATGAGTGCGTCAACAGGGATACTGTCCAGGTAGTTGAAAGGCCCAAACCCAGGATTACCGCACAACTGACAGGGCCGACGGGCTGTACCACTGCCGATGGTGTCATTACGATCAGGAGTATCACTCCCGGAACGATTCCCGACTATATATTTTCCTGGAGCGATGTTTCGGGCGCATCCCTGGGTACGGGAAGTGTGCTGCTCGACAGGAGGGAGGGGGCTTATACACTGCGAATGTCGGGCTACGACGATGCCTGTATTGCCGATACTACGCTGCATTTGAGATCGCCGGCCAATAACCTGAACCTGAGGCCGGTTGTGACGGATGCTTCCTGTACTGACCCCGAAGGCGGAGAAATTGCATTCCAGGTGATAAGCGGCAACCCAAATCAATACATCTGGTATAATGAAGCGGGTACCGAACTGGGGCGTGCCGATACGGTGGCCGGCCTGCCGCGCGGTGTATACAGTATGCTGGCCAGGGACGCAGGAGGATGTACGTTTACGATGAAGCCGATAGTGGTCGGTATGATCATGAACAACCTGGCAGATCTCGGTCCTGATGTAGCAAAGTGTGAGGAAGATCCTGTCGAGCTGGCTCCGCTGGTGGTCGATTTTCCACATAACAGTTATCTGTGGAGTACAGGCGAAACTACCCATACTATTACAGTGACCGAACCGGGGACCTACAAACTGACGGCATTCAATACCGAAAACGGTTGTAAAGGGGAAGATGAAGTTGTAGTCAGGCAGGCTCCAAAGCCGGCTGTCAGCCTGCCGGAAGAATACGGGCTTTGCCTGGATGAAACCGATGCCTCGGTAACACTGAACCCTACAGGCAGACAGGGATACCTTTATTACTGGCCCCAGGTGGCCGATTCGTCAAGGCAGATAACCGTCACGCAACTGGGGACTTATATGGTACGGGTAACCAATACAGAAGGTTGTACCGTAGAAAAAACTACAGAAGTGCTTGATAAGTGCGAGCCAAGACTGGTGATCCCTTCGGCTTTTTCTCCTGACGGAAACGGCATTAACGACGTGCTGGATATTATAGGCCTTTACCTTACAGACTTTGATCTTAAGATATACAACAGGTGGGGCGAGGTGATCTTCGCGTCCTCTAACCTGGATCACAAATGGAACGGGCGTTACAAAGATGTAAAAGTACAGCCGGGCGTATATGCCTACGTAGCTACTTACAGGAGCTCCGATTACCCGGAACGGCCGAAGTACAAAATGAGAGGATCGGTAACGGTAGTGAGGTAGACGCTTTTTCCTTAACTTTGGCCTATGAGAAAGGACTATCTGACAGGAGAGAAGAATGCTTCCGGCAGTACTGCTGAAGGGGAAATAGAACGGGCATTGCGTCCTTTGTCTTTTTCTGATTTCACCGGCCAGGAAAAAACGCTGGAGAACCTTAAGGTGTTCGTGGAAGCAGCCAGGCGGCGTGGTGATGCCCTTGATCATGTATTACTGCACGGCCCTCCCGGATTGGGAAAGACTACTTTGTCTCATATCATCGCCAATGAGCTGTCGGCCAATATAAAAATATCTTCGGGGCCGGTACTCGATAAGCCGAGCGATCTTGCCGGGCTGCTGACCAATTTACAGGAGTTCGATGTCCTTTTTATCGACGAGATACACCGGCTGAATCCCGTTGTGGAGGAATACCTGTACTCCGCGATGGAAGATTATAAAATCGATATCGTACTGGATACGGGCCCGAATGCCCGCAGCATACAGATAGGGTTAAACCCGTTTACGCTGATTGGTGCGACTACGCGGGCCGGGATGCTGACGTCGCCCCTGCGAGCAAGATTCGGAATCAATGCCAGGCTGGAATACTACGATGCCCGGTTGCTGGCGTCTATTGTAAAGCGTTCCGCCCGTATTTTAAAGACCAGGATAGACGATGAAGCGGCGTTCGAGCTGGCGCGGCGAAGCAGGGGGACTCCCCGTATCGCCAATAACCTGCTCCGGCGCACCCGCGATTTCGCGGAGGTGAAAGGAACAGGCGTTATTACCGTAGAGATCGCCCAGATGGCCCTGAGCGCCCTGGATGTCGATCAGAACGGGCTGGATGAAATGGACAACCGTATTTTGTCGACCATTGTCGAAAAGTTCAAAGGCGGTCCTGTAGGGTTGTCTACCATAGCTACCGCCTGCGGTGAAGAGGCAGAAACGATAGAAGAGGTATACGAGCCGTTCCTGATCCAGGAAGGCTTTCTCAAACGAACATCGAGAGGGCGCGAGGCTACCGAAAAGACCTACCGGCACCTGGGGATAATGCCCCGGCCCCGGACGGGAGAGTTGTTTTGAGGGGGCGGAAGGTATCACCCTCTTCATTTTAACTATATCCGGTTGTGACAGGCACCACGACAGGACCTGGTACGATCAGAATATTTCAGGAAAAGGTACGCACCGGTGGAATATTCGTTTGTCCCGAGAGGCTTCCGGTATCTTTATGGTCACCCTGCTCACAGCTACGGGAACGCAGACACGAAAGCGGTAGTAGTAGCCAGGTATTAACAGCGGGGTGCGGCAGACTGGCTGCCGCGCCCCGCTGTTATATCAGATCCCCTTCAACCACTCCTGGTATTTATCCCCGAGAATAGGCACCACTTTCTCTTTACCGTTTACGGCATAGAGCAGACCGGAAATCCACAGGTAAACCAAAACGAAGAAAGCTGCAAAGCCCAGCAGCCACCCCAGGAAAGGCACCCAACTGACGGCGCCTACCGCCAACCCCGTCAGCATGATTCCCAGTGACTGCCTGATGTGAAAAGCTGCGAAGCGATTCTTTTTATCGTTATTAAGAACAAGCGCTATCACCAGGCCGATAATGGTGAGATAGGCGATGAGGGCGGTTGTTTTCCCTTCTTCTACTACCGGGTCAGAAGAGCTCGGTACGGGGGCATTGAATTCTGTCATAGTGATTTTTTGCAGGAAAATAGAATAATAAGGTCAAGGTTTTCAGCCTTCATTGCAGGCTTCCTCAAATATAATCACTAAACAAGGAAAATGTCAATTTATTGAGTGACAGGTTATTCCGGTTTAGCAAACGTCCATGCTTCGGATAAGCCGGGAGCTTTTATTTTTTTGAAGTGCGCATTGCTTTTACCTTCTTGATCTCAGGACTGTTTATAAAATGCTTATACATTGACGATTCGACTCCATAAAGGGCAATTTTTCCGTTTTTGTCGGCATGTACGCCAAATCCATGGGTTTTAGTAAGCGGAGAGGCACGGAAACAGGGTTGCCCTTTGGAAAAGAATTCCTTACGGGCCGTTTCATAATCCGATTGGTCTATCCCGTTCCTTTCGGCAAATACCCTGAACAGCACATCATCAGATGTGAACTCGTAGGGGTGACCGGCTATCAGTTCATACTGCTGCTGCGCAACGCTCTTTTTGTCCCCCTTCTGCACCGGGATTTTTCCTTCCGGAACCAGGCTGTCTTCGGCAATTTCGATGAAAGTATCAGTGTAGTTCGTAGTGTGGGTTTTGTCTTTGCTGATCATACCTTAATGAGTTTGCTGCTTTTACAAATATCCGGTTTTTAGTCCGGTTCGCGTTGCTTTGCACAGGGATTTCTTATTTTTATACAATCATTATTAAAGCGAGCATTTAAATGGCATTTCATGCTTTTTCCAGGAGGAGGTTGCTCAAGACTTTGGGAGCCATTTCGATATCGGTACCGGCAGTAGCATCCGGTACTGCGGCGGCAGGCTGTGCCTTTCCGCAAATAAGAAAGCTAAAAACCAGTCTGAATGCTTATTCCTTCAATAAGCCACTGTCAGAAGGTCGTATGAAACTGACCGACCTGCTGGAATTCTGTGCAGACCAAGATATAGACGCAGTCGACCTGACGGGTTATTATTTTCCCGGGTATCCTGAGGTCCCTCCTGACGACTACCTTTACGAGCTTAAACGGAAGGCTTTCAGGTTGGGGGTCGACATTAGCGGAACGGGCGTGAGGAATGACTTTACCAATCCTGATGGCGCCAGGCGGGAAGAAGATATTGCCAGGATCCGGAAATGGATAGTAGCTGCTTCCAAAATCGGGGCGCCGGTAATCCGTATTTTTTCGGGGAATGAAAAAGTCCAGGATGCAGGCAGAAAGGCTGTGCTCGACCGTATGACAGGCGAGATACTTCAATGTGTCGAATTCGGGAAAAAGAACGGGGTTATAGTAGCGGTTCAGAACCATAACGATTTCCTTCTCAATGCCGATCAGACTATTGAAATACTTAAAAAGGTAAACTCTCCCTGGTTTGGGCTGATTCTGGATATCGGGAGCTTTCACGGGCCGGATCCCTATGAAGAAATAGCCCGCTGCATACCTTATGCAGTCAACTGGCAGGTAAAGGAGAATGTTTATCCTGGCGGGAAAGAGGAAAAAACAGACCTCAAAAGGCTGTTCAGTCTTATCTATGCATCCGGGTACAGGGGCTATTTACCTGTAGAAACGCTGGGCCCGGGAGACCCTTTCCAGAAAGTCCCGGTGTTTCTGAAAGAAGTAAAAGAAGCGCTCTACAGAGTGGCGGACAATCGATAGTATAAAGCGAAGCACCGCCAGTATTAGTGGTGTTTAGTTAAGGTAACAAACTTGTTTTATGAGAAATTTATTAATTCTGCTTGCTCTCGTTTTAAGCGTGCCTGGATACTCCCAGGACTTGTCCATGACCTATGCCGAGAGGCTGGGGTTCCCGAAAGGAAAGAAGGTTGTCATCCTTCATATCGACGATGCCGGTATGTCTTATGACTCCAACCTCGGAACGGAGCGTGCCCTTAAGCAAGGCGTCGCAAATTCTGTAAGCGTGATGATGCCCTGTGGCTGGGTACCCGGGTTTGTACATTTCCTGAAAGAAAACAAAGATATCGACGCGGGGCTTCACCTTACGCTGACCTCCGAATGGGCGCAATACCGATGGGGACCACTGGCAGGAAAGCCGATGGTGAAAAGCCTTGTTGATAGCGAGGGGGCGCTCTGGCGTTCGGTGAAGGACGTAGTGAAAAACGGCTCCGCCGACCACGTTGAAATGGAGATCAGGGCTCAATTGGAAAGGGCAAGAACCATGGGCTTCGAACCTACACATATGGATTCGCACATGGGGACATTGTTCGCGACACCGGAGTTTCTGCAGCGTTATGTCAAGGTAGGTATCGAGGAGAAAATACCTGTTATGCTTCCTGCAGGACATAATACGCTAATCAAGGTGGACGAGCGGCTTGAAGGCGATGCGCTGGGTATGATCAGGAAGCTGGGAAAAACCGTTTGGGATGCAGGCCTGCCTGTCCTGGACGACCTTCACAATACCAGCTACGGATGGGTGCCGGAAAATGCGCACAAGATGAGTAAGGCTAAGCTTCAGAAATATAAAGCTGACAAATACATCAGGGCGATGAAGGAGGAAATACAGCCCGGCCTTACGATGGTCATTATGCATTGTACGCATCCTACCGAGGTTTTTGAACATATTTCCAGCTCCGGGGTTACACGCGAAGGAGATTTGCTGGCTATGCTCGATCCCCGGCTGCGGAAAGCGATAGAAGAAGAAGGGGTTATTCTTACCACCTGGAGGGAAGTAATGGAACGGCGCGGAAAAGTGAAGTAATCGTGAATGTCTGATCTCCACTTCTTTGAATTTACTGATTTCGATATCTCCCGCTGGTCTTACAGCCAGTTGCTGAGATTCCTTCCGCCGGAATTATCGTCACTTACAAGACGCAGCCATAGAACGGATATTACGGAAGCACGTGTGAATGAGGCGCTTCTCTCCATAGCTTCTGTCGCCAGCTCAGCGCTCGTTACGGTTCACCAGGAAGCAACGAGGCTTCACATCGGTTGCAGTTGTGGCGGTCCTTCAAAAAAGCTATGTGTTTTCCAGGTACAGGCTGTTCTTAACCTGCTTGAAAACCAGGAGCTGAGAGTTTTCTTTGACGGGGAAAAAAGAGCGCAGCAGTTTAAAATCGCCGGAGAAAAGTACGGGTTTCAGGACGAGGCCGACCTGGACTCAGAATTTGAGCTGGTCTGGGCCAACCGGCCCGTCATTAAGCCCCGGAATGAACATCTGCAGGCCTGCGATGAAGAAAACCTGAACCTGCTGGCTGCTGAGCTTACACCGGCAAAGCCTGTCCTCCCCGAATGGAACGAAAATGCCATCAAAATTCTGGTCTGGACCCAAAGCCGGTTCCAGGATAACTTTCAGCTTGGTATTTTTGAAGCTTTTTCTACTGCCAATGGGAACGTGAGGGGGCCGGTTCGGCCTATCCACGCGGTCGACCTCCTGCTCGAAGCCGAAACAACCGATCAACTGAAGTTTTATGGAGCTGTCGCAAAATTCCAGGATTTACACCGCTCTCCCGGGCAGGTTACCGACCGGCAGGCATTTTACTGGCTGCTGAAAAATCCTGACCGGTTGCCGGTATACATTCATAATTTCAGTATCAGCGAATCGATCGTACCGCAGGCATTAAGGCTGGTAGAGATGGTTTCGAAAGAGATGGAGATGTCGCTGACTGTGCACGAATCCGGGGAGTTTTTTGAAGTAATAGGCGTGCTGGCAATAGATGGGAAGTCGTTCGACCTGCTGGAAACCAGGTTGCGCTGCGGGAGTTTCCTGCTGGCAGGCAACAGGCTCCACCTCATCGAACGGGACGGTTTCAAGGAGCTCCTGGAATACCTGCAAAAGCACCGGAATAAAATTGTACTTCACCGGAGCAGGTACGAGGCCTTCCGGAAAGAAGTGCTTGAGCGGGTTGAGAATTATACCCGGGTGACTTACACTTATTTAAAAACTGCCGGGAAGAAGCAGAAGAAAGAACTGGGGTTAGATTATCCTCCGCAGAAAATTCTTTATCTCGATGATGCCGGGCAGTATGTTCACCTGACGCCGGTCGTTCAATACGGGCACGTAGAGTTGCCTGTACTGTCGCCCCGGGTGCTTTATATGGTCGATCATGAAGGAAGGCCTTTCAAAGTGGAAAGGGAGAACAAAACGGAAATCGAATTCGCTACTTCGCTCATGCTGGCACACCCGGAATTCGCGGAACAGGCGGGGCAGGACTACGTTTACCTTCATAAATTAAAATTCCTTGACGAAGACTGGTTCCTGAAAACATTTGAAGAGTGGCGAAGCCAGGGGATCAGGATTCTCGGCTTTAATAATATCCGGAACAACAGGTTAAATGAAAACCAGGCGAAAGTTACGGTAACGGTTGTCAGTGGGATCGACTGGTTTGAGACGAAAGCCGAGGTGCGGTTCGGAGGAGAGGTGGTGCCGCTCCGACAGCTTTTTGCTTCTGTAAGGAACAAAAGCCGTTATATCCCGCTGGCCGACGGGACAACGGGCATCCTGCCGGAGGAATGGCTGGAAAAGCTGACGGGTTATTTCCGGATAGGCTCTGTTCACGGGGAAACGGTCAGGACGCTCCGGCAGCACTTCGGCGAAATCCGGGATATTTATCCGGAGGCATATTTGTCGCTCTCTGCCATGGCTGATATTCGGCGGCTTACCGATACGCTAGGTGACCTGGATGAGATCCCTGCGGTACAGCTTCCTGCCGGCTTCGCGGGAGAACTTCGCAATTACCAGTATGAAGGGGTTAAGTGGCTGGCTTTTATGGGGAGCCTCCGGTTCGGAGCCTGTCTTGCCGATGACATGGGACTGGGAAAAACTATTCAGGTAATTGCTTATTTACTTATCCTGAAAGAAAGAGTCCCGGATGCTACCAGCCTGGTTGTAGTGCCGGCATCGCTGCTTTTTAACTGGCAGACGGAGATTGCCAGACACGCCCCGGGGCTGAGTTTTGCCGCTTATTATGGTGAGGGGCGTAAAATGGATTTTCCCGGGCAGAGGGAGTTTGACGTAATTTTGACGACTTATTCGGTAATGGTGGCCGAAATACACCGGCTCCGTCAGAATGAATATCACTGCGTGGTGCTTGACGAATCGCAGAATATTAAAAATCCTGCCTCCCAGCGCTACCGTGCTGCCTGCCAGTTGCGCGCCGGACACCGGATCATTTTGACCGGTACTCCCGTTGAAAACAATACCTATGACCTGTACGGGCAGTTTTCTTTTGCCTGTCCCGGGCTGCTCGGGTCGAGAAGATATTTCAAAGACCACTATTTTATGCCTGTGGATAAGTTTCACGAATCCGGGAAGATAGAGGAACTTCAGGCGCGTATCCGTCCTTTTATGCTCCGGAGAACGAAGGAGCAGGTGGCAAAGCAATTGCCCGAAAAAACAGAAATGGTAATTTACTGCGAAATGGGCGTGGAGCAGCGCCGGGTATACGATGCTTATGCTGAGGAGTTCCGTCATTACCTGGCCGGGAAATCGGATGGTGACATAGCCCGTGAAAAACTGCACGTACTCCAGGGGCTGACCAAGTTGAGGCAGATCTGTATCAGCCCCTCCATACTTAATGATGAGGAATATTATGGTGGAGAGTCTGCCAAGATTGCGGTGCTGATGGAGCAACTGGATAGCCTGATCACCCATCATAAAATCCTTGTTTTCTCGCAGTTCGTAACGGTCCTGGACCTTATCCGGGATGAGCTTGAAAAGCGGAGCATAGGGCACAGTTACCTGGTCGGAGCTACCGTCAACAGGGGAGAAGTCGTAAGGGACTTCCAGGATACGGAGGAAAAACGGGTCTTCCTGATCAGCCTGAAAGCTGGGGGTACGGGATTGAACCTCACCGCCGCCAGCTACGTATTCCTGGTTGATCCCTGGTGGAACCCCGCAGTGGAAAACCAGGCAATAGACCGCGTACACCGTATTGGGCAGGATAAGACTGTCATAGCTGTCAGGTTGGTGTGTCCCGGCACTATTGAAGAGCGGGTTATCCAGCTTCAGCAGAACAAGAAAGAGCTGACCGATGAGCTTATCCGCTCCGATGAATCTATCGGGAAGCTGCTGGACCGGGAGGCGCTTTTACAAATGGTCTGACGCTAAGCGCCTGTTTTCACCTGGTTTTGCTTTATTATATTTCGCCATTTGAAATAGCCTTGTATGGCTACGATAAAGAGGAAAACGGTCAGCAGTGCATAGAGAGGCAGTTCTTTTTTGATGAGAAGGGGAATAGCAAAGGCGTTGCTGATGTTGAGAAAGATCCAGTTTTCAATTTTCCTCCTGGCCAGGAGCCACATCCCGGCCCAGGCGGTCGCGCTTACCCAGGCGTCCCACAGAGGTACTACCGATGGCGTGAAGAATTTCAAGGTCAGATAGAGCACTCCGAACGAAACCAGCGTAATGGCTACAGCAGTCTGCCATTCTTTCTGTGATGAGAAGGCCACTACGACCGGCGGACCGGTTTGTCTCCCCCAGTTCCACCATCCATAGGCGGTCATGACGAGATAATAGACATTCAGCAGGCTTTCGGCATATAATTCCGCATGGAAAAGTGTGTAGATCGCGATGGCGGTAGAGATGATGCCGGCGGGATACAGCCAGATCTTATTGGATCGGGCCAGGAGTACTTCGGCTACGGCAAAAAATACGCCTACCCATTGTAAAAGAGGGGTTTCTTTCAGTTGCATACCCAGCAACTCCAACCATTCGCTAACGGTCATCTGTCAAAATCAATTTTAAAGTAACTTTATTCAGCTCAATACGCCGATGAGGGGGAATCGTTCAAATACTTTTTCGGTATGAGGTGCATCCGAAAGCTCTTCGGTAAGATCCTGTCCTGCCCAATGTTCATAGTGTTTTCCGTTGTGCCACAGCCTGGAGCTGCTGACGTCATAAATCATTCCTTTGTAAGCGCACCAGATTTCTTCTTTGTCCTGGCCGTTTCTCAGGGCAAGCTGCGATTTGGTATATCGGGGTAGCATAGTAAGCCTGCAGGTAGCCGTTAAATAGTGGATTGATTGGTTTTTACTAAATATGTGTTCAAAACTTATCAAAAATTAAGAATATTTCGTTGTTTTGTCAATGTAACATTATAGCTATTCTGATCATAATGATGAAGCGATTAAAGTTGGTGCTAGGTCTTGCCTTTTCTGTTTTAATAGTGGTGTCTGCGTGCAAACCCAAGAAAAAACCACTATCAGAGCGGATAGCTAAAGCATGGGTTGCCCAAACGGTCAAACACGATAATACGCTGGTTTATGAAAAGGGAGGTAGCGGCGGTTCAGCCCCGGGCTATAGCGGTTACCAACTCGTGCTTGGCACTGATAATACCGCAACCCTGACAGACCTCGACGGTACAACCTTTACCGGGACATGGGAATTACAGGGAGAAACGAGGCTGATCCTCAAGAATCTCGGTCCCGAGCAGCCTACAGGCAGCGGTGGGAAACTGGAATTTACCATCAAATCGATAGAAGATAATAAGCTGGTGCTCCTGAGCGTATCGCCAAGCATCAAGACAGGAAATACGGTGAATGAATATTCGCTTACCGTGAGGTAAGCCGGAAAGCGTCAGCATTTATCCAAAAAACAGGGGGCGGCGATCGAAGATCGCCGCCCCCTGTTTTTTGGATAAATGCATCAGATAACCACTACCGTTTCAGTGTCCCTGGCAGCTTTACCGCTTGCCGGGTCTTCCAGGATGAATTCCAGCGGACTGGAAACCTTTTCAGGCAATAAGGCTATATTGAGAACTTCTTCAACGGAATCGACGTAGTGGAATACCATGTTCTCTATGTAGCTGGCTTTAACTTCCTCGACATCCTTCCGGTTCCGGCTACATAAAATAATCTCCTTGATACCCATTCTGTGAGCAGCCAGGATTTTCTCCTTGATACCTCCGACAGGCAGTACTTTACCTCTCAGCGTGATTTCTCCCGTCATGGCGAGGTAAGGCTTCACTTTGCGTTGGGTGAAAATAGAAGCAATGGAAGTTAGCATCGTAATCCCGGCAGAAGGCCCGTCTTTCGGGACTGCTCCGGCAGGAACATGGATATGAAGATCGTACTGGCTGAATATGCGATAGTCGATGTTCAGCTTGTCTGAATGCGCCTTCAGGTACGAAAGCGCCGCTACGGCCGACTCCTTCATCACATCGCCGAGCTGACCGGAAAGCGTGAGCGTACCGCGGCCCCGGTGAAGGCTCGATTCGATGGACAGGATCTCACCGCCTACCGAAGTCCAGGCAAGACCCGTGACCACTCCGGCAACGTCTTCATTCTGGTAAATGTCTTTGTCAAAAATTTCCGGCCCGAGATATTTCTCAATATCTGCCGACTTGATCAGCTTATTGTATGGCTCGTCCATAGCAACCGATTTTGCGATTTTGCGGATCACACCACCGATTTTACGCTCCAGTGTCCGTACTCCCGATTCTCTTGTATAGCCTTCTATGATCCGGAGAAGCCCGCTGTCGTCAATTTTAATATCGGATGTCTTGAGCCCGTGATCTTTTCTTTGCTTAGGCAAAAGGTATTTTTTTGCGATCTGGAGCTTTTCTTCAATAGTATATCCGGTAATTTCGATGATCTCCATCCGGTCGCGAAGCGCGTAATTGATGGTGTCAAGGGAGTTGGCTGTTGCAATAAACAGGACCCTGGACAGATCGTACTCTACTTCGAGATAATTGTCTGTAAAAGCTGCATTTTGTTCCGGGTCAAGGACTTCCAGCAGGGCCGAAGAGGGATCTCCCCGGAAGTCTGACGAAACCTTGTCGATCTCATCGAGGATGAAGACAGGATTGGAAGAACCGGCCTTCTTTATATTCGAGATAATCTTGCCCGGCATGGCGCCAATATAAGTCTTGCGATGCCCTCTTATTTCTGCTTCATCGTGAAGCCCGCCCAGCGCCATACGCACATACTGGCGGTTTAAAGCTTTGGCTACAGATTTTCCGAGAGACGTTTTCCCGACACCCGGAGGTCCGTAAAGGCACAGTATAGGAGCCTTGAGGTTATTCTTCAGCTTAAGAACAGCGAGGTACTCGATAATACGTTCCTTCACTTTTTCAAGTCCGAAATGATCGGCGTCCAGTATTTTCTGGGCGCGTACCAGGTCAAAATTGTCTTTCGTGTAATGTTTCCACGGAAGGTCGATCAATGTTTCGAGATAGGTGAGCGTCACCGGGTACTCCGGAGCCATCGGGTTGACCCTGAGAAGTTTCGAAAGCTCTTTTTCGAAATGGTGCATAACCTCGGCGGGCCACTTTTTGGAAAGCGCTTTTGCCCGCAGGTCGTCTATCTCACGTTCGGGGCTGTCTATGCCAAGCTCATCATGCAGCACCTTTATCTGCTGGCGAAGGAAATAGTCCCGCTGCTGGGCATCTATATCGGAGCTTGCTTTTGTCTGTATTTCTCTTTTCAGCTCCAGCATTTCGATCTCTCTCAGCAGGAGCTGGAGCAGCAGGTTGGCCTGCTTCTGGCCGTTTTCCTCTTCCAGGAGAGCCTGTTTTTCCTTTACGTCGACGTTGAGGTTAGACGAAAGGAAATGTATGAGAAAAACCGGACTCTCGATATTGTCCAGCGCAATGCGGGCCTCCTGCGGGATTTCCGGATTCAGCCTGAAAATCTTGTGTGCGCTATCGCGGAGCGACTGGATGAGTGCTTTTGACTCTTTCCGGTTACTGTACGAAAATTTATCGAGTATAGGAGTGATCCGGGCCGTGATGTTCGGCTCTTCCCGGATGATCTGCTCGATCCTGAACCTTTGGCGTCCCTGTACGATAATGGTTACATTGCCGTCGGGCAGAGAAATCATTTTAAGAATATGCGCTACCGTCCCGACTTTGAAAATATCTTCCGAGGAAGGATCTTCCTTCTGAGGCTTGGCTTGTGTTACGACTCCCAGGATCCGCTGGTTGAAGTCGGAATTCCGGTAAATCCTTTTGACCAGGCGTATGGCTTTCTGCCTCACTACGGTAACCGGAATTACCATCCCGGGAAAGAGGACAGTCTGCCTGATGGGGAGTATGGCAAGTTCTTCGGGCAGGTTGAGAGGGTCTTCTTTTCCATCGAGCCCTCCTATCGGAATAATTTCAAGGCTGTCGAGGTCCCCTTCCGGAAGTAATAACCTGCTGTATATTTCAGAATTTTCAAATTTCATATATAATGGTGCCAAAAAGACACAGTTGCAGTTCTTTTTTCAGAATAATAGATGCATCAGGTAAAGAGAAATAGCTGTGCCAGTCTCACCATTATGTCAGACTGGCGCAAAAATGAGAAACATGCTCACTCCCGGAGAAGGCTACAGGCCGTTCCGCTAAAAAACTACTTTCCAGACATCATTGAATATCGCGAAGGCCATTAGTCCCAGCAGCAGAACCATTCCTACCACCTGAGCTTTCTCAAGGAACTTATCGGAGGGTTTGTGGCCTGAAATCATTTCAAACAGCAGGATTACGGAGTGCCCGCCGTCCAATGCCGGTATGGGCAGGGCGTTCATAAATGCAAGAATCATAGAGAGTAGCCCCGTGAGAAACCAGAAATGCCCCCAATCCCAGGTACCGCCGAACATTTGCGCGATACCGATAGGTCCGCTCAGTGATTTCGTCGCAGATACTTCTCCGCGGAAAATCTTGCCGAAAGCCTTTACCTGGCTGAAAACGGCGTTAAATGCGGTCTGGGTTCCTACACCAACTGCCTGCGGGAAAGTATAGTCCACTTTGATATAATTCAGGAGAAACCTGGCTGCGAAGCCGATAGTGCCTTCTTCGCTTACCGGTACGGAAACGGTCAAAGTGTCATGACTGCGAACGACCGAAAGCGCCGCTGTTTCACCCTTTACCTCTTCAAGCTTATTTTTGAAAACCTGGAAATAAGGAGTAGGCTCATTGTTGACCGCAATGATCTGATCGTCTTTTTCCAGGCCGGCTTTTTCGGCCGGCTGGCCCGGTGTAAGTTCTCCTATAACAAACGGTGCTCCCGGCTGGATAAAGCTGCTCCGGCTGCCGGGCTCGGAAAGCCTTTCGATGAAGTTGTTCGGGACATCTATCCTGACTTCTTTCCCATCGCGAAGCACGGTGTAGTAGCTGTTGCTGCCCAGGAAGATGTCGGAAGAGGTTACCGCTTCTTCGAAACTTTCAAAATCCTTCCCGTTGATCTTAATAATGCGGTCGCCGGTCTTCAGCCCGATTTCTTCCGCCAGCTCGCTGGCGTATATACCGTATTTGTTTACTTCGTCCCTGGTGATGTACTCTTTACCGTTGGTGTAGGAGATGCCGATAAAAATAACGACCCCTACTATGATATTGACGATGATACCGCCAAGCATTACGATAAGGCGCTGCCAGGCCGGTTTTGAACGGAATTCCCAGGGTTGGGGCGGCCTGTTCATCTGCTCTTTGTCCATCGATTCGTCTATCATTCCTGATATTTTGACGAACCCGCCCAGCGGAATGGCCCCGATCCCGTACTCCGTTCCACCTTTGGTGATGCTCCAGACTTTAGGAGGGAAGCCTATAAAGTATTTTTCAACCCGCATTCCAAACATTTTGGCGGCAAGCAAATGCCCCAGTTCATGCAACCCCACAATTATGGACAAGCCCAGAAGCAATTGTCCCACCATTACCAAAATTTCCATCGAAAGTTGTTAAATCCTGACTAAAATATGCTAAACAAATCTAAACTATAACAAATCTGTGCCAACGGCAAACAAGACTGCCGTTTTAGCAGGTTTCCCGCCAAACGTCCCTTTTTGGAAAATTCGCATTTTCATCCCGGAACGTTGAACGCATTTTCCCCTGGAAAAGTATCTTGCCTTTCTGCCGGGAAGTACAATTCCGCAAAGTTAGCTAAAAAAGAAGTGTAGAAATATGAAATAAGCGAGGAGGGATCAAAGCCATCCGAACTGTTCCAGCAATTTATCCTTCTGCAAACGCGAAACCGGTACTGTTTGCTGATTGGACATTACCAGGTAGCTACCTTCTCCCTTTACGAATTTTCTGATATGAGCCAAATTGATCAGGTACTGGCGATGTACCCTGAGAAATCCGCGTTCCTGCAATAGCTCTTCGGCGTCCCGCAGTGACTTCATTGCCAGGTGACACTGCCCGTTTTGTAAGTGAAATCTTGTATAGTGGTTGTCCGCTTCGCAATACACAATTTCTTTCATATCGATAAAGGCTACTCCGTTCTGATAGGGTAGGGCTATCCGGTCCGGAAAGCCTTGCGCCGGGTTGTTAAATTGCTGCCTGAGATGCTGCACCTGCTCGGGCGCGGTCCTGATATTATTCGTAACCCGGGCTACCGCCTGGATCAGCTCGTTTGTGTCAATGGGCTTAAGCAGGTAATCGACCGCGCTGTAGCGAAAGGCTTTCAGGGCAAATTTATCATAGGCAGTTACAAATACCAATGAAAAACGCAGGTGTGAAACAGCTTCCAGAACCTGGAATCCGTTAAGCTGCGGCATTTCAATATCGAGGAAAACGACGTCGGCACTATATTCAAGAATGGCTTTGATACCTTCATGGCTGCCGGTACACGAAGCGACGACTTTCACCTGTGGGCAGCTTTGAGCCAGCCGTAGTTCAAGAAGGCCAACTGCGTTGGGTTCGTCGTCAATTATAATGGCCCTGATCATGTTTTTGTTTATGGCGATTGAAGGGATTGCCTTAAATTAAATAGGGATATTAAGAACAACTTTTGTACCCGTAGCTATTCCATCCTTATCGACCAGGTCAATAACCTGAACATTTGTATCGATCATGTAAAGCTGGTTAATAAGTTCTATACGGTCTGCGGTAATTTTCATTCCCAGGGATTTATTCTTTGTAGCAGATTTACTTTTGTATGCTGTCGCTTTTTGCCGTCCTATACCATTGTCTGTTATTTCAACATGCAATACTTCGTTTTCAGTCTTTGTCAAACTGATCCTGACCATGCCGCCCGCATCCTTATGCATGAGCCCATGCCAGATGGCGTTTTCGACGAATGGTTGTAAAAGCAGAGGCGGAATACGGATCATTTCAGGGTCGATGTCACTGTCTGTCTCAATATAATAATCGAGCTTCCCGGGAAAACGCATCGCTTCCATTTCAATATACAGGCGTAACGTTTCCACTTCGTTTTCAAGGGTAACATATTCCGATTTGGAGTTTTCGAGGACCAGTCGTATCAACCGGGAAAACTTGCTGAGATAGTTAGACGCTCGCTCGGAATCATTTTGAGCGGCAAAAAACTGGATGGAATTAAGACAGTTAAAAATAAAATGCGGGTTCATCTGGGAGCGCAGGGATGCCATTTCCGTTTCTGACAGTTTGAGCTGGTAGGCAGCCATTTCTTCGTTGTATTTCGTCTCTTTCTGCAGCCGGGCAAGCTCTGCCAATTCCAGTCTAGTTTTCATAGTACGGTAAGACAACTGGTTCTGATACACATAGCCCAGCAAGCCTGTTACGGTCAGTGCCGCCGCCAGCCTGAACCACCAGGTTTCATACCAGGCAGGCTCGATAGTAAACGGTACTCTCAGTTCATGACCGGAGCTTATACTGGCAGGTCTGGCATGAAATATATATTTCCCGGGCGCCAGGTTAGTATAAAATGCCTGGTGATCATTGCCGCTGTGAGCCCAGTCCTGTTCCAAACCTTCCAGGTAATATGTATAATAGTTATCACTTGGTTTTCGGAAATTCAGCACGGAAAAATCGAAGCTGATCGCATTTTCATTGTCTTTCAGCGTTACGGGTTTTGTCCAGTCCTTCCTGCTTTCCCGGCTATTGATCCTGATATTTCCCAGTTGAACCGCGCTCCTGTGGTTCGACCTTGCAAGCAATTCCATATCGATCGTATTCCAACCTCCCATATTCCCGACAAGCAGTCTGGAATTTCCTGCGGGACAAATACTGATCCTGGTATCGTTCGATATTAAGCCGTCATTGACGGAAAATCTCCGGAAAGTGTTTGCATCGGGGTCGAAAAGATGGAGCCCGTCGAATATACCGACCCAAATGCGGTTATAGGAATCCGCCATTACCTGCACGCACTCACTGTCGTAAAGTCCGTCTCTGACCGACCGCGTCAACAGTATCCTGCCGTCTTTATCGAGCTTTATAAGCCCCGGCCATCCAACCGCCCACATAGAGCCATCGGGCGCTTCGGTGATACTGCGGATGCCATACTCTGTCTCTGTTTTGATAAATGTTTGCGTCGGTTCGTCAAAACGGAAAATTCCCTGGAAAGTAGTCAGCCAGATGACGGAACGGCTGTCTTCAAAAACATCCGTCACCCAGTTGCTGTTCGTAAAAAGGGCATCGTGCGTTTCCTTAGACCATAGCTTTATTTCCCTGTTGGTTTTCGGGTCAAATACATGTATACCTTCGTCGTGCTTGATGATCCAGAAACGCTCCTTATGGTCGATCAGCCCCAACGAATAAAAAGGAGTAGAGAAAAACGAATGATGCACGTTAAAGGGAGTCGGAAGGTATTTTCCCTTAACGGGATCGAATTGAAAAATACCCTCCAGATCATTATCCGACGGGTCGCTTTTTCCGTCGTCCCAGATCTGCCACTGATTTCCTCCCACCCATAGCTTCATATTTTTGTCCTGTATCAGCCATACTGATTCTGTCTGGTCGCTGTACAGCGGAAACTCGAAGAATGTCGTCTGGTTCGTTTTCAGGTTCCATTTGTAAAGCCCCTGGAAAGCTACGGCTATCCAGAAAGTATTCCCTGTCGGATCCGACCGGTCCCGGAGCATTGCGTTGACCGGCTGTGCAATCTTGCCGACCCTGTTGCTTTTTATAAACTGGCTGTTAGGGTCGTACTTTAAAATCCCCTCGGAGGTGCAAATCCAGAGAATGCCATTTCGGCTGCTTTGTACAATATCATATACGATGTACTTCTTTTGGGGAATCAGGTTCTCGAAAAAGAAAAACTTCCCTGAATCGGGCCTGAATATCCCCAGTGCGCTATGTGAGCCGATCCAGAAAATCCTTCTGCCCAGCTCATCCTTAACTTCATAAGCGATAAGCAGCGGAAGCCCGGGACATGCGTATATTTTTTTCTGTCCCGTTTTTAAATCATAGCGCATCAATCCCAGGCCGGCCACGGGTACCCACAACATATCTTCCTTGTCGACAAACCCTTTGCGGAATTCGAATTCGAAGTTTTCATTTTCAACAGGACAGTCCAGCCCGATTTTACAAATAAGCTTATTGGCTTTGCGGTCAAACTGGAATACGCCTACCTCCATACCCAATACCAGCACGTTACGTTGACTATCTTCGGTGAAATAACCCTTGTGATACAGATACGTCGTTTTCCGCATCGGGTACGTATGTACTTTCCCGGTTTCGGGGTCGTAACGGTTGACGTTGGTCCGGTCCGAAAACCAAATGTTCCCAAAGGAATCCCTGAATGTACCGTACGCTCCACCTGTCGCTGCGCCGGCAATGTCTTTTTCCTTCCACGTGTGAGGTTCGAGCTCGATCAGTTTTTCGGAAGAAGAAGAGCAATAGATTTTACCTGTGAGGTCGTCTATGAGCAGGCCATGTATCCATTTGTCGTTTACCCGCGTAAACGTATAGCCATCATAGCGGCTGAGGCATTTACGTGTGCCGAACCACATAAAACCATTGCTGTCTTCCTCAACACACTCTACGGCCCGGCTCGGAAGGCCGTCCCGGTCGGAAATGTACTCAAATGATATGTTCGGAAGCTGCGCATAGCTCACGTCACAGACAAGCAACAGTATGACCAGTAGCTGCTTCATCGACGGGTTTCTGATATGCAGGAGCATAGGGCGCAGAGGTGTTTACATCTTGCCGAATCTAGTATTAAGTTCTGTTTTTCACAACAAATTCTCTACCAATGCCCCGGATTTTTAAGAAGACCAGTAGAAACTTCTGTAGCCGTATAATCAGTCACGTAGAAAAACCCGCTGTTCACGTATGAAAAGCCTGCCGCTGACGCCTGGGCGCTGGTATTGCATTATGAAGCCTGTGTAAAATAGCACGTGTCTTTGCCACATGCCTGTGATGGTCGCCCCCGACCGGTTACAATCATCCACTTTTTACTGAATACAATCTGAATATGAAAGCATTTTTACTCCTTACTTCCCTGCTGCTGACACTGACCGGACGGCTTGTCGCACAGCAAAATTACAGCCTTATAAAAGAGCTGCCGCTCTCTGAGATCACCGGGTCGGGTACGGCGGTAACCCTTGCACCCGCTACGTCATCGGCGGAATTGCCTGTCGGTTTCGATTTTAATTTCTGGGAAAACACGTATTCTACTTTTTACATCAACCCGCAGGGAACGCTTTCTTTTGAAGCGCCCTCCTCTATTATTTTCGACAATACCTGGTTGATCGGGAGTCCCGGTATTCACAACTTTATCGCCTTCGCATGGCACAAGGCCAGTTACGATTTTACCAACGCGACCGTCGATTATTTTACAACCGGGACCGCTCCCAACAGGGTATTGGTGGTAAACTACAAAGGCGTGACTTTTGATCAGGCGGCAAATACTTACGTGGGCTATCCCAGCGCCGGGACCGGTACGATCAATGTACAGATACAGTTGTATGAGGGGCCGGATGGTAAAATACAAATCCACTCTACCGACAACAAAACCGTCGGCGGTGTTGGAAATAACTCCGGGCCGGGTACGGTCGGGATTGAAAACAGCGACGGGGAGGAAAGCAAGATGGCCGTCGAATACGAAAGCGTAATTAGCTACATAAGTATAGCGCCTGGTGTTTATGTACCCGTATCTTCCAAAAGGTACTTTTACGATTTTTCAGGGAAGATGGTCCAGTTTAAAATGGTTCCGGCGCCATCCGCACCCGTGATCACTTCTCAAACCGCTGCTCCCTTTTGCTCCGGCTACACGATCACGCTTAAAGCGACGGGATGCCCGTCAGGCGGCATAGTGACCTGGAACAGCGACGGCAATACCACCGGTGAAACATTCGTAACGCCTGTCCTGACAGCCACCGAGGAGCAAAACGGCGGAGCCGGATACGCCAACTTTGGTTACAGCGCCACTTGTACTGTAGACGGCGTGACCACTTCGGCGGGATACTGGTCAGGCGATGTTTACGCTGTTCCTGACGCCCCCACTTCGATCTCGGCGAGTCCCGGCACACCCGTTGACCCCGGCACACCGGTAACTCTTACGGCAAACGCTACCGGAACTTCCTGGCCGGTCGTCTGGAGCTGGAACAATGGCGCGAACACTTTTACGGGCAATCCGCTCAATGTAGAGCCGCAGGTAACTACCGAATATTTCGCCGCGCGGTCGAACAATGGATGCAAATCGGCGCCAGTGAGTCAGATCGTCACGGTCAATCAGCCTAAGACGGTCACGATAGATCCTTCAACCGCCAATTGGGCGTGTGGGGGCAAAGGGCAGCAATTCACGGTGAATTATACTATTACAGGTACTTTTCCGGATAATAATTTCGAGGTAAAGCTGGTTAAAACAGTGACTGTATGCGGCCAGGCGCCTGGTTTATCCGATGTGACGAGCGTAATCACCAACACCGGATCGGCTACTCTGACCTGGCCGGTCGATCTGGCAGGAAGCTCGTCGTTTGGCTGTCCGGCTACCACGACGGCGTATCAGATTGTGATCCGGAACCAGGGCGACAATACTATCAACGCAAACTATCCGGTTGCGATCTATCAACCGACCACGGCCATTACCTCGGTCAGCCCGACAAGTATTACCGAACCGGGGCAAACCGTACATCTGGCTTCCCCGTACGACGGCACGGTTACCAAAGCCTGGTATAGCCATGGCGAAACCGAATACTGGCAACCCGGCACGTCACTGGGACTTACTAACGACGAAGTCGATGTAACCCCGGCAACTTCTGCCTACTATTCGGTAGTCGTTACGGACGCGCACGGCTGTCAGGCACGTTCTGCGAAGGTGAGGGTTCCGTTTAACGTCACCATTTCCGGAACGGGGTCTGCAGCGGATGGCATCTACGCGGAGGGCAGGGGTGTACATCTTGATATCAATGGCATCGTAGGCTGTTCGAGCGGCTGCCCTGTCCCGGAGTATTTTCTTCCCGATCGTCCCGGCGTACCCGATGCAGGTACCTATACCTACAGCACGGTTTTCGACTGGGGTTATCCTGGTACCTGGAGCGGGTATTTCATCGTGCGCAGGGCCGACTACTGGGAGATCTGTTACGGCTTCAGGCCTACTTACGGCATGTCGAGTTATACCCGCATATACCATACCAAAAATGCCTTCCCTACAGTGCCGTCCGGAAGCCGCAGGGCTTTCAGGACGGCCTCGGAAGTAACCGGGACGCGCCCGCCGCTTAATGCGCTATGGATCAAAGATGCAGATAACAGTGAGGTTGCCCTGACCCTGACCGGGGTCAGCGAAGATTACGGCACCCTGCCGGTAAACCTGGCTTATTTCAAAGCGATAGTCAATGATGAAAAGCACGTTGAGCTAGCCTGGGAAACGAGTACTGAAAATAATTCGGCGTATTTCACGGTGGAGCGAAGCCGTACCGGACAGGATTTATCCCGATTGGTACCGTCGAATCTGGTGGGAATACGGATGAAGTACTCTCCTATCGGCTTACTGATCGGCAGCCGTTATCGGGAACCAGCTACTACCGCCTGAAGCAAACCGACCTGGACGGCAGCTCGGCTACTTATCAGATAGTCTCGGTCCGTGTAGAAGGCAACGTAAAAATCTATCCTAATCCTTCTGACGGAGAGTTTGTGATGCTGGAGGGAACTGCAGCGTCAGATTTGAGGATATTCGATCTTATCGGCCGGGATGTTGAATTTGAAGTAATCGGGCAGAATGGCAGAACGCTGATCAGGCCGCGGAAAAGCCTTTCTTCCGGGATTTACCTGGTAAAAACGGGCGGGTCGACGCTGAAATGGGTGGTGAAATAATTTTAATGAGCTTGCAGGCATACTTCATCAGTGAGGTATGCCTGTAAATTATGAATGCCTCCGGTTTCCCTCCGCGAGCTTCTCCCTCAAAAACTCCGCCGTATGATTCCCGCTTAATTCCACCATCTCTTCCGGGGCGCCTTCAAAAGTGATATTCCCGCCCCTTTCCCCGCCTTCCGGGCCCAGGTCGATAATCCAGTCGGCCGATTTGATGATCTCCATATTGTGCTCGATCACGATTACCGTATCGCCCTGGTCAACCAGCGCATTGATCGAAGCGAGCAGCTTCCTGATATCGTGAAAATGAAGGCCGGTCGTAGGTTCGTCGAAAATGAAAAGCGTTTTTCCCCGCGATGCGTTTCCCTTTCCCAGGAAAGATGCCAGCTTTACACGCTGGGCTTCTCCTCCCGATAAAGTGTTGGACGATTGGCCCAGCTGCACATAGCCCAGCCCGACATCCTGGAGGGGTTTCAGCTTTTCTGCAAGTTTTTTGTCCGAATCGCGGAAATAAGCAATGGCATCGTCGACGGTCATGCTGAGAATCTCGGTAATGTCCTTGTCCCGGTATTTTACATCGAGGATTTCCTGCTTGAATCTTTTACCGTCACAGCCTTCACATGTAAGGTAAAGATCCGCCATAAACTGCATTTCGACTTTTACCTGGCCCTCTCCCTGGCAGACCTCGCAGCGCCCCCCTTCCACGTTAAAAGAAAAATGGCTGGGCTTGTAGCCGCGCGATTTTGAAAGCGGCTGATCGGCCATAACCTGCCTGAGATAATCATAAGCCTTGATATAGGTAACGGGATTAGACCTGGAGGATTTCCCGATAGGGTTCTGGTCCACCATTTCTATAGCGTCTATCCTGTGCAGGCTGCCCGACAATTCCGAAAATTTCCCGAGGTCATCGTTGAATTCACCTTTTGAACGCATCAGGGCCGGATACAGCACTTTCCTGATAAGAGTTGATTTCCCCGAGCCGCTTACGCCTGTTACGACCGTGAGCAATCCCAGAGGAAACCTGACGTTCACGTCCCGGAGGTTGTTTTCCGAAGCGCCTCGTAGTTCGATGAAATCCCGCATTTTACGCCTTACCGGGGGGACTTCAACCGAATCCAGCCCGAGGAGGAAAGCGATGGTATGACTCTTACGGAAAGGTGGAGAGGCCGGATCGATGGATTTGATCTTCTCCCAGTCGCCCTGGAAAACAAGCTCGCCGCCATGACTGCCCGCTTCCGGGCCTATATCTATGATCTGGTCCGCAGCACGCATGATCTCTTCTTCATGCTCCACCACGATCACCGTATTGCCCAGGTCGCGGAGCGATTCCAGGACGCTGATCAACTGCCGGGTATCCCGGGGGTGAAGGCCGATACTCGGTTCATCGAGAATATACATGGAACCGACCAGTGCGCTTCCCAGCGAAGTAGCTAATTTGATACGCTGGAATTCTCCGCCGGACAAAGTACTTGTCAGCCTGTTGAGCGTAAGATACCCGAGCCCGACACGCTCCATGTATTCGAGCCTCTTTTGTATTTCGGTCAGTATGCGCCTGCCTACCTCCGCCTTATATCCGCTCAGGCTTATGTTCCTGAAAAAGCCGGCCGTATCTCCGATGGGCATCAGCACAAGGTCTGTAATGGAGTGACCATCGATCTTGACATACGAAGCATCCTTGCGCAGCCGTGAACCCCTGCAATCGGGACAAACCGTACGGCCGCGGTAGCGGGACAGCAGTACCCGGTACTGGATTTTGTGTGTCTGCTTCTCCAGCTCTTCGAAAAAGTCGTTTAAGCCGGTAAAATACCGGTTCCCGGTCCAAAGCAGATCTTTTTCCGCAGATGAAAGATCTTTGTAGGGCCGGTGTATAGGAAAGTCGAACCTGATCCCGTTGGCGAGAAGAGGTTTGAGCCATTCCGACATTTTGTCGGTACGCCACGGAGCAATGGCTCCTTCATAAACCGAAAGCGTTTTATCGGGGATTACCAGGTCCGGGTCAATACCCAGTACTTTCCCGAATCCCTCGCAACGCTTGCAGGCTCCGTAGGGATTGTTAAAGCTGAACAGGTTGACGCTCGGTTCTTCAAAACTAATACCATCCAGCTCGAACTTATCCGAGAAAGTTTTCCTTTCTCCCCCCATCACTTCCACAACGCAGACCGACTCTCCTTCGAAGAAAGCTGTCTGCACGGAATCGGAAATGCGGTATTGGGTCTCTTCATCGTCGTGCCTGACTGCGACACGGTCTATCAGGATGAGATATTCTGCTTCGGGAGTTGTCTGCCCTCCGGCCAGGATATCTTCTATTTCCCGGGTTTCGCCGTCGATGACAACGCGGTTATAACCCTTCGAGAGCAATATGTTCAGCTCGCCGGCCAGGGTACGGCCTTCACGCACGAGCAGGGGCGCCAGGATGAGTATCCTGGTTTTTTCTTCAAAACCGAGTATATAATCGACAACGTCGGTTACCGTGTCCTTTTTGACCTCCTGCCCTGATACCGGAGAGTAGGTTACGCCGACCCGGGCAAAAAGGAGCTTGAGATAATCGTAAATCTCGGTGGTGGTGCCGACGGTAGACCTGGGATTCCGGGTGTTTACTTTCTGCTCGATAGCAATGGCAGGCGAGATCCCCCTGATGTATTCGACTTCCGGCTTTTCCATCCTGCCCAGGAACTGCCTGGCATAGCTGCTAAGGCTTTCGACGTACATTCGCTGACCTTCGGCAAAAAGTGTATCAAAAGCCAGCGAGGACTTCCCTGAGCCGGAAAGCCCGGTAACGACCACTAGCTTATTCCTGGGAATGGCAACGTCGATGTTTTTAAGGTTATTAACCTTCGCTCCTTTAATAATAATGTATTTCCTGGCGTCCAGGGTTTCTATTGACGCTTCACCCGTTTCCAAGAGAGATTGAACTGGCATGTATTAGTGTTGGTTGCAGAAGGCTTCGTTATACCCCATTTGTATGTAACCACTTTTCGGGAAAATTAGTTTGGTTTGGCGAGAATTCCATATATAGTCGGTCAGACAAATTAATTCCCTATTAACCTTTTGTTTGTAATCTAATACCCCTATCTTTGCAAGCCCAAATTTAAGATGGATCAGGGATTTAGAGATATAATTTTGATTATCAGATGAAACGTACGTATCAACCATCGAACCGCAAAAGGAGAAACAAGCACGGGTTCCGTTCACGGATGGAGACACCAGGCGGTCGCAAGGTATTGGCTTCCCGCCGCAGGAAAGGTCGCTGGAAGCTATCTGTGTCAGACGAAAAGCGTCATAAGCAGTAATATTGAGACAAACGTTTGGCAAGTCCGAAAAGCTTTGCAGCCGCCGGATTATTGACAGGCTATTTTCGAGAGGTAGTGCGGAAGTAAAAACGTTCTACCTCTTTCCGTTTCGTGTGCTTTATTTAAGCGATGAAACGAATACTTCCCCATTGCCCCAGGTATTGTTCTCCGTTTCGCGGAGGAATTTCAAGCGCGCCGTAGACCGGAACCTGGTCAGGCGCCGCTGCCGGGAGGCTTATCGTAAAAATAAATTCCTGATAGCCGGCCTTCCCCAGGCAGTACGCCCGGCGTATATCGCTTTTTTATATATTGCAAAAGAAAAGCTCGATTTCGACGTTATTGAAAACGGGATGAAAGGACTTTTTAAGAAAATGAATGCCGGCCAGCCGGATTCCGGTAAACGGAAGGGCGAACCCGGCAATTCTTGAGCGCCCTCCGTACGTTCCGGGAGCAGACTTCTAATTTTTTTCAGAAATGGGATCATTGATAAAAAAAGGCTGGTGGATAGCAGTAGCATTGCTTGGCATTGCTGCGTGGTCGTTTAGAAATGACGACCGGCTTTTTGAAATTGCCAGGAACCTGGACATTTACGCATCATTGTATAAAGAGCTCAATACCTATTATGTCGACGATGTAAATCCGAATACGGTCATAAAAACCAGCATAGACGCTATGCTGGAGTCGCTGGACCCTTACACCGTTTACTACGCCGAAGACGACATCGAGGATTTTATGACCCTTACTACCGGGAAGTATAATGGTATCGGGGCGCTGGTCAACTCGGCCAACGGCAGGTATATCGTGATGATGGTCTATGAAGGTACCCCGGCAGAAAAGGCTGGTATAAGGATTGGGGATGAAATTCTGAAAATCGATGATGTAGATGTTTCGGTAAGAAGGGAAACCGATTCGGGAAAGCTGCTGAAAGGCCAGACGGGAACGAATGTGAAGCTTACGGTAAAGCGCTTTGGTCAACCTACTCCTATCGATATCATGGTCGGACGGGATGTTGTAAAAATGACCAATGTTCCTTACTATGGAATGCTGAATGAGGAGGTAGGCTACATCGATCTGAAAGACTTTACCACTACGGCTGCCAAAGAGGTGCAGCATGCCTTTCATGAATTGAAGGGAAAGGGAATGAAAAAGCTTGTTCTTGATGTTCGCGATAACCCCGGCGGACTGCTCGATATGGCCATTAACATATCGAATTTTTTTATTCCGAAAGGGAAAGAGATAGTCTCTACCAAGGGAAAGATCACTGATTGGAACAAAAGATACAACGCCAATAACACAGCGATAGATATCGAAATCCCGCTTGTGGTGCTCACCAGTAACAGGAGCGCTTCGGCTGCGGAAATTGTATCGGGAGTTATGCAGGATTATGACAGGGGGGTACTTGTGGGGCAGAGAACTTACGGCAAAGGACTCGTGCAAACCACGCGGGATTTGTCTTACAATACCAAAATGAAGATCACCACCGCCAAATATTATATTCCGAGCGGCAGGTGTATCCAGGCTATTGACTACAGCCTGAGAAATGATGACGGCAGCGTCGCCAAAATCCCGGATTCCCTGATGACCGAATTCAGGACTGCAAACGGCCGGAAAGTGTATGACGGCGGCGGTGTTTTGCCCGATATCGAAGTAGAAAGAGAGACTTTTTCACCTATTGCCAATGCGCTGGGGAGTAATCGCCTGTTCTTTGACTATGCGGTAAAATACCATTCTGAGCACGCCCGTATAAAGCCGGCGGCTGAGTTTGAGCTTACAGATTCGGAATACCGTGAGTTTGAAAAATGGCTGGGTACTAAAGAATACGATTATACTACAAAGGTAGAAAGCGACCTGGCAGAGCTGGAAGCTTCGGCGAAAAAGGAGAAATCTTTCGCGTCCATAGAAGGGCAGTTTAAAGCGCTGAAAACCAAACTGACGCACAGCAGGGATAACGACCTTCAGCTGCACAAAAAGGAGATCAAGGCGTTGCTGGAGGAAGAAATCGTAAAGCATTACTACCTGGAAAAAGGGTATAAAGAGGCCTCGTTCAGGAATGACCAGGAGCTGAAAACTGCTTTGGAGCTTTTTAAGGACATGCCCCGCTATCAGCGTATACTGAAAGGAGGCTCCTGATTATGACCCCTTACGCTTAAAATTAGAATAGCTCTTGTATATTCTCAGTGTCGATTCGTCAACCAGGTTCTGTTCGGTGGCTGTTCATCGTGACGGAACAGAGGTATTTTCTACCCGGAGCAGGGTGGAGAAGTCTGCTTCTTCCATGCTGACCGTGCTCGTTCAGACCGCCGCTGATGCTGCCGGCATCGGGCTGGAAGCTATAGATGCCTTTGCTGTCGGTGCCGGGCCCGGGTCCTATACAGGGCTGAGAGTGGCAACTTCCGTCGTAAAAGGCCTTTGTTTTGCGCTCGACAAGCCCCTGGTAGCAGTCAACACACTCGAAGCTATGGCATTGCAGGTAAGGAAATCTGTCTCGGCAACAGCCGGCATGATCGATGACCCTGCGTTATTATTTGTTCCTATGATCGACGCGCGGCGAATGGAAGTATACTGCGCCATTTTTGACTATGAGGGAAAGATGGTGGGAGATACAAGCGCGGTTATCGTTGAAAGCAGCTCTTTTGAAACCTGGCTTGAAAAGGGGCGGGTTGTTTTTTTCGGCGATGGGGCCGCAAAATGTCGTTCAGTACTGCAGCATTCTCCTAATGCTGTTTTCTGGGAGTCTGAAATTCATCCTGAAGCATCTTTTGTAGGTGAGCTCGCCTGCGGGTGTTTCCTCAATGGCGACCTGGAAGATGCTGCTGCTTTCGAGCCTTTTTATCTGAAGGAATTTATGTCAAAGCCTGGAGCTGCGGTTTGATACTATTTTCTACCCCTTACTCCCGAGTGACGCTCTCTCATTTATTTATTTCAAAAAGCGGCTCCTGACGGTTATCCCAAAAGCAGATTACAGTTATGGCATGCTGTTCGATAGTATAAAATATAGAGCAGTTTTTATGCACAATGCATTTGCGTACGGTAGAATTTTTGGAAATGAGAGGGTAGAGGTGAGGTGTCTTTGAGATAATGCCAAGGGCGTGAGTAATGCGTCTTTCAAACTTTTTTACATATTGGAAGTCCCATTGATGAAGCAGCTGCTGGGAAATCGCTTCAAATGTTTGTTCTGCCTCAGGTGTAAATAAAAGAGGATGCAACATTTTTACGGTGAGGCGAAATGCAGGCCGTGATTATTTTGAGAAGTGTCTCTTTTTAAATTCTTCGAGGCCGATTGTGTTTCCTGCGGCAGCTTGTTCCAGCCCCCTGTTAATACTGTCTCCAACATGCTCGGGCATACTTTTGAACTGTGATTCAAAGGGGACTTTGAGTGCCTTCAAAACGGATTTTACAGTTTTAAGCTGTTCCAGGTTTTCCGGATGTATTGTGATTGCCTCCATTTTTAAATACGGATGATCTGATCAATTTATAAATCTGACAACAGTCCGGCAGATATTTTAACAAATATAATAATTTATAATTTCAATTATCACCTCAGATCCACTATCTCGGCACCCGGGAAGTTCTTACTGGCGAAGGCAAATTCACCTTCATTTACAGCAGGATTGACCTTGAAATCGGTAACTTCGAAGTTAGTGGTTTCACTACCTTTGGCGAATATCTTCCACCCTTTGATAGATTTATCCTCTTTATCGATCATGAGCTCTATCCTGCTTACCTGGGAGTTGGCTTTGGAAGGCGTCATGCGGATGTTTTCGTAAGTACGTCCGTTCGCCTTGGTTTCACCTATAAATGTGTTTTTATAACCCTTTTTATAAGCCAGGTAAATCCTCGTCGGACTGAGGTCTCCGATCTCTTCGGAATCGTAATCCTGTAAAGTCACCTCGTTGCTTTCTTTCAGGAATGTAGCCATTACTTTGCCGTCGTTCAGGATTTCCTGGTCGGCCATTTTGAGCCGGAACTTCTCACCTTTTACAGTCGCTTCTCCTTTGGCCGGCCTTCCGCCCGCAGCAGCGTAAGTGAAGGTGACCTTGTAGGAAGAGAGTGCCTGGTAGCGCTCGCTCATTGCATCAAGGATGGTTGCTGCCTTTTTATCGTCCTGGGCTGAAGCGTTGAAAATGCTAAAGGGGAGCGTTAGAAGCAGAAGCAAAAAAATAGATCTTACTGATGGCGTTATCATAATGTATTTCATCTGAATAAATAAGGAGCTTCGACTCCGCTAGCTTCGACTCCGCTCAGCTACCTTTCACTCCGCTCAGCTACCTTCGGCTCCGCTATAGAAGCTCTGGTTAGGCTACCTCATTTGGTCCGGTAGCTGAGCGGAGTCGAAGCTTAGACAGCGAAGGTCGGGCAGGGTTTAAGCAAGCCCCATTGCTCCTAATTGCTGTTCCAGGCTTTCAAGGTCGTGAAACAGTACTTCCCGCGCTTTACTGCCTGTGAAAGGCCCGGTTACACCGAGGGTTTCCAACTGGTCCATGATCCGACCTGCCCGGTTGTAGCCCAGCTTCATTTTACGTTGGATGAGGGATGTGCTGCCCTGTTGATGCGTGACAACAAGGCGGGCCGCCTCGGGCAGCAGTGGATCGAAGCTGTTGATATCCAGGTCCTCACGCAGCTCACTGGTATCATCTCCCTCGTATTCCGGAAGAGCATATGCTTCATTATATCCGCGCTGGTTGCCTACGTAGTTGCAAATGGCCTCCACTTCCCGCGTATCGATAAAGGGGCATTGAAGCCGGAGCATTTCGGAATTCAGTGACAGGAGCATATCTCCGTGCCCGACCAGTTGCTCGGCGCCTCCTGCGTCCAGGATCGTGCGGGAATCGATACTGGAAGTCACTTTGAATGAAAGCCTTGCAGGGAAGTTTGCTTTGATAAGCCCCGTAATTACTTTTACGGACGGCCGCTGCGTCGCCACCACAAGATGTATGCCGACCGCCCGCGCCAGTTGCGCGAGACGGGCAATAGGGGTTTCCACTTCTTTGCCTGCGGTCATCATCAGGTCAGCGAGCTCATCGATAACGAGGACAATAAAGGGTAAAAACCGGTGCCCTTTCTGGGGGTTCAGCTTCCGCTCCACAAATTTGGCGTTATACTCCTTCAGGTTCCTCACCGCTGCTTCCTTCAGCAGGTCGTAGCGGCTGTCCATTTCGATGCAGAGGGAGTTCAGCGTGTAAATGACTTTCTTGGTGTCGGTAATAATGGCTTCTTCGCTGTTGGGCAACTTCGCCAGGTAATGCCGCTCCAGGTGATTGAAAAGTGTCAACTCTACCTTTTTAGGGTCAACCAGTACAAACTTCAATTGTGATGGATGCTTCCTGTAAATGAGAGATGCCAGCAGCACGTTAAGCCCGACCGATTTCCCCTGGCCGGTGGCACCGGCGATCAGAAGGTGAGGCATTTTAGCCAGGTCTGCTACATGAATTTCATTTGAAATTGTTTTTCCCAACACGATCGGGAGGTCGTAAGTCGATTTCTGAAAGCGTTCATGGCTGAACACCGTGCGGATATAGACGGTTTCCCGGCGTTTGTTCGGGACCTCGATCCCGATGGTTCCGCGGCCCGGCATGGGTGCTATAATCCTGATACCCAGAGCCGAAAGACTCAAAGCAATGTCTTTCTCAAGGCTTTGTATTTTGGAAATGCGCACGCCCGCTTCAGGAATGATCTCGTAAAGCGTGACAGTAGGGCCAATGGTAGCTTTTATTTTGGCTATTCGGATCCCGTAGCTTCCCAGTGTTTCTACTATGCGGTTTTTATTGCTTTCAAGCTCCTCATGCGAAACCTTTTCCTGCGGATTGTCGTCGGGCATTGAAAGCAGGTCGACACCCGGGTTACGGAAAGTAGGAAGATCGAGCGTGGAGTCATATTCTCCGAATTCTTCTACCAGTTCCCGGCTAAGGTCCCGCTCCTGGTTTTCGGGCGGGGGCGATGCTGCAGGGAGCTCTTCCTCTTCTTCTATCTCAAGCTTAAGCGACGGGGTCTTGGTATTGGCAGCCGGATTCTCTATTTCAGGCTCATCCTGCAATATCTCGAAAGACGGTTCCTTTGAGGATACAGGAAAAGGGATTTCCTCTTTTACCGTACTTTCCACATAAGGAATACGGGCGGCAGGCTGCTGCTCTTCCGGAGCTTCTTTTGTCGCCCGCCTGAAAAGGTTGGGGAAAAGCCCGCCGTTTTTCCGTTCGATCGTGGATTCCTCCTCCTCCTCATCAGCGTCTTCTTCCGCCGGATCTTCCTGTGACGCTTTCTTCGGGTTAAAACTTTTAAGAAAATCGAGGGAAGTCACGTTATATGCCGAAATGATATAAAAGAAAAGAGCCAGCACGATAACCAGGAAGCTTCCCCATTTCAGCAGGTTAAAAAGAATGATGTTGGCCTCATAACCGAAGCCGCCTGAAAGGTAGCCGAGGGTAGCCTGCTCACCGCTCATCAGCACGATGTAACCCATCAGGAGACTGGTCCAGAGAGTATAAAAGATGATGTGTCGGGAAATGCCTGCAAGCGGAAAACGTTGCTCCTGGGTAAGGAGCGTCCAGCCGGCAAGAATGGGAATGGCCGGGATGAAGAGGGCTCCTAAGCCAAACCAACGGTATATAAATACATGCGAAATCACAGCTCCCCAGATACCCAAAGCGTTATCGACATTTTTGCCGACCTGCCGGATAGAGCCCGACCAAATGCTGTCGAGAGCACTCTGATCGCTATTGCCTGTGAAAATGTGAGACAGGAAAGCGATGAACATCAGGATGCCTAGTGTCAGCAGGATCGCTCCCCAGAACAATGCCCTGTTTTCCCCGTAAAATAGACCTCTGATGGAAATCCCTCCGGACCGGGTGTGTGGGGTGGTGTTTCTGGTCCTGGAGCCATTTCCTCGTTCTCGTCTCTCAGACATGTTTGTAGTGGATATTTGTTATTGACGTGCCAGTCCCCTGCATAGCCTGCTCGCCAACCCGGGGCCTTCATAGATAAACCCGGTATAGACTTGCAGGAGGGACGCGCCGGCTTCCAGCTTGTATTTGGCGGTAGCAACAGATGAAATCCCGCCTACTCCGATAACCGGGAAGGCATGGCCGGACTTCTCGCAAAGATAACGAATTACGTCGGTACTGACCTTTTCCAGGGGTGCTCCGCTGAGCCCGCCGGCCCCTATTCCGGACACAATTGTTTCCGGAGTTACAAGACCGGCTCTTGAGATAGTGGTGTTGGTAGCGATGACGCCGGCGATGCCGGTTTCGGTGACAATTTCAATGATGTCGTCGAGCTGGGCGGTTGTCAGATCGGGTGCTATTTTCAGGAATACCGGGCGGCTTACCGGCTTTTCTGAATTCAGTTTCTGAATCGCCGAAAGAAGCTCCTTCAACGGGCCTTTTTCCTGCAGCTCGCGGAGCCCCGGGGTATTGGGCGAGCTTACGTTGACCACGAAATAGTCCACAAAGTCATAAAGATCGCGGAAGCATGCCAGGTAGTCGTCCAGCGCTCTTTCGTTTGGAGTATCCTTGTTCTTGCCTATGTTTCCGCCTACCAGGATGGAGGATTTCCTGTACCGGAGTCTCCCTGCAGCTACCTCTGCTCCGCGGTTATTGAAACCCATGCGGTTAATAAGCGCCTTGTCCCTTTTCAGCCTGAAAAGCCTGGGTTTATCGTTGCCCGGCTGTGGTCGGGGAGTGACAGTGCCGATTTCCACGTACCCGAAGCCGAGCGTTTCCATGATGTCGACCATCTCGGCATTTTTGTCAAACCCTGCCGCCAGGCCGACAGGATTTTTAAAAGTAAGGCCGGCGACTTTAACTTCCAACGAAGGGTGCTCGAATGTATAAGCTTTACGGAGCAGATCTTTTACAAAAGGAAGCCGAAATATAAAATGCAGGAGGCCGGCTACAAAACCATGCGCTCTTTCAGCATCCATTCTGAATAATACGGGGAGAACCAGCAACTTGTACATAAAAACAAAATTAGGAATATCGGAAGCGAGACTAAAGAAACAACCGGGATTTATTTTCCAAAAAAAAGGCCGGCGCACCAGTCAGATGCGTCGGCCTTTTACGGGGAGTACCGGTCTAGTAGCGGTAGGTGTCCGGCTTAAACGGGCCTTCCACGCTAACTCCAATGTATTCGGCCTGGTCCGGCTCAAGTACTTCTAACCTGGCTCCTACGTGCGGTAGGTGCAGAGCTGCGACCTTTTCGTCCAGGAGCTTGGGAAGGACATAAACTTTCTTTTCATATTTCTCCGTGTAATTCCAGAGCTCGATCTGAGCCAGGGTCTGGTTGGAGAAAGAGCATGACATTACAAATGAGGGATGCCCCATTGCGCAGCCCAGGTTGACAAGACGGCCTTCCGCCAGTATGATAATTTCCTTGCCTTCCACGTTGTAGATGTCCACTTGCGGTTTTACCTGGTTTTTGGTGTGGCCGTAGCTGGCATTAAGCCAGGCCATATCGATTTCGTTGTCGAAATGGCCTATGTTGCATACCACCGCCTTGTCGCGCATCTTTCTGAAATGACGCTCCGTGATAATCCTTTTGTTACCGGTTGCGGTAACGAAAATGTTGGCGCGGGAGGCCGCTTCATCAAGGGTAACGACTTCATAGCCGTCCATAGCAGCCTGGAGCGCGCAGATAGGGTCGATTTCGGTGACAAGTACCCTGCAGCCTGCTCCCCGCAGTGATTCTGCCGAGCCTTTTCCTACGTCGCCATAACCTGCTACCACAGCTACTTTACCGGCCAGCATCAGGTCGGTCGCTCTCCTGATAGCGTCTACGAGCGACTCCCGGCAGCCATATTTGTTATCAAATTTGGATTTGGTGACCGAGTCGTTGACGTTGATCGCAGGGAGGAACAATGTGCCTTTTTTCTGGCGTTCGTAAAGACGGTGGACGCCGGTTGTGGTTTCTTCGGAAAGCCCTTTGATATTGGGGATAAGCTCCGGGTATATGTCAAATACCATATTAGTAAGATCTCCGCCGTCGTCCAGGATCATGTTAAGCGGCTTGCGATCCTCACCGAACCATAGCGTCTGTTCGATGCACCAGTCGAATTCTTCCGCGTTCATGCCTTTCCATGCATAAACAGCTATACCTGCTGCGGCGATTGCGGCGGCGGCGTGGTCCTGCGTGGAAAAAATATTGCAGGACGACCAGGTAACTTCCGCACCGAGGGCAGTGAGTGTTTCGATCAGCACCGCTGTCTGTATGGTCATATGAAGGCACCCTGCAATCCTTGCTCCCTTGAGCGGCTGAGAAGGGCCGTATTCGGCGCGGATAGCCATCAGGCCGGGCATTTCTGCTTCGGCAAGTGTGATTTCCTTGCGTCCCCACTCAGCGAGTGAAATATCTTTAACCTTGTAAGGCAGGTATTCGGTGGCAACTGACATATTGATTTTGTTTGTATATGACTGATAATTAAGGAAACCTCTAAAAACTCCTTATTTTGATCGCAAAAATAGCTATTTCTAATCTGGAAAGCGGCTAATCCAGATTATTAATTTAAAAACGTATTAATTTTTGGATGAATTATCTATTAATGAGTGATTTTTAATTAATATTTTACCGGATTGGCGCTGGTAGAACGGGCGGGAAGATAAATTGTCTTGATTTCTGAAACATTCCTCCCTCTTATTACAATTCTTTGCTTCCAATATTCGTAACTTTATAGTCGCGTTAACGAACTAAATGAAAAGATAACAGGTTCTTCATTTATTCGTTACATATGCGTGACGGATTTACTTCGTCATACTAAAAGTAGCAGTACAAACTAGTACGCGTTAACCATGAGCGATGCTATCAAGCATGAATGCGGAATCGCACTGATCCGATTACGCAAACCTTATCAATACTTCATTGATAAGTACCAAACGCCACTCTATGCGGCATACAAGCTTTCCCTGATGATGGAAAAGCAGGTAAACCGGGGGCAGGACGGAGCTGGTGTAGCCAATATCAAAATAGAAGTGCCACCCGGCAAACGCTACATAAGCCGGTACCGCTCTGTCGGTCCGCAACCTACAAACGAAATTTTCAAAAAAGTCCACAAGAAGTTTCGTAAAGCACTCAAAGGAAATAAAAATAAGATCTTCGACGCCCGGTGGCTCCAGGAGAACGTGGCGTTCACCGGAGAGGTGTGGCTGGGGCATCTGCGGTACGGTACCCATGGCGCCAACGAAATCGAGAACTGCCACCCCATGTTGCGGCAAAGCAACTGGCGGAGCCGGAATCTTGTCATGGCCGGGAATTTCAATATGACCAATGTCGATCAGCTTTTCAATAAGCTGGTATCCCTGGGGCAGCACCCCAAGGACACGGTCGATACGGTAACGGTGATGGAGAAGATAGGGCATTTCCTGGATGAAGAAAACCAGCGGGTATTCGACCGCTTTAAAGGGATTTTCGAAAATCCTTCCCTTTCCGATGTTATCGAGGACAATATCGATATCCAGCGGGTTCTGCACCGTTCCTGCCGCGATTTCGACGGCGGGTATGTGATGTCCGGTTTGTTGGGGCACGGCGCTTCATTCGTGATCAGAGACCCGTCGGGGATACGCCCGGCATTCTATCACGCCGATGATGAGGTGGTAGTCGTAGCTTCTGAAAAGCAGGCTATTAAAGCTGCATTTAACGTTGATTTCGATGAAATACGTGAGCTGACACCGGGTAGCGCACTCATCATAGATAAATACGGCGGGTACTCTGAAGTACCGGTTCTGCCTCAGCGGGAAAAGCGCTCCTGTTCTTTCGAGCGGATTTATTTTTCAAGAGCTACCGATCCGGATATTTACAACGAACGGAAGATGCTCGGTAAATTGCTGATCCCCAAGATCCTGGAGGAGATCAATTACGACCTGGAAAACACTATTTTTTCCTATATACCGAATACGGCGGAAACTGCTTTTTTCGGGATGATAGAAGGACTGGAGGAGTATCTCTACCAAAAGAGGAAGCAGGCCATTGTACAGGGTATTCTTTTCGAAGAGGAACTGGATAAGGTGCTTTCGTTCAGGCCCAGGATTGAAAAGTTGGTTGCGAAAGATGTGAAATCGAGGACCTTTATTACAGCGGATGAGTTCAGGGACGAAATGGTGTCGAACGTATATGATACCACTTACGAGGTAGTCAGGAAAGGGATCGATACCGTTGTGATCATTGACGATTCTATTGTAAGGGGGACTACGCTGGAAAAGAAAATCCTGAAAATGCTGGACAGGCTGGGCCCCAAAAAGATCGTGATAGTCTCATCGGCTCCCCAGATCCGTTTCCCTGATTGCTACGGGATCGATATGTCTAAAATGCAGGAGTTCGTGGCGTTCCGGGCAGTCCTGAAGCTGCTCGAGGAAAATGATATGAATTATCTTAAGGAGGAGGTTTATACACAGTGTGTGTCCGCTCTTGCTTCGAAGAACGCGGATTCAGCCAATTTTGCGAAAGCCCTGTACGAACCTTTCACCTACGAGGAGATTTCTGACAGAGTAGCGGAAATCGTGAAGCCCGATGACCTGAAGGCCAAGCTCTCGGTAGTCTACCAGACGGTAGATAACCTCCATAAAGCCTGCCCGGATCATAAGGGCGACTGGTATTTTACCGGCGATTACCCGACTGAAGGAGGGAACCGCACTGTTAACCGGGCCTTTGTTAATTTCTATGAAGGAAGGAAAGTAAGAGCTTATTAGGACCAGGCGGCCGGATCAGTGCAGCAGCAGGCGATATATGAAGTCAAGGTGGAGCCGTTTCTCCAGGCGGATCCCGGTAGGGCTATCACTTCAGAAATAACCTATTTTTCTAACCTTAAGAAGGCCGTTGATACGATCCGCGTAGTACTTGAAGCGAACGGATGGCCGGTCCTGGTCAATTATTCGGCGGTTTACAGGCAACTCCCGGAAAAAGGATTCTACACACAGGTTTTTGTGGCGGAGAATGTCCGATATTTCAGGTTGACCATATCCAAACGTGTGATAAATCCGGTGCTCACCGGGTTGGGAATAGAAGAAATGCCCCGCCGGAAGCGGGGCATTTGAGTATCGGGATAAAAAATCTTACTTATCGTGATGGAGCTTGCTGTGGTTTTTGCCGTATGCAAAATAAATGACCAGGCCCAGCGCCAGCCATATGGCTAAGCGGAGCCAGCTTTCATTCGGTAAGGAGTACATCAGGTAGAGACAAATGGCGATGCCTATCAGCGGTACGGCGGGGACCCAGGGCGTTTTGAAGCCTCTCGGGATTTCCGGGTTTTTTACCCGCATGATCCAGACTCCCACACAAACCAGGCAAAAGGCAAAAAGAGTCCCTATACTCACCATATGCCCCAGGTCGCTCACTGGTACGAATCCTGCGAAGACGCTCACAAAAAGCATGAAAAACAGGTTGGTTTTCCAGGGCGTGCGGTATTTGGGGTGCACGGCTCCGAAAAATTTAGGCAGCAGGCCATCGCGGCTCATGGTATAGAATACCCTGCTTTGCCCGAGCAGCATGACGAGCATGACGGAAGTATATCCTGCAAGGATGGCGATGATGAGTGCGTTCTGCAAAAAGTCATACCCGGTTACGGCAAAAGCCGTAGCGGCGGGCTTGGCGTCTCCGGCAAAATCCTTGTAGTTTACCAGCCCGGTCATGACATGGGCAAACAGGACGTACAGGATGGTACACACCACCAATGAGCCCAGGATGCCGACAGGCATGTCCCGCTGGGGGTTTTTAGCTTCCTGGGCAGCAGTTGAAACTGCATCGAAGCCGATAAAAGCAAAGAAAACCACTCCTGCGCCCGCCGCGATGCCCGTCCAGCCGAAATGCAGGTAGTTACCGGTGTTTTCCGGGATATAAGGGACATAGTTGGCGGGATCAATGTGGCTCCATCCGAGCGCTATAAAAACCAGTACGACCATTACCTTCACGATCACCAGGAGGTTGTTGAGAAAGGAGCTTCCTTCTGTACCTCTGATCAGGAGGAGCGAAATGAGGCAAACGATCAGGATGGCAGGCAGGTTGATGATTCCCCCTTCGAGAATTTCGCCGTTGCTGAGCCGCATGGTCTCAAAAGGAGAACAGACCAATTGAGCCGGCAAATGGATATTAAAATTCGCCAGTAATTCCAGCAGGTAGCGCGACCAGCTGACGGCAACCGTAGCAGCTCCGAGCGCATATTCCAATACCAGATCCCAGCCGATAATCCAGGCCAGAAACTCACCCAGCGTGGCATACGAATAGGTATAGGCGCTCCCGGCAATAGGAATCATAGAAGCAAACTCCGCGTAGCACAACCCGGCAAATGCACAGCCGACACCAGCTAAAACGAACGACAGCGTAACGGCAGGCCCCGCATGCTCAGCAGCAGCAATACCTGTCAGGGAAAATAAACCGGCGCCGATTATCGCGCCGATTCCCAGCGCTATAAGGCTGGGGGCGCTCAAAGTTCTTTTTAACTGATTTCCTTCTGCGGAAGATTCGGCAAGGAGAGTTTTGATCGGCTTCTTGGCCCATAGTTGATTTGCCATGCTGACTTATTTTAGTGATACGGAGTGTATTAACAGCGTATAAAACTACTCTAAAAAAAGTGTATTCGGTCAAATTTGTAAAATAAAAAAGGGGAAAGTCTGAGCTTTCCCCTTTTTTATTTTACAAATTAAGATTTTGCCTTTTTGCCTTCTTTTGTTTTGGAAGATACTTCCGCTACGACGGCAGGCTCCGGGTTCCTGGCATGCTGCCTTTGCAGTGCGTCTACCACTATAGGCGCGGCGATAAACAACGAGGAATAGGTTCCCACTATTACACCGATCAGCATCGAAAAGGTAAAGCCACGGAGTACTTCACCGCCGAAGATCATCAGCACGATCAGTACCATCATAGTAGTGATACCCGTTACGGCAGTCCGGCTCAGTGTTTTATTCAAGGCATTGTTGATAATGACGGGGATGCTTTCCTTTCTCGATTTCGGATCATTCAGATAGCTCCGTATGCGGTCAAATATAACGATGGTATCGTTCATTGAATAACCCATAATGGTTAGCACAGAACCGATGAAGGCCTGGTCGATATCGAGCGATATGAAAGGGATCCAGCCATTGAACAGGGAGAAGACCACCAGGAGAACCAGGACGTCGTGAGCCAGGGAAATTAATGCGGCATAACCGAACGCAAGGTTGCGGAAACGTATAAAAATATAGACAAAGTTGACGATGATAGCGAGAAGCACCGCCCAGAATGCCGAGTAGATCATGTCATTGGCAATTGTCGGCCCTACCTTGGAGGAGCTGACAATGGTACCCTTGTTGCCCGGTACACCGGCTGCCGCTCCGGCAATCAGATCCTGAGCCTTGCGGTCGGCTTCTACGGAAGTATCTTCGATAAGATAATCTGTGGTCACCTTCACCTGGTCAAAACCGTCGAAGGTTTTAACCTCGGGCGCCTGTCCTCCCAGGGCATCGGTAAATATCTGCCTTACGTCGTCGGTATTGACGTTCTGCTCAAACCGGATGGTATAGGTCCTCCCGCCTTTAAAGTCAACCCCCAGACCGAAGCCTTTGAATATGAAAGAAAGTACACCGATTACGAGTATAATACCGGAAACAATATAGAATTTACGTCTCTGGCTAACAAAATCGAAGCTTGTATCCTTAAACCAGTTTTTGGTAAGCCCCGAGGCAAAGGCGAGTTTGTTCCCTTTTTTGACCTGGTAGTCAAGAAGCAGCTTGGTGATAAAGATTGCTGTAAATAACGAGGTGATAAGACCGATAACGAGCGTGGTCGCAAATCCAAGCACGAGCCCGGTACCGAATACAAACAGTATCGACCCTGTCAGAAGGGTGGTGATATTGGAGTCGATAATGGCAGATAGTGCTCCTTTAAACCCGTCCTGAACTGCCTGGGCAAATGGTTTGCCTTCTTCCAGCTCGGCCTTGATACCTTCGTAGATAAGCACGTTGGCATCGACCGACATACCGATCGTTAGTACGATACCCGCTATCCCGGCGAGTGTGAGCACCGCCCCGAGCGAAGCCATGATCCCCATGAGGAAGAACAGGTTGATGAAAAGCGCGATATCGGCGATCCATCCGGCCTTGCTGTAATAAATTACCATGAAGGCGAGTACCACAACCAACCCCACTAGCGATGAAATGAGCCCTTTTGTAACGGCTTCGGAACCAAGGGTAGAACCAACTACGGCTTCTTCGACGATGTGGGTCGGCGCCGGCAGTTTCCCTGCTTTCAGCACGTTCGCCATATCTTTCGTTTCGTCGATAGTAAAGTTCCCGGATATGCTTGAGTTCCCGGTCGGTATTTCCCCGGTTACATTAGGGGCAGTGTAGACCAGGTCATCGAGGATAATGGCGATAGGACGGTTGATGTTGGCGGCGGTCAGCGCTCTCCATTTACGGGCTCCTTCGCCGTTCATTCTCATCGTAACTTCAGGCTTTCCGTATTGGTCAAAATCGCCGACAGCATCTACGATAACATCCCCTTCAAGCGGCGCAATACCACCCGGCTTTTTGATAAAATACAGCGGCAGGATAGCCTGGCCAGGCATCCCGGCCATCTCTTTCCTGTCCCACATGAAAACCAGGTCGTTGGGGAACATAGCCTTTACTTCAGGGTTTCTCAGGATTTCGTTGGCCCTTACTGTATCTTTGATCTGCACGCCCAATGCACTATTGGAAATAGGCATAAAAAGATTGGTCAGCGCGGCATTCTGCTTGTTGATAGCACTGGTGTCCGTCGCAGAAGAGTCGGTAGCGCTTTTCGCAAGCTGGGAAGCAAGGTCGGTACCGGCGGCAGCGGTGGTGGTATCTTTAGATTCGGCAGGAGCAGCCAATGCAGTTTTTGCCCTGTTCGCTTCATCCTCACGGACCAGGAATGTGCCCAACTGGTCGAGACCGAAGCCGATTTCGTTCAGCGTATAGACTTCTGCAAATTCCAGCTTGGCAGCTCCGGAAAGCAGGCGGCGAACCCTTTCCGGGTTATCGATCCCGGGCAGCTCGATCAGGATGCGGTTAGAGCCCGGCAGGCGCTGGATATTAGGGTTTGCTACCCCGAATTTATCGATACGGGCCTGCAGGATCTTAAAAGCGCGATCGACAGAGCCATCCAGCTCTCTTTTCAGAAGCGCTATTACCTCGCCATCGCTGGAGTTGATATTGATCTGTGCGCGGTTGGCACTGTTGGAAAAAAGAGATGCCAGCCGTGCATCGGGTACCAGGTCCCTGTAGGCTTTTACAAAAAGATCGATATAGTTCGACTGGCTGCTGACAGATGCTGCGGTAGCGTTTTTAAGCGCCTGCTGGAAGGCGGAGCTTTTGGAATTGTTCCCTGCCATCCCTTTTACAATATCGGCGGGAGAAACTTCCATTACTACGTGCATACCGCCCTGCAGATCAAGGCCCAACCCAAGCTCCCTCTCGGTAACCTGCTGGAGGGTCTGGCCGAGATACACCTTTTCTCTCCACAGCGAGTCTATATAGCGTTGTTTCTTTGCAAAATCGATTTTGCCTTCAGCATCCATAGCAAACGCCTCGGCCTTTTCCTTGTAGCTCCTCGATACAAAGGTGAAGGAAAGATAATAGATACTGATCAACCCAAGCAGTATGGAGAAAAACAGTACACCTGATTTGTTACTCATCGGTAAATGTATTTATAATAACAGTTTGATAATTGGAGAATAAAAAAATGGCCTGCTTCCGGGGAGGGAAGTAGAGGCGTATGAAAAGAGTTATCCCTGGTCAGGGGGCATTAGCGGCAATCTGTTTGCCGAACACCTTGTGAAAGTAGCAGAAGAAAAACAGGGGTTCCGAAAAACGTGCAGGCAGACGATTGCCTGAGCGTGAGGAAAGCCTGACTGTCGGCTGGGGAGCCGGTAGAATATACTGCGAAAGATGAAAGCTGAATAGTGAAATAACAACCGCGTCGAGGCTCAGGGCACTGATTTTGGTCTGTTCTCCCGGGGTTTCCTGTGCGGGCGGTGACTTTTTTTCACTCTTTTCAATGGCGGGTATTCCCGGTGCACGCTCCGGCTGGACTACCCTGGGACCCATAGAAGCAACCAGCAGGATGGCCGCAACCATCCAGCAAAGGAAAGAATTTATGTGCTTTCTACAGGGCATCAGTTTTAGCGTAATTTCCGGGCTGCAAATTTTAGGCTAATTCTTTAAAAAAACAAAACTATCTCAGGATTAGACCGGATGCATACCGAACGCATCCTGAGACAGCAGGCTAATCGCCTGATTCCAGCCTCCGCTGTAATGCACGCTCTTCCGCATTTCTTTGCCGTTCTATGCGCGCCGATACGATTATACCGACCTCGTACAGCACGAACAAGGGGAGGGCTACGATGACCTGGCTGAAAATATCGGGCGAAGGCGTTATAATAGCTGCCACTATCAGGATCACTATTACAGAATGTTTCCGGTATTCCCGCATGAATGCAGGCGTCAGGATACCTACTTTGGAAAGCACAAACACCACTATAGGGAGCTGGAAGGCAACGCCGCAAGCCAGTGTCAGGGTTGCAATGGTCGAAATATAAGATACGATATTGAATTCGTTGACGATGGATGCATCGAGTGTAAAATTAGCAAGGAAGTTGATGACAAGCGGCGTAACAATATAGTACCCGAACAGCACGCCTGTAAAAAAGAGTAGCGTAACAAAAAATACAGCACCCCTGGCAGCCTTCTTTTCGCTGAATTTAAGGCCCGGCTTGATGAAACGCCATATTTCCCAGAATGCGTAAGGGAAGGCAAAAAGCAGACCCACGATCCCCGCTGTCGTCAGCGCCATCTTAAACTGGCCGCCTACCTCGATATTCTGCAGCTTGAAATTAATCGCCTCTACACACAGGCCGTCCGCACCTATCATCCCGCCCAGTTTACACATCATCCGGTAAGTCCAGAACTCGGGCTTGCTCGGCCCCAGTATGACCGTACCGTAAATCCACTCCCTGTAAACCCATGCCAGAATTGCAAATACAACGATCGATCCAAATGCCCTGATGATATGCCACCTGAGCTCTTCAAGATGTTCCAGGAAGGTCATTTCCTGCCCTTCATCTATTTCACTATCAAAATCCTGATCTGAAGCCATTATATTAAACCGAAGTTATCTTACCAATCAACCGGATAGTTTTGGTAAATTCCGGGGCTGAAATTACTCAATTCCAATTGTTAGTAAAACAACAACGGGGAAAAACAGGATAATAATGTCAAAAAGAAATAATTCAGGGATAGTTTATTCTACGGATCCCGACTTTAGCTTCGATTCGGGCGATGATGAAGAGGCTGAGACATTGCCGCCGGCAAGCCAGGACCTGCGGATATGGCTGGAGCGCAAAGGAGGAGGGAAGGTCGCGACCGTAGTACGCGGCTATACGGGCCGGCTTTCCGACCTTGAGCAACTGGGCAAGCAGCTTAAATCACTTTGCGGCAGCGGTGGTACCGTCAAGGATTTTGAAATAATCGTGCAGGGCGATCATCGCGATAAAATCCTGGCATGGCTCATTTCCAAGGGGTATAAAGCAAAGAAGGCGGGGGGCTAGCTTCGACTCCGCTCAGCTACCTGGCTCTGTTCAATTAACGTTTTCTAAACGGTAGCTTCGATTCCGTTCAGCTGACACCTTTTTCGATTCCGTTCAACTGACACTTTCCAAACGGTAGCTGAGCGGAGCCGAAGCTAGCGGAGCCGAAGCTATAGCTCGATGGTCGAAGTGTCTCTTTGCGGTGCAGCCTCTTCAGACTGATTGGGCACGGCGGGCACGCTCTGGTAAGGAAGCATGGCCGGCGCAGACCTGAGAACTTCCACATTGGTAATAAAAAACTTTGTATCCCCGTTCCAGGGCAGCACGAAGAATTTTTCTTCGTAGGTAAGCGAAGCCCGCTGGCCGGTAGCAATGGCCTCCTCAAGCTTCTGAATGGCCTCCTTATTGTTTGCACTGACCGAGAAAGCCCATTCGGTAGCGTTCATTACTCCCTCTCCGTCGTATAAGCCGCCTATCCTCAGCTCACCTTCATAGGTTTTGAATACATATCCTTTCTTGCTCAGCTTCAGTACAAACCCGGCGCGTCTGCCTTCACTGTACGATCCGAAGCTGACATAATATACGATCCCCGCCACGATGGCCAGGAAAATGATGAGAAAAATCCACTTGCGCATAGCAAAAAGTCGGTTGATTTTGTGCCGCTAACTTCGTAATAAGTTTGATGAATTGCAATATTTCTATTTAGCCCGGATGGCTGCCACCGGGTCCATACGCGACGCCATCAGGGCGGGGATAAAGCCGGAAAGCATCCCGATCGTGGAAGACACTCCCAGTCCCAGGAGGATATTACCCGGCTTCATAACCAGCTCGAAGGTCCCCATAGGGATAAAAGTGATCAGGTATACAAGCAATACGCCGACAGCGCCGCCCACCAGGCTCAGCATTATCGCTTCAAAGAGGAACTGGAACAAAATAAAATAATTTTTGGCGCCGAGCGATTTCTGGATGCCGATCAGGTTGGTCCTTTCTCTTACGGATACAAACATGATATTGGCAATGCCGAATCCTCCTACGAGGATCGAAAAGCTACCGATGACCCAGCCGGCAAGGGTAAGCACGCTGAAAACGCCGTCAATGGCCTTTGCAGCGGCGTCGGGACGGTTGATGGAAAAATTATTTTCATCCCGCGGCTTGAGCGCTCTCTTGGAACGCATAAGACCTGTGATTTCTGCTTCCAGCTCCTGCAGTCCGTCGTCGTGCTCACGGCCTTTGACCGCTATATCGACACTCATCCTTCCCGAAGAAAAATATTTGGCGAAAGAGCCGTAGGGGATAAAGCATTTTTCGTCGGCCTTCCCGTTAAATTCCATCATGCTGTTGCCCTTTCGCTTCTGTACGCCTATGACGGTAAATTTATATCCCGCTATTTTGATTTCCTTCCCCAGCGGATCCTGATCAGGGAAAAGCCAGTCGGCTACTTTTGCGCCGATAACGGTCACGTTTTTCGAGGTTGTATTCTCGAGAGGAGTGAAATAGCGGCCATTTTCAATTTCTATCTCCGATATCAGGGTGTAGTCCTGGGTAATGCCCCATACGCTTCCCTGGCCGTTATTAGACCCGTATTTAAGGTCTACGGAGCCTTTGACATCCATGACGGCTACAGCCTCGGCGTTCTCCAGCTTGTCGGCAAGAAACCGGTACTCGTTATAAGTAGGCTCGGGCCAGCGGAAATATTTCCACCATGCGTATTCCCCACCGAATCCCCACGGCCATTTTTGTACATACACTACACGGTCGCCTATTTCCTTGAGACTTTCCTTAACATTTTTTTCAAGAGAATCGACAATGGTGAAAACAGCTACAATGGCAAATATACCGACAGTGACACCCAGTAGAGACAGGGTGGTGCGTAGGATATTGGATTTAAGCGCTTCCCACGCAAACACAAAACTTTCGATCACTTGTCGGAAAAATATCATACCTGTCGGGGATAGTGGTAGCTGCTGTGCAGGCTGCGGGTACAAATTTTACTGATGTGCAGGCAAAAAGCAATTTAATTCGTGATGAATGGTTGCAAAACCGGTTGAGCAGCACGCTTCCGCTCATCCGGTGAAGCGCCGAAGGGATTTATAATTGGAGGGAAATGCTTTATTTTACATGGATGAAGCTATCATCAGCCGGAGAACAGGCGGGCATCTTTTAAAAGAGCAACTTTAGCCCTCTGGAGCACAACTTTACAAACTTTCCCAGCAATGAACAGAATCACTATCGCCATAATTGCCTCCTTGTTGTGTTTCAGCAGCCTGTCCGCGCAGCAACCTGTTAAAGAATCCCGTGGCTTTTACCAGTTTATGTCCGATGACCCTGTCTACAGACCTTTTTTCAGCGAAAGAGAAGGCGTTTTTTCAAAAAACGGTATGGTAGCTTCGGCACATCCGGTGGCTTCTGAAGCAGGAGCAGCCATTCTGAGGAAGGGAGGCAATGCAATCGACGCGGCTATAGCTGTGAAGTTTGCCCTCGCGGTCGTCCATCCTGCCGCCGGCAACCTGGGCGGGGGAGGATTCCTTGTGTACCGCGATCCGGCGGGGACGGGTTATGCGCTGGATTTCCGGGAGAAAGCCCCCCTGAAAGCGCACAAAGATATGTACCTGGATAAGGACGGGAATGTTGTCGGTGAAATGAGCACGAAAGGGCACCAGGCAAGCGGGGTACCCGGCTCCGTCGACGGTATGATCAGTGCTCATAAGCGTTTCGGCCGCCTGCCCTGGAGCGACCTGGTACAACCCGCAATAGACCTCGCCGTGAAAGGTGTGATTCAGACAGAAAAGGAGGCCCGCGGACTCAATGCAATCAGAAAAACGATACTTGAGGTCAATCCGGGGACTTCTTATTACCAAAAAAAGGATGGAAGCACCTGGGCCGCAGGAGATACCCTCTACCAGCCTGATCTTGCCCGCGTGCTCAGATCGGTACAGCGTAAGGGGCGCAGCGGGTTTTATAAAGGGCGTACCGCCAGGCTGCTGGTGAGGGAGATGAAAAAGGGCGGGGGCATCATCACCCGGAAAGACCTTTCAGGATATCATGCGGCATGGCGGGAGCCTGTCGCGGAAACCTATAAAAACTATCGCCTGATCACCATGTCGCCTCCCTCCAGCGGGGGGATTGCCCTGATCCAGTTGCTGAGACTGGTAGAACCTTACCCGCTGGCACGCTGGGGATGGAACGCTGATTCCACAGTGCAGGTCATGATCGAAGCGGAAAGGAGGGTTTATGCGGACCGGGCCAAGTTCCTGGGAGATCCGGATTTTGTCAAAATTCCGTCGAAAGAGCTGATGAGCTACCCGTACCTGCGCGAGCGCTGGAAGGATTTCTCTTTTGACCGGGCCTCCAGCAGCACCGATATTGCAGGCGGGAGCCTTCCGGGCTACGAAAGCATGGAAACTACCCATTATTCGGTAGTGGACAACGAGGGCAATGCGGTGGCGGTAACCACTACCCTGAACGGAAGCTACGGAAGCGGGGTCGTTGTAAAAAGAGGGGGTTTCCTGATGAACAACGAAATGGATGACTTCAGCATCAAGCCAGGTGTGCCGAATATGTTCGGTCTGATCGGCAACAAAGCCAATGCCATCGCCCCTGGCAAGCGAATGCTTTCCTCTATGACGCCCACTATTGTCGAAAGTGACGGGAAGCTTCTCATGGTCGTAGGGACACCCGGAGGCTCCACTATTATTACCTCCGTCTTCCAGACCATACTGAATGTGCTGGAGCATGGAATGACCATGCAGCAAGCCGTCAACGCCCTGAAATTTCATCACCAATGGCTTCCCGACAAAACGATGTTCGAAGCCGGAGCATTCAGCCCGAAAACAATCAGCGCCCTGCAGGACCGCGGATTTGTACTCGAGCAGCAGCGCAATACCATCGGGAGAATGGATTGTATTCTGGTATGGCCTGATGGCAGGCTGGAAGGCGGATCGGATCCGAGAGGGGATGATACGAGTGTGGGGTATTGAGTGGCAGTTCACCCTCCCGAATACGTCCACGTAGGTATCCGCGAATGATTGACCACATTTGCCGCGATACTGGTGAAGTAAAGGTGGGAGAGGTCACGGCTGTGGGTAGTCATAGCGATCATATCGGCGCCGATCTCGGTAGCGAACCTAATAATCCCGCTTTCCTCGCTTTCGTCTGTTCTTGTATTCAGCGTATACCTTTCCAGTTTATTGGCTCCGGCAAACTCCTGCATAATGGTTATCAGCTTCTTTTCGTCTTCCTTTCCGGTAATGACGCGCAAAAGATGCAGCCTGCCTGCAAAGACGGCCTGCATCTTTTTCATGGCATCTATGAAAGAGGGACTGCATTGCCCGAAATCACAAGGAAAGACAATATCCCGTATCTGCTGCGGACGGGCCGGCTGCCTGATGGAAAATACCGGAACCGGCGAGGTACGTACCAGTTTTCCAGCGTAAGATCCCGCAAATACACCGTCCCATCCGCGCGACCCTCGCGTACCAACTACGAGCTGGGTAATTTTCAATTCGTCTATTACTTTCAGGGTCTCCTCGACCAGCTTCCCTGTCCGTATCAGCGGAACTGCCGTTTTGTTGCCCAATATGCCGCTGCGGGCAACAGCAGCATATTCTGTTTCGTAAAGGGCTTTTTGCAATGTCGCTTCCTGCTCACCGGAAATAACGGATAAAATGTAAATTTCGCTTTGCAGGTTTGCTGCAAGCCCGCTGGCGAAAAGGAGGGCGTGAAGCGACAGTTCGGAGTAATCGCAGGGAACCAGGATTTTTTGTTGGAAAGACATAAGCCGGCTGCCGTTTTACATTTACATAATCCTACCCCCGGCTCCTGTAGTACCAGTCCGGGAATAAAGAAACCGCAAGCGGTTAGTCTGCACCTCAGGGAACGACCTCAGAGAGCTTTATTTTGTAAAGCACATCGTTATAAGTCTTCTGATTTACGCTGCCGGTATAGCCTCCTGCTACAAAGAGGGTGTCGTTAAGGTAATACAACTGGGGGTCACAGATTTTGGGAGCTTTGTCGTGAGCCTCGTAATTCTTAAGGTCTGTCACCATCACAACATCCGAAGGCAGGTATTCGTTATTTACAACTTTTGAAGGCCAGCCATATACCAGCTTCGATCCCGGAGAAGCGATCTTTGGAATATTCCCGCCGAATTTTTCATCCAGCTTAAGATCAGGTACGGCTGTGTCATCCAGCTTGCCGTCTGTTAGCTTTCTGAGGGCGCCGTTGCTGAACAGGAGGTAGGTATGACCCGTGAAGCTGAAAACCTCCGAAAGAATGTCGTCATTATCTATTTTTATCTTCGTCTGGTACTTGAAATCCTGATCCCATACGTAAATATACTTCTGTCTTGTCGTCGAAGGAGCACTCAACTGCCTTTCCAGCACTGACGTCAGGATATATTCACCGACTGTATGCACCCGGCCGTAATACGCCTCAAAACCGAGGTAAGGAATACCGGAGGTAGCCAGCAGGGTGCCGTCGGGGCTGTATTTGTAAAATTTCCAGGATACATTCGCCCCTGATTCGCTGTAGCCGCCGCCGGTAACCAGGTCTCCGTTTCCGGTTACGAATGCAAATTTTTCCAGATAGCCCTGCTCAGGATAGTCTGCGATTTTCGTAAACCCCTTATCGGTCTGCTTATATATCGAGTTACCTGCATAGTAGGCAATTTTATTATCCGAAGCCACGACCGTATACCTGTCCCACGGATGGTTCTTTTCTTCAATCCAGACGTTATCTTTTGCCAGGGGGTCTGCCTCTGGGGAATTCTTTTTACAACCGCCAGAGATATAGACGAGGCATAGCAGTAAAGTGATTTTTTTTAGCATGACAATAGATGTTTGAGTTTCTGATTTGGAATATCTACGAGGGTCTCTACAGTATGATAGCAATGTATTCGCCGGACGAAAGTTAGAATGTCATTCCAAAGATAGCCAATTAATCTATTTTTGCGGGATAATCAGGTTGATTAAACGAATCTATGGCTTTCAATTCAAATACAAAACGCCCGGTCTATATCACTTGTATCATAGCTTTGGTTTATGCGATAATGCTGGTAGCCAATGACTTCCTGGCTTTTCAGGAACTTTACCAGGATGAAAACCATTATCTGCCGACAGCGGTGATGTTCAGTCATGAAATCATTCCATCACTGAACCTTCTCAAAACTTACAACCAGCTTAATACGCCCCTTCCCTTTATACTCGGAGGTTGGGTGATCAGGTTGCTGGGAGAAGATGTACAATATCTCAGGTTAATGAATTTCCTGCTCAGCTTTTGTGTATTGCTGCTGTTTGTGTGGTTCAGGACCGGGGCGCGGGGGCAACGCTGGCTATATCTTGTCCCACTGGTAGCGATGCCTAGCTTTTACCTTTGCGCTATCCATTATTATACAGATATGACGGCTTGGCTGGCTGTTTTGCTGGGCATGGTGGCCTACCTGGAGCAGAAGCATTTTCCTGCGTGTGTAGCCTTTGCCGCAGCCATTGCCTCGCGGCAGTATATGCTGGCCTTTCCATTAGCTATCGGGCTGTTTGAAGTATTGCGGATCTGGGAGGAAAGCAAATGGGATATCAGGACCCTGACAGGGAAGCTACTGGCCGACAGGAGGTGGATGTGGTATGTAGCGGCGGTCCTGAGCCTGGTACCATGGATATTGTTGTGGGGCGGGCCGGCGCCTGCGGCCATTATGCAGGAACAGCACTATGGCAATGCTCCGTTCTATAATCCCGGTTTTGTGATCTATGTAAGCGCTATCGCAGCTTTTTACTTCGTGATTCCTGAAGCGCTCCTGGAGAAAACGTGGTCGTATTTTATTTCCTACCCGGCCAGGTATCCGCGGACTTTCGTATCGATTGTGTCGGTTGTGATCGTCCTGGTCGTCTTTTTTCCGCCCCGTCAAACCTATAATCCATATTTCACCTGGCCTTATCTGGGCTATCTTGACCAGCTCCTGGTCGCATTGAGAATCCCCGGATTTGCCAGGAACATAGTTTTCGGTATCCTGATGTCCCTTACACTGATGCGCTTCGTCAACCCGGGGAAAGTGACGCTGAACAGCCTCCTGGTAGCGGTCAACATATTGCTGCTGGGTAAGGCGCAGCTCTCATGGGATAAGTATTTTTTTCCGACGCTGATGATCCTTTGGTTCCTTGCGATGCATCGTGAGGAGCGTGCCGTCAGGTTTAAATAATTTTTGCGGCTAGTTGAACAATCCGTAACGTATAATGCAGTAAATAGCCCTGACGCCGTCTTTCCAATTGATTTTCTTCCCTTCTTCATATGTACGGCCGTAGTATGAGATGCCGACTTCATATATACGAACCCGGGGGATTTTGGCTATTTTGGCCGTCACTTCAGGTTCAAATCCGAAACGCTTTTCTTTCAGGGACAACCCTTTGATGATATCGGCGCGAAACAGCTTATAGCAGGTTTCCATGTCCGTCAGATTCAGGTTGTTGAACATGTTGCTGAGGAAAGTGAGTACAAGCTTGTTCCCTATGGTATGCCAGAAAAATAAAATACGGTGCGGTTTTCCCCCGATAAATCTCGACCCGTAGACGACGTCGGCGTGGCCGTCCGTGACGGGTTTAAGGAGGATATTGAATTCATGAGGGTCGTATTCGAGGTCGGCATCCTGGACGATAACGTAGTCGCCTGTGGCCTCCCTGATACCCGAATGCAGTGCTGCTCCCTTTCCCTGGTTATACTCGTGTTTGACATAGCGGATATCAAGTGAAGGGTTTTCCTCCATAAACCTGAATAAAACCGCTTCGGTATTATCCTTCGAGGCATCGTTGACCACAATGACCTCCTTTTGAAAATTGTTGATCAGATTGACTTCGGAAAGTTTCAGAAGCACCTGCCTGATGGTACGTTCTTCGTTGTAAGCGGGTACAATAATGGAAAGTTTCATGGCAGGTTCAGAGAGATCAGCATGGATTTGCGTCGTTTTCGGACTGCTAAAGTATATTGGGAGGGTAGTCCGGGAAAAAGGGGAGTTTGCCGTAAATACGCCTGCGGCAAACTCCCGGTGTTTCTATCAATCGACGGTATACGGGTAATTTTCCTCCGCGTAAACGTCTGTGTATGCTTCTTTGGGATCGGGGAATGCGGACTCTTCGGAGAATTTTACAGATTCGGCCACAACCTCTTTTATTTTTGCTTCTATTGCTGTCAGGTCATCTTCAGTAGCCATATTATTTTCAAGTATAATAGCCCTTACCTGCTCGATCGGATCCAGCAGTTTATATGACTCAACTTCTTCTTTGCTGCGGTATTTCTGGGGGTCAGACATAGAATGGCCCCGGTAGCGGTAGGTCCTGAACTCCAGGAAAGTAGGGCCTTCCCCTTTGCGGGCACGGGTGGCGGCGCGTTCTACTGCGTCGTGAACAGCTTCGACGTTCATCCCGTCTACAGGCTCGGAAGGGATATCGTAAGCGTCTCCGATGGTATAAAGCTCGGTAACATTGCTGGAACGGGCTACCGAAGTCCCCATGGCATAGCCATTGTTTTCGACTACGAAGATCACCGGCAGCTTCCAGGTCACGGCCATGTTTACAGTTTCATGGAAGGCTCCCTGGCGGATGGCCCCGTCACCGAAAAGACAAAGACAAACTTTGCCCGTTTCGCGGTATTTTTCGGCAAAGGCAATCCCGGCTCCCAGGGGGATCTGTGCACCAACTATTCCATGCCCGCCTACAAATCCTCTTTCTTTGTCGAAAATGTGCATTGAACCGCCTTTTCCTTTCGTAGTGCCGGTTTCCTTCCCGTAAAGCTCGGCCATGATCTTGTTGGGATCGGTGCCGAGGGCAAGAGGGAAACCATGGTCACGATAGGCAGTGATGTATTTATCGCCCTCTTCCAGAGCAGAAACGGAACCTGATGAGCAGGCTTCCTGGCCGATATAAAGATGGCAAAACCCCCTTATTTTCTGCTGTCCGTACAATTGACCCGCCTTTTCTTCGAACCGACGCTGAAGTAGCATACTTTCGAACCAGGACAGGTACTGCTCTTTGGAATGCCTGAGTTTTTTCGCCGTTGTTTTCTTTTTCTCTTTTGCGGTAGCCATTTACTTGCTTCTAGAGGTTAAAGACAGTACTTTGCCTGCCATTATTGTATAAAGAAAATTACTGTTGAGAGCTGATACATGAGGGATACCCTGAAGTTTCACTCTATTTTTGCCGTCCTTTCCCGGTTATTCGGAAGATAGCCCTGAAGACAGGAACCGGACCGACTGCGAAAATAAGTATAAACCCCCGAACAACAAAGTAGCCGTGAGGATTGAGAAATTATTGCTGATACAATTCAGGAACTATGACGATGCGACCTTTACGTTCTGCAGCCAGTTGAACTGCCTGCTGGGGGAGAACGGCAGCGGTAAAACCAATCTCCTGGATGCTGTTTATTTCCTGGCGCTGACAAAGAGCGCCTTTCACAACCAGGATCATATGAGCATTGCGCATCATGCTGACTACTTCATGCTCGACGGGGTTTTTGCCGAAGGAGAACGCAAAACAGAGATCAAATGCGCGGTACACCGCACGCAGAGAAAGGCGCTGTTTGCTGATGGAAAGCCCTATGACAAACTCAGCGAGCACATAGGCAGGTTTCCCGTTGTGCTGGCCGAACCCGGCGATACCGACCTCATAAGGGAAGGAAGCGACGTGCGCCGGAAATTTTTTGATGGAGTGCTGTCGCAGGTGGACCAGGGATATCTCCGCGATTTGCTCACCTATAACAGGTATCTGGGCCAGCGAAATGCACTTCTGAAGATTTTTGCGGATCGCGGGCGGGTCGATCATGAAATGCTGGATACCTACGATGCTCCTTTGCTGGACCTTTGCGCGAAACTCAGCCGGCTCCGGCAGGATTTCCTGGTATCGTTCAGCGAATTGTTTGAAAAGCATTACCGCGAGCTGTCGCGGGGAAAGGAGACGGTGGAGATCGTTTATGACAGCGAGCTGACCGAACCGGGTTTCGAAGAGCGTTTCAGGCAGCAGCGGGTGACCGATATCCAGGCCCAGCGGACGACCAGGGGAGTACATAAGGACGAGTTTGTATTTAACTTCGACGGAGTGCCGCTCAGGAAGTTCGGGTCGCAGGGGCAATTGAAATCGTTCGTGCTGGCGATGAGGCTGGCGCAATTCGAGCTGATTGAAAAATATAGCGGTGTAAAGCCCATTTTGCTGCTGGACGATATTTTCGACAAGCTCGATGAGATCAGGATAGAGCAGCTCCTTTCGATGATCGAAAGAGGATTCTTCGGACAGGTTTTCATTTCTGACGCACGGCCCGAACGGTCCCGGCAAATTTTCGAAAAGCTCAGTTGTGAGAAGAAATTTTTCGACATTCAGAAAGGTTAATTGCTGCGAAGCCGGCAAAAGGAAATTGTACTGCAACTGTGCGTCGTATAGAGTATCAGTGGCAAGGAGAAGAATATGCTTCCGGTAAATTGTACTTTATCCTCCAGGGAGACTTTTTTTAATATTTTTTCCTCCTGTTATAGGATATATCCACGAAAAGTTCTTTATTTTTGTTTAGAGAAATCCCGCTTCAAAATACGAGTAAACCATATCTCATTAGCTAATGAAAAGTCATGAAAGGTACATACAGGTTGTTGGCCATCTGGTTGGCAGCTTTTGCAGGTATAACTGCGACGACAACCGCTCAGAAGCGCTTTGCTGATTATGAAAAAGACCGTTACGGCTATTTTCTGACCGAGGGCAAAAAGACGCTCCGTATACCCTTTGAAGTCCATTCGAACCTGATTGTTGTACCCGTGCGGATCAACAACAGCGACACCTTGCGCTTTATCCTGGATACGGGGGTAAGTACCACTATTATCACCGACCCCGCAGCGTTGGTGCCGAGCTCTCTCCGGTTTACACGGAAAGTGAGTATTTCGGGTGCAGGCGAGGGTGATGCGGTAGAAGCCTATATCGCCATTGGAAATACGATAGATATGTGCGGGATGAAGGCGAATCATCAGAATATAGTCGTGCTGGAGGAGGACGTTCTGCAGCTTTCGGAGTTTGTAGGCCTGCCGGTCCACGGTATATTCGGTTACGAGGTATTCAATAATTTCGTGGTAACGATAGACTTCCAGCACAGGGAGCTTACGCTTAGAGAGCCGGGCACTTATCGCTTCAGGAGGCGTTATGGAGATATCTATGCGATCACGATAGAAGATACCAAGCCGTTTACCGAAGCTGTTACCCTCCTTGCGGACGGTCGTGAGCAACCTGTTAAGCTGGCAATTGACACCGGCGCTGCGCACGCCCTGCTGCTCGACCGGAGCAATGATTCAAGGGTGCGGTTACCCGAAAAGGTGATCTATACCCAGCTGGGGCGCGGATTGAACGGCGTAATAAACGGTAACCTGGGACGTATCGAGATGATCAGGGTCGGAAGGCACGAGATCGGGAATGTAGTGGCTTCATTTCCTGACAGTACTTCCTTTGGCATTAAGGTGCCAAAAGGAGATGAACGGCAGGGGAATATAGGCTGTGAAATTCTTCGCAGGTTCAAAATTACGATGAACTACCAGGATCAGTACATGGTATTGAAACCCGTTAAAAGAAAGCTGCGGGAAAAATTCGAGCATGACATGAGCGGGCTGGAGATTAAAGCCGGCGGAACAGGCCTGAAGGATATTTTCGTTACCCACGTCCTCGATAAGTCACCTGGCAAAATAGCAGGTCTGGCCGAGGGAGACCAATTGGTATTTATGAATAACCGCCCCGTGAGAGATATGAATATGGGCGAGGTTTATAAATTGCTTCAGAAGGGGCACGGGAAATCGATCGATTTGCTGGTGAAGAGAAACGGCGAGATGTTTTTTACGCAGATTACGCTGAAGAGAATGATCTGACGGCCAATTTCTGATTGCTCATGGCTACATTTGCATGATGAAAATCTTTAAAGATCCGCAATCTCAGCCGGTTATGACCGGCGATGGCTCGCATACACTCTATCACCCCGTTTTAAAGGAACATTATCATTCGCTGGAGGGCTCGCTGCAGGAATCCGAGCATATTTATATCGGGCTGGGGCTACAGCCCAAACTGGAACTACTGGCAGAAGGCAGGGAGCTGAAGGTATTTGAGATGGGTTTTGGTACGGGCCTGAACGCTCTCCTCACATGGAGAATGGCCGATCGGCTGAAGCGTGCGATAGCCTACACCGGTATCGAAGCCTATCCTGTCGATCAGGAGCAGGCTGGGCTACTGAATTACGGTGATCTGATACAAGCAGATGCTCCTGAAATATTGCATAAATCTGAATGGGGCCGTCGCGAGGCTCTTTCTCCTTATTTTTCGTTTGAAAAAATAAACGGGTTCCTCCAGGAATATTCCGGTGGGGAGAAGTATGACGTAGTATATTTTGATGCATTTTCTCCCGGTAGCCAACCGGAGCTCTGGACTCCGGATATCTTCAGGTGCATCGGGGAAATGATGTCTGAGGGAGCTTACCTGGTCACTTATTCCTCCAAAGGAAGCGTAAGAAGAGCTCTGAAGGAGGCCGGCTTCGCGGTAGAGAAGCATCCCGGGCCGGGCCGCAAAAGAGAGGTGATACGGGCAATCAGGAGATAGTTATGATTAGCGGGTGATTGTCGTATCTTTAGCCAATTTTAAATTACAGTCAATGTCCTACTACTGCTATTTCGACAACGAGTTTCACCCCCTGGATACGCCTTTGCTAAAGACCAACGATTTGGGGCTTTTAAGAGGTTTCGGGCTATTCGACTACCTGCGCACCTATAACGGGGTCCCTTTTCGTTTTGAAGAGTACTGGCGCAGGTTTACCGGTTCGGCGGCGTCACTCGGAATGGAGGTCCCTCTTGAGAAGGAGGTAGTGTCCGGGTTGCTCGGAGAGCTGTACCGCTTGTCGGGAGAAGCCGAGTCGGCATTCAGGCTTTTGCTGACCGGGGGATATGCCGAGGACGGCCTGACGGTTACGAAGCCTAACTTTATCATACGTTCGGAGCCGTTGCCCAAAGACAACCCCGCCGGCAAGAAAGCTGGTATAAAAGTGATTCCTTACGAATATGTCCGTGACCTGCCTTATGTGAAAACTACCGGATATGTGCACATGATGAAAATGTCGGGAGAGCTTAGAAGACTGGCGGCCTCCGACCTCCTGTTTTATAAAAACGGGCTTGTGAGCGAGCTGACCCGCAGTAATATTTTCATTGTCAGAGGCGGCTCGCTTATTACACCGGGTAAGGATGCATTAAGGGGAATTACCAGGAAGCTTGTGATAGAGAAGGCTGCGGGGCTGTTTGAAGTAGAGGAACGTGACGTGCCGCTCGATGAACTACTGTCGGCCGACGAGGTTTTCACAACCAGCTCTACCAAGGGAGTAATGCCCATTGTGCAGGTCGGGGACAAAGCGATAGGTAGCGGTATTCCGGGCAGCGTCACGGCTGCGTTGCAGCTCCTGGTGGAAGAAGAGTTTGCTCATTACGGAAAATAGCCGGGCCGTAATTTACCGGCGGAGGCTGCCCAGCCGCTGGTAGGTAAGCAGGATAAAAAACGCAATGAGCGTCAGAAGGTATACTACGTTCCTGGAGTCGATCAGCCCCTTACCCAATGCCATGTATTGCCTGTCGAGGGCGAGCCATCCGAGAAAATCGGCCAGGGGGCCCGATACGAAAAGATCGGAAAGCGCTCCGAATCCCATATACCAGACAAAGCCGACAAAAACAGTCAGGACAAAGGCGACGATCTGGTTGTCGTTGAGGGATGATACCCATATACCCATGGCGACAAGCGAGCCGCTCAGGAGGAACAAACCTATGTACGAGCCGGTTACGGCTGCCGAGTCGATATTTCCCGGGGGATTCCCGAGTTGGTAAAGGCTGAAGTAATAAATAAGGGTTGGCAGCAAAGTCACGGTTACCAGCAGCCAGCACGCCAGCAGTTTTCCGAGTATCAGTTGCAGATCATTGAGCGGTTTGGTCAGCAGAAGCTCCAGGGTTCCGTTCCTGGTTTCTTCTGCAATGCTCCGCATGGTTACGGCCGGAACCAGAAACAGCAGAACAAAAGGCGTCAGGTTAAAAAAAACGCCCATATCTGCGTAACCATAATCCAGCACGTTAGAATCTGGAAAAACCCATACGATCAGCCCTACAGCAACCAGAAACACCGTGATGACCACATAGGCTATCAGCGACCCGAAAAAAGAGTTTATTTCCTTACTGAAAACGGCGAGCATATAAGTGAGGACCTTACTCGAAAGCGGGACGTTTTTTCTGCAGAATGGCGGCAATGATGAGGGACAGAATGAAGCCTACAAATGCGCCTCCCAGAACGGAAAATAAGAAAAACATGCCCGGTGTCTGGAATTTCTGACTCATTTCGAGGGCATTTTCTATAGCCTGATCGTCGAGTCCCCTTCTCTCCAGGTCCTCCCGCGTCATATCGGCTATGCGTTGCAGAGGGGTGTTGTCGATAACCTGCAGGTAAAAGGTATTGAGTATTCCACCGATCAGCCCCATGATAGTGGCGGTAAGGGAGCCTATGCCGAGCCCCTGACCGTACGAAACGAAGCCCTGGTTCTGCTTCCGGTATTCCTTAATGGCTACTACGATGGCAAGGATGAAAAGCACCCAGCTCAGTTGCGGCAGGAGCTTATTGGTCTCAAACTGGAAAACATAGAGAAAAATACCGTAGATGCTGGAAATGAGGCCAAAAATCAAACCGTATCTTATTGCTACCCGGGTAATAGGCTGTTCTTCTTGCATGAGTGAAATAAGTTAATTTAACGAAGTCGGTCCCGAATATAACCAAAAGTATGGATAATGATATATTTCTTTCCCGGAACAAGACAGGTAAGTTTTTCAGTCAGGAAGATTCGGTTTCTGCTTCCTGAAAAACAGTGATATCAGGAGAATCGGGATAATACCCAGCATAAATTTCTTGCTGATTTCGTCGGTTATCAGCGTAGACGGCTCATTTTCCTTCACTTTGGAAAGCAGCACCTGAAATTCCTGTTCCCCGATTTGCTCTACCAGCTCGGCCTTGCGCCCTGTCAGCAGGTTCTGCATGTCGTTGAGGTAGTTGACAAACACCTGCGGATCGTAATAGACGACAAAAAAGTAGATCAGCCACCCGGTGACAAAAGCTGCGACCATATTGATGACGTACCCGATGGTGAGTCCTTCCCACAGGTGCAGCCAGCCCTGGCCGTAGTTTTTCCGGTAATACCAGCAGGCATAGCAGACCATTATGATATGAATCCCGAAATCCGGGGTGCGGATGTTCCCCAGCGGGGCAACCCCCATCAGGTAAAGAGCAAGAAAGTAACCGAACGCCAGCAACCCGGTCAGGATGCCGAACGAAAGCGGTATTTTCAGCAGTGGTTTGTTAAAATATTCCAAAAGTGTTTGCATGAGCAACGACAAGGTACACTCAGAACCATTCCAGTTGGCTGCGGTTAAAAATTCCCTTGACGTATCCCGTCAGCTTCTGGTGCAGGAAAGGAGTGTTTTGCGACTTGGATTGAGTACCTGAGAAAAGCCATTCTCTTTCGGGAATAAAGAAAGTGAGGTTGGCTTTTTCGCCTTCTTTAATAACAGCTTCATGAAGCCCCAGTATCCGCCGGGGTTGCCGGGTAAAGAGGTCGACAATGTCCCCGGTCGCGAGCCCGCTATGCATGAGCGCAAGAGAAAAGGCGGTTTCCAGCGCTGTTATCCCGAACTCGGCATGGTCAAATTCGGTATCCTTATTCTGCGGCGGCTGGGGAGAATGATCGGATACGATGGTATCGATAGTCCCGTCGCTAAGCCCTTGCCGCAAGGCGGCGTTATCGGCTGCGCTCCTGAAAGGGGGGCTGACTTTAAGATTCGTGTCGAAGCCTGTCAGAGCAGTATCTTCAAAAGCAAGCTGATGTGCCGCGATATCGCATGAGACGGGCAGGCCTTTCTGCTTGGCTTCGCGGATAAGCTCTACCGACCTGGCAGCAGACAGGAGGGAAAAGTGCAGAACGGGAGATTGTATCCTGCTTTTGTCCGTTCCGTCGAGCGCATATTCCAGCAACTGCAGATCACGCACGATCATCATTTCTTCGGAAAGGGAAGGGATGCCCTTCAACCCCAGGGAAGTGCTGGTGGTGCCCTCATGCATCTGCCCGTACATGGAAAGATACTGGTCTTCCGGCCTGTTAATGAGCAGCACATTCATGGGCTGCAGGTACAGCAGCGACTTCAGGAAAATATCGCCGTTGTGAATAGGATTGACCCCGTCTGTAAAAGCAATAGCCCCCGCATGGCGGAGATCTATCATTTCGGTAAAGTCTTTTCCTTCAGCGCCTTTTGTGACGGCTGCAGTAGGGAAAAAATCTATAGCTCCGGATTGTCCTTCTTTAAGGATGTATTTAAGTGCGCCTTTTGAATCTACGGCCGGCTGCGAATTAGGAAGGAGTAAGATTCCGGTAAACCCACCTCTGGCAGCGGTTTCCTTCAGGCTGGAAAGGTCTTCTTCCTGTTCGCGTCCCGGGTCTCTGAGGGCAACCCGCATATCTATCCAGCCCGGCGAAACGTGCAGCCCGCCTTCTTCGTAGACTTCGGCGCCTCCGGCATCCAGCCCTTCCCCGATACCGGCGATAATCCCATTTTCGATCAAAATGTCGGCTGTCCGGGTGTTATGTGCACTGCCCTTATCAACAATATGAACTGATCGAAACAGTAATTTCATTAGGAATAAAGCGTGACGATGTTATGATGAGACGATGTGATGATGAGACGATGAGACGATGCGTTCTCCCGGTACAGATCCGTAGGATCGGCCCATATCATGGCCCCGGAATTTATTCCGGGGAAATTATAGTCCGATCAGCGACTTGTAAGCCTCAGCTGTCAGCAGGGAGTCCAGGTCGCCCGGGTTGCTGATCCGGACTTTTACGATCCAGCCTTTTTCGTACGGGTCGGAATTGAGAAGTTCCGGGGTGCCTTCCAATTCGGAGTTGAACTCTATAATCTCGCCACTTACGGGAAGGAAAAGATCGGAAACTGTTTTTACGGCTTCGATTGCTCCGAAAACTGCCCCCTGATCGAGTGTTTCACCCACAGTGGTTACGTCCACATAGATAATATCACTAAGTTCATTTTGAGCGTGGTCAGTAATACCGACGGTTGCAATGTCTCCGTCTACAAGTACCCATTCATGGTCTTGCGTGTACTTCAATTGCTGAGGAAATTCCATGGGATCGTTTTCTGGTTATCTTACTTAAACGGCCCGCAATTTACTGAGGAGGAAGTTAATTTTCAAACTAAGATTAGCCGGCAGGGCGAAATCTCAGCCGATGAAGAGGTCAGAGGCGATACGATCGGCAAACAACTTTCCTGACTGCGTGAGAAGCAGGGTGTTGTCGGTTATCTGAAGCCAGCCGCGCGCTACCAGCTCTTTGACAGTGCTCCGGTGAATTTCTTTGAATGCGCCGTCCGAAAGCTGGTCGAGCATCCCGAGGCTGCATCCCCATTTGGTGCGAAGCCCGGTAAGGAGATATTCATTTACCTGGTCGTCGGGGGTGAGGATTTCGACGGAGGCCGGTAGTGAACCCAGAGTAAGGTCTTTGAGATATTTATTGTTATTGCTTACATTGAACTGCCGGCTTTGGCCATTGTAACTATGTGCGCCGGGGCCTATTCCCAGGTAGGGCTTTCTTTGCCAGTAGGCGGTGTTATGACGGCTATAATGACCATCCCGGGCAAAGTTTGAAATTTCATACTGCTCGTAGCCCGCTGCAGAGAGCTCACCAATCGTAAATTCAAACTGGGCAGCAGCAAATTCTTCATCTACCGGAAGCATTTTCCGGCCTTGTACCCATCGGCCGAATGCCGTGTCGGGTTCGATAGTCAGGCAATAGGCCGACAGGTGAGAAGTGCCCAGCATTACGATTTTATCGAGGTCCGATTTCAACCGTTCGTGACCGGGAGCGGGGAGGGCATAGATCAGGTCGAGCGAAATATTGCTGATCCCGCTGTCCTGCGACCGTTTTACCGCGTCCATTGCTTCTTCGCCGGTATGAGTCCGGTTCAGGTAATGAAGCATTTCGTCATCGAATGTCTGTATCCCGATACTGAGCCGGTTGATACCTGCCCGGCGGAGGTTTGAAAGAGCTGCGGGGGTTAGATCATCCGGATTTGCTTCAAGGGTAATTTCTGCAGATTCTGAAATAGAGAAATGAGCGGAAATGGCATTCATCAGCTCGTCCAGCTCTCCTTCAGAAAGTAGCGAGGGGGTCCCGCCTCCGAGGTAAACCGTCGACAGGCGCTTATCGGGGAGATAGTCTTTTTGCAGTGTGAGCTCGGTCACCATTGCTTTTACCAGGAGTTCCTTCTGCGACAGGTTGGTACTGAAATGAAAGTCACAGTAATGGCAGGCTTTCCGGCAGAAGGGGATGTGAAGATAGAGATGCATGGCTACCCCGGCTTTTGCGTAGAAAAAAAAGGCGTAAACACCCTCAGGTGTTTACGCCGTAAACTTAGTGATGTTCCGACTCAGATCGCAACGATATCCAGGCTTACGCGATGCTTCACTTCTTTGTGAAGGTCGAGCAGGGCAGAGTGTGTGCCTAGTGTTTTGATTTCGTCGACGGTGATTTTTTTGCGGTCTATCTCAAAACCCTTGTTCCTGAGCGCGTCAGAAATCTGGGTATTGGTGATACGACCGAAAATCCGACCGCTATCGCCCGCTGCTGCGGGGATGGTCAATACGGTTTCGCCGATGGCTGCAGCAAGATCTTCTGCGTCCTTCTTGATTTTCTCGGCTTTGTGGGCAGCTTGCCTGATGTTTTCCTCTACCACTTTACGGTTGGTTTTGGAGGCCAAAACAGCAAATCCCTGCGGGATAAGGTAGTTACGACCGAACCCGGGTTTTACCGTTACGATGTCGTTTTTATACCCTATACCGGCTATATCTGTTAACAGAATAATTTCCATGTCCTTAACTAAAACCTTAAAAAATTTTATTTCAACTGATCGCCTACGAATGGCAACAATGCCAGGTGACGGGCACGTTTTATCGCCTGCGATACCTTGCGCTGGTATTTCAGGCTGGTTCCTGTAAGCCTGCGTGGCAGGATCTTACCTTGCTCGTTTACAAGTTTCAGGAGAAAATCGGCATCCTTATAGTCGATATATTTGATGCCGGCTTTTTTGAAACGGCAGTATTTCTTCTGGTTGCGGCTTTTTTCAACCGGTTCGTTTACGAGTGTCATAGTCTATTCTTCGGTTTTAGCTTCTTCGGAGGTTTCCTTTTTCTTACCAACTGCGCCTTTGCGGCGTTTTTCTGCATACGCAACTCCGTGTTTGTCGAGTACAATAGTCAGGTCGCGGATGACTCTTTCATCCCTGCGGAATTCGGTGTTCAACACCTCGATAGCGGTACCGGGAGCTGTGTACTCCAGCAAATGATAGAACCCTGTGTTCTTTTTCTGGATCGGATAGGCGAGCTTGCGAAGCCCCCAGTCCTCCTCGTTGATGATGGAAGCCCCGTTGTCCGTCAGGACAGTCCGGAACTTGTCAACGGCGTCCCTTACCTGTGCTTCAGATAAGACGGGAGTTAAAATGAACACCGTTTCATACTGTTTTGACATGATCAGTTACAGTTTATTATGATAATTGATTAAAAAACAAAAAAACACATGGAAATGAAGGCCTGAACCCGCGAAGGTTCTGAAATCCAGTTTTCCAGATGTGATTTTCTGAAAGTGGGTGCAAAAGTAGGTGTGTTTCTGTAATTTACCAAGCGATAGGGCTATAAAAACTTTACCGCTTTATGCCCCTTCGATTTTCTCTGCTACCGGGATTGCATTTTCATAAAGATAGGCGCTCAGTATCTCACCCAGCTTCTTTACCGGCAGGTTGCTGAACAGCTCCGAATGAATAGCCAGAGAGATACGCCCTGTCTGCTCGGAGATAACGATCACAGCCGCGTCGGTAGATTCGCTCATTCCCAGTGCAGCCCTGTGCCTGAATCCCATAGAGGTAGGTACCTCTACTTCCTCGTTTACGGGCAGGACGCAGCGTGCCGCAACAATTTTCCCGTCGGCAATGATGACAGCTCCTTCGTTGAGAGCGCTGTATTGGCCGAATATGGACAGTAGAAGCTGCTTGGATATATATGCCTGCATCAGAACGCCGGTTTCGGTGTACTGGCTCAGGTCGTCCTGCTTCCTGATAACGATCAGCGCCCCGTTAAAATCGGAAGCCAGCGTCCTGGCGGCATCGATTACCTTCGCCAGGTTTTCCGCCTCGATGTTCCCGACTGCATGTCCGAAGAACCTGGACAGGAATTTGCTGTTGGTAATCGTAGCGTTACGGCCCAGTACGATCAGGAAGCGCCTTATTTCCTGCTGGAAAATGACAATCAAAGCTATCGCACCCACTCCCATAAAGTACTGCAGGATGGCTGTCATCAGGTTAAGCCCCAGCGCTTTTATGATCAGGTAAAAAACATAGAGCAGCATGTAGCCGGCAAATACCCTGCTGGCAATGCTTCCTCTCACAAGGTAGTACACCTGGTAGAGAAGAAATGAAACCAGGATTATATCCAGAATGTCAGTCCAGTTGATTTTGATGAACCCTATGTCCATGTCAGGCAGATATATATAGCGTTGGCAAATATATCAAGTTTAACGATGATAAGACAGGATTGTGATATATACAGGTCTAAAGTTTGGAATTCGAGACCAGTTCCGTCAGGATTATCGCTTGCCGGGCCTCAGCAGCATCGTGGACCCGCAGGATGTGCGCCCCGTTCATCAATGCAATTGTATTTAATACGGTTGTCCCGGTCAGCGCTTCCTCCGGGGATATGCCGAGCGTTTTATAGATGGTCGATTTGCGTGATACGCCTACCAGGACAGGACATTCAAGCTGTTGAAATGCCGGCAGGGCAGAAAGGAGCGCAAAATTCTGGGCTGACGTTTTTGCAAATCCGAAACCGGGATCTATGATAATGTCGGCTGCCCCGAGCTCCCGTAGTTTTACCAGCTTTTCCCGCAGCTCCCGTATGATGTCGGCGGGGAAACTCTCATAATGCGTCAGCCGGCTCATTGTACGGGGAGTCCCTCTCATGTGCATCAATACATAGGGCACTTTCAGAGCAGCAACGGTTTCAAACATTTCCGGGTCGAGGTTGCCTCCTGAAACGTCGTTTATGATATGCGCACCGGTATGGACAGCGGCTTTTGCGACTTCTGCCCGGAAGGTATCTACCGAGATAATGGCCTGGGGAAAATGCCGCCTGATAGAAGCAATGGCAGGTATGACTCTCTCCAGCTCTTCCGTTGCGTCGATTTCCCTGGCGCCGGGCCTCGTAGAGTATCCGCCTATATCGATAATGGAAGCGCCCTGGCTGATAAGATCGCCGGCACGGGAGATCAGATCTTCGGAACCGGCGTCTGCTATACGGCTGCCTTCGTAAAAGGAATCAGGGGTGATATTCAGGATTCCCATGACGCAGGGCTGGTCCAAAGAGAGTATTTCCCCCCCTACATTGAGTGTTTTTTTGCTATCTTGCCGCACAATTGTGTAGTATTTGACCACGACAAATAACGTGAAATCAACCGAAACGGCCTACCAGGAAATTATTGACAGGTGTAAAGACCTCTTCGAAAAGAAAAACCGGGACTACGGCACTTCCTGGCGTATTTTAAGATTGCCGTCTATTACAGATCAGATTTATATAAAAGCGCAGCGGATCAGGACCATACAGGAGAAAGGAGTGCAGAAGGTTGAAGACGGCGTAGAGGGCGAGTTTATAGGGATTATCAATTACTGCGTAATGGCGCTGATACAAAGCGACAGCGGGCAGCCGGAGGGCGATGTGCCGGCAGAAGGATTGCAAGACCTCTATACACGTCAGACCGATGAGGTGAAGGAGCTGCTTTTTAATAAGAATCATGACTATGGAGAGGCCTGGCGGGATATGAGGGTCAGCTCTATGACCGATATTATCCTGATGAAATTACTGCGAATAAAGCAGATAGAGGAGAATAAGGGACAGACCATTGTTTCGGAAGGCGTTCGATCCGGCTACCAGGACATCATTAATTATTCGGTTTTTTGTCTTATCAAGATGGAGGAACGCGGCAGCTAATTGGCGTATCAACTAATTACCACATCAACTAATCATTAGCAAATGAAGATTCTTGCGCAGATAGCCCGGTACGTGGTGGGAGCGGTTTTTATCTTTTCCGGCCTGATCAAGCTTAACGACCCGGTGGGGACCCAGATAAAGCTGGAAGAGTATTTCGAAGTTTTTGCACAGGATCTCTCTTTTTTAAGTGGGTTTTTTCATGGCATGGTACCCTTTGCGCTTTACCTGGCCGTATTCCTGTGTGTAGCGGAAGTGGTGCTCGGTATCGCTTTACTGGTAGCCTACAAGCCGAAAACCACTAATTTCCTGCTGCTGCTCATTATCCTCTTTTTTTCCTTTCTAACGTTTTATTCTGCCTATTTTAATAAGGTTACGGATTGCGGCTGCTTCGGAGATGCTATTAAGCTTAAGCCCTGGACTTCCTTTATAAAAGATCTCATCCTGCTTGTACTGATCGTAATCATCATTATATACCAGCGCTTTACAAGGCCATTGCCTACCGCGATGATCGTAGCGCTCGCTACCGTGGGGTCTCTGGGGCTGGCTTTTTATGCAATTACGCATCTGTCGCCGGTCGATATGCTTCCCTACAAGGTAGGAAACAGTATTCCTGACCAGATGAAGCCCTCCGAGCCGTATAAATTCGAATATATTTTTGAAAAGGACGGTAAGACCTACAGATTTGATAAGTTCCCGGGTGATTCCACTTACATCTATAAGGATATGGTAACGCTTAACGAGGATAAGGCGAAGCCGAAAATCACCGATTACCGGGTTTGGAACGATTCGACCGATTTTACGCAGGAGAGTTTCAGTGGTAAAAAGCTGATCCTGATTGTAAAGAATCTCAAGGATATCAATACGGCAGCTTTTCCTACTATCCGGAAACTTACAGAAGGCCTGGAAGGGACGGATATCGAAACACTGGTATTTACTTCGGCTGCCAGTGACGAGATAGAAGGTTTCTTAAAAGAACAGCAGTTGAAAGTTCCTTTTTATTTTGCAGATGCGACCGTTCTGAAAACTATTTCCAGGTCTAACCCGGGTATACTGCTCATGAAAGATGGTGTGATCAAAGGGAAATGGCATTATAATGATACTCCTGATGCCGGACTGGTGAAGGAGCTGGTGAAATAGTACTTGTATGCGGAATATATTTTTAGTAGGAATGCCTTCTTCAGGAAAGTCAACGCTCGGGAGGCGCCTGGCTAAAGAACTGGGCTACACTTTTGTAGATCTCGATCAGTTGATTGTGACAGACCAGGATATGAGCATTCCCGATATTTTTTCGCGCTTCGGAGAACCGTATTTCCGGGAAGTCGAAAACCGGTTGTTGCAAAGCCTGCCGGTCAATAGCAGCCTGCTGGTAGCGACCGGTGGCGGGGCTCCGTGCTTTTACGATAACATGGACTTTATATTGCGTTCCGGGCTGAGCATTTTCCTGGATATCCCGGCCGGGGAACTGGCTGCGCGGATCAGGGCGCATGCCCGGGATGACCGGCCGTTGCTGTCGGGCCTTGCCGATCTTGAATCGGAACTTCGTAAAAAGCTGGAAGAAAGAAGACAATTTTACTCGCGGGCACATCTGGCAGTGTCCCCCGATACGGATATGAGAGAATTCCTGATTTCCCTTCCCGGATGGCTGGAGGAGGGAGAATAGAGCTGTTGAAAAAATTTACTCTATCATTTTTATAGATTTAATAGTATAGTCGGTATATTTGTCCCGCCATTCAGTTTAATTTTATCTAAACTTTCATTGAATGCCGGAAAGTAAATCAGTAGTATTGAAGCAGAACAGCATTTTTTGGTGGCTGGCAGGGGCGTTTACCCTGGTTGTTTTTATAAGCATAGCCTATCTTTCCGGGGATTACTGGGTACAGAGTTTTGATCAGGCAGGTAAATTTTTCTCCCACGATTTCTTCTTTTACCTGCTGGTAGGCCTGGGAGCGCAACTGGTAGACGGTGCGCTGGGGATGGCTTATGGGGTTACATCAACGTCATTTCTTTTATCGCTTGGCGTTCCCCCGGCGATCAGCAGCGCCAGCGTACACGTCGCGGAAATTTTTACGACGGGAGCTTCTGCCGTCTCGCACTTCAGGTTTAAAAATATTAATAAAAAGCTGTTCAGGTCGCTTCTTATCCCGGGCATCCTGGGCGCTGTTACGGGGGCATATCTTTTGTCGGACGTGATAGACGGGGGAGTGGTCAAGCCTTTTATTGCAGTATACCTGGCTTTTCTCGGTGTGCTGATCCTGAGAAAGGCTTTAGCCGTAAAGAAGAAAAAAACCAAGACAAAGCGTATTGGCCTGCTTGCAGCTATCGGCGGATTTATGGATTCTATCGGTGGAGGCGGCTGGGGACCGATCGTTACTTCCACGCTGCTCGGCCAGGGTAGGGACCCCCGTTATACTATCGGATCGGTTAATGCCGCTGAGTTTGGTGTAACCTTTGCAAGCGGTATCACTTTCCTGATACTGACCGGCGTAAGCAGTTGGCAGGTTGTGGCCGGGCTGGTGATAGGAGGGGTCATCGCCGCTCCTTTCGGAGCACTCCTGGTAAAGCGGATCAGCAAGCGTACGCTGATGCTTGTCGTAGCCGTGCTGGTGATCGGCCTGAGCATCCGTACGATATGGATCAGTTGGCTTTGAATTGGTTTCGCCACCAACCGATCCGTCCTCCTGACGAGGAAATCTAAAACTTATATCCTAATGTAAGGATAGCCTGCCGCGGTCTTTGCGGTATCATATTGGTCCAGCCCATCCAGTATTTTTCGTCGGTCAGGTTGTTGACCTTAATGCCGACCTTCCATTTCTCTGTATCGTAGGTAATGTGTGCGCCCAGAAGCGTGTATGCAGGAACAATGAGATCGCCGTCGGGGTTGAGGCTGATGGATACCGACTCTCCTGCATAATTCAGGTTAAAGCCGAGGCCCAGGCCTTTGAGCGCAGTGGATGTAAACGTATAATTTGTCCAGAAACTGGCCGTATTTTCAGGCCCTGCACCCTGGGGACGCCTTCCTTCCACATCGGTATCGGCTTTTTCAAAGCGACTCCTGTTGAAACCGTAGCCTGCCATGAAGGTAAGGCCTCGCAGCGGGTTGGCAAGGATTTCCAGTTCGATTCCTTTACTTCGTTGCTGCCCGTCCTGGATGTTGAAAAGGGGATTGTTCACATCGGAACGGACGATGTTTTTAACCAGGATATCATAATAGCTGATACTTCCCGTCAGCTTGTCTTCCCATAAATTGTACTTGACGCCGGCTTCCCACTGGTTGGCCTCTTCAGGTACGAAGCTCTTGCCGTTTGCATCCAACCCGTTTTTATTGGTAAACCCGTTCTGGTAATTGGCAAAAAGTGAAAGCCGGTCTTTAAAAGGAGATATGATAAGGCCGAATTTCGGAGCAAGCTTGGTCTGGTTATAGGTATCCTTTCGTGAAAAGTGGTCGAGACGGAGGCCGGCGTTCAGGATGATGAACCGGTTGACATTAAAAATGTCGTTTATATAGGCGCTGTATATATTATTGGTAAATACGTAGTCGAGGGCGGCCGAAGGATTATTTGCATAGGCTTTTTCAATATTAGTGGTATTGAAATCGCCGTAGTTGGGTACTTCTGCGAAAGACGGCACAAGATCAAACAAATCCGGGAAAGGCAGTCCCGCCAGTGAGCCGTAGAAGCGCTTATAGCGTATGTCCGATCCGAAATTCGAGTAATCCAGCCCGATCACAGCCCTGTTCCTCATATCATCCGAAAAGCTGTAATCGGAAACGAAGTTCTGCTGGATTTCAAAATTGGACGCATGACCAGTCGGGCTCCAGACCATTCGCGCCAGGTAGTCGTGTCCGGGCGTGCCGAAGGAAGGATTGCCCGTCGCCATCGACTGGACGAAGGTGAGCAGGTAATTGGGAATGAGGTACTGGTACCCCATATAACCTTCATTGGTGGTTCTGCTGTAAGTAACCGACGTACGGGAAGACCAATTGTCGGAAATCTTATATGCGGCGTTACCGAAAACTGAAGAGGTTTTCGAGATAAAGGTGATGTCGTTGTTGAGATATGAGCGGTCATAATGCAGCTTCAGCTTGTCTACCCGGTTGGCGCCGTAGGCATCATCGAAAGTTTTGGGAGCGTTCGCCATGATGTAGTTTACGGAGGCCTCGGGAAGTCCCTGGGACAGCAGGAAAGCCGAAATGTTTGAATTAATAAAAGAAGGAGTAAGGAAGAATATGTGGCTTCCGCCGTTGGAATTTCCATTCGATCCCAGGAACTCGCCTTCTACATCGATCTGCAGCTTGTCGTTGGGTTTGAAGACGACCGAAGGAGCTACCAGGTAGGAGCGTTGCAATCCGGCATCCTGCCAGGAGTCCTGGTTTTGAGCGGCAGCGTTCAGGCGTACAGCCAGTGTTTTCTTTTTGTCCAGGACCACATTGATATCGGTAGAGGCCCTGTAGAACCCCTGGGTTCCACCTGCTATGCTTACAGACGATTTATTCCCGAAAAAAGGTTGCTTGGTAATACGGTTTATAACGCCGCCATAGGATGTAATCACGCTGCCGAAGAGCGTTGCAGACGGACCTTTTATTACTTCAAGCCTTTCGATATTGGCCATATCGATATTGGTAGAGGCGATATTTGCCAGGCCGTTGCGTGCCCTGGTAGAAGTGTAGAAGCCCCGGCTGGTGAAGAATGACCCGCCATCGGTGCGCCCGGTCGCATCCCATAGCTTGGTGACGCCCGGTATGTTCTTCATCGCATCTTCAATTGTAGTAGCGATCTGCTTTTCCAGCACTACATTGGAAACACTGTTGTAGACCTGGGGTGTTTCCAGGTATCCTACCGGCATTTTATTGGCGTCGGTGCTTGTTTTATTAAGGATGCTCCTGGCATGCACGCTTACCTCCTGCAGTGTGTAGGTCTTTATGGTGTCGGGCTGTTGCGCCGCCGAAAATGATATACCGGCTGCTAAGAAAATGAGCAGACATGTAAAATTTTTCATTTGATCTGGGTTAAAACTGTTTGGTAAAAGACTTCGCAAATCTATAAATTTTAATAAGTCTAAATATTGATAATATATCTTTTATTTTGTTTTAGTCTAAATAAGTGAAAACTTTATTATTAGTTTTGCGCCATGACAGGATTGCTGACAGCGCTTCTAGGAGCTTTTGTGTTTTATTCGAAGTCGAAGTACTTCCCGGAGGAATATGCCCGGTTCGGTTTCCGGCTTCCTTCATGGATTGGATACTTCCTTTTGCTGTTGGCACTGATTATCTATACCAGTCGCTTCGGTACAGGTCTCGGATCGCTTATCGCCTTCCTGAGCATTTCGGCCGCCTATAGCCTGCTGCCATTTGCATTGAACCTGCCGCGCAGATACGTATGGGCGCTGGCAGCCGTTTTTGTTGTTTTTTTCTGGATAGATTTAGCTAACTGATGCCGGCCAATATCAAATATCTAAGCTCCGGAGGCCAGAGGGCCCTTAAAATATCAGGAGGTATCCTGGGAGGGTATTTCGTATCGGCAAGCTTTCACCTGATGATCGCCTGCTTCCCTGCTGTCAGGGAATATGCGATCGTGATTTCCGGGATGACTTTTTTCCTGCTTTGGGCGGGGCTGATGGTAGCCGGCTTTTTATTCGGGAACGGATGGAAGCTATGGGGGGCCTATGGCTTGCTGACGCTCCTTTTTACGGCTGTAATCGTCCTGTTAAAGCAGAATATATGAGCACAATAAGATTTTTTATACAGATCGAACGGGTTAACAACAGAGACAAGCCGGGGAATGAAGCTAAAAGGATTCGGTAACAGGGCATATAATATATTTTTCCATCTGCATACGGTGAGTGGTATCGTAATCAGCGTGGCTTTGTTCGTGATTTTTTTCGCCGGGGCTTTTACGCTTTTTAAAACCGAATTTTACCTGTGGGAGAATCCGCGTGCACGAAAGGGCGCTCCCGCACAGACAAACCCTGAGGAAATACTGAAGAAGGTCAGAGAGCAGCTCGCCGGCTTTGATCTTGATGACGATACCTTTATTACTTTTCCGACAGCTTCGCATCCCGTTATTAATCTTTACGGGCACATCAAACCAGAATCGGGAGAGGGTGAAATCCATTATGCGGGCAAGATGAATCCCGGTGATTCCAAATTGTACGAAACCGCTGAGAGTGCCGTAGGAGAAACACTGTACCGCCTGCATTTCCTGGACCAGATACCCTATGCAGGCAGATGGCTGGCGGGGTTCACTTCGTTGTTTTTTGTATTCGCAAGTATTACGGGGCTCCTGGTACACTGGAAAAATATGTTGACCAAATTCTGGGCTCTTTCTTTTAAAGGGGCCAGGAAGCAGATCTGGACGAACAGTCACACCGTACTCGGATTACTGGGTTTGCCCTACCAGCTCATGTACGCAGTTACCGGGGCATTTTATCTTTTGCTGATCCTGGTACTTATGCCTGCCGTAATGGTGCTTTACGAAGGGAAGCCCGAACGCGTCTATGCCCTGGCATACCCGGCTTATGGAGTAGCATATGACGACGACGCCCCGCCGGCAGTACATACGGGCAGGCTGGCTGCCCTTCATGAGAGGGTGATGGGGCTTTATGGAAAAGATTATGATATTCTGGCTGTGCAGCTGCGTCATTTCAACAAAGAGGATGCGGCGGTCAACTACCGGCTGGTCGCCAGGAACAGCAGTTTTTTCTCTTCGCACGGGTACGTAGGATATCGCCTGGCTGACGGAAGCGAAATCTACAGTGAACTGCCCGGGGAGGGCAAAAAGCTTACTTACAAGGTAATTGAAGCATTTTCACACCTGCATTTCGCCACGTTCGGAGGGATGTTCGTCAAAGGTATTTACTTTGTAATGGCACTGTTTACGTGCTATGTAATTGTAAGCGGCATTCTTATCTGGAAAGAAGCGCGTAACAACCGGAACTATACGCCGAAGCAGAAAAAGTTTCATCACCGGGTAACACTCATCTTCCTGTCGGTCTGTTTCAGCTTGTTTCCGGCCATCGCGTTACTGTTTACGGCAGAAATGGCCCTTCAAGGAATAGAAGATCACACACTATGGGTAAACACCGTCTTTTTTACCGGTTGGTTAGCTTTGGCAATGGCCGGTTTTTCGTTAAAGACAGAGAAAAAGCTGACATGGTTCTGCCTTTTTACGGGAGGGCTTCTTTCCGTAACTGTGCCGGTAGCAAACGGGCTGGTAACGGGTGATTGGCTTTGGCATACCATGTCCGTTCATATATGGGCGACCGATTTGTTCTGGTTGCTGACGGGCATCCTGTGCCTGGCTTTATCAGTCGGCGGGCGAAAGCCCGCCGACTCTGTCCCGGACGATTCGCGGGAGTCCCGCCGACAGCTTCTCAGATCTGCTGCTACCGGGTTCCGATCAGGAATATAGCAGGCTGGCGGTTGATATCGGGAGTGCTTTTTTGCCACTGCGCTACAGTCCTGGTCAGGAGCAATTCATTTACGCCGGTCAGGTTGGCAGCAATACAGAGGCTGGTGCCGGGCTGGCAGACTTCCATGATAGCCTGCAGCATCTGGTTATTGCGATAGGGCGTTTCCATGAAGATCTGGGTCTGCCCCGACCGGATTGCCTCCTTTTCCAGGTGGCGCAGTGTTTTAGCCCGCTCGGTGCGGTCTATCGGTAAATATCCGTGGAAGCTGAAAGACTGGCCGGTAAATCCCGACCCCATCAGCGCCAACAGAATCGATGACGGCCCTACGAGGGGTTTAACTTTATGTCCCAACTCGTGCGCAAAGCCGACGGCTATGCTGCCCGGATCTGCCACACATGGAACCCCCGCTTCAGAAATGATACCGGCGTCCGAACGCAATTCTTCGAGTTTTCTCCGGATTTCTTCAGGTGGGGTATCCTTATGAAGTTCATGAAAGGTAATTTCGTCGATAGCCTTACCGATTTTCAGGCTGCTGATGAAACGGCGGGCGGTCCTTACATTCTCGACGAAAAATACATCGAGCGTCTGAAGTGCCTGTATCACGCCGGCAGGCAGGACCTCCGGAGCAGTGCCCTCGGCCAGAACGGTAGGAATGAGGTAAATAGTACAGGTATTGTTCATAGGGGAAATGTGTTAATAAGGTTGTAGAGCCGCAGGGACCTGCGGCTCTACAACCTTATTAACAAACCTGTTCTATTTCAGGTAGCTTCTGAGCATCCAGGCAGTTTTTTCGTGGTATTGCATTAACCCGATCACAAAATCGCCGCTTCCGTCATCTTCGTATTTTTCAGGGAAATCCTTGGCAAGCTTTCTCAGGTTGCGGATAAGGGCTTCGTGGTCTAATACAAGGTTTGCCACCTGGTCGATAGGGTCTGACGGGATCGCCGGCTCATCCAGCTCGGTAAGCTTTAAAAGTTCTTTGAGGCGCCCCTCGGCATAGAACCCCAACGAACGGATCCTTTCGGCGATCTCATCTATATTTTCAGCAAGCTGGTTATATTGATCCTCGAAAAGCTTGTGAAACTCCATAAAGCTACTGCCTTCTACATTCCAGTGGTAGCTCCGGGTTTTGTTGTAAAGTACATGCTCGTCGGCCAGGAGCTTGGTCAGTTCTTTGGCAACGGCTTTCCTGTTTTTTTCTTCGATTCCTATGTTGGTGGTTACGTCTGTCTGAATACTAGCCATTTTACTGAGTGTTTTAGTGTTAATTTGAAGTATTTTCTCGTATTTCTTTAAACTCGGATCCATCTTTCCATTTGGGAAAGGTATCTTCTTTGCTTAAGCGGTCTCCTACCTCATACAACAATTGTATATCTTCAATAATTCCGGAAATATCCCAATCCGGGCTAT
>CAZLTN010000010.1:0-96165 GCA_964562455.1 uncultured Cytophagales bacterium
AACCCGATTCGTTCAACCGGGATGCAAAGGTGGTAGGTTATTTGTTATTATCCAAGAGTTACAGTACAATTATTTTTATTTTTTTTCTGACCAAAAAATTAGTGCATCCATCTCTGCCTCATTTTTAACAGGTTATGGATGCACTTATCTTAAAAAATAGCTAAAAATAATTTCAAGGCAGAATTTTCATTTCAGTTGTACACCCCCAAAAGTCCTGAAAAAATAGAATCCTCCCCCGAAACACCTGGAAGCGCTTTTTTAATATTTATTAGAAAAATTCAATTTCCCGGCGGATTGGGACTAACCGAAGTCCAGCCCCCGTCCACCACCAGATACTGCCCGGTTACATGACCTGCTCCCGGCGAAAGGAAAAACAGTACCGCCGAAGCGATATCGGAGCAGTCCGCCGGCCTGCCCAGCGGTGTAAGCTCCGACCAGACACGGGTGTATTGAGGATCTTCCAGCGTCCTTTCAGTCAATGTAGCTCCGGGAGCAACGGTATTGACGGTTATCTGGTAGGGCGACAGCTCGATTACCAGGCTTTTGGCAAGCATCTCAAGGGCAGCCTTGGTCATACCATAGGCAGCCAGCCCGCGGTGCGCCTGGTGACCGGTTACCGAAGACATAAACAGGATCCGCCCCCCCGCGCCTTGCGCGACCATCTGTCTCGCCGCTTCACGGGCAAGCATGAAACTGCCAAAGAGGTTGAGCTGCAATACCCTGCTCAGATCTTCGGGTTCATAGTCCAGGAAGCGGCCAAATAAGGTAATCCCGGCATTAGCTACCAGGCAATCCAGCCTGCCATAGGTGTCCACCGCAAGGGCGACAAGCTTCCGGATATCTTCCAGGTTTGAAACATCACCGGAATCAGCGATACATTCCCCACCCTGCTGCTTTATCTGATCGGCGGCCGGAAAGGCCAGATCCTTGTTGAAATCATTAAGGACTACGTGCGCGCCGGCCTTTGCCAGCTCTTTTGCTATTTCAAAACCAATCCCTTGCCCGGCGCCGGTCACAATAACCACCCGGCCAGTAAAATCATACATATTCAGAAACATTAACTTTTATACACCTTTCGACTACGCTCAGGGAACACGACTATACTCCAGGAAAACGGCTATGCTCAGAGACTGGTCCCCGGAGCATAGCCGAAGGGGCACTTTAATGGGAATCCCTCGTTACGACATCGCCCGAACCGCCTCTCAGAAAGCCCAGGTCGGCCCCCAGGTGAGCCTGGTTTACCTCCTTAATATATAAGTGTACATATCCGCGGTCGTATCCCAGATCCGGAGCCGACCAGCCAATCCGCCGCTGTTCGAGCTCCTCATCGGTAACATCGAGATGCAGCCTGCGGGCTTCCACATCCAGCTCGATCCAGTCGCCGTCCTTTACCAGCGCCAGCACTCCTCCTTCCGCAGCCTCCGGCGAAACATGCAGGATTACCGTCCCGAACCCGGTACCGCTCATCCTTCCGTCAGAAATACGGATCATATCGTTTATCCCCTTATCCAGGACTTTCTTGGGCAGACCCATATTCCCTACTTCAGGCATACCCGGGTAGCCTTTGGGCCCTACGTTCTTTAAAACCAGGATACTGTTTTCGTCGACATCGAGATCAGGGTCTTCTATACGTTTTTTATAATGATCTATATCCTCAAAAACAACCGCCTTGCCCCTATGCTGCATCAATTCAGGGCGGAGCGATGCCGACGGCTTGATTACCGCTCCATTCCGGCAAAGGTTACCTTTCAGAACAGCGAGGCCCGTCAGATTTTTGACCGGATTTTCAAGTGTCCCGATCACTTCATCGTTATAGCAGGTCGCATCCGCACAATTTTCCCCGACCGTTTTTCCATTGACGGTCAGCGCATCCGCATGCAGCCTGCCGATCAGCTCTTTCTGTATGACGGGCACTCCGCCCGCATAGTAAAAGTCTTCCATGAAGTACTTCCCGGAAGGCTGCAGGTTGCCCAGCAGCGGGACATCGGCCGACAACCTGTCAAAATCTTCGATGCTTAACGGCACTCCCATCCTGCCGGCTATGGCAAGCAGGTGGATAACCAGGTTGGTCGAGCCACCGATTGCGGCATTTACCTTAATGGCATTTTCAAACGCCTTCCTGACGAGTATATCGGACATCCTCAGGTCTTCCCTGACCATCTGGACGATACGCCTGCCCGAAAGATGGGCCAGGACTTTCCGCCGCGAATCTGCTGCCGGGATAGCCGCATTCTCCGGCAGGGTAAGCCCGAGCGACTCTACCATGGTAGCCATTGTCGAGGCCGTCCCCATTACCGCACAATGCCCGGCGCTCCTGCTCATACATGCTTCCGCTTCTTCCAGCTCTCCCTGCGTCATCTCACCCTTCCGGTAAGCTTCGCTGAATCTCCAGATATCGCTCGTGGCAATACTTTTCCCCTGAAACCGGCCCGTCAGCATCGGGCCGCCCGAAACCGCAATAGTGGGGATATTCACGCTTGCCGCGCCCATTACCAACGAGGGCGTCGTCTTATCACAGCCGCAGAGCAGCACCACTCCGTCCATCGGATTAGCTCTTATGGATTCTTCAACATCCATACTGGCCAGGTTCCGGTACAGCATGGCAGTCGGTTTTATAAGAGTTTCACCGAGCGACATAACCGGGAAATCGAGAGGGAACCCGCCTGCCTCCCATACACCCCTCTTGACAGCTTCTGCCAGCTCCCTGAAGTGCCCGTTGCAAGGCGTAAACCCCGAATAAGTATTGCAGATACCTATCACCGGCCTGCCATCGAACTCGTCTGCAGGGTACCCCTGATTTTTCATCCACGAACGGTAGATAAATCCGTCTTTACCCTCTTTTCCGAACCACCCTCTACTCCTAAGTTTTTTCTCAGCCATGATATTGCTTTTTTTTTAATCTGGTATGAAAGGCTTTTTGGTTTAATATTGCTTAACAAACAACAACCTGATAAAGTAGATTTTAATTTTATTTTAAGCATCTATTCTGTTTTTTTTTCTGGTTGGGTGGTAATTTACCTGTTGCTTCTAAACCGCTATGAGTCGAAACCTCTTAAGTATGCCGGCATTCGGGAAAGTCCGGAACAGGCTTACCCTCTTTTTTTTCAGCTCCTTTCTTATGAGCTCCCCGGCTTTTTCTCAACCTGCTTTCGATCCGTTCCTGGAAAGATTGCTGAAAAAGCATCCGCAGCGATTTGCAAAAATCCTGAAGGAGCGGAAACAATATGAACTGCAGATCCTTTATACAAAAATCGACCGTGACAGGAAGGGGCAGCCTCAATTTGCGATCTATCGCTACGGCGTCGATGCAAACAGGTATTTTTATCCGGCAAGTACGATAAAGCTGGCCGCCGCAGCCCTTGCGCTTGAAAAGCTGAACAACCTCAACATCAGCGGACTCAATAAGCATACCGCTATGCTGACGCTTGCCGAACGGCCCTCTCAAACCGAAGCGCTGCACGATTCTACTTCTTCTGACGGCCTGCCTTCTGTGGGACATTATATAAGAAAGGTGCTGGTTGCGAGTGATAACGACGCCTATAACCGGCTCTATGAGTTTCTCGGTCAGCAGTACTTCAACGAAACCATGCATAAAAAGGGATATGACAACTTCAGGGCTATCCACAGGCTCGGGGTTTCCCTTACCCCCGAGGAGAACAGGCATACTAATCCGGTACGTTTTATAAGTGGGGACAGGGTCATTTACGAGCAAAAGGCCGGTTACTGCGAAACGGATTTTTCCGCTCCGAAACCTATCCTCCGGGGCAAGGCTTATATGGACGGAGACAGGATCGTCAATGAACCTATGGATTTCAGGGAAAAAAATGCCTTCGGCCTGGCGGATCAGCAGTTGTTTCTCCGTAACCTGATGTTCCCGGAACGTGCCTCCGAACAACAGAAGCTGAACCTGACCGACGACGATTATCGCTTTCTATACCAATATATGTCTCAGTTACCGATAGAAACGCAATACCCGGCTCATTACAACGAAACCATGGATGACGCTTCAATGAAATACCTGCTTTTCGGCAAAACCCGGAAGAGGACTCCGCGCCAGATCAGGAGCTTCAACAAAACCGGGGAAGCTTACGGCTACCTGCTGGACAACGCCTATATTGCAGATTTCGAGATGGGGATCGAGTTTATGCTCGCGGCGGTCATCTATTGCAACAAAGACCAGGTGCTTAATGATGACAGCTATGACTATGACACTATCGGGTACCAGTTTATGGCCGACCTCGGCAAAACGATACTCGAATATGAACTGGGCAGGAGACGGAACAACCGGCCTGATATAGAGAAATTTGAAGTGGAATACGACAAATAAAGGAATCTCCTAGTGTTTATGCTCCCTGCGGCAAATGTAAAGGTTGAGGCTATGCCCAACTATCAGCAGAAAGGAGCCCAGATAGCCGGTATAGTGAAAAACTTCATTGACCTCCTCCAATACAATCGAAGCAGCAAAAACACCGAAAGCGGCCCAAAGAAACCGGTTGAGCCGGGACGAATGCGAATGACGGGTAGCATAATACACTGCTGCCCCGTTGATCAGTATAAATATATAACCCAGCAGGTGCATCCCCTCATGCAAGGTATCCTTAAGTAACAAAGAGGAGCTCACCGCCAGAACAGGTGTAACAATACAATGGATGATGCAGAGGATCGACCCGGTAATCCCTATGTAATCGGCGTTTCCCTGCCCGGCTGCGTGCCCGGCTGTATTCTGAACTTTTATCATAATGCAAAGATAATTCAATGCAGCAATGTATTGCAACAAAGTTGCATGAAAAATTTACGGATCATTTACTACTTTTGGCACAAAAACAGCCTTACTGAAACCTATGGATTGGAATCCTGACTCCGAAAGATACGGACGAATGCCCTACAGACGCTGCGGAAAAAGCGGCCTTAAGCTACCCCTTATTTCGCTTGGCCTCTGGCACAACTTTGGTGACGATAAGCCGCACAGCGTCAAGCAAAGCATCTGCCGGAAGGCTTTCGACCTGGGTATCACCCATTTTGACCTGGCCAATAACTACGGGCCGCCACCGGGCAGCGCAGAAACGGCCTTCGGCAAGATACTGGCAAACGATTTTAAAGGGTACCGCGACCAGCTCGTTATATCTACAAAGGCAGGCTACGATATGTGGCCTGGGCCGTACGGCGAATGGGGAAGCCGGAAATACCTCATTTCAAGCTGCGACCAGTCATTGAAAAGGCTGGGGTTAGATTATGTGGATATTTTCTACTCTCATCGTTTTGACCCCGAAACACCGCTCGAGGAGACAATGGGAGCGTTAGACCAGATAGTACGCTCAGGAAAAGCGCTTTATGCAGGTATTTCATCCTATAACTCAAAACGTACAAGCCAGGCGCTCGATATCCTGAAAGCGCTCGGTACGCCTTGCCTCATTCATCAGCCGTCTTACTCGATGCTCAACCGCTGGATAGAGGACGACGGTCTTCTTGAAGTTTTAGGCGAAGCAGGAGTCGGTTCGATCGTATTCTCTCCCCTGGCGCAGGGAATGCTCACCGATAAGTACCTGAAAGAACCCCTACCGGCCGGAAGCCGCGCAGTCCAGGCAAAATCGCTGAATCCTGCCTTTCTCAGCAACGATAATTTATCCAGGATCCGTTCGCTGAACGAAATCGCACGGAGTCGTAACCAAACCCTGGCACAGATGGCCATAGCCTGGGCATTGAGAGATCCGCGGGTAACTTCCGCCCTGATCGGAGCAAGCAGCCCTGAACAGGTTGAAGATTGTGCCGGGGCGATCAGGAACCTCGAATTTTCTGCGGGAGAGCTGGAGGAAATCGACAGGTATGCAACCGATGGAGGGCTCAATATATGGGCTGCATCGGCAGAAAAGACAGACCTGCCCGGACAATGATCACTTCTTCTTCCTGCCGGCATTGAAGCACTTCCTGCAACGGGCCTCGTAGGTAGAAGTCTCGCCCAGCATCACCTGGTCGTCCGTAGGTGTAAGCCTGAACGAATACGAGGCTACATCTCCGCACACCATACAGATGGCGTGGACTTTGGTAACATATTCGGCGGTTGCCAGCAGCTGCGGGATGTAACCGAAAGGCTCACCTTTAAAATCCATATCGAGCCCTGCTACTATTACTCTTTTCCCTTCGTTTGCCAGCGTATTGCATACGCCTGCTATTTCAGCGTCAAAAAACTGCGCTTCGTCAATCCCTACCACATCACAATCACCTGCCAGCTTATGAATCTCCGATGCCGCGCCTACCGGTACGGAAGCAATAAAATTGTCATTATGCGAAACAATATGCTGATGGTGATAACGTGTATCGACCGATGGCTTGAATATCCTTACATTCAGCCTGGCGATCAGGGAGCGGTTAAGCCGCCTGATCAGCTCTTCGGTTTTCCCGGAAAACATCGATCCGCATATTACTTCGATCCATCCTGACTGGCGGGTCAGGTCCCTGTTTTTGTATAAAGGTTCAATAAACATATTCAATACATAGATAAGCCTGTCCGGCCGAGCAATTTTGTAGTATATTTACGCGTTATTTCCGGCCGGGCTGCGACATGGCCCGGTAAACCCATTACAATAATACGCCATGTCCGAAAAAGTAACCTTTGAAACACTGAAAAAATACGCTACCGAATTCTGCGCCATTACCCTGGCCAAAGCTTACAGCAGCAAAGATACACTGAGCGGACATGACCTGTTAAAACTGACCCCGGTCCGTAAAATCAACCAGCATATAGTAGCCAGACTTTCCGCACATTGGAACAGCCAGCTTCAGCACTTCAACAGTCCCTATTTCGACTTCAATTCTGGTGAGGTAAAAACAGCGCTGGAACATTTTTCGAATGTAGTGTCTCAGCACATTGCCTTAAAACGCGAGCATCTCCAGCCCTGGCTCCAGGATATCGTGGAAAAGACGCTCGCTCCCCTGGCTTCTGCTGAGGCTCTTTCCGAAAGCGATGAGGACCTGATACGGCAATTTTCTTCGGTTCATCCCCTTGTTATAGATTTACCCGGAAAAGCAGTGGCCGACCCGGTTTCTCCCAAATCGGTTTCTTTCTTTAATATAGCGGAAGAAGAAATAGAAGAACCCCGGCCGGTTACCGTTCGGGAAGAGGTGCAGGAGCAGCCGGTTGGCCAAAAAGAAGAAGTACTCAAAGCGGTGCCGCCCGCACCTTCCGACAGCAGGCCGGAATCACTCAATTCCAGGTTTAAAGTAGAGCTTCCGCAATATTCCGGCGATTTGAACTACGGAAGCGTGAAGGTAAAGCTTGAAAGCATAGGACAGAGTATTTCCCTGGCCCAGCGATTCATGTTTGTCGGCCAGTTGTTCAAAGGCGATTTTGAAGCATTCAGCCATTCAGTACAGACACTCGACAGCGCGCAGGACCTGGACACCGCTCAATCCTATATCACTCAAACCCTGGCCGGGAAATACGGCTGGGATCTGAAGAGCGAAGCTGTAACGGAGCTCATCGCACTTACGAAAAGGAAGTTCAATTGATCCCGAAAACTCTGTTCAGCATCGTAATATATTGTACGATGCCTTCTTCAATCTCCCTGACATAGATAAATTCATCGGCGGTATGTGATCTTTGTGAATGCCCCGGCCCCATTTTCAGCGAAGGGCAGCTAAGTAAAGCCTGATCTGAAGTTGTGGGAGACCCGTAGGCCGTCCGTCCGAGTGCCAGGCCGGCCTGTACGATCGGATGGTCCATTGGTATACTGGAGGGTTTCAGCCTGACCGACCTGGGGCTTATTTCCGATTTCAGGTTCTTCGCCAGTTCTTCGATAACTTCCTCAAGGGTATATTGATCGGTAACCCGGATATCGAGGGTGAAAGTACAGGTATCGGGCACCACGTTATGCTGTGTTCCCCCATTGATGATGGTAGCCGACATTTTTACCGGTCCCAAAGTAGGTGAAATCTTAGGAAAACGGTATTCCCTGATCCACCTGATATCGTCAAGCGCTTTGTAGACAGCATTTTCCCCTTCTTCCCTGGCGGCATGCCCCGATTTACCATGCGCGATGCAGTCCAGCACAAGCAACCCCTTCTCAGCTACTGCCAGGTGCATTTCGGTAGGTTCGCCCACTATTGCGAAGGCTATTTCCGGAAGCTCGGGCACCACGATCTCGATCCCCTCCTTACCCGAAATCTCCTCTTCGGCCGAAGCGATCATGACCAGGTTGTAGCTCAGGTCGTCCCTGTCGAAAAACCAGGCAAAGGTAACCAGAAGGGAAACCAGGCACCCGCCGGCATCGTTGCTTCCAAGGCCAAAGAGTTTTCCGTCTTTAACGACCGGTTCAAAGGGCTTCATTGTCCACGAGCTGTTCGGCTTTACCGTATCATGGTGAGAGTTCAGCAGGACAGTCGGCTTATCAGCGTCGAAATACCGGTTAAATGCCCATATATTGTTTTTCTTCCTGCTGAAAGGAATTCCTTTACTTTCAAAAAATGACTCGATAAGGCGGGCTGTTCCTTCTTCCTCCCTGCTGAACGACTGTACCGATATCAGTTTTTTCAGAAGCCCGATAGCATCTTCCGTCAGCTTTCCGGCAGGAATGGTTGTTTTATCTGAACGCATAAAATTTAATCTGAATCCTAATGCCTCTACAGGCAAATCCTCGCAATATGAGAGTGTAAAGTTAGAGGAAACCGTCGATTTAGCTATCCTACTATCTGAAGAGGAACCGGCTATAGAAAAAAAAACTAAACCTGATAGTACTATTTAACCTAACCCTTGTAATTACTGTACTTAAAAACGGCAGTCCCCCCCACCGTGTAAGATTTTTCCGAAAAAGGATTTACAACGTTAAACATTTAAAATATCCTGAAAAGGTTCACGAATTTAACCAATATATAAATGTCTATGTAACAACTATCTATCAACAAAAAACGGCCTATTGGCTTTTGGCAGCGTCTCGTTTGCATTCTGTTAGCAAAACAAAATGATCACCTTAAAATTATTACAGTTCAGTTTTTTATCAACCCAATTTTGAATCGATGAAAATCTCTATGTCTACCACGGGGAAGAAAACCCTCTTCCTCCTTTGTGTGTGGCTTTCGTGGGCTGGCAGCGCCTATCCCTCCTACGGAAGCAGTCCCGGGAGCACTCCGGGAAAGAATTCGACTGCCAATTTCGGGTCGAAGGAAAGAACTTCTGCGATGAAACCGGCGGCTGAGCGCACGGTTACGGGAAAGGTTTCTGCTTCTGACGGAAGCGCTCTTCCCGGTGTGAATATCCTTTTGAAAGGAACGACGTCGGGAACAACTACGGACGCAGGCGGAAATTATTCCATAAGAGTGGGAGATTCAGCCGGCCAGGTGCTTATTTTCTCATTTATAGGATACGCTTCACAGGAAGTGAACGTAGGAAGCAGTTCGATACTGAATGTAACCCTTGAAGAAAGCCAGGAAACTCTGAATGAGGTCGTTGTAACTTCTCTTGGTTTGAAAAGGGAAAAGCGGTCTCTGGGGTATAACATGTCTACCGTCAACTCCGACGAGTTACGGGCAGCGGGTGTTTCAAACCCCTTGAAAGCGATGGAAGGTAAGGTTACCGGTGTACAGATCAACAGCCTGACTTCGTCGCCGACCTCTTCCGTTTTATTCAACATCCGTGGCGCTTCTTCGCTTGCGGGGATTATGAAAGGGAACAGTGGTAACATCAACAACAGCACCCAACCCCTGATCGTCCTCAACGGCGTGCCTCTGATGTCCAATACCGCCGCCACCTCAAACAGGGATCAAAATAACCCTGTCGGAATCGACGTAGGTAACTTTATGGCCTCGCTCAATCCTGAAGATATCGAAAGTATCTCAGTGTTGAAAGGAGCCAGCGCCGCTGCACTATACGGTTCTCAGGCTGGTAACGGGGTAATCCTTGTTACGACAAAATCGGGTGCGAACGCCAAAAAAGGAATCGGAATTTCTTTTAATACCGCGCTTTCTTTTGACAAAGGGTTCAGCTCTCCTCCCGTTCAGAGGACTTTCTTCCAGGGTGGTGAAGAAGGCGAGCCTTTGACTGCCGATAAAAAAGGATTGGGCTGGCACATAGATGACAAAAAGAATAATACTGTTCCGCTGTGGAGATGGAATATCGGAACACAGGCATGGGAGCAATCCATAATGGAAGCCCGGGGAGATAAAGACCCTTTGCAGGCATTCCTGCGGACCGGCGTTATGACCGACAACAACATTGCGGTAACCGGAAATTATGACAAAGGCAATTACCGTCTCAATTTCGGTAACCTGATCCACAATGCAGTCGTTCCGGGTAACAAGACTAACCGTACCAGTGTTTCGTTCGATTCCCAGTACAAGATAACCAAGGATGTTTCTGTTTCTTCCCAGGCGTCTTACTCGCGTACTTTCGTTCCGAACCAGTCAAACGTTTATGGTAAACGTGAAGACAACCCGCTGGCGCATGCCATGTCTATGCCGATCAACATGCCTAAAATGTCTGATTGGAAAAGCGCCAATACCTGGTTGACGGACTGGACAGGTACCTACCAGAATACTCCTTACTTGTCTAATCCCGGAGAAGCACGTCTCAGCCGCGTTAACGCCGCCGGCTTTGACAACGCAATCGGTAAAAACGGACCCTATTTCGCCGCTCAGAACATTATCAGGACCTATGCGAAAGATATCTTTTTCGGAAAGGCGCAACTGGACTGGAAACTGGCTACTCCCCTGCTTTTCACCCTTCGCTCCGGTTTGAGCCATGAAAGCTTCGCATTTGAGCGTAAAACCCCCTGGGGATCTGAAAGAGCGCAAAAAGGAGGTTATGAGCAAATACAATCAAGCAATATTAACGTAAGAACCGATGCGTTGCTCGCCTATAATAACTACTTCCTTTCCGACAAGCTTTCTGTTGACGCAGTAGGTGGTTTTTCTTACAACTTCAGTGAGGCAAACAGCTCCAGTTTCGGAGGCAACGAACTGACCACACCCAATTCCTTCGGCTACGGGGCATTGACTCCGGCAGTAAGGCAGTCGGCCTCATTCAGCCGTGGCTATTCTTCAAGAAACTATGGCGCCTATGCAACGGCTACCTTCGGCTGGCAAAACATGCTTTATCTTGAATTGTCAGGCCGTAACGACTGGGTGGGTATTCTGAACCACGAAAAGGATAACCATTTCTATCCGGGAGCGTCTCTCAGCTGGATTGCATCTGAAACTATTAATATGGGATCTGCCATCAACTTCTTAAAACTGAGAGGAGGTTACGCCGAAACAGGTTATGGCATTGGTACTCCGGTCAATCTCAACGCTTACGGCATTTCAAGCGCTACCTGGGGTGGTGTAACAATGGGTACAGTAGGAGGTGACCTGGTGGACGCCAACATCAACCCTGAATTGAACGTAACCAAAGAAGTAGGTTTGGATTTCAGAGCGTTTAACAACCGCATCTCCGGTGAATTCACCGCGTATTCCAAAAACCACATCAACCAGATCCAGAACCTGCCGGTGGTAGGCTCTTCGGGATTCAGCTCTGTACTGACCAACATGGGATCGGTAAAATCTACCGGTATTGAAGCTTCTCTTACCGTAACTCCGGTTCGTACAAAAGACTGGGAGGTAAACGTAACCGGAAACATAACCACGTTCAAATCGATTATCGATGACCTGGATCCGCGTTTCGCAGAGAAATTCTATAGCTACCGCGGCTCAGCGATGTTGTCTTTGTTCAAAGGCTCAAGAGTAGGAGACCTTTATGCGGAATCTCCGATCGGGTACATCCAGACCGGGAAATACAAAGGGATGATGCTGACCGGTGTTGACGGTATTATCGAGGAATCGGTACGGACCACCGACTACATCAGGAAGAACGGGTACCTGGGCAACATGAACCCGAAAGCAATATATGGTTTCAATATCGATACCAAGTATAAAAACTTCCGTTTCAACGTAGTGTCCAGCCTCAGAGTCGGCGGCGTATTTATCTCTGAAACCCAGAAAATCATGATCGACGACGGTATGGCCGACCTCAAGCAGATTTATGGAGATAAGTACAATGAATACTGGACAGGCGGTCGTTTTGCAGGCGGGCTCTCAAGCATGCCTAACCCGGACGATATGTTTAAAGGAGAAGGTTTCGAGGACTACAGGGAAAAAATGCAGAACATTATGGGCCTGTATAACGGAGACCCGAGATATTTCGGATACTGGAATGCAGTATATGTTAACCCGAACGTTGATCTGTCAACGCTTACACCGGAACAAAAACTCAGCCTGTCCGATGATCAGTATATCAGGAACGGGGACGATCCTACCAAGACAATTTACCTGAACCCTTATGGAATGGAAGGTAATGAGCTTTGGTCCGGCGCTCAATTCAGGACTCACGACGCGACTTCTTTCAAAATCAAAGAAATCAACCTTACCTATTCGCTCGACAGGGCAATTGCTCAAAAAATCCGCTGCCAGGATATTTCTGTCACTGCATTTGCCAAAAACGTAATGTTCTGGGCGAAAAACAGGATGAATGAAGACCCTGAAACTGCTTTCTACGATGGTCTTACCGGTATGGGTGTCTCTCAATTCGGTCTCCCTCCGATTCGTACAATGGGTGTGAAACTTGGGTTTACCTTCTAATCGAAAGTAACGGCAATTTTAAAACGTTAAGATAATGACCAAGAAATCAATAAAATATCTTGCTTTAGGCGCACTGTTCGTTTCGGGAATGGCCTGTGACGACCAGTTGCGGATAGACGAAAGGCAGACTTCCTTTGACGTCAACTACTTTACCTATTCACGTTACCAGCTGACAAGCGGTATCGTAAACGTGGCAAAGAGCTATGGTTCGGCGGTTACGGATGCTCCGAAAGGACAGGCTGCTCTTTACTTCATGGATTGCTACAGCAGTGACCAGATAGCCGGTTTCTATACGAAAACCGACCAGAACTGGGATTTCCAGGGAGCCAATGCTTATACTAACCAGTTGAGAACACTGGCTGCGATCAATACGCTCGCTACCAACGAAGACAACATGGCGAACGTAGCGGCATCCGACATCCTGAAATGCGTGATAGGAGCTTACCTCACCGAGAAATACGGAGACGTTCCTTTTACTGAGGCGGTACAGGGAAGGACAGGAAACCTGTTCCCTAAATTTGATTCTCAGAAGGAAGTTTACGCAGCCATGTTCACCATGCTGGACAATGCGGTTTCTATCCTGTCAAATCCTTCCAGCAAAGGATTGCCGGCTGATCACGATGTATTGTTCAAAGGCGACAAAACTAAATGGCTGAAGTTTGCCAACTCGCTGAAGTTCCGCCTGATGGTTCACTCCTACGAAGCATTCAAAAAAGCCGGACGGGATCTGAGTGGTGAAATGCAGGCAATCGCAAGCGGTAACAATTACATGTCGGCCGTAGCTGACAACGCCGCCCTGGATTTTTCAGGATCTGAGGAGAACCAGGCATGGTACCTGCAAAGAAACTGGGGAACCGGCAACAACTTCACAGAGCAGAAACCCACCAAATACCTGATCGATCAGATGGTCGCACTGGACGACCCCAGGATGTATGTGATCTTTGCACCGGTTTTGTCGCCGGTATCGAACAAAGCGACGCAGGTGACGGAAGATGTAAAAATCAACGGGTATACTTATCCCATCACGTATTATCCGAAGTCGCTCTACCAGGCATCTGAACTGGAAGCAGCCGGACGTGATCTCACTGGTAAAATCACCTCGGTTCCTTACGAGATCGACGCTAAGTGGTTTGGGACGCCTAACCCGCTGAACGTACACCTCCAGTATGCCGGCTCGGGCCTGGCTGGAAGCAACAGCTTCTATGACAACCGTCGTATCACCGGGTTTTCAAAGCTGATTGCCGAAACAAAAGGCCCTGCTTTGAAAGCGGTATTAATGGAGGCTAGTGAAATGGCATTCCTGCTCGCGGAAGCCCGTCAGAAAGGATGGATTTCTGCAGGAACTGTAAAAGGCTACTATGACAATGGCATTAAATTGTCGTTCCAAAGGTGGCAGATACAGGACGGAACCAAGCCTGCAACTCACATCGGTTCCGATAAAATTGTCGATAACTTCGCTGCTTATTGCGATAAAGCAGGTGTGGCACTCGACGGGACAGCCGCCGATCTTGACAAGATTGCACTTCAGAAATGGCTTTCTCTGCTGGTTACCAACCAGACAGAAGCTTATACTGATGTCAGAAGGACAGGAAAACCTGCTTTCGTTGGCGCTATAGCTCCTACTTTCTCGTCGTATGCCTATCCGCAGCGTTACGTCTACCCGTTAGACGAACGCAGCAACAACAAAGAGCAATATGACGCCGCTGTATCCGCATTGGGAGGTAAAGATCTGCCTTCTTCCAAAATGTGGATACTTCAATAAGAATAAAGATTTAGTTAAGTAAGTTTGTATCGTTAATTTGAAGACAGCGAGTTGGAGATTCCGGCTCGCTGCTTTTTTTGCCTGAATTCTATGTGTATGATGGTCACAAGAACAGCAGCTCTTTTATCCTGCCTGATCTTCTTCTCGTGCAGCAGTGAGACCCGGGAAAACCGGAACATTTACCATTTTACAGCATGCTCTTTTGTCTCAACCGCGATAGTCTTCCAGGTTCCGGGAGATCAGTCACAAAAACAGCGGGAAACCAGCATTATGTTACGCGGCGAAATGTGGAATAACTCCCGCCTGCTGTTAAGAAAAGATGAGCGGGACTATCTGTCACTGCCACTGAAAAAAGGCAACATCGATACTACTTTCAACATCCCGAACGAGGGCGAAGCATTCTCTTTTTATTTTCTTACGGACAGTCCCGGCTCTTTGGAATTAGCAGGGAACATACCTCTTGTAGAATCATTATTCGATATAAAAGAAACAGGTTCTGACCGAATAGGAAGTTTAGAATTGATCCTCAGACGTTAACTCAAATTCCTGATGAAGAAGGTCACAAAAATTTTACGCACCATACCTATACTGATTGGTATAATATTCGGAGCCTTATTAATCTCAATCCTGGGGATAAGTGCTTTTTATGTAACCCGTATTGTGAGGGACGGTAAAAAGAACACCTATACTTTTCATGTGGATAGCGAGGATCGCCTGGTTAAGGGAATCTATATTCCTTCAAGGCATCGGAATTTCACGAACAGGATCGCAATTACTCTTAACGGAGAAACCTTCCAGGAATGCCAGCTAATACTAACTACTTCGGGACGTAATTCGACTGTTCGGGAAGGATACAGCACGCCGCGCAGAATATGGATTCCAAAAGGACAAATAAATATTAATTCTAACCTGTTGTTCGATTCATATAATGATGAAAATATAAGCGTAGTCATAAGACCGATCAGAAATGAACAGGAAGCAATCGGAGATTTGCAGATATCTGTAGCCTATCCCACAAGCCTTGTACATTTATTATTTCCATAAACGCCGGCTATACCGCCTTCACACCGACCGCCTTTATTTAATACCTGCCTGCTAACCTGTAATTACAGGTTTCCATATAGTCAAAATACAGGTTTTCCTGGATTGTCTCCCCTCCGTTGACAGGTTAATTTTATCGTGATAAACCATAGCCAATCATGATAAAGATTCTACCTTTTGCCGCGATTATTCTTTTCCTGTGTGCCTTCGACAGTACCAATGGGACACCTCCGGCAGGATCCTCCCCCTCTCTTAAAACGAATCGGGAGCTCTTCAAAAAAAAGCTTCTTTTTATAGAAAATAAAGGACAACTGACGGACGCGGATGCAGGCCACACCGCTAATTCAGTCTTGTTTTATGCCGGTGACGCCGACGCGAAGGTATATGTCACCAAAACCGGTCTTCACTACCAGTTCTTAAAAGCAACCCTGCCTGGTAGCGGGCCGCAGGCTGAAAGTATGCCCCGTATACAGGCACATCGCTATTCGGTAAACCTCAAAAATGCCAATCCAAACCCTGTTGTCAGGAAAGAAGCGGAGACTATATACACCGAGAGGCATCTCCGGCCGGGCGTTGAAGGTGACCTTATCGCCGGAAGCTACCGAAAAATCATCCTGGAAAACGTTTACCCCGGTATTGACTGGGTGCTCTATACTGACCGGCAGGACGAAGACAGTGAAAGCTTTAAATATGATTTTATAGTAAAGCCGGGTGCCGACCCTTCACTTATACAGCTTGAAGTAGAGGATGCCGACGACACCTATATTGACGAAATCGGTGCAATGGTAATGAAAACAAAGTTGGGTGAAGTGAAGGAGCTGCCCCCGGTAAGCTACTGCGATCACCTGACCGTACCTACGCAATTCAAGGAAATCAGAAAAAACCTGTACGGTTTCAGGATAGAACCATACGATACAAGCAAGACGCTGGTCATTGACCCGGAAATAAAATGGTTGACCTACTACACAGGCATAGGACTTACAAATGATATTGCTGATAATCCTGCCGGAAGCGCAACCGACGCAGAAGGAAACATATACATGATGGGCACTACCCTCAGCGCTACAGGTATTGCACACAATGGCTACCAGAACAATTTAAACGGTCAGGCAAATGCATTCATAGTCAAATTCAACAGCAACGGGGAGCGTCTCTGGAGTACCTATTTCGGAGGCTCCGTTTATGAATTCGGCCACTCGTGCGTGGTAGATCCCGCCGGGAATCTCTATTTTACCGGTAAAGCGCATAGTAACGATCTCCCTGCCACACCGGGGGCGCATCAAAGCGCCCTGTCCGATCACGGTGCATTACCCGTAGCAGAGGCTTATGATGTCTTTTTAGGAAAGATGAACGGATCCGGGGCATTGCTCTGGGCTACCTATTTCGGCGGAAACCACTCAGACAAAGTGTATGGCTGCGCAACCGATGCAGGCGGAAACGTCTATATCTGCGGTGAAACCCGAAGCAATGACCTCCCTACCGACGCGACAAGCTTCCAAAAAAACTACAGCGGAAGCGAGGACCAGTTTCAATATGATGCTTTCCTGGCCAAATTCAGCTCGACCGGGGTATTCCAGTGGACAACCTACTACGGAGGCGCTTACCTGTTTGAACATGGGCACGCCTGCGCTACCGATACCGAAGGTAACGTCGTGATGGCCGGAAGAAGCTCCGGCGGGATCGGCACGACTCCGGAGGTCTTTCAAACTACCAACGGGGGCGGTGGAGGCGACGCCTTCCTGGCAAAATTCAGTACCAACGGAGAACGGATCTGGGCAACTTACCTGGGAGGAAGCGATTCTGATGAGGCCACAGCATGCACAACAGATCCCGATGGCAATATATACGTGGCAGGCAATACGGAAAGCGCAAATTTCCCCGTTTTACTACCATTTCAGAACACTTATGGCGGCGGCGATTTCTTTGGCGATGCGTTCCTCGCCAAATTCGATAAAACCGGCACCCTGCTCTGGAGCACCTACTATGGGGGAGACGACGACGAGGACGTGACTTCCTGCACCGTCGACATGACCGGCAATGTCTACATAGCAGGAAGGACCAGGAGCCTCAACGGAATAGCATTTAATGGCTTTCTGGATGATAGAGGCCCCTATCAGAGAGGATTCGTAGTAAAATTCAACCCGGGAGGACGCGGTATATGGGGATCCTACATAGGCGGGGATTTTGCGGAAGTAGTCAAAAATGTCGCAACAGACCACAACAACAATCTCTACGTGATCGGCGCGACGGTCAGTAGCGACCTGGCGACGCCCGGCGCATTTAAAACCGAAAATACCTACGGTACAGAAGCCTATTTTATCGCCAAAATATTTGACGACACCAGTCTCCCCACGCCTGTCGTGTATGTAAATAAAAAGGCTACCGGCGCCAACAACGGCACTTCCTGGGCCAACGCCTACACCAGCCTGCAGGATGCCCTTGCTTCCGTATGTTCCGGAGGAAACACCATCAACGAGCAAACCCAGATATGGGTGGCGACAGATACTTACTACCCTGACGCGGGTATAGGCCTGACCCCGGGAGACCGTGACCTTAGCTTTGAATTATGTAACAAATCGGCGGTTTACGGCGGTTTCAACGGTACCGAAAGTCACTTGTGGGAACGGAATGTGGATGCAAATCCTACGATACTGAGCGGCGATATCGACAAAAACGGCACCATGGACAATAACAACAGCTTTGGTGTAGTATCCACCCGGTCCAATACGGTGACAGGTATCTTAGACGGCTTTACCATTACGCTGGGAAATGCCAATAAAGTAAACTGTTCTCCCTCTTCGAAGGGTTGTAACGGAGGCGGGCTGTTCATTCCATATGGAAGCAGTCCTGCGATACGGAACTCCCGCTTTATTAATAATAGTACAAGAGATGACGGAGGCGGGATATTCAGCGACGGAGGCAACCTTCCCTTAAAAATTTCCAACTGTGTTTTTCAGCAGAACTCGTCAGAGGACGGAGGTGGCGGGCTATCTATCTCCGGAGGCAGAACCATCATCATCAATAGCCTTTTCGCAGGAAATTCTACTTTGAGCTCATTCGGAGGAGGAGGGGGAATACATGGTTCCGGCGTATCCTATCTGAAGATTCTCAACACCACGATTGCCGGAAATGTTGTCGGAACATCCGACAACGGATCTTACGGAGGAGGTATTTCACTTCGGCTGCCCAAAGATGTTATCATCAAAAATACTATTATCCAGGGTAACAGCAGCGGGATCAGGCTGCAGCATTCTTCCAATCCCGATACCCCTCCTTCCGAACCCGAAATTTCGTATAGCCTGATCCAGGGATTAGACGGAACTTCAGGCACGGGCAATATTAATGGGAACACGGATCCGAAATTTAAAGATACCGGAGCAGGCGACTACCAACTGACCCCGGGCAGTCCCGTCGTCAACAAAGGAGACCCCGAAACCGGCAGGTACCTGTTTCCTGAAAATAATGGAAATACTCCCATAGACCTTGCGACAAACGAACGCTTTTACGGCCCACGGATCGACATGGGCGCTTATGAATTGATCCATGAATCGGCGCTGCCGGTATCGCTCGCCACATTTACCGCCGCTCTGCAGGAAAACACAGCACTGCTTACCTGGCGCACTACAGAGGAAATCAACGCGTCGCACTTTGAAATACAGCGCAGTACAGACGCCCGGGCATTTGAAACTATAGGTACCGTAAAAGCGAAAGGCCGCAGCGAAGGAATACAGGCCTATTTCTTCACTGATTTTTTGCCTCTTATTGCCGGAATGGAGGAAATAAAATACTACCGTCTCCGTATCGTTGATTCGGATAATACTTTTACTTACTCCCCCATTGTTTCGGTACGACGAAAGAACACGATTGAAAGCGCCGGCGCCATTCTATATCCCAATCCCGCCGCCCACAGGGTTTCACTCAAATCGGTAGGTTGGGACGAGATTAAAACCCTCAGGCTTTACAATCAGGCCGGACAGGAAATCTCTTATACCGTCGATCGGCTAAACCGTTCATTGATCGTCAGCCACCTCCCAACCGGCCTATACCTGTTACGGGTGGAAAAAACCGATAACCGTTCTCAGACATACAGGCTGGTAATCGGCAGATAGTTACTTTTTGCGTTTCTTTTCTCTAATTCAACTCACGTCCCTTCCAGAAATACGTACCTCTCTGCCCGGCAAGACCAAAAAACAAAACATAAAACGGGTAAATCACCTGTACGACAGGTATACACCAAAGGGTATGTTCTTTTTTCAGGAACCGCAAAACCGCGCCGATAAAAAGCCATTCCGGCAGGATTTTCAACGATATTATGGCGAATACGCTGTACCCTGACAGTACGCCCGATGCGTAGGAAAATCCTGTCGTAAGCACCGACAGGTTCGCAAGGAAAATAAAAACAGCCAATACTTTCGGAGAAGCGCTGGTATAGTGCTTCCATTTGCTGGCCCATCGCCGACGCTGGCTTTTAAAACCGCTCCATGTTTGATGAGGGGTTGTCTGTACAACCGCCTCTTCCGATTTCAGGAACGCGATCTTACCCGGATATTGCTTCGCAATTTTTTGCAGCAGAAACTCATCATCACCCGATGCTATGTGATCTATACCGTCAAATCCGCCGACCTCATAAAAAACGGCTTTTTGGTATGCAAAATTAGCGCCGTTGCACATATTGGGATAGCCCGCAGCGATAGCGCATGCCCCGCTGCCTACAAGACTGGAAAACTCGACAGTTTGTAAGTAATCCGTTATCCTGGCTTCGCTGGTAAAAGTAACGGGGCCGCTTACGCATTTGGCCCCTGTATTCTCAAAACATGAAATGATGACTGACAGCCAGTTCTCTCCTACCCGGCAATCGCCGTCGGTAGTTACAATGTATTTTCCTTTAGCACTTTGAATAGCCGTGCCGATTGCCCGCTTTTTGGGAGACGCTGCCCGGTCGCCATCTGATTCCAATAAGCAGAGGTTTATGTTACTGCGGGTTGCAAAATCCCTGACGAGGTCTGCCGTCCCATCGGTTGAAGCGTCGTCTACCAGCAAAACCTCGAACGAAGACCTGGTCAACGCCTGGCGATTAAGATCCTCAAGTAACAACGGAAGAAATCCTGCTTCATTTCTTACCGGTATGATCACCGATATCAATACCTCGTCCCCTCGCCCGTCGCCGGCCTCGGAGCTAAAAACAGGCATACGCTTCCAGGTCCACCACAACCAAAGGGTAAACAACGCGTAGCTTCCCGTCAGAAGCCATAGGATATTTTCTAACCAGATCATATGAATTTCCAGGAACGAACCCAGATCAAAAACAATCCAAACAAAGCCGGGATCAGGATATTAGTCACCCAAATTAACAAGGTCACTGCGATAATTTCATCCGGCAGGATACCGAATTTTCCAAAAATGAGCACCGCAGAAACTCCCCGTAAACCTAGATCTCCAAGTAAATTAAGCGCCGGCATTACCGTCTTTATCATCAGGACCAGCGCCACACAGCTAACCAGCTCTATGAAAGAAAGTTCAAAGGCAAAAAGCAGCAGCCCTGCTACAAACTGGGCCATATAGGTGAGATACCGAAGCGCTCCGATGCCAAATGCCAGCAATAGCTCCCCATTACTATAGTCATTGATCACTTCCAGCGATGATCTCACTTTTCTCCAGAGACCATTTGACGGGATCCCGGCAAGAAGCGGCTTGCGAAAAATGAACATTAAAAAACCGGCTGCGACCACTATCCCGAGCAGCAATGTCAGCATTACCAGGGAAGCCCGGCCTGCACCCAACCTATCCCAGAGAAAAAAGAGGCTCAATAGTCCTGCAAAAATCGCCGCATAAAACTGGATCCCGCCTGAAATAAAGGCAGCTCCTATCGTCCTCGAACGGTGCGCGATATTTAAAGCCGCTACCCTACCCACAACGTCGCCTATCTGGGCCGGCAACGCCAGTCCCGACAACAAGCCGGAAAGCGTGCTGCAGACCGCATCAGTAAAGGATATCGTCTGAATTTTGTTCACCAATAATTGCCATTTTAAGCTTTCCAGCGCCCAATTGACGGGTACCAGCGCAAGCAGCCAGCATAACCATATCCCCTCTCCTTCCTTCAGGTGCGTAAGTGTAGCCAGCAAGACGTCACGCAGGCCCTGCTCCTGTTTTTTCAGCAAAACCCAAAGTAAAATCAGAAAAAAACCTGTCAAAAGCAGCTTCAGGGCGATTTTCCATGGAAATTGTGCAAGAAGCTCTTTCTCCGGTAAGAGTTTTCTAAATTGCGCCATGAGTATTCAAAAAGGGCATCCTGAAAAAATCATCATGGGCGTCGATCCCGGCACTCAGGTGATGGGCTACGGCGTAATAGCTGTAAAAGGGCAGGAAATAACTTTGCTCCAATACGGTGTTATTAAGTTGAGCAAATATAGCACCCATCAGCTCAAACTAAAGAAAATATTCGAACGGGTCATCCAGTTGACGGAAGAATACATGCCCGACGAAATAGCTATAGAAGATGCATTTTACGGCAAAAACCCACAGTCTATGTTAAAGCTCGGGCGGGCGCAGGGCGTCACTATGGCCGCCGCCCTGTCACGGAATATCCCGATCGTAGAATACTCTCCGAAAAAAGTAAAACAATCAGTGACCGGGAACGGGAACGCAAGCAAGGAGCAGGTTGCGTTTATACTGGAAAAAATATTGAAACAAGAACTCAACCAGGAATTTATGGATGCTACCGACGGAATTGCAATCGCCGTCTGTCATCATTTTCATGCCAATTCGCCTGCTGCGACAGCCACGAAAGGAAAGATTAAAAAGGGGGGGTGGGCTGCTTTTGTGGAGGAAAACCCGGGGAGAATGAAGTGATGCTGCTTCATCGCAACAGCAGCAGAGCCGGAATCACCCCAATACAGCCGCAGGGCCTGCGGCTTCATCATCTCAATTATTATATAATTTTACCCATATGATCCCGATTTCCTATACCCGAAAGCTCAAACTACCTGCATTACTCATTTTTACATTCGCTTGCCTGCTTTCGGCTTCAAAGCCCAGGCCAATCGTGTGGACTGCGATCGGCGATTCGATCACTTACCTCAACGATCACCCCGAACAGACAGGGAACCGCATCACCAAGGGATACCTGACCCTGATCTCGGAAAAATACCCGGCTATCACGTACATCAACAAAGGATATAACGGGTGGAGCGCCGTTCGGATCGCACAGCAAATAGACAACCTGGGCCTGGAGAAGTCCGACGTTTATACGATTTTCCTGGGTACAAACGACTGGTGGCAGGGCCAGCCCGTTGGTACGTTCGATGACTACCTCAACAATACCGGCCCGAATACGATCAACGGGGCATTCAGGGTTATCCTCGACAAGCTGCGCAGTCTTAGCCCCAAAGCCCGTATCATGCTGATCACACCCCTGCAGCGCGGCGATTTTGTGTATATCGCCAACATGAAAAACAATGCTTACGGCTCTTATCGCGATAAAAACGGCCAAAAGCTATCGGAGGTAGCCGACCTTATCGCCAGGATCGGCCGGCGCGAAAAACTCCCTGTGGTAGATTTGTTTTACGGAAGCGGGATAACACCCGAAAATATGGTACATTTCAAACGGCTTCGGGAACCGGGCGGGGAGAGCTACAGGAATTACTCCTACCCGGAATATACTTCGATAGCATTCGATCCCGAAAAAGATGAATACCCCTACCCTCCCGAGGCCGTCTTCATGACCTATGACGGTCTTCACCCTTCAGATGAAGGCTACAGGGTCATCGCCGATATGGTGCTGAAAAAATGGAAAGGAAGGAAGAAGCCGTCCTCCTCCCAACCTGTGTCAAAGCCCTGAAAAGGCCCGAGCAACAGGAATGTACAGGACAGTAAAAATCTAATAACTATGAATTTTTGAATAAAAAAATAGGGATTTTCCAAGTTTGTCAACTCAGTTAAATACAAGAAAACAACTATTCTATACTGTTGAATCTTTTTGTACTTTTCACATTTAACATGCCGACTTGAATCCTTTTTATAGTGGTTTTTTATAGATATAAGCAAATAAAACAACTCTTCACAAAGATGGTTTTGTCCAATGTGCGAAGAGTTCCTCGATGACAATATGAATAAAATCGGTTTCAATGTGCTCGCCTGGACTGCCGGCGTCTCCGAAGATCTCAACCCGGTCTTTGAACGACTCAAAACCATAGGCTACGACGGAGTCGAGCTTTTTATAGGCCCTTATGACATCCCGACATTTCAAAAAACCGGGGATTTCCTCCGGCAGACAGGCCTTGAGGTGACATCTGTTTTTGTTTTGGGGAAAGACGAAAACCCGATAGACCCGTCTGCATCCGTCCGTGCAAGGGCTCTCGATGCCATTAAGGCCAAAATAGACCGGGCGCATGCACTTAATGCCCCGCTTATTGTAGGGCCGTTCCATTCGGCCCATACTGTTTTTGCCAATCACGCCCCGCAGGAAGACGAATACCGGCTTGCCGCTGAAGTGCTCCATAAGGCAGGCGAATATGCCGCCCAGGCCAATATCACGCTTTGCCCGGAAGCGCTCAACCGCTTTGAATGTTACCTGGTAAACACCATGGAACAGCTTCTAAAGCTTGTGCGCCTTACAGATCATCCCAATATAAAGGGAATGTTCGACACGCACCATGCCAACGTGGAAGAGAAGAGCTTCGCGGCGGCTATCGAAACCATTTCACCCGTGCTCACCCATGTACATATCAGTGAGAATGACCGCGGAACACCGGGTGACGGGCACGTTAACTTCGATGAGGTCTTTGCCGCGCTGGCCCGTACCGGCTATGACGGGTGGCTTACCATCGAGGCTTTTTCCAGGAACGATCCCGACTTCGCCAACGCCATAGGAGTCTGGCGCGAATTCTCAAAACCATGGGATATTGCCGAAAAAGGATACAGCTTTATCAAATCCAAGGTTGCAGAACATAATCTCTGAACCGAACCTTAATCATTTATAGCAAAGCATTATTTATCTTCAAATGAAAACCTCACTATTTGCCGGACAAAAAAGCCGGAACTTCATGTTCTCCGCCGCAGTGTTGCTGAGCCTTTCCTGTACGCAACGCCAGAATGCTGACGATCAGCCGCAATCCGGCGAAAACGAAAAAGCTAAATTTGTGCGCATTTTCGACGGGAAAACTCTTAAGGGCTGGGAAGGCGACACACGTTACTGGCGGGTTGAAAACGGTATCCTGACGGGTGAAATCACACCGGATAAGCCTCTTGAAAAAAACAGCTTCCTGATCTGGAAAGACGGACAACCGGCCGATTTTGAATTTAAAGCCAGCTTCAGAATTTCCGAATCCGGGAATTCCGGTGTCAACTACCGGAGCGAACGCGTGGAAGATGTACCTTTCGCTCTGAAAGGGTACCAGGCGGATATTGACGGAAAGAACAATTACACCGGCCAGAATTACGAAGAAAGAAAGCGTACCACGCTGGCTTATCGCGGAGAAATCGCTACCATCCGGACCCAGCCCAATGCATCGGACCCGGCTTCCCTGAAGAACAATGTCCAGAAAAACGCCTGGCAAAGCCGTGAAGTGACCAGCTCCCTGGGAGCGCCCGAAGAATTGAAAGGAAAAATTCATTCAGGGGACTGGAACGAAATACGCATCGTCGCAAAAGGCAACAAGCTGCAGCACTATATCAATGGGACTTTAATGAGCGAAGTAAAAGACGATGATGCCGCAAACCGCAGCAACAAAGGACTCCTCGGCCTTCAGATTCATACAGGCCCTCCTATGAAAGTAGAGTACAAAGATATCTCTATCAGGCAGGATTAACCTAAAAATTACCGGATTCCCAGCATTCACATCATGCCAAAACAGACCCTGACCAAACTTAACTGGAAAGATAAGATTTCAAATCGTCAACAGCTCGGAGGCATCGAGACTTCCATAATAGACAACGGCGCAGGTCGCGGTACCCGCATCGCCTGGATCAATACCGGTACAGGATTCCGTTACAAAGTCGTGATCGACAGGGGAATGGACATCGCAGATGCTTTCTATAACGAATACAATCTTGCGTGGATCAGCCACGTGGGCATTACAGCACCCCAGCCTTTCTCGGACAAAGGGATAGACTGGCTCAGGACCTTTACCGGTGGGCTGCTCACTACCTGCGGGCTGTCGCACGTTGGCGGTCCCGAATCGGACGAGCACGGTGAAAGAGGATTGCACGGCCATGTCAGTAACCTGCCTGCCGAACTCATTTCGGTCATACAACCCGACCCTGCCGCCGGTTTGCTCGACTTCAGCATAACCGGTATTGTGCGTGAAACCAAGCCTTTCGGCCCGAGTCTGGAACTGACCAGAACCATTTCGGGCACGCTCGGAAAAGCATTTCTCAAAATCCATGACCGTGTGACGAACCGGGGAAATACTCCCGCTCCGCATATGCTCCTCTATCACTTCAATTTCGGCTGGCCGCTTCTCGACGAAGGTACACAGCTCAGATGGGAAGGCGACTGGTGCACCAGGCAAGGGGATAAAAACGGGATCCTGTTTAAAGAAGGAAATGACTTTAAAGTCTGCCCGCCGCCTCTCCAATCCCATCTCGGCAGTGGGGAAGAAGTGGCATTTATAGACGTGGAAGCGCAAAACGGAATAAGTGAGTGCGGGCTCTATAACCCGGGCCTGGATCTTGGCGTATCGCTCAGGTTCAATAAATCGGAGCTACCCTGGCTTACCAACTGGCAGCACTGGGGGCGCAATGAATATGTAACCGGTCTCGAGCCCGGCACCCATCCGCCGATCGGACAGGCCAAAGCCAGGGAAAACGGATCCCTGATCAGGATCGCCCCCGGAGAAAGCAAAAGCTACGAAGTTATTCTTGAAGTCAACCCTTAAGCGCTCCGGACGAAAGCATCATAACAGAATACGAACATATTTTTTTAGTCAGCATCTTTTTGTAATTTATCAAGATTAATATTAACAATGGCAGAGAAAAGTATTGCCGAAAGGGCATTGGAGCAAGGTAAAGGGGTGTTAAGGCTTACACCGACATGGGTACCCCGTTCTTTTTGTGTACCGGGAAGGAGAATCAAACTGCATCCTGACGATTATTATGTTTTAGGTGGGGAAAGAGGAGGTATTGACGAGCGTTGGCTGTCATCTACCACGCCTGCAAAAAACGGTCCGCTTACAGGTGAACATGAAGGTCTGAGCTTCGTGATCTATGAAGAAGACGGAGAACAGATCCTGTTTTTGCTGAAAGATGCCATAGACGAGCTGAAAGGCCAGATTATAGGAGACCGCCTCTGGAACGAGTATGAGAGCTGGCCGATGTATTCCAAGTTTTTCGACAATATGGGGCCGCTTCCCCATCATATACATCATAACGACGAGCATGCAGCCCTGATAGGCCAGAAAGGGAAGCCCGAAGCCTATTATTTTCCGCCGCAGCTCAACAATCACGGAGGCGACTTCCCCTACACGTTTTTCGGAATAGCTCCCGGAACTACCAAAGAGCAGATCCGCGAATGTCTTGTTAATTTCACAAAAGGAGACAATAAGATCACGAACTATTCGCAGGCTTTCAGACTTGAGCCGGGCACCGGATGGGACGTACCTCCCGGGATGCTTCACGCCCCGGGCAGCATGTGTACTTACGAACCGCAGAAAGCGTCCGACGTATTTGCCATGTACCAGTCGCTTGTCAATGAAGCGATTATCCCGGAAGAACTACTCTGGAACGGAACTCCCGAAGACCGTAAGGGAGACTACGATCAGCTTATGGAAGTGATAGACTGGGATCTTAACGTAGACCCCAATATCATTGAAAACAGGTTTATGGCGCCGAAGCCGGTAAGGCCCGTCGAAGAAACCGAGCCGGAAGGCTACATAGAAAAGTGGATTTGCTACCGCTCGGAGGCTTTCAGCGCAAAGGAACTTACCGTATTGCCCGGTAAGACCGTTACAATTAAAGACGGCGCGGCATATGGCCTCATCGTGATGCAGGGGCACGGGAAGTTCGGAGTATGGGACATCGAAACGCCCGCCCTCATCCGCTACGGTCAGCATACAAGTGATGAATTTTTCGTAACCGAGAAGGCTGCGCGGGAAGGAATAACGATTTCCAATCCTTCGGCCAACGACCCTATCGTGATACTCAAGCACTTCGGGCCCAACAATCCCGATCTTGGTTTGTAAAAATTCTTTAACAGATTAGCGTGCCTAAATACAACTATTGAAGATGTTTAACTAATAAACTATCAAGATTATGCCTGAAAATAATTTCCCAAAGCTGCACAATGCTACCTGGCCGGGAATCGTAGGAAAAGGCTCTGACTCTGAGCCCATTATTCCTTTTGAAACACTTTTGGAGAAAACTGCTGCTGCCGAAGTCGACGGTGTAAAATTTGATGGTGTAGACATTGATTTGTTCGACGCCCATTTCAGCATCAACAGTTCTGACGACGACATCAAAAGGCTCGCCGACCAGGTTGCAGGTTACAACCTCAACATAGGTTCGCTGGTGGCTCCTATCTGGCCGCCGGAAGGAGGTTCGGCCGCCGGTTCTCCGGAGGAGCGTAAGCAATTCGTGGAGCAGGTAAGGAAAGCCGCCAGGATTGGTCAGAAACTCCGTGACCTGGGAGTTCGCCCTTCGGGAGTCGTTCGTATCGATTCGGCTACCGGTGTAGAGGCATGGGTACAGAATCCCGTAGAAAGCACCAAGCTCATAGCGCAGACATTCCGCGAAGCTGCCGACGCCGCGGCAGAATTCGGCGAAAGCCTGGCGGCCGAAGGAGAAATATGCTGGGGCGGGATGCATAGCTGGAAAACCATGCTGGATCTTCTCGAGCAGGTCGACCGGAAAAATGTAGGTTTCCAGGCCGATATGGCGCATTCATTTTTGTATCTCCTCGGTTACAACAGGCCTGAAGACCGGATTCTTCCGCAGGATTTTGAGTGGAATGACAAAGCTACGCTGGACGAAGGCTTCAAAAAGCTTACAGCCGCACTGCGCCCCTGGACGATAGACTTCCACGTTGCCCAGAACGACGGTACCGTTCACGGTACCGGGTCTCACGACAAAACAGGCAGGCACTGCCTGGCTACGGATCCTAACGGCAAGCTCGATATCGTTCACCATGCCGGCTTCTGGCTTCGTGATGAAAATGGCGAGCTCACCAGGCGGTTCCGCCATATCTGCTGGGACGGCTGTATGTTCCCCAACGAAGTGATGTACAAACAGGAAACATGGAATAATATCCTGGCCGCGATGATCAAGGTACGGAAAGCACACGGCTGGTACGAGGCATAGCTTCGGCTCCGCTCAGCTACCGGCTGCCTTCGGCACCGCTCAGCTACCGACCGGTGCCTGAGCGTAGTCGAAGGCCAAATCACAAACCCAAAAAATTAACCAAAATGTCAGATAAAAAACAATTGCGAATTGCCCTTATAGGTACCGGCTTTATGGGCCGTACCCACTCTAACGGATACAGGAGAGTACCTAACTTTTTCCCTGAGCTGGCTTATGAACCTGTTTTACAGGTAGTATGCTCACGCAACGAGGAAAAAGTAAAGGCATTCGCCCAACAATGGGGTTATGCTTCCTACGAAACCGATTGGCGGAAAGTCCTGGAACGTGACGATGTCGATGCGGTCGATATCTGTACTCCCAACGACATGCACTCGGAAATTGCAATCGCTGCGGCTGAAGCCGGTAAAATGGTGCTTTGCGAAAAACCGCTGGCCCGGACCGTAGACGAAGGCCAGAAAATGGTGGAAGCGATCGAAAAAGCAGGTGTAAAAAATACCGTTTGGTATAATTATCGTCGTCTGCCTGCTGTGCTTCTGGCTAAGCAGATCATCGACTCGGGGAAGCTGGGCAAAATATATCACTATCGTGCCAACTTCCTGCAGGACTGGACGATCAATGAAAACCTTACACAGGGAGGCGGCAACTGGCGCATGGATGTAGAAGCAGCGGGGTCAGGGGTGACCGGCGACCTGCTCGCTCACTGTATCGATACCGCCATGTGGCTGAACGGTGCTATTAAAGACGTATCGGCAGTAACTGAAACATTTGTAAAGGAACGTGTGCATGAAAAGACGGGCAAGCTCGAAAAAGTAGGAATCGACGATGCCTGTATTTTCCACTGCCATTTTGAAAACGGCTCCCTCGGACTGTTCGAGTCCTCAAGGTATGCACGCGGCCACAAAGCGCTTTATACTTTTGAAATCAACGGTCGAAACGCCTCTATCAGATGGGATCTTCACGACCTGAACAGGCTGGAGTATTTCGACCACTCGGACGAGGGTATCGTCCGGGGCTGGCGTTCGATTCATGTGACCGACGGTGACCAGCCTTTCATGGGCAAATGGTGGGTTCCCGGCCTTTCGATCGGCTATGAGCACAGCTTCGTACACCAGGTTGCCGATTTCCTGAAAGCAGTTGAAACTGGCGAAGAATGCCATCCTACTTTCAGGGACTCCCTGGAAACCCAGAAAGTATGCGAAGCAGTCATCGAATCCGGCGAAGACCGTCAATGGAAGGAAACCGGCGTAGAAGGCTGGCTGAAGTAATCTCTCCCGATTGATGAGAATTTCCGGCAAATGCTGCTAATATTGAGGGTATCCATTGAATTACTTCTTTGGATACCCTCCTTCTTTTTAAATCCCTGACGTTTTTCCATGTCGTTCATGGAGCAAAAATTATCACCAGATTGTATTTTACAGGTCCGCGGCCTTAGAAAAACCTACAGTGGAATAAAAGCCCTGGATGGTATCTTTTTTGAATTGCGAAGAGGTGAGGTGCATGCGCTCATGGGCGAAAACGGAGCCGGGAAATCGACCTTCATGAAGATCCTTGCCGGACTGGAAAAGCCCGATTCCGGCGATATTTTACTGGAAGGCACTCCATACAAACCCAGGGGAACCTACGACGCGCTCCAAAAGGGTATTTCTATGATTCACCAGGAGCTGCTGGCCGTACCCGAATTGTCTGTAGCAGAAAACCTCTTCCTCGGCAAAGAGATAACCCGTTTCTGGAAAAAGTGGATTGACAACCGCGCCATCAACAAAATGGCGGCAGAGCGGCTGGAAAGGCTGGGCATTCCCATTTCTCCGGAAGCAAAAATGAAATCACTGAGCGTCGCAGAGATGCAGATGGTGGAGATAGCCAAAGCCCTCTCAAACGACGCGCGGATACTGATCATGGATGAGCCGACTTCGGCCCTATCCGACAGGGAAGCCGAAAGACTTTTCGGCCTTATTGAAGATCTGAAAAGCAGGGGTGTAGGAATTATCTATATTTCCCATAAAATGGATGAGATCTTCAGGATTTCAGACACTGTTACAGTTTTCAGGGATGGCCGGTTTATCGACACCCGTCCGGCTGCGGAACTGGACCAGCAGGGGCTTATCTCGCTGATGGTCGGAAGAAAGCTTTCCGGGATTTTTCCTGAGAATATCTCCGAAAAAGGAGCTCCTATCTATACGGTACAGCATCTCTCACGGCATAACAGCTTTCACGATATATCCTTCGAGCTTCACGCCGGAGAAATTCTCGGTATTTCCGGGCTGGTTGGAGCCGGGCGCACCGAACTGGCCCGTGTGCTCTATGGTCTTGACTGTGCAGACGAGGGTCAGGCCCTTCTCCATGGCGAGCCTATGCTGCCCGACTCGCCCCGGACCGCCATAAAGAAGGGGGTTGCATATGTCAGCGAAGACAGGAAATCGGTAGGCCTGGTTACCAAAATGTCGGTACTCGGTAACATTTCGCTCGCCAGTCTTAACAACTATGCTGCTTATGGGTTTATCCGGAAAAAGGACGAACAAAACGCGGCAGGTAAGCTCGCACGGCATCTGCGTATCAAATGCAGCTCGCTTCATCAGCGCGTCGAAACGTTAAGCGGCGGAAACCAGCAGAAAGTTGCGATCGCCAAAGCCCTGCTCGCCAAACCTAAAGTTATTATCCTCGATGAACCTACCAGAGGCATAGACATAGGGGCCAAGGTGGAGGTTTATCATCTTATCCGGCAACTCGCTTCGGAAGGTCTTGGAATCATCCTGATCTCTTCTGAGATGCCTGAAATTATAGGTCTTTGTGACAGGGTCATGGTGCTCTCGCAGGGAAAACAGGCTGCGCTACTCAATAAAAGCGAGGCGACCCAGGAAAAAATCATGTATCATTCTATGCCCCGATAACTCCGCGTTCATGAAAAAAATTTCACTCGATCACATCGGACAATACGGCATTGCCCTCGCATTTGTGCTGATATGTGTACTGCTTTCAGTTCTTCATCCCGCTTTTCTGACGCTGTCGAACCTGAGGGTGATCCTCACGCAGGTATCCATCAACGCGTTACTTGCATTTGGGGTCACATTCGTCATTATTACCGGCGGTATTGACTTATCGCTCGGGTCGGTGCTTGCCGTAGCAGGTATCGCTGCCGCTATTTTTGCCCATCCCGATTCGTATCCTCTGATAGTCCCCGTTGCTGCCGGGCTCGGGACCGGGATTATATTCGGAGCTTTCAACGGTCTTATTATTACCAGGAGTAAAGTCCCTCCCTTTATAGTTACACTGGGAACTATGACTATTGCCAGGGGGCTTGCGCTTATTTTCAGCAACGGCCGGCCGGTTTCCAATCTTTCGGATGCTTTTAATTTCATCGGCGGAGGGACGATCCGCGGAGTTCCCTTTCCTATCGTTATCCTGGTACTTGCTTTCATTGTCTGCGCATTGCTTCTTGGAAGGACCACCTGGGGACGCTATATGTATGCTGTAGGCGGAAATGAGCTTGCGGCCAGAGCGTCGGGGATTAATGTAAACAAGGTCAAAATGATGGTTTATACGCTCTGCGGCGGCCTTGCGGGAATTGCAGGCGTGCTACTCACGTCAAGGATTACCACAGGCCAGCCAAACGCAGGAATGGGCTTTGAGCTCGATGCCATCGCAGCGGCCATTATCGGCGGTACCAGTACATCAGGCGGCACCGGCAATATGGTAGGAACATTGCTTGGAGCGCTTTTAATAGGAGTGATCAGCAATGGCCTCGATCTGATGAATGTTTCGTCGTATTACCAGTTGGTGATCAAAGGACTTATTATAGTCGGAGCGGTGGTACTGGATAGTGTAAGTAAGAACAGGTAAATATTCCGTTCTTAATTGAATAAGTCGGAGTTTGTTTTTTAATCCGACAAAAGTTGCACTTTAGTGAAACATATTATACTTTTACATGACGGCAGAAAAGAAAAGCCAGCGAACAGTCATTTTCTATAAAGACTATTTTGAAACCTTCTTTGAGAAGCAACGAAATAAAGTTAAAGACAAAATCATCTGGACACTGGAATTGATTGAGGAACTTCCGATAATTCCGGTTACCTATTTAAAGCATATTGAAAATACAGAGGGGCTTTACGCAGTTCGCATCCAGCAGGGAAATGATATTTTTAGAATTTTCTGTTTTTTTGATCAGGGAGATCTGATTGTAATTACCAGCGGATTTCAAAAAAAGACGCAAAAAATCCCGGCGAGTGAAATAGAAAAGGCGCTTAAAATTAAACGGGAATATTATGAAGGAGAAAAATAATGACAGGCTTACTCTCGAACAATTTAAAGACGAGCATTACGGCAAACGGGGTACTCCAAAACGGGAGCAACTCGAAAAAGGATATCACGAGTTCAAAGTAGGCGCTTTGATTCACCAGGCCAGGCTGGAGAAAGGACTAACCCAGGAAGAGCTTGCCGGAAAGATCGGTACTACTAAGTCCTACATTTCAAAAATCGAAAACAACATCAAAGAAGTCAGGCTTTCAACTCTTCAAAAAATTGTAGAAATAGGTTTAGGTGGTCAATTACAATTAAGTATCAAACTCTAAATTCATTTTCAAATCCTGATAAAACCCCAAAAGGTATCTTCTATATGATCAGAAAAGCAATATCCTCTTTATCTCTGGCAGTAGTGCTGTGGAGCTGCGGCGGCGCAGAAACTGCAAACGGGCCTGTTATCGGTGTTTCCATGCTGAGCCTGCAGAATGAGTTCGTGGTCAACGTGGCGGATGAAATTGAAAAAAAGGCCGGAGAACACGGCGTGAAGCTGATCATGGTTGACGCCGAACGTTCCGCACTTAAGCAGGTTGAACAGGTAGAGAGTTTTATTGCCCAGAAAGTAGACGCCATTATACTCAATCCCTGTGAGGTTGAGGCCAGTTCCCCGGCGGTAGAAAAAGCAAAGGCAGCGGGTATCCCTATAATCAACGTTAATTCTGAAACAAACGCCTCGCCATCCGCATTCGTAGGCTCCGACGATGTAGAGGCCGGCAGGATCGCCATGCGGTATATCGCCGAAAAGCTGAACGGGAACGGCAATGTACTCATCATGCACGGCTATATGGGACAGGCCGCACAGATACAAAGGGATAAAGGCGCCAAGGAAATACTGGCCGGTACTCCCGGACTGAGGCTCCTGGCTGAGCAGACTGGTCAGTGGGACCGTTCAAAAGCCATGTCCCTTACCGAAAACTGGATACAATCGTACGGTAGTCAGATCAGCGCCATCTTTGCCCAAAATGACGAAATGGGAATGGGAGCGGTAAAAGCCCTCTCTGAAGCCGGGCTGAAAGACAAAGTGATCGTTGTAAGCATTGACGCCATTCCTGATGCACTCCAGGCGGTTAATAAGGGGAATCTCGATGCAACTGTCTTCCAGAATGCGGTTGAACAAGGTGGACAGTCGCTCGAAACGGCCCTTAAGCTCATTAATAAAGAGCCGGTGGAGAGTACGGTTTTAATCCCATTCAAGCTGGTAACGAAGGAAAATGTGACGGAGTACCTGAATAAATAACAGGTCCTACTCTCTCCGGCCCCATAAAACTGTAGACTCGTCCCCTCTCAGAGCCTGGATCAACTCCGACCTTTGCTGAGACGTGATACTTTGGAAATCAATCGTGCGGCCTCCGCAATCATAAATAGCACATCCCATACAAGACGAATAGCCCAGCCAGCTTTCAAAATAAGTACCACCATTATAGTCAACCATACTGATAGTCAGATACCTATCCGCCCCGCCCTTTTTAGCATCCTGAACAATCTTTTTCAACCAACCGAGGTTGTTAAGGGGATCTTTTACGCCACAAGCAGTAGCTTCTGAATTAAGCCCTAACTGATCGATGATCCGGTCCTCTTTTTTACAGGAAGAATAAGCCACTAAAAAAGACATCATAAGGAGGTAAAATAACTTTTTCATTTTCGAACAGATTAAAAAAACAATTATTCTCTCGGTAAACTCCGGGGCCATAAGAAAACAGCGGAAGAACCTGATGATTCCTTTGCTAACTCCCGGTATTCTTCTTCCGTAAAAAGCGCTCCTGGTATTATCTGCTCTCCGCTGCAATCCAAAATAATACAGTACATACAGGACATGTGCGCCTCATAATAGTGAAAATAAGCATTCCCCTTGTATTCAAACTTTTTGATAGTCATCATACCCGCCGTTCCTGCGCTTTTTGCGTCATCGACCTTCTGTTTCAACCAGGGCAGGTTATTGACCGGATCTTTGACCCCGCAGGCCGAGACCCCGGGGCTATGTGTTTTCGTTTTACATGAATAGAAAACAAGAGGCAACAAAAGGGCAACGAAGTAATACTTTCTCATCGGGGGGTGTATTTAAGAGAAAAGACCCTGTACCGCCGGTCAAAGTTGTAAACAAATCAATATTTTTTTACAACTTTCCTGACCAACCTGACTATATTTAGACCGGTTTCTGTAAAATTTGTTGTTTCTACTACCTTTAACCAGCTAAATGACGGAAAAGCAAAACGATGATCTCCAACTGTGGTTACTTCTCAAACAGGGGGATGAAGATGCATTTGCGCTTCTTTTCGACAAATATCACACTACGCTTTACAACTACGGGATCAAGCTTTCACCAGGAAAACCGTATCTGGTAGAAGATGCCATACAGGATCTTTTTATTGACCTCTGGCGCCTCAGAGGCGGGCTAACTGAAGAAGTAGAGTCCGTAAGATTTTACCTTTACAGATCGCTCCGGAGAAAAATCCATCTGGCTTTAAAAAAAGAACCGTTTTCTGACCTGCCCGAAGCCGGTTTTGAAAAGACACTTCTTACTCAAACCAGTCCTGAATCCCTGTTGATCCACGAAGAAACCATGTGTCTGCAAAAAGCACGCCTTGAAGAGCTCATTCATCGCCTTCCTGAAAGGCAACTGGAAGCGATTACCCTCAGGTATTTCGAAGATTTCAGTATTACTGAAATAGCACGGATTATGGAAGTCAACGAAAAATCGGTGCGAAACTTTCTCTACAAAGCGCTTGTAACTTTACGGTCAAACCGCCATTGGCTGGTTCTTTCTATGCTGATGGCCGCAGACCTCGCATAATGATTTCCACAAAATAACGCGTACTTTCTTGCAAAAATAAATTGATCCGGGAGGGGTCAAATTCATTATCAGTCGCTCTGCCTGTTAAAAAATACGTACAACGGCCGAATATGAAATCCGGCATCTATTCTCTTATTGATCTTATCCGGGATGAAGACTTCATTACCTGGGTAAGACGCCCTGCGCCCGGGTATTCCGGAAGGTGGGAAAAATATCTCGAAAAATTTCCCGGTCAGGCCTCCACGCTTGAACTCGCCAGAAACTATATAAACCTTATTGCCGAAGACACCGGCCGCGATATCCCGACAATGAAGCAAAGCAGGAAAATGTGGGAGGAGGTAAAAAACACGATCAAAAGTGAAAATTCAGAAAATTAAACCCGGATCGTTCATATAATTCCATATGTATAAACCTACCTATTTTACTTTCCTGGTTATGACAGCGCTGCTGCTCCTGGGCTGCAGCACAAGCAGGAAAGCACCCGATTCCCGGGCTTCTTCCGTCGAAGCACGGCGAGCGGAAGTGCTGTTTCTCGGGCATAAAAGCAAGCACCACGATTCATACAAGTATGCACCGTGGCTTTCTATCAAATTGTTCAGGAGCGGCGTCAATATGACCTATGCGAGCGATCTCAGCGCCATTACCGACGAGAACCTGGGCAAGTACGACGGACTGATCATTTATGCCAACTATAACGAGCTTCCGAAAGACAAAGAAGCTGTTTTACAACGCTTTGTAGAAAAAGGAAAAGGACTTATCCCATTGCACTCCGCAAGTGGCTGCTTCCGCGATTCGGAGTGGTACATCCGGACGATAGGAGGCGCTTTTGAATCGCACAAAACAGGTACTTTCAAAAATACAATTGTCAATGGCGCCCACCCGGTTATGACCGGAATCGGCGAATTTGAAACGTGGGATGAAACTTACGTGCACAAAAATCTCAATCCCGATATAACCGTGCTCGGCGAACGTATCGACGGGGAGCATCATGAACCCTATACCTGGGTACGTACGGAAGGGAAATCAAGAATATTTTATACCGCTTACGGCCATGAAGATAAAACCTGGACGAATATCGGCTTCTTAAACCTGGTAAGAAACGGGGTGCTATGGGCGCTCGGCGAACGGGTACAGCAACAGATCAAAGCGCTTAACCTACCGGATGTCGACATTTACGATGCCGACACCATTGCGTCTTATACCAGCCGGCACCTGGTACCCAAAATACAGGATGCTTTGACACCCCGCGAGTCGATGAAGCTGACACAGATACCGGCCGGCTTCGATATACGGCTTTTCGCCTCCGAGCCCGATATTACCAACCCGATCGCAATGGCCTGGGACGAGCGTGGCAGGCTTTGGATCGTCGAGTCGGTCGACTACCCCAATACCTTCAAGGAAACCGACGGCGCCTCTAACGACAGGATCAAAATCTGCGAGGACACCAACGGGGACGGTCTTGCAGACAAATTCACCGTATTTGCCGACAACCTGAATATCCCTACCAGCATAGCTTTCTCCAACGGCGGCGTCATTGTTTCGATGGCGCCCGATTTTCTATTCCTGAAGGATACCGATGGAGACGACGTAGCCGATATACGCCAGACCATCATGACGGGCTGGAGCAAGTTCGATACCCATGCCGGGCCCTCCAATCTTCAATACGGATTTGATAACAAAATATGGGGAGTAACGGGCTATTCCGGGTTCCAGGGTAAAATCAACGGTAAGAAAAGCCATTTTCCGCAGGGCATATATCATTTCAGTCCGGATGGCAGCAATTTTGAATTCCTTGCAAATACGAGCAACAACACCTGGGGGCTCGGTTTTTCGGAAGATAACAACGTCTTTATTTCCACCGCCAATAACACCCACAGCGCCTACTACTCTATGCCGGCAAAAAATGCCCAGAGAATACCCTCTGGCGATAAACCCGGTATTTTACCCGTTCAGAAAATAGACGGGCACTACGACGCCCATCCGCTTACGCCCAATTTCCGGCAGGTAGATGTAGTCGGCGGATTTACTTCGGCAGCCGGCCATCATCTGTATACAGCCCGCGACTTTCCGAAAGAATACTGGAACCGGGTCGCCTTTATATGCGAACCCACTATTAGGCTTATTCACAATGCGATAATAGAAAAAGACGGGGCGGGCTTCAGGGAGTCTGACGGATGGAACATGGCTGCGAGCTCTGACGAATGGTTCGGACCTGTGCAGGCAACAGTCGGCCCGGACGGGGCTCTCTGGATAGCCGACTGGTATAATTTTATTATACAGCACAATGTTTTCGTTCCCAGGCAGGCTCCCTCCGAGTTTGTACTGCCTTTTATTGAGCAGCCGCACGGGCAGGGCAATGCCTTTATAAGCCCCCTGAGGGATATTAACCACGGCCGTATCTACAGGATCACCCCAAAAAATACTATAGGAACTCCTGCCCCCAAACTCGACAAAAACGACATCAGCGGACTGGTTGCTGCGCTCAGACACACCAATATGTTCTGGCGCATGACTGCCCAAAGGCTCCTTGTAGAAGGTAAAAATAAAAATGCCGCACCCGGCCTTTTCGAAATCATCAACGACAGATCTGTGGACGAAGTCGGCCTGAATAGTCCCGCTGTGCACGCCGTATGGACGCTCCACGGGCTGGGCATTCTCGACGGCAGTAACCCTGAGGCGCTGGAAACAGTCATGCGGGCGCTCTCCCACCCTGCTCCGGGAGTCAGGAAGGCGGCAGTTACTGTGCTTTCACATGCCGGCCGCAGCTTCGACGAAATACTCAAAGCCGGCCTGATTAACGATCCGGATCTTAATACCCGTCTGGCTGTTTTCAATGCACTGGCCACGTTTGAGCCAAACGAACTGATCGGCAAGGCCGTTTTCGACGCCGCACAAAACACGGAGAACGAGCGGGACAAATGGCTGTCCAAATCGCTTGGAATTGCCGCTATCCATCATGAAAAAGGATTCAGGAAGGCCGCTGACGGCAATCATGGTAACTTTACGAAAGAAATCCTCGCAATGCTGGACCAGGAGTCTTACGCCGTGGGTCGCAGGGTCAACCTGCCGTTTTCACCCGATGTCGCCCATAAGGAGATCGTGCTCAGCACTACCCTCAGCCCTTCCGAAAAAGGTGAACTGGAAGGGTTCGTTGCGGGACAAGGCAACGCTTCCGACGGATATGCATTATTTGTAGAAGACGGGAAAGTCAACTGGGTCGTCAACCAGCACGGCCATACTGTAAAGATTCAGTCTTCAGGCCCTTTAACTAATCCTGCCAACATCCGGGCATTCCTCAAAGCAGGCGGTGAAATCGGGCTTTTCGTTAATGGAAAGAATGAAGGAGAAGCAAGAGTACACGCCCTGTTCACCAGTCCGCTTGAGCCCGGCCTCAGATCGGGAGAAGACTATGACGATAGCGATAGAATTGCTTCTTACGGCGGAAGGTTCCCTTTTAAAGGTAATGTTCAGAACACAAAAGTATCGCTGAACAGACCCTCTGCAAGAGAAAGTACAGTTGCCCCTGGTAGCGGAACCGCTTCCGCTTCAGGCAATGCGATCAGGATTTCCGTTATTCCCGACATGATGCAGTACGACAAAAAACTTATCACAGTGAAGGCAGGTGAAAAAGTAACGCTGTTTTTCGATAATCCCGACGGCATGCCGCATAACCTGCTTATTATTAAACCTGGAGCACTTGAAAAGGTTGGAAATGCGGCAGATAACATGCTGCGCGATCCGAAAGCGGCAGAAAAACATTACGTCCCCAACATCCCTGACGTGCTTCATTCTACCAGGTTACTGAATACCGGGGAAAGCATCAGCCTGGAATTTACGGCACCGGCCGCACCGGGCGACTATCCTTATGTATGCACCTTTCCCGGCCATTGGCGGGGTATGAACGGAATTCTGAGGGTAGTGAAGTAGCGACCGGAAATCAGAAGCCGAATTAATAAATCATCATCACATCGTCACATCATCACATCGTCACATCATCACATCATCACATCATCACATCATCACATCATCACATCCTTTAAACAATTCGCATGAACCCAACGCTCAAATCCACTTTTAAATACCTGCTGTCGTACTGCTTCTTATTCCTCGCAGTTACTGCAGCGGTTCCGGCAGCGGCCAAAGATCCTTCAAAAAAAACCATCCTGGCACTCATGGTGGGCGGTGGAGCTTCCCATGATTTTAACAGGTGGTACAAGGACGAGGACGTCAGGACCCTGGAGGCCCATGGGTTTGCCCGGGTCGTCTACACGGATCAGCCTTCCGATATACTGAAACACCTGGCAGGTATCGATGTACTGATCCTCAGTAATAACCAGCCGATCCCCGATGCGGAGACCAGGAAGGCTATTTTTGATTTTCTTGAGCAGGGAAAAGGAGTTGTTTTGCTCCATGCTGCCGTATGGTATAACTGGAAGGATTGGCCGGAATATAACAGGACAATCGTCGGCGGCGGCTCAAACGGGCACGACAAATACGGCCCTTTTGAACTAAAGATCACCAATAAAAAACATCCGGTTACGAAGGGAGTTCCTGAAAGGTTTACTTTATCGGACGAGCTTTACTATCATAAAATCGATCCGCAGGGAGCGAAAGTGAATGTCCTGGCGGTTGCGCAAATGCCCGGCAAGGAAGAATCCTATCCGAACATATTTACCGTTGAGCACGCAAAAGGAAGGATTGCGGGAATAGCACTCGGTCACGATGCAGCTTCGCATGAGCTCCCTGCCTATCAAACCCTGTTAAGAAACGCGGTCAGATGGGCCGCCTCCCGCTAACCAGTCCTGAAAGGGCATCATACCCTAGCTCCGCAGGGGCTCCATGTACATAACCCGGGGTAAGCGCAGCGCAGCCCGGAGATCACCACCTAATTAATAAAGAATATGCCCCAAAAGAAAATCACAGTAGTCATCGTAGGCATGGGCTTCGGAAAAGAATTTATCCCGATTTACCAGAGCCACCCGAACATCAAAGCTGTAGGCATCTGCACGAGAAACAAACAAACCAGGGACGAACTTGCTTCCAGGTATAATCTTGACCCCAACCTGGTGTTTGAGCATTTTGACGACGTTCCCGGTCGGGCTGATGTAGATGCGATCCACGTCGTAACCCCGGTCCCGGAGCATGCAAAAATGACGCTTGCCTCCCTCAATGCCAATAAGCACACCGCCTGTACGATCCCGATGGCTATGACCGTAGAAGACTGCAGGGCTATCGTGGATGCAAAGCGCCGGTCCGGAAAAGTTTATATGATGATGGAAACGGCGCTCTATACCCGTGAGTTCCTGTATGGACTTAACCTTGCCGAGACCGGCCAGTTAGGAAAGATACAGTTCGTCCGTGGCTCTCATATCCAGGATATGAGCATGGAAGGATGGGCCGAATACTGGAAGGGCTACCCACCGATGCTGAACGGCACACACGCCATCTCTCCGCTTCTCCGCATCAACAATACAATAGCGGAAACTGTGGTGTGTCACGGTTCCGGGCGGCTTTCCGAAGATCTGGCAGGCAGGTATGGTTCTCCCTTCGCCGTGGAAACTGCCACTTTCACCCTAAAGGACTCGGATGTGGTAGCCGAAGCCACCCGGTCCCTTTTTGACGTGGTCCGCCAGTACCGCGAAAGCTACGACGTGTATGGTACTAAGATGTCGTTCGAATGGGAGCAGCTACAGGACGAGCAGCACATAGTATTCGACGGCGGAGAAAATGCCTGTCGTATCGATGTCCCGGACACAGACGATCTCCTGATAGACCCGATCAAGCATTTTACGAAACGGGAAAAAATCGACGATCCGAACCACGTTTCGTTCCTGCAGGGAGCAGGCCATGGCGGTTCTCATCCGCACCTGGTACAGGAGTTTGTAGCAGCTATTGTCGAAGGTCGCGACTCGGCTGTCGACGCAGCTTTGGCAGCCAACTACACCTGCGCCGGCATCTGTGCTCATGAGTCGGCCATGAAAGGGGGTATCAGGATTAACATTCCTGATTTCAGCGAGTGATATAAATGGGCTGTGTTTATCGTGCTGAACAAAAATCTTCGATCCTGATGAATTTATCGAAAATAGCCGTTATCGTGATGCTGGTGCCGCTGCAGGAGCTGGATGCTCAGCACCAGGCTTCTTCGGACAAATTTATCAACCCCGTATTTGAGCCTGTCCTTGCCGATCCTACTGTTGTAAAAGGTGACGACGGCTGGTTTTACGCCTACGGTACCCAGGACGACTGGGGCGATGGAAAAGGCAGTCGCCTCATCCCGGTGGTTAAGTCCAGGGACCTTACCGGTTGGATATACGTGCGTGATGCGTTTGATAACAAGCCTTCCTGGAAACCAAAAGGAGGTATCTGGGCCCCGGATGTTGTTAAAGTCAACGGGCGGTATCACATGTACTACGCTTTCTCTACATGGGGCGACACAGACCCTGGTATCGGCCTGGCCATCGCAGATAAGCCGGAAGGGCCGTTTACCGATCAGGGCAAGCTTTTTCTCAGCTCTGAAATAGGCGTTCCTAATTCTATCGATCCGTTCTTTTATGAAGAAAAAGGCAAAAAATACCTCTTCTGGGGGAGCTACAGCAATGCTTCCGTACAGGGCACTTTCGCGGTCAGGCTGTCGCCCGATGGCAAATCCATAACAGATCTGACCCGGAAATATAAAATCGCTGCCGGCGATTTTGAAGCTGTGGTCATTCACAAGCGGGGAAAATTTTATTACTTCATAGGATCAAAAGAAAACTGCTGCAACGGTGCAGACAGCAAGTACCACCTGAGAATCGGGCGCTCTAAAAATCTTCTTGGACCATATCTCGATAAAGAGGGCCGTCCGCTGACAGACAGGGGTTCCGGGACAGTCATTCTCAGCGGGAACGACACCTACGCCGGTCCGGGACATAACTCCCGCCTGGTTACAGACTCCGACGGAACCGACTGGACGTTGTACCATGCGATTCTTAAATCGAACCCGAAGGTCCCGAGCGGCGCTAACCGTCGGGTATTGATGCTGGACAGTATTATCTGGAAAGACGGGTGGCCCGAAATAACGGGCGGCACCGTGAATACAGAGACACAATCAAAACCTGTATTCAGGTAAACAGCAGCGGTTACTCAACTTTCAACTTTCAACTTTCAACTCTCAACTCTCAACTTTCAACTCTCAACTTTCAACTTTCAACTATTTTAACCCCCATGAAAGCAACAAAAATCCTGATCCTGGCTATACTGAGCGTTTTTTTTCTCAGTTGCTCGACCGGAACAAAAAAAGAAGAAACTTCAAAAGACACAGCCCCGGCAGTTACCGAAAGAGAAAAATGGACTACCGAAAAGGCCAATGAATGGTATGACAAGCAGCCCTGGCTGGTCGGCTGTAATTTCCTTCCCAGCACTGCAAGCAATCAACTGGAAATGTGGCAGGCCGAGACCTTCGACACTACTACCATCAGCCGGGAGCTGGGCTGGGCCGCCGGCCTGGGCATGAATACCGTCAGGGTTTACCTGCACGACCTGCTTTTTGAACAGGATTCAGCCGGATTTTATAAGCGGATGGACACATTTCTCGATATTGCCGCTTCACACGGCATAAGACCTTTGTTTGTCCTGTTCGATTCTGTCTGGGACCCGTTCCCTAAGCTGGGCGCACAGCGTACACCAACTCCCCATGTCCATAATGCAGGCTGGATACAAAGCCCGGGTAAGGAGGCATTACTCGACAGCACGCAGCATCCTCGATTTCAAAGCTATGTCCGCGGCGTCATAGGCCGCTTCGCCAATGACAGCAGGATATTGGGTTGGGATATCTGGAATGAGCCGGAGAACCCCAATAAAAGCGCATACGGCGACGTCGAAATCCCGGATAAGGCACAAGTGGTGCTTCCGCTTCTGAAAGATGCGTTTAAAGCCGCCCGCTCCGTCAATCCTTCCCAGCCCCTGACTGCCGGTGTCTGGCGCGACGACTGGTCGGAAGAGAGTAAGCTTACACCCATCAACAAGCTTATGCTTGACGAATCTGACGTAATCTCCTTCCATTCTTACGACGACCCGAAGGAATTCGAAAAGAGAGTAAGTTGGCTGACGCCTCTCGGGCGGCCGTTGATTTGTACGGAATACATGGCGCGGGGAAATAAGAGTACCTTCGAAAGCACGCTTCCTGTCGCGAAAAAATATCGTGTAGCAGCCTATAACTGGGGGCTGGTCGATGGCAGATCACAGACCATTTATCCCTGGGACAGTTGGAAAAAGAAATACACCGGCGAGCCTGAGCTCTGGTTCCATGATATATTCCGCAAGGACGGGACGCCCTACAAGGTTTCTGAGACAGAATTTATCAAAAAGATAATTTCCGAAAAATAACCACGAAGACTCAAAGGACACAGAGATTTCGCTGAGATAAACTATGCGCTACTCTGCGTCCTTTGAGGTAAATCCTATCTTTCCAAAACCACATGATCCGGGTCGATACTCCGGTATTTCAGTTCCTGGCGGATCAGTTTCAGGCGCCTGCGATACCGGTTTCCCTTGACAGTCAGTGCTATGCCGCTTCCCATTACGAGCGCGGCAACGGGGAACGCCACCAGATAGGTATTTGCGGCCGACTCCTCGCCCGGGAAAAAGGCATATACCATCGCCGCCACAGTCCCGACGGCAACCAGCTGCCCTCCTATTATCATCAACGGCACTCCTATACCGATATTCCTCCCCGCAACTGTTCTGTGTTGGTCAAAATCCCTAATTAAGTCGGGGACAGGCACACTTTGAAGCTCTCTCTGGTAAGCTTCCAAAGTCGGGCTCTTGTGCCGATTCTCAAAGCGGCTTACCTCTCCGTTTTCAAACTTCAGAGAATCGATCCGGCCTGACGAAATCCGGAAAACCGGTCCGGGATAATAGTCCTCCCTGTAAAATCCGACGGTATCCCGGCTTTCAGACAACACCCTGACATCCAGGGCTACGCCATTCTTAAGATACATGACTGCCTGCCTCGGAACCGGCAACTGCCCGGATGCCCAGGTCGTAAAGTACAGTATCAGGCCAGTTGACCATACCATTTTAATGAAAGTAGCACGAATAACCATAAACGAGAACGGGCTTACTGAAACGAAAATCTATTTTAGCAAAGGGTGCAGTGAATCGGGCGTATCAAAAGCTGGGTCTACCCCGCGCCGCTCCAGCTCCGAATTAATGGAAAGTACACGATTCTTTCTTGCGGCTCCCTGCGCTATTTTGAATACCCCAAGCAGGCCGATTCCCACACCCAGGGGAATGGTTATCCTGGTCCTTTTAGCCTCGCCATAATTGCCGTCCCTGACAAAACCCTCTATTGCCAATACCGATCCAACCATAGCGGCAAGTATTCCCAGGCCGAGGTCCGCTTTCCGCTTCTTTAAAAGCTCCGGGCGGGTATCCATCAAAAAGGGCACGGATGCCGTTTGTATTCGTCTTTCAAATACATTTTTACCCTCGTATGCAATTTTTGTCCCGATGTCCTCTACCAGGCTATTGCCGTAAACAATCTTCAGCAAACCCTTTTTCATAATCTTGTATTCCCTGCCATCGGGAAGTCGCTGATCTTCCATGAGTACGCGGTTTTCATCAACCTCCAGGATCTTGCCGGTCAATACGACACCGGTCCGCAGGAACACCGAGTCGGTCCGGGGCAAATCCTGAGCAGCAAGCAAGGCAGGAAAAAAACCAATACAGGCCGCTATCGCTTTAAACCTGTCCGGGAGCAGCTTCTTAATCGAAAAGTGTAGCGTCTCTACGATAATTTTTAACATCAATCTCTAATCCGGGTAAAACATACATCACAGGCGGAACACAAATATCGTTCAATTCCCTGGAAAAATTTTCCGTTATTCAGACCTGGTTTAGAGAGCACATACTCCCCTAAAAGGTTGGAATCCTGCGGTTCTCCACCGATCAAATCGTAAGGCCAGCCTCTTTTATCCAATATATTTTTTTAATTTTACAAAGACTAACACTCGAATATGGTACAAGAATATAGCAATTTTGTAAACAAAAAGAATGAAAGAAGATTCCCTCTCCGACCGGGCATACAATGAACTAAGAAGAAAAATACTTTCCAATCAGCTACTTGCCGGTAGCAGGCTGAAAGAAGACGAATGGTCAAAAAAGCTCGACGTCAACAGGATGGCCCTGAGAGAGGCTCTCACACGGTTACAAGGGGAGCAACTTCTTACAAAAGGAGAAAAAGGAGGTTTTTTTGTAAAAACTTTTTCAGGCGAAGACATAAGAGACATACGTGAGCTCAGAGAAATACTGGAAACCGGGGCAATCCGTCTTCTTATCGAAAAAATAACCGGAGACCAGCTAGCCGAACTGGAACGGATATGCGACGATTTTACCTCTATGTATGAAAGAGGCTACTTTAACGGCGCATGCGAAGCTGACGTAAAATTCCACGAGACACTTATCGAGTATACCGGCAACCAGAAACTCATCAATGCCTATTTCGCCAGCAACATACCGCTTTTCCATCAAAAACTCGGCCTTACCCAGACCCACATGGACGATTACGAGCTGACAGATGCCGAACACAGGGAAATAGTAAAAGCATTACGAATGAAAGATCTTGCCCTGGCCGAAAATACGCTCAACACTCACCTCGTACGGGGAGAAGTCACAACACTCGACCTCGTCAGCCCTTCATTCCTCTAATCCCCTCTCACCCCATCACCACTCCCGATAGCTATCGGGCCACATCGCCACATCCCCACATCCCCACATCAATAGCATTCCTGGATTTTTACCCGCTTACTACCCTCCTCGCACATCCGCAGCGAGCTAATTTTATATTTTTCAAAGAAAACAAATATTGTTATTTTTTGTTTACATTTATATTGCTATAATTGTAAACAGAATTTCAACCTTAACACCTTCTTACATGAAAATCCCTATACCTTATTGGGTAGGTGCAACTTTCTGCATGCTACTATTCTGTTTCTGCATAACGGCCTTCGGTCAGAACCCGACTCTTGTCAGAGGTACTGTTTACGACGCCGGTAACGAAAGCCCGCTGCCAGGCGTCAACATCGTGGTGAAGGGCTCTCAGCAAGGCACCACAACCGATACGAATGGAGAGTTCTCCATCAACGCCCCGTCCGGAGCTTCACTTACGTTTTCCTTTATAGGTTACGTAACCCAGGAAATTCCGGTCGGCTCCCAGAGCATGATTACTGTCCGGCTCGTTACCGATACGCAGGCGTTAAGTGAAATTGTGGTAACGGGATACTCCACACAGAGAAAGCAGGATATAATCGGATCGGTCTCTGTCGTAGACATGAGTGCTGTAGGGAAAATACCGGTAGGGTCTACGACCCAAGCTTTGCAGGGACAGGCTGCAGGTGTGAATGTGATTGCCTCAGGCGTACCCGGCAGAGAGGGGAATATCTTCATAAGAGGTATTTCCTCTTTTGGTAATTCAGCTCCCCTGATACTGATAGACGGCGTAGAAAGCAGCCTTAACAACCTGAATGCCAGCGATGTCGAATCGATCCAGATACTTAAGGACGCCGGTGCAGCATCTATTTACGGCGTGAGAGGCTCGAATGGTGTTATTGTTGTGACTACTAAAAAAGGCAAACAGGGCGCCCCTACAGTCGAATACAGTGCCTATGCCGGTGTGCAGACACCATTAAGAGGCAACCCGTTTAATACCATCCTCGACACGCAGGAATTTGCCCGTCTTTCGCTGATTGCCAATCCCAACAATCCCCTCTTTTCCAGGGGAATCCCGGATTACCTGTATGCCGGCCCGCAGGGCGGCGGAATCGGCTTCGAAGGAGATCCTGCAGTTAACCCGGCCCTTTACCGGTTCGACCCGACAAACCCTGCCAACAACTACCTGATCCAGAAAGTAAACAAGGCCGGAACAGACTGGTTCCACGAGTTTTTCAAACCGGCGATGCGGACCGATCACAACCTGTCGGTACAGGGAGCTACGGAAAAAGCAAATTATTTTGTTTCGCTGGGTTACCTCAATCAACAGGGTACCGCACCTGAAACCTACGTAAAGCGTTATTCCGGACGGGTTAACACCTCATTTAAAATCGGCCGTAATATTACACTGGGGCAGAACCTTAACTTCTACTATCGTGTCAGCCCCGGATTCACTACCGACAACCAGTTTGGAAACATCGGGGAGCTGGCGCGTATGATGCCGATTATCCCGGTACATGATATCATGGGCAATTACGGAGGAACCAGAATGGGAACCAACGTAGGAACCAACGCCAACCCTATTGCCAACCAGGAGCGTTCGGCACAAAACATGAGCAACACCTGGAATACCGTCGGCAACGTTTACCTGGAAGTAGCATTCCTGAAAGACTTCACCGCTAAGACAAGTATTGGCGGCGCTATGACCAACGCTTACGGATATTCTTTCAGCTTTACCCCCCACGAGCGGGCAGAAGGCTTCCTCAACCCTAATTCATATGCAGAAAGTGCTTCCTTCTCTAAAAGGCTCGTCTGGACCAACACCCTGAACTACAACAAAACGATCGGGAAACATACCGTCGGCGTTTTACTTGGAACAGAAGCTATCGAGAACCTGTCACGTTCGCTGTCAGGGTCGAGACAACGGTATTTCTCCACCGATCCCAGCTATCTCACCCTTACCACCGGTACATCGAACATTGCCAACGGCAGTTCCGCTGCAGAAGACGCCCTATGGTCAATGTTCAGCCGTGTCGACTATTCTTTCAACAACAAATACCTGCTGAGCGGGACTATCCGCCGCGACGGTTCTTCCAGGTTCGGGCCGGAAAACAGGTATGGAATCTTCCCTTCGGTTTCGGCCGGCTGGAGAATTTCGGAAGAAACATTCCTGAAGGATGTACATTGGATCAACGACCTGAAACTGAGGGGCAGCCACGGTGTGCTCGGCTCCCAGAACAACGTGAACGCCGAAAACCAGTTTGACCTGTACGGCGGAACGCTTGCCAATGCATACTATGACATCAGGGGCACAAGCAACAGTCTTGTCCAGGGATTTATCCAGACAAGAGCCGGGAACCCCCGCACCGGGTGGGAACGCAATATCGTATCCAATGCCGGGCTGGACGCGACCCTTCTGAACTACAGACTGGATGTTTCGCTTGAATACTATAAAAAATCCATCAACGGCCTGCTTTTCGGCCAGACTCTCCCCGGGATAGCCGGAGGGGTAACACCTGCCACGATCAACATCGGCGACATTCAGAACTCCGGGCTCGACCTGTCGGCTACCTACCATGGAGGAGATCCTAACGCATTCAGCTATTCGGTAGGCGCCAATATTACTACCTATAAAAACAAAGTAGTGTCTGTGCCCGCACCGGGATACTTTGACGCGGCTTCTCACCAGCAGCTCGGGCCGATAGTCAGAAACCAGATAGGCCAGGAAGTCAGCGCATTTTATGGCTATAAAGTGATCGGTTTGTTCAAGAGCGACCAGGAAATAGCCGAAGCTCCTGCGCAGGATGGCGCCGCTCCCGGAAGATTCAGATACCAGGACACCAACAACGACAAGAAAATTACAGCAGACGACAGGACCTTCCTCGGCAGCCCGAACCCGGATTTTACATACGGCATCAACCTGTCGGCCAAATACAGACGTTTCGACCTGTCAGGTATCTTCTACGGATCGCAGGGTAACCAGGCCGTCAACGCGCTCAAGGTGCAGACCAACTTTTTCGGCACCTATGTCGGAGCTAAAAGTAACGTGCTCCGCAATGCCTGGTCGCCGGAAAATCCCAATTCGGATGTCCCGAAAATCGAAAGCCAGAACAGTTTCAGCACCGCGGGTGTTTTCAACTCCTACTTCATGGAAGACGCCTCGTTTCTCAAGTTAAGGACGCTGATGCTCGGATATTCGCTTGATAACACATCGTTGCTCGAAAAAATCCGCATCAAAAAAGCACGTCTCTACCTGCAGGCCATGAACCTGTTCACCCTTACCAAATACACCGGGCTCGACCCTGAAATCGAGGGAAGCAGCTCAAGCTTCGGGATCGACTGGTCCAACTACCCCAATAACGAACCGGTTTACCTGATCGGCGTTAACGTTTCTTTCTGATAACCCCCAACACAGACCAACATGAAACTCAAAATATTTTCCATCAAAACCCTGGCTGTCCTGACAGCACTTGTGTCCTCGACTTCATGTAGCGACGAATTCCTGGACAGGGACCCCAAGGGAGCACTTTTTTCGGGTAGCCTGGCCAATGAAGCAGGCGTAAACGGCTTACTTATCGGCGCCTATTCGCTCCTCAACCACGGAGGAACAAGCGGCAGCGGATGGCATTCAGGTCTCTGGATCTTCGGAGGAGTGACCTCCGACGACGCTCACACCGGTACGGAAGCAGGCGCTCTGCAGCCTGTTCCCGAGTTTGAGGCCTACATCCATACTTCAGCTACAAGAGGTCTCAACGACCGCTGGAAAGTACTCTACGCGGGGGTTCAAAGGGCCAACGATGTGCTGCGGTTGCTGCCAACAGTGGTAGGAAACAAGTCTGTCAGCGAAGCTACCGCCAAACAGATCGAAGCAGAAGCCCGGTTCTTACGAGGAGTTTACCACCTTAACGCAGCGCTGATGTGGCGCAATATCCCTTACGTAGATGAAACAGTCAGCGCCGCCGCAGGCAATTATTTTGTCTCTAATGAAAAATCTCCCTGGCCCTCCATCGAGGCTGACTTCAGCTTCGCAGCCGACAACCTCACGGCAACCAAGTCGGAGGTAGGGCGTGCCAATCGCTGGGCAGCCAAATGCTTCCTGGTAAAATGTTACATGTTCCAGAACAAGCATGCGGAAGCCAAGCCTTTGCTTGACGACATCATTGCCAACGGGGTAACCAGCAACGGGCTGAAATACAATTTGAATGAACACTATTTTAACAATTTCCGGCCTTCTACCAAACACGGCCCGGAACAGGTGTTTGCCATTATGCACTCGGTGAATGACGGAGCCGGCGGGCAGCGCGGCACCAACCCGAGCGGCGATGCCAATGCAGGCCCGTACGGAGGCCCTTTCCCGACGTACGGCTTTTACCAGCCTTCATTTACATTTGTCAATTCATACAAAACCGATCCTGTAACAGGTCTGCCGCTTATCGACACTTTTAATAATTCCGATATCAAACATGACCTTGGGATCCTCTCCTCACAGCCATTCGAGCCTTATACCGGCACCCTGGATTCAAGGCTGGACTGGACAGTAGGCAGAAGAGGTATCCCCTACCTTGACTGGGGGATCAACCCGGGACTGGCCTGGGTACGCCAGCAAAGTGTAGGCGGCCCCTACCTGCACATCAAATTTGCGAACCCGCAGTCGGAACCGGGCGGACGCGAAGTACAGAGCACAGCCAACACCTACAACCTGATCAGGTTTGCAGATGTACTGCTCTGGGCGGCGGAAGTTGAAGTAGAAGTAGGATCGCTGCAGCAGGCCGAGATTTACGTAAACCGGGTGAGGGCACGCGCCGCAAACCCGGCGACATGGGTCAAAAAATACATCGATAACAGCGACCCTTTGAAGGGTGTTACCAGTGAGCCGGCAGCCAATTACAAAGTCGGCCTCTACCAGGGTGACTTCCAGGCAAAAGGCAAAAACTTCGCAAGAGAGGCCGTCAGGTTCGAAAGGAAACTCGAACTGGGAATGGAGCACCACCGTTTCTTCGACCTTCAGCGATATGACCTGGCAGAAAAAGGTTATATGGCGAAAACACTGAATGCCTACATTCAGCACGAGGTAAATATCCCCAACTTCAACCACTACTATATGGTCGGCGCCAAGTTCACGGAGGGCAAAAACGAACTATACCCGATTCCGCTTGAACAGATTGACCTGAGTGTAAGCAACGGAGAAAAGACACTCAAACAAAATCCCAGCTACAATTAATACCCGAAAGGCGCTATTTTCAGTATATTCATTGTAGTATTAACAGATACAATATTGTGGTTTTAATCTAACCCATTTATAAAATGCAACCCAACAACCCGGATCGCCGCAAATTCCTCCAATCTCTTGGTCTCGGCAGTGCAGCCGTTACCCTGCTTATGACAGGCTGTACCGAAAAACCAAAATCCGAACAAGAAAAGGAAGTCATTCAGGGATTTGAAAAAACTGTCGAGAATAAAAGCACCAAAGTCTGGACACCCGTTTCAGATCGTAAGGTAAAAGTGGGGCTGATCGGCTATGGCGTATGCAAGTTTGCCGCAGCTTTCGAATTTCAGAACCACCCTAACGTGGAGATCGTCGCGGTAAGTGACCTTGACCCTGATCGCTGTAAGGAGCTGGCAAAAGTGGTCAAATGCCAAAAGACCTATCCGTCGCTCGAGGAACTGGTAAAGGACGACAATATAGAGGCGGTATTTATTGCTACCGATGCGCCAAGCCATGCGAAGCATACCGTCCTGGCACTGCAGCACGGTAAGCACGTCGCCTGCGCCGTACCGGCTGCCTTCGGCTCCCTTGAAGAAGCCGATCAGGTGTATGAAGCTGTAAAAAAGAGCGGTCTGAAGTACATGATGTATGAAACGTCTATGTTCCGTGACGATCTTTATGCCATGCGCCAGTTGTACAAATCCGGGCATCTTGGCCGGCTCGTCTACTCGGAAGGTGAATATTACCATTATATGGATGTACCGATCGACTCCTACAAAGGTTGGCGCATCGGTCTTCCGCCGCAGTTCTACCCCACCCATTCCAACGCCTACCACCTGGGTATCAATGACGGTTCTTTCATCGAAGTGTCTTGTATGGGAATCCCCAGTGTCGTCGATCATCTGAAACCCGCCAACAATCGCTATAAAAATCCCTTCGGAACAGAAATCGCGCTTTTTCGCGCCGGTGACGGAGGCATGTCAAGGATGGCGGTAAGCTGGGACACTCCCGGAGATCACGGCGAAAGGGGGCGTGTGAGAGGAGACAAAGGATCGTTTTACGGAAAATTTGAGGGTCTCGACAAAAACATCCCCGACACGGAACGTCCTCCGCTGCCTCCTGGTATGGACGCAGGAGGTCACGGCGGATCGCACGGCAGGCTGACCGACGAGTTCATCTCGGCCATTCTCCAGGACCGGACTCCTCTTGTAAACGTAGCGCTGGCGCTCAATATGACCGTCTCGGGGATCGTTGCCCACCAGTCTGCGCTGAAAAACGGTGAATTGTTAAAAATCCCCCAGTATACCCTTTAACCGGGATCGATTATTCAGATATGGATCACTTATTTAACCGACGTAAATTCCTGACTTTGGCAGGAGCTGCTTCAGCAGCCATTGTCTCGCCGCGGTTTGCATTTGCAGCTCCTTTTACCTCCGACCGTAAGCTCAGAGTGGGCGTGGTAGGCGGCCGGTTCGGCCTTGGCTTTTATTTCAACGAGCACCCCAATTGTATCGTAGAGGCGGTAAGCGACCTTTTACCCGAGCGCAGGCAGGCGCTTATGAAGACCTACAAGTGCGAAAAGTCCTACGAGTCGCTGGAAAAGCTGCTGAAAGACCCGAAAATAGAGGCGGTAGCCCTGTTCACTCCTGCTCCCGACCATGCCCGGCATGTCATTCAATCGCTCAATGCAGGCAAGCACGTGCTTTGCGCAGTGCCTGCCGCAATGAGTATCCAGGAATGCTACGAAGTGCTCGAAGCCGTACAGCGCACGGGCCTGACTTATATGATGGCCGAAACTTCGGTTTACCGTCAGGATACCATTTCAGCAAAAAAAATGTTTAAGGAGGGTAAATTCGGCACCATCTTCAGCAGTGCGGCCCAGTATTACCATCCTGGTCTCGAAGTGCTGTATTTTGAAAAAAACGGCAAGCCTACCTGGCGGCATGGGCTTCCGCCGATGCTCTATCCTACCCACACCACTGCCTTCCTGATAGCGGTAACCGGAGAAAGGCTTACGCACGTAACCTGCCAGGGGTGGGGCGACGATAGCCCGATACTGAAAGGCAATCCGTACAAAAATCCCTTCTGGAACGAGACTGCCTTTTTCAAAACCAATCTCGGCCACGCTTTCACCGGCGAAGTATGCTGGAAAGGCGCGCTGGTAGGTTGCGAACGCGGCGAGTGGCACGGCGATAAAATGAGCTTCTATGCGGGCTACAAAGGAGTCGACGTGCACCAGGTGCACGCTACCGAAAAAGAAGGGACTGACGACGGCGGATTCAAGATCGCCGAGCCCGAGATGACGCCGTATAAACAGACCCTATGGTGGCAAACCGACGCACTGCCCGCTCCCATGCGCCATAACAGCGGCCACGGCGGAAGCCATACGTTTATCACGCACGAATGGATCGATTCTATCATAAACAACCGGGTACCGGAGGTCAACATCTACGAAGCCCTTGCCTATACCGCTCCCGGTATTATCGCCCACCAGTCGGCGCTGAATGGTGGAGAATATCTTAGAATACCAAATTTTGACAAATAAAGAAGTGACTATTCCTAAACCTATCTGACAAGAGAAATATCCGCTTTCAATTACCAACTTACACAGTATTATGAACAAAACATGGCCGCAATCTTCCGAGCTGTTAAAACAAAATGAAAAATGGATACCCGGAGGGGTTGTTTCCCTCAACCGTAAATCCGATCCCAATATCTGCTTTGCAAAAGGACAGGGAAGTCATGCCTGGGACCTGGAAGGGAACCGCTACATAGACTACCAGGCCGGTTTTGCCGCCTCCTTTCTCGGCCATAACGACCCCGATGTGAACAATGCCGTACAGGAAACACTGGCATCGGGCAGCATTCTGATGGGCGCCGGCCCGACCGATATCGAAGGACGCTTCGCAGAGCTCTTCTGTCAGTCGGTACCTACCGCCGAAAGCATCCAGATCACGACCACCGGATCGGAAGCTACCTACCACGCCATCCGTCTGGCAAGAGCCATTACCGGCCGGGATCATGTCATCGTAATGCAGGGTGGCTATAACGGCTGGCACAACGACGTATCATGCAATGTTATCAGCGCCCTCCAGGATATCGGGGAGCGGGTAAGCCCCGGGGAATATCCTTTCGATGCCGGATCTGCAGGGATCCCGGCAGTTCACAAGTCGCTTGTGCATATAATCAACTTTAACGATCTCGAATCGGTAGAATACGTCATCAGCCGCTATCCTGTAGCCTGTATCATCCTGGAGCCGATCCTTCAGAATATCGGTATCGTGAAACCACTGCCAGGTTATCTTGAATCGCTTCGTAAGCTGGCTGACGACAATGGCTTCCTGCTCGTTTTCGATGAAGTAAAAACCGGCTTCCGGCACGCTTTGGGCGGGTACCAGAGTATTTGCGGCGTAACGCCCGACCTGAGCACATTCGGCAAGGCAGTAGCTAACGGGTATCCCCTGGGTGTAATTGCAGGAAAGAAAAAATACATGGATTACTTTATTCATCCTGAAAAGTCAAAAAGGGTGCTGATTGCCGGTACTTTCAACGCTTTCCCCCTTACTACGGCAGCTGCAATTGCCACCATCGAAAAGCTGGCTTCGCCTGAACACAACGTCTATCAGCATGTTTACGAATTGGGACAAATGATGGAGGACGGGCTGAATGACATTTTTTCTTCTTTCGATATTCCCTTTCATGTAGCGCGCGAAGGCTCCGCTTTCTGCGCCTACTTTATGGATCATGCCCCTGTTGACTACCACGATGTGCTTAAAAACCACGACTTCGGCTTTGACAGGAAATACAGGCTGGAGCTGATCGAAAAAGGGATTTTCAATTTCCCGCTGCCGATCAAGCAGGGAAGCATCTCTTTTGCCCATTCGAAAGCTGATATCGAGGAAACGCTCGATAAAACCAAAGAGGTGGTCGGATGCCTGCTGGAGGGTAAAACTGTTGCAAGCGCATAATCTATGAAGATCACCTCCATAGAAACAAAGATCTGTCACGCACGTATGCGTAACTGGATTTTTGTGAAGGTAAACACCGATCAACCCGGCCTTTGGGGTTGGGGAGAGGCGACGCTCGAATGGCACACACGTGCCGTAGCGGGCGCTATCGAGGACATTTCGACACTCCTGATCGGCGAAGACCCGCGACGTATCGAGCATCTCTGGCAGATGATGTACCGCCAGCATTTCTGGCACGGCAACGGCATTGTAAGAGGTACGGCCATCAGCGGCATCGATATCGCGCTCTGGGATATCGCCGGAAAAATTCACGGTGTGCCCTGCCATGAGCTATGGGGTGGAAGGGTCAGGGATTATATCCGGCTCTATTGCCACCTCGGGGGCGGAAAAATGGAAGATTTCTACGAAACAGGCCGCAATGATGCCAAACGATTCGGTGAGTTGGCGCAGCAGGCTGTGGAGGAAGGATTTACCGCTTTCAAGTCAATGGCTGTGCCTGAAACCATGTCTCTCGAAGGGCTTCGCCCTATCCGGTATGCCGAAGCCTGTGTAGCGGCTATGCGCGAAGCGGTAGGCGACGATATCGACATCATGGTCGACTGCCATGCCCGCCCTTCGCCGCGAATGGGCATGATGTTTGCAAAAGCGCTGGAGCCTTATGGGTTATACTTCTTTGAAGAACCGTGCTGGCCTGAAACGATGGAAGACATCGCTTTGATCCAGAGGGCGGTCAATACCCCGATCGCTACCGGTGAGCGGCTGATCAGCATCCATGCTTTCCGGGAGCTCTTTGAAAAGAGGGCAGCCAGCGTCATTCAACCCGACATTACGCATTGCGGCGGCCTGACCGAGGTCAGGCGCATCGCTGCGATGGCGGAAGCTTACAGGGTTTCGGTAGCCCCGCATAACCCGCAGGGGCCGGTCAGCACTGCGGCTTCTATCGAATTCGGCTTCTCGGCGCCTTCATATATCATCTGCGAAAGCGTACACAGCGATGTACCGTGGAGGCAGGATGTAGTGCAGGAGGGATTTTCTGTGGAGAAAGAAGGCCGGATCGTCAGGCCGAATACGCGTCCGGGGCTCGGTATCGAGATCAACGAAGACGAAGTCCGTAAACATCCTTTCCAGCAGGAAGTACTCCAACGCTCGTTCTACAGGGACGGCAGCGTCGGCGACTGGTAATTCACAGAGGGTGTCTAAAAAGATAGTCCGATGTGCCGTCAGGCACTACCCGTATATAGAAAAAAGGAAACCGATGCGACGGCATGCCCCGTACGGGGCTACCCGACAGATAAACGGACGTTCGATAGATAGGTAGCCCCTGATGGGGCATAAAGAAGGCTTCAAAAGGTTATTTGGCCACATGGTATATTAAAGAACTTTTTAGACAGCCTCGCTATATTTCAGCCCCGCAGGGGCGACACCATATCCCGGGTAAGCGCAGCGCAGCCCGGAGATCTAACCCTGACAACCATGAGTAATCTCCCATTCAGCGGCCGTACGGCCATCATCAGCGGCGGCCTGGGCGACATCGGCCGGAGCATCGCTACGGCACTTGCCCGGGAGGGTGCGAACGTGGCGCTCGGCGACCTGCAGCCGGCGGAACGTGCCGCAGCTTTCCTTAACGAACTCCAAAGCCTCGGAATAAAGGTCCTTTATACGGAACTGGACGTGTCCGACGCCGCCCGGGTAAAAAACTGGGTCGAAGAATGTGAAAAGGAACTGGGGGTTCCGGACGTCATCATTGCCAATGCCGCTACCGTCACGCTGGCGACCATCCATGAAATAACGCCGGAGCAATGGGATCGCGAGCTGCAGATCAACCTTTACGGCCCGTTTTTCCTCGCTAAATATGCCAGTGAGAAATTGGTTGCGGCCCAGGTCCCGGGGCATATCATGCTGATCGGCAGCTGGGCCGCTCACGTCGTACATGCGCATATACCGGCCTACAGTGTTTCAAAAGCGGGACTGCGGATGCTCGGAAAATGCCTTGCGCTGGAGCTTGCTCCTCATGGTATCCTGGTAAATGAAATCGCGCCGGGCTACGTAGAGGCCGGCCTTACTGCACAGATCTGGAAAACAAATCCTTCGCTCAAGCAGCAATCGGAAGGCAAAGTACCCTTAAAAAGGCTGATAGGCGCCGACGAAGTAGCAGCTCAGGTGCTCCATGCGTGCAGCAATTCCAACCGGCATATGACAGGCAGCACGCTGCTGATGGACGGCGGGTTGTCGCTTTTGTCAGTGTGATTTGATGCGGAGCTTTTTAGCGACCAAACCAGTAGCAAAAAAACATCTTTAACCTGAAAAATAATTTGACAAATATTCTCCGGGCAGCCCCGCCTGCTCCCGAATTCCAGGGGTACATCGGGGTAAGCCAAAAAGACATTACACCGCCTGTCGGAATCTATGCCCGCAACTGGGGAGCTGCGACCCACGACGTCGCTGAAGGCATTCATCGTCCTATGACCCTGACGTGCCTCACTTTCCGGCAGGAACGGGACACTGCACCTCTCGTATTGATCGGCGCCGATCTCGGTTGGTGGAAAAACGCCGCCCATGAGCGCATGTTACGCGAATCGATACTGGAATCCCTTTCATTGCCCGTATCCGATCTCATGTTTTGCCTTGCTCATACACACGCCGGGCCGGGTATCTGCCTGGACGACGAGCACAAACCGGGCGGACACCTGATCAGACCCTATTTTGAGCACCTGATCAAAACTTCGGCAGAGGCCATCCGGGAAGCATCCGGTAACTGTCAGCCGTCTATCCTTACCTGGAAATACGGAGAATGCAGTCTTGCTGTCAACAGGGATTTTCCGGATCCCGACGGCGAAAGGATACTTACCGGTTACAATCCCGGCGGGCCTGCGGACAACACCCTCCTGGTCGGGCGGATAACCGATGCGGACGGCAGAATAACAGGCACGCTGGTCAATTATGCCTGTCATCCTACCACGCTGGCCTGGCAGAATAAGCTCATTTCGCCTGACTATATCGGGGCTATGAGAGCCCTTACCGAAGAAAGTACTGAAGCTCCCTGCCTCTTTCTGCAGGGAGCTTCAGGGGAGGTTTCCCCACCTCAGCAGTTTACCGGCGATACCGCGCTTGCCGATCGTTACGGCCGCCAGCTCGGGTATTCGGTACTATCAACTCTTGAATCGATGGAAGCTCCTGCCACAAGGCTGGTTTACAAAGGTGTAGTCGAATCGGGCGCCTCTCTTGCCATGTGGGAACCCGAACCTGCCGGTACTTCGGGGGCGCTGAAAGCCGTAGTGGCGACGGTAGAGTATCCGCTCAAAGATTTTCCGTCTCTCACAGAACTGGAAACGGAATGGTCCGCTTGCGCGGATCACGTGCTCAGGGAGCGCCTCTGGAGAAAAATATGCATCCGCAAAGCTATCGGCGATGGTGAGACGGCCCAAATCCCGTTATGGGTCTGGAAGCTCGGCCGGTCCATACTCATCGGGCAGCCAAACGAAGCCTATACTGAATTCCAGATCGGGTTGCGGGAGCAGTATCCCGACCATGCAATAGCAGTTATGAACCTTACCAACGGCTCGGTAGGTTACCTGCCGCCGCGCCCCCTTTATGAGTCCAACGCCTACGCGGTCTGGCAAACACCTTTCGCTGCCGGATCATTCGAATTGTTAAAGCAAACCACTACCGACCTCGTCGGAAACCTTATTTCCCCGCCCTGATGGATATAAATCTTTCTCCCCTAGACCTCTCTATCTTCGGCATCTACATCCTGGGAGTCCTGCTCCTGGGATTGTATGCATCGCGGAAAGGGAAACAGACCAAGCGCGATTATTTCCTGGCGGGCGACAAGCTGCCCTGGTGGATGATCGGGGGCAGTATTATTGCCGCCAATATCAGCAGCCATCACCTTGTGGGCGCTATGGGGGCGGCATACGACCGCGGGTTTGTAGTCATCGCCATGGAATGGGGCGCTATCCTGGTAGGTTTCAATGCCCTGCTGTGGATTTTCCTGCCTTTCTATATACGCAACGGGTTTTATACCGTACCTGAATTCCTCCAACGCCGTTTCGGCGCTGCAGCGAGGTCTGTCTATGCATTCCTCATCCTGCTTACTTACGTTTTTGTTGAAATCAGCGCTGTGCTCTACCTCGGCGCGCTCGCCCTCCATGCTTTGCTCGATATCCCGGTTTTCACAAGCGTGCTCGTCCTGGCTGTCCTGACCGGGATCTACACCATACTGGGAGGATTACGGGCCGTTATCTGGACTGAAATGATGCAGCTAGTCATCCTCGTCATCGGTGGCGCCATCCTGACCGTCGCTACTATGAATGCCGCAGGCGGAATCGATACGCTTCTGGCTACCACCAGGGACTGGCACCTTTTCCTTCCTGCCGACGACCCGGATTTCCCCTGGACGATGTACCTTGGCGGAGTTCTGTGCATCAGCACTTTCTATTGCGCTACCAACCAGTTTATAGTACAGCGGGTATTGGCTGCCAAAAACGAATGGCATGCACGGATGGGCGTTATATTCGGCGACTACCTCAAATTCCTGGTACCGCTTATCATAACACTTCCCGCATTGGTAGCTTATAAGATTGTCCCCGATCTCGAAAAGCCGGACCTGCTGTTTCCTACCCTGGTAAAAATGCTTCTTCCATCGGGACTTGTGGGCCTGGTAATGGCGGGGCTGATTGCTGCAGTTATGTCCCACCTTTCGGGGGCTATCAACTCTTGTACCACGATTCTCACGGTGGATGTCTACCTTGCATTTTTCAAAAAAGATGCTTCTGAATCCGAGGCGGTCAGGTTCGGACGGCTGGCCGGTACAATCATTATCGTTCTGGGTATACTGTGCACCATCCTTCTGATGAGCTATTCCGATAAGCCGATCTTCATTTACCTGATGAATGCCTATGGTCTGTTTACACCCGGGATAGCCACTATGTTTTTGCTGGGTATACTGTGGAAGCGGACCACCGAAGCGGGTGCCCTGACAGCCGGGCTGCTTACCATCCCTTTATCCCTGTTGCTGGAATATTCTTTTCCTTCGATGCCTTTCTTTAACAGGACCGGAATAGTATTCTGGATATGCATGCTGGCCTGCGCGATCGTAAGCCTGGCGACAAAACCGAAAACCGAAGCCGAGCTCAAAGGTTTGATATGGAGCAGGGAAAGCCTCACCCTCGAGGCTCATGAAAAAGAGATGCAGCGAGGCTGGCGGAATCCTGCCATCTGGTGGGCGCTTATTACCGCCCTTGTACTGTTCTTCTACATCAGGTTCCCGTAGCGCTGCTGCCTTATATTTAACACTTTTATCTACCTGCCACTAAAACCCGCTTATTATGCATCATACCAAACATACTCCGAGAAGAGAATTTATCAGGTCGCTGGGCGCCGCTTCCCTTGCCCTGGGCGCCACATCGGGCCTCAATGCTCAGAGCGTCGCCGGGAAAAACAAAGAGCGTATTTCCGGGAAACCCGTATTCAACATGAGCGGGTATGCCGCTCCTCCGCTGGAGCATATCCGGGTAGGCATAGTAGGACTGGGAGGCAGGGGAACGGGCGCTCTTCAACGCCTGCTGAAAATACAAGGGGTGCAAATTGTAGCCATATGCGACCTCCGCGAAAGCCAGATCGCAAAAGGGATCGGCCTGGCACAAAAAGCCGGTCAGAAACCCGACGGCTACCACACTGATCCTGAAGCCTGGAAAAAACTATGCGAACGGAAAGACATCGACCTGGTATACATCCTGACGCCCTGGCAGCTGCACACTCCGCAGGCAGTGTTTTCCATGAATCATGGCAAGCATGTATTTGTAGAGGTGCCGGCCGCTACGACGCTCGAAGAGTGCTGGGAGCTCGTCAATACATCTGAAAAAACAAAAAAACATTGTATCCAGGTGGAAAACTGCTGCTATGATTTCACCGAAATGCTGGTTTTAAACATGGCCCAGCAGGGATATTTCGGCGAAATCGTACACGGCGAGGGCGCTTATATACACGATCTGGCAGAGCTGATACTCGGAGACCGCTTTTACCAAAAGTGGGAACTGAAGCAGGCTGTCGGTAAAATGGGTAACCTCTACCCTACCCACGGCCTGGGGCCGATCTGCCAGGTAATGAACATCAATCGCGGCGATCAGATGGATTATCTCACTTCCATGTCTACCAGCGACTTTACGATGGCCCGAATGATCCGCGATAAGGTCGGACAAGACAGCAGCCTCCGGGAGTTTGCCGGGAAACCTGTCAACGGCAACATGAACACCACGACCATCCGGACCGTAAAGGGGAAGACCATCGTCGTACAATATGATGTTTCATCTGTACGCCCTTATTCGCGCATTCAACTGGTAAGCGGGACAAAGGGAGCGGCGCTCAAGTACCCCCTCCCTGCCAGGATCGCGAATAGTCACGAATGGCTGAGCGAAGACGAATACAAAAAGCTGGAGGAAAAGTTTACGCCGCCCCTAATCCGGAAAATCGGGGAAATAGCCCAGAAAGTAGGCGGCCACGGCGGTATGGATTTCCTGATGGACTGGCGCAATATCGATTGCCTGAGGAACGGACTGGCCATGGACCAGGACGTGTACGATGCCGCATTGTGGAGCTCGGTCACCCCGCTCAGCATCACTTCTGTCGCCAATCGCTCCAATTCGGTAGATGTCCCCGATTTTACGAGAGGGAACTGGAAAACGAATTCCCCGGTCGATTTGTCATTGAAAACAGGCGGAAATACCGTTGTTTTGGAATAGAGCCGGATTCGTTAGTAGTTTTGGCGGCTTTGGCGTATTATATATATAACATCAGACCAATAACCTTAATTTGATGAAAAGAACCTTTTCCGCCGCGTTGCTTACCGCATTACTGCTCTCTACTCCCACCCTTTTTTCCCAAAGTACGGGCAACTATCCCCCCGGGGTAAAAAAAATAAAGGACATAGTCATTTACAACGACTCGACTTACTATTCCGCCTTTCCTTCTGTAGTAAAGAAACAGGACGGTGAATTCCTGCTTGCCTTTCGCCGTGCCCCTAACAGGATTATTTTCGGAGAAAAGGGTTCCAACCATGTGGATCCGAACAGCTACCTGGTTGGGATGACCTCTAAAGACGGGGAAACCTGGACACCTGAGCCCAGGTTGATATACGCCCACGCTTTCGGCGGCTCGCAGGATCCCTGCCTGCTACGTTTAAAAGACGGCACGCTGTTATGCGCCAGCTACGGCTGGGCATTCCTCAGGCCGGAAGCAAAATCGTCGGAAAAGGTATTTACCCATGGCGGCAACGTGGCATTCCTCGGCGGTTATCTCGTACGCTCGACCGACAATGGAAAAACATGGCAAGGCCCTCTTTATCCGCCGCATGTTGAAGGTGATGAAAGGGAAACCCCTATGGGAAAACCATTGCCTGCTTATAACCGCGGTGCGTTGTATGAAGGTAAAAACGGGCATATTTACTGGTCAGTAGCCGTTTCCATACCCAATTCTGAAGGGAAAAGCAAGATCGGCAACCACCTTCTCATTTCAAAGGACAAAGGCCTGACGTGGGAATATTCCACTCCTGTAGCCGTCGACGATAAAGTAGTTTTCAACGAGGCTTCGGTTTATGAAACCCCGAAAGGCGATATCATTTCTTTTCTCAGGACCGCCGATTTCGAAGATTTCGCCTGTATCGCGCGTTCTACCGATGGCGGGAAGACATTTTCGAAATGGCAATCAATGGGCTTCAAAGGCCATCCTTTACAGGCATTACGCCTTCCTGACAACCGCGTCCTGCTTGTGTACGGCTATCGCCATAAACCTTTCGGGATCCGCGCCCGCATCCTGAATGCGGAATGTACCGATTTTGAAACCGCTCAGGAAATTGTCCTGAGAGAAGACGGTGGCAGCGGCGACCTGGGGTATCCCTGGGCTGTTCAACTTAACAAAAACCGTGTGCTGGTAACATATTATTACAATATCAACCAGGGAACCAGGCACATCGCCGGAACCATATTGCAGATCGATTGATGAATGGACAAATTGGACAACCCGGTCTGGCATGCGCTCAATGAAGCGCATGCCGCACATTGCATATCGCTCGGGAACTGCAGGTTTTATCAGCCCCAGTATTGTCTTTTCGGAGCTTTTACAGGCTCAAACGATATTGCCCCGAGTCTGAAAGAGTATTCGTCTTTGTCCGAAATGTTTTTCATTGTGGGGGAAGAGCCGCAATACGATGATTCTGTCAGGAACGCGGGGGTGGTAACCTGCGACCAGATGATACTGGAAGAGCCTGTCCGGCCGGCCATAACCAGTGAAATTGTAGCACTCAATCTAACGCATGAGGCACAGCTTCAGGAACTCGTGAACCTTGTACAACCCGGTTACTTTCGACCTTCTACGCCCGTCCTGGGAAAATACTTCGGTATCTTTAATGACGACAAGCTCGTTGCAGCCGCAGGTGAGCGTATGAAAATGAACGATATGACGGAAGTAAGCGCGGTTGTAACACGCCCGGGGTATACAGGCAGGGGATTTGCCGGACAATTGGTCGCCTATACTACGAATAAAATTTTCGAAGAAGGCAAAATACCGTTCCTCCACGTTGCCGAAACGAATACAGGCGCTATCGGGCTCTATGAAAAGCTCGGGTTCAGGTACAGAAGAAAAATGATGTTCCGGAAGTTTGCCGCTTGTTAAGGAAACCAGTGAATTCTCAGTAAAAATTCTGCTTGTAATCCTCTACCGCCGTCCGGATCACATCTATCGCCTCGTCTCTCCCGTAAACATTGGTAATCTGGATTTTGGCCTCCTCACCGGGCAGGTTTTTATAAGTGAGGAAATAGTGTTTCAGACGCTCTATCACATCGCCGGGAACTTCCTCCAGGTCGGTATAAACCCCGAACACGACATCGCCTTTCAATACCGCGATAATCTTGTCATCGGCTTCACCGCCATCGATCAGCCTGATGCCGCCGATAGGCCGGGCGTCGCAAAGCAAATCTCCGTGCGGGATAATTTTTTCGCACAGCACAAGTATATCGAGCGGATCCCCATCCCCGCTTGTAATGTCCCGGCCTGACTTTTCCCTGGCCAGAGCGGCTATTCCCTCTGCACAGTAAGTTTTAGGAATGAAACCGTACAAAGCCGGTACGATATTGGAATACTTCTGAGGCCTGTCGATTTTCAGGTACCCTGTATTCTTATCGATCTCGTATTTAACAGTGTCGGTGGGAACAATTTCAATAAATGCCGTTACGATGTTTGGAGCCTGTTCTCCGATGGGGACTCCATGCCAGGGATGAGCCTTATGCACGTTTGCGTTCATGTAATATCTTTAAAAATTAAATAACTCACTATCTTTTACCGGGAGCCTGCCCGGTCGGGTCATTCTCCCGTTTTTTCAGCAATACTGTATTCACTGGTTTTGGACACCGATTGTTTTACGAACAATTCTCCCAGGAAACCCGCCAGGAACAATTGCGATCCTACTACGATAGCCAGTAATGCAAGGAAAAATAAGGGATTGTCGGTCGCGTTCCGGAATTTCAATCCTGAATAGATGTTATACAGCTTCTCTCCTATTACCCAAGCTGTCAGCAAGCTACCCAGCAGAAACATCAGCATACCCACCCCTCCGAAAAAATGCATGGGACGGCGGCCGAATTTGTTCACAAACGCAATGGAAAGCAGGTCAAGGAAGCCGAAAAGAAACCGTTCGATACCAAACTTTGTACGCCCGTATTTGCGCGGCCTGTGCTCCACTACCTTCTCTCCTATCCTGCCGTAACCGTTCCATTTGGCTATCACCGGGATATAGCGGTGCATCTCGCCGTAAATTGTAATATTCTTAACCACTCGCTGCCGGTAGGCTTTCAGACCGCAGTTAAAATCGTGCAGTTTTATACCGGAAATAGCACGGGTGACGCCGTTGTACAGCTTTGTCGGGATCGTCTTCGACAAAGGATCGTACCTCTTTTTTTTCCAGCCCGAAACAAGATCATACCCCCCCCGAGCTGATCATCTCATACAACGCGGGGATTTCATCCGGGCTATCCTGGAGATCGGCGTCCATCGTTATAACGACCTCACCTCTGCACGCCTCGAAACCGGTCTGTAGCGCGGCAGTTTTTCCGTAGTTACGAACAAACCTGATCCCTTTTACATGCGGATCCGCCGACGAAAGCGACTCTATTACCTGCCATGAATTGTCCGTACTGCCGTCGTCGACAAACAGCAGCTCATAGCTGTAGCCGTTTGCTTTCATCACTCTTGCGATCCAGTCATGAAGCTCCTCCAGCGATTCATCTTCATTGAATAGCGGTACGATGACTGATATCTGGATTTTAGGCTCGGCCATAGGGCTGGTTTCAATTTCGGGGACAAATGTCGCAATTTAAACCTTTAAAACGCCAGATAAAATGCTTTAAGATATTCCTTAAACGCAGAATCATAATTCTTGCCGTTTTCTTCATAGATATACAGCTCTTCAGCGACGCGGCCTGCCAGGCTACCTTTTGCCTCGCCGGCTCTTACAAACGTCATCATACGCCTGAAAGGCCGCAGCCCCGGACGGTGTGCCAGCAGCAGCTCCGTCGTCAGCTTCCAGCCGCTTCCCTGTTGCTTTTCATATACGGTGCTCTCTGCTACCGGCAATAATATGCTGAAGCTGCCTCCGGGTGCAAGGAGGCGGTCGACAGCGTAAGATAATGCTGTAAAATCGAGTGCCCCGGCGTGGTGGGCTGTATTGGATTTCATATCGGGAGACTTAAGATCTCTTTGGAAAAAGGGCGGGTTGCTGATAATGGTTTGAAACCGGTAATCCGGGAAAAACGCCTGCACAGGTGTATGATGAACAGCCAGCCGCGAGGCATACGGGCTGTCCCTGAAGTTTTGCCCTGTTTGAAGAAAAGCTCCCTCTTCAACTTCCACCCCTTCGATCAGCGCCTCCCTGTTTCGCTGCGCCGCCATCAGGGATAGCAGACCTGTCCCGGTACCAATATCGAGGATACGCCCCGCGCTGCTTACGTCTGCCCATGCCCCGAACAGGCACGCGTCCGTACAGACTTTCATTGCACAGAGATCCTGGCGGACCGTAAAGTTTTTGAATTTAAAAAATTGGTTTCCAGGCAAGCGGATCTCGGCTTTAATCTTCAAAAATTAATGATTGGGGAAGCATCAGCAAAAATGGTATTGATTTTTCGTAATCCAGCGCTTCATAATACAAGCCCAGCCTTGCCAGATTTTTATAATAGCCGTTCACATGCTTATAATAGTATTTTTCCGATTGTACGTACCAGGCTCTTTCCCCTAATTTTTCGGCTAAAAACCATTTTTCCAGCAAGCGTGAAATACGACCGTTGGCGTCACTAAACGGATGAATATTTACAAATACCAGATGGATGAACGATGCGTAGTAAAGAATCTCTTCTATAGTTAATTCCTGTCTCAACAAGGCATCTATTTCTCTCCACATTTCTGAATAGACATCTTTTACAATGCTCAACGGAGCTGCCTCGTATTGTATCCTGCCTGTTTTATGCTCCATTATCAGCATTTCCGTTTTGCGGATAGTTCCTCTTTGATTTTCCGGCAGAAGGTGGGCGGCAATCAGCCTGTGTGCATAAAGAAAGTTATCCGGATTCAGCGGGTTTTCTTTTGCAAACAGGTAGGCATTATATAAATCATTAGGCTTTTCAATAAGCTCCGGCAGATATTCAACATTCAGCACTTTGTGCCTGACGTAGCTATCCACTTCCAATTGCTCGCCTTCAATTCTAGACGACGACATGACCGAAACTGAAGTATAAAAAGTAAAGCTATGGGGCTCCAATTTTATTTGCTCAATAGCGGATAACTCCTTTCCGATGTCTATGTCCAGCATAGACTTCCATGTTTTGAAGTAATCCGGTTTTATTAAGCTGCTCATTTGCTAAATCAGAATTTACCAGGTTTCGGGATTATCCGCGCGCTTCCCCCTCCCACACTTCGGCTATTTTCACGATCACTTCAGTAGCTTTTTCCATATCCTGCACCGAAACCCACTCCAGCCTGCTGTGAAAAGCATGCTCGCCTGCAAAAATATTAGGGCATGGCAACCCCATGAATGACAGCCTGGAGCCGTCAGTGCCGCCCCTGATGCTTTGCTTTGCCGGTTTAAGGCCAACCAGTTCCATAGCTTTCAACGCATAATCGACCACTTCCGGGTGTTTCGCCAGTATGGTCCCCATGTTCCTGTATTGTTCCTTTACTTCAAACTCAAAAGACGAGCCGGGGTATTGCGAAAGCACCTGTTCTGTTATAGACAACAGTAGCGCCTCCTTCTCCTTAAGGCCTTCTTCTTCAAAATCGCGCACTATGAACCCGATGACGGCACTTTCCTGCTGCGCTTCCAGGTGAACGGGATGAAGGAATCCTTCCCTGTCGCGGGTAGTCTCCGGTGAAAGGCCGTCTTTGGGTAGCGCAGCCACTATGTCCGCCGCTATTTTGACAGCATTTTCCATTTTACCGAACGCAAATCCCGGGTGGGTACTCACACCTTGTATCCTGATCGTTACGCCGTCGGCAGAAAAAGTCTCGTTCTCAAGACTGCCGAGCGTTTCACCATCTACCGTATAGGCAAAATCCGCGCCCAGCTTCTTCAGGTCCAGCTTCTCGGTACCCCTTCCTACCTCCTCATCGGGCGTAAAAAGTACCTTTATTTTCCCATGCTTTACTTCAGGATGGTTCTGAAAAAACGCCACTGCCGACATGATCTCAGCTACGCCGGCTTTATTGTCCGCCCCGAGCAGTGTGGTTCCGCTCGCCGTAACGATGTCATTCCCTATCTGGAAAGCCAGATCAGGATGATCCCGGAGGCGAATGACCTGGCTTTGATCATCGGGAAGAATGATATCCCCGCCATCATAATTATAGTGGACAACCGGCTTTATGCCTGCTCCCGAAACATCGGGCGATGTGTCCATATGCGAGCAAAAGCATATCACCGGGATCTCCTTTTTGGAGGTATTGGCGGGCACCGTACCATATACATACCCGGATTCATCCATATGCGCATCAGGGATGCCGAGGGCAATCAGCTCGGCCGTCAGCATCCGGCCAAGATCCTTCTGTTTTTCGGTAGAAGGGAAAGTCTCCGACCGCGGATCGGACTGCGTGTCGACCTGCACGTACCGGATAAAGCGGTCGAGTACCGTATCATGTGACATAAATACCCTAACTTTTCACGATCGACTCAAGATCAGCGGGAGAATAATTCACGTTTTTAAGCGTCTTATCATCCCCTTTCCTGTACACCAGGTACTTCCCGTTGTCCTCTTTATAATAGCATTCCGTGCCTTTGGACTCATAGTGCTTTACGGTAGCCTCCGCCTCTTCCACGGAATTACATGCTTTGGACATATTGGAGCGCTGCACCTCATCGAAAAGTGTCCGGAACTTCTCACCCAATCCGAATTCGAGGACCGCACCGGACAATACATACTGAAGGTCGCACAAAGCGTCGGCCACTTCTACAATGTCCTTGTCCCCGATAGCTTCTTCCAGTTCCTTAAGCTCTTCTGCCAGCAGCGAAACCCTGAGGCGGCATCGCTCTTTCGACGGGATGGCGGGTTCGCTAAGAATAGGGTGTTTAAAAGTACGGTGAAATTCAGCTACCTGGTTCAGGCTGTCTAGTTGCTCCATATTATATCTTTTTTGACGTTGCGCAAATATAGAAACACCCGCTGTTAAGGCAGTTGCTGAACCAGAAAGAAATTGTCCTTTATCAATTTAATCGCAATAGCCAGCAAAATAATCCCGAATACCTTCCGCATTACATCCAGTCCGCCGTTACCCAGCTTTCGTTCTATATAGCCGGACGATTTCAGTACAAGGTAAATAAAGACAAGATTGACCACCACTCCCACCAGTATATTGGGAAGCTCGTAGGCAGCTCTCAACGAAATAAGAGTGGTCATTGTCCCCGCGCCGGCAATAAGCGGAAAGGCAATAGGCACGATAGAAGCCGACGAGGGCTGCATTTCTTCATGTTTAAAGATATTGCGCCCGAGCACCATCTCCATACCGATCAGGAAAATGATAAGTCCGCCGGCTACCGCGAACGACGAAATATCTACCCCGAAAAGCCCCAGGAGCCTTTCTCCGAGAAACAAAAAGCCGATCATGATCCCTCCGGCTACGAGCGTAGCCTTGCCCGACTGTACGTGTCCTGCCTTTTTCCTGAGATTAACGATAACGGGTATGCTGCCGATAATATCGATGACTGAAAACAGGATAAGTGTAACCGAAAGTATCTCTTTGGCGTTAAAGTAATCCATAATCGCAAATGTCTGATGCCTGCAAGATAGTAAAAGAATTCACATCGTATCTTTGCCCCAGATATGGAAAAATTTGATCCGAAAGCAGTTCTGAGCCAGATTCCTCACCAGCCGGGGGTTTATCGCTATTTCAACGACCGGGATGAAATCATCTACGTCGGAAAAGCAAAAGATCTGCGCAACCGTGTAAGCAGCTACTTTGTCAATTCCAACCAGCACAACCGGAAAACGAAGCAACTGGTATTCCAGATTGTCCGGATCGAGTTTACGATAGTCAATACCGAATGGGAAGCGTTGCTGCTTGAGAACCAGTTGATTAAAAATTACCAGCCCAGGTTTAACGTCATGCTCAGGGATGACAAAACCTATCCTTATATCTGCATTACCAGGGAGCGTTTCCCGAGGGTGATCAGCACCCGGAAGGTGGATCCGCTGGCTGGCGACTATTTCGGCCCGTTTGCCAGCGTCAGAACGATGCATTCCCTGTTCGATATGTTCAGGGCACTTTATAAAACCAGGTCTTGCCAGTTGCTGCTTACCCGCGAAAATGTGGAGGCGGGCAAGTTCAAAGTATGCCTGGAGTACCATATCAACAATTGTAAAGGCCCCTGCGAGGACCTCATATCGGAAGAGGAGTACAACGCCGAAATAGACCAGATCAGGCATATCCTGAAAGGCAATTTAGCGCCTGCCGAACAGTATATCAAGCTCAAAATGAACGAAGCAGCCGGGCGGCTGGAGTTTGAAGAAGCACACAGATGGAAAGAGAAGTACGAGTTGCTGAGCGAATACCAGAACAAGACGACCGTTACCAACGCCAAAATCGGGAATGTGGATGTCCTGACTGTGGTCTCTGATGAGGAATCGGCGTATTTCAATTTTATGAAGCTGGTCAACGGGCATATCATTGCTACGGAAGCTATGGAAGTCCGGAAAAAAATGGAGGAAAGCGACCCGGAGCTGCTTGCTATGGTGCTTGTCGAAATGCAGCAGCGTTACGGCGACGATGCCAGGGAAGTACTGACAAATCTAATGCCTGAAGGAGAGCTCAATAAGCCGGTGACGGTACCTAAAATCGGCGACAAGCGCAAGGTAGTGGAGCTTTCGCTGAAAAATGTAATGTTTTTCCGGCGGGAAAAGGCCGAACAGCGGGCAGCGGAAACCACCGCCAGTTCCTCAAAAAAAGATCGTGTGCTCATCAAGCTGAAAACCGATCTGCAACTGAAATCACTTCCACGACATATCGAATGTTTTGATAACTCCAATATACAGGGCACAAACCCGGTTGCTTCGATGGTTTGCTTCAAAAATGCCAAGCCATCCAAAAAGGACTACCGGCATTTTATGATCAGGACGGTGGAAGGGCCGAACGATTTTGCGTCGATGAACGAAATTGTCACGCGTCGCTATACACGTGTCATAAACGAAAACGAGCCGCTTCCCGACCTGATTATTGTTGACGGCGGAAAAGGGCAACTGAGCGCCGCCTGCGATGCGCTTAAAAGTATGGGTATTTACGGTAAAGTGCCGATAATCGGGATTGCCAAACGGCTGGAGGAAATATACTTTCCCGAAGACAGCATTCCGGTCTATATCGACAAAAGGTCCGAATCACTCAAGCTCATCCAGCAAATCCGCGATGAGGCCCACAGGTTCGCCATTACCTTTCACCGTGACCGTCGCAGCAAGACCAGCCTGATCAGCGAGCTGGAAGGGATCGAGGGTATCGGTAAGCTGACCGCCACGAAGCTATTGAAGCATTTTAAATCGGTGAAATCGCTGAGGGAGCAAACGATCGACGAAATCGCAGCAGTAGTAGGACGGGATAAGGCGGTAAAAATCAGGAGCCATTTTGAAACAACAGTCGAAGAATAAAAGCTTATAAATGCAGGCTCCCCTAAAATCAATCAACTGTTTTCAGAGGATATTCCGCAATCAAAGCAGCCACAGGAATATGAAGGAGCTCGCTAAATCTCCTGATCATCTTCAGAGATAATGATTGTTTATAAGACAGCACCTTGCTAACTGTCCCCCGATCTCCATACACTTCTGCCAGATCTTTAGACTTATAGCCAAAATCCTGCATTCTGATCTTTATCAGCTCAATCGGATCAACATCCGGCAAGTCGCTACATTTACTTTCGTACGACGATATCAAATGGGCCAGCAACATCTTCTCTTTATGTTCGGGAGATTCCCTGGAAGCGTATTTAATTTCCTGATAGCGCTTCAAACCGACGTTGTAATCTTCGACAGTTTCAAACAAGAACCACTCTTTTTTTAGATTTTCCATATTTCAAGAAATAATCAAACTGCTGAAGCGTCTATTTTATCATACTCTTCATGTGTTCCTATAAATCGAACCTCTACTATCTGATCCTCGTAATCGATTTCCACAACCAGCCTGAACTTATTACCTACGATTTTAAACCTCGCTCTATTCCCGGGAATGATTTTTGCGGTGGGAAAATCGGCCAACACATCTGCTGATTTTCGCCATACTGCCATCCTTACAGTCAATTCCCACGCTCTTAAGGACTTCCCGGTACTTGCATGCTTTCTCGCATACTGACTCAGCTTTAACAATTGTATTATTGTCATAACAAACAATAAGTTAATGGAATTCGATTCTCCATCAATCGTAACAACTGCTTTGGATGAATCAATAGTATGTCTTTAAATTCTTGCATGCTTTACAAAGATATAAAAAAGTTGGCAAATAACCAACAGGCCCAACCTCTATCTTTGCTTTATGAATCCCTATTTCAAAAAACAACTGGAACTTCTGAAACTGGAACGAAAGGCCGACGAAGAGATTTTCAGGAAAAGTATCGAATCCACTAACGCTCACCAGCAGCGGGAGGCAGGTTTTGCCTGGTATCCCATTGCCATACGTGGCCAGGACACCGGTCGCGGCGGCTACATTTCCCTGGAAATAGAAAGAACCACCCATCAGCACCTGGTACACCTGTTGCAGACGGGAAGGAAAGCGGAGCTTTTTTCAAATTACGAGACTAGTGAACCGGGAGTAAAAGGAATCATTCAAAGCGTCCGCGGAGACCGCCTCAACATCACACTGTTTACCGAAGAGCTCCCTGACTGGGCACGTCATGGCAAGCTCGGGATCAGGTGCCTGTTCGACGACGACAGCTACGATGCCATGGAACTGGCGCTGAAGACCGCCGGGAACCCGGACACAAAAAACCCGCTGATCGGCGTACTGACAGGAAACCGCAATCCTGTATTCAAACCATTGGCTGATGCGCCGGTAATACCCGATCTGAATGCTTCTCAAAACGAAGCTGTCAGGAAGATACTTGAAGCAGAAGACCTCGCGATCGTACACGGGCCGCCCGGAACTGGTAAAACGACGACCCTGGTAGCAGCCATACAGCAGCTCGTACGAACATCTTCGAAGCCTATACTGGCAGTGGCGCCCAGTAATGCCGCCATCGACCTGCTTTGTGAGCGGCTTGCCAGGCAATCGCTGAGAGTTGTCCGGATAGGCAACCCCGTCCGCGTAGGCGACGACCTGCAGGCATTAACCCTGGATCACCGGATTTCAGTTCATCCCGATTATAAGCGGATAAAAGAACTTCGAAAAAGAGCTGCCGAATTTCGCAATATGGCTCATAAGTACAAACGTAATTTCGGCGCGGACGAGCGTCAGCAGCGGAAAGCCTTGTTTGCCGAAGCCGGCAGGATAAGCCACGAAGTCAGCAATCTTGAGGATTTTATTATCGAAGACGAGCTCCACCGGGCAGATGTAATCGCGGCTACGCCTGTTGGCGCCTATAATTATGCCATCCGGGATCTGTCTTTCGACACCCTGATCATCGACGAAGCGGGACAGGCCCTCGAGGCTGCCTGCTGGATCCCGGTATTGAAAGTGAAGAAAGTTATACTTGCAGGCGATCATTTACAGCTTCCGCCTACAATCAAGTCGGAAGAAGCGGCAGGATCAGGCCTCAGCCACACTTTGATGGAAAAATGCGCGGGCTATTATCCCGACGCTACGGTTCTCCTGGACCAGCAATACAGGATGCACGAACGCATTATGCGCTTTCCGTCAAAAACATTTTATGAAGACCGGTTGATAGCCCACGAATCGGTAAAGGAAGCAGGTATACCGGGAGACCAGGCTCCGCTGGAGTACATCGACACTGCCGGGTGCGGGTTCGAGGAGCAGGCGTCCGGCACAAGTTATGTCAGCCCTGAAGAAGCCGCCTTCCTGACTTCCATGCTTTTCGACTACCTGGAAAACCTCCGGCACCAGGGCACCGGCAATCTGTCCGTCGGTGTTATTTCACCCTATAAGCGACAGGTCGAGCTGCTGAAAGAGAGGGTCTCCGGGCATCCGTTATATAAAAATTGGGCTGACAACATATCGGTCAATACCATTGATGCCTTCCAGGGGCAGGAGCGGGACATCATTTTTATAGGGATGGTAAGGAGCAACCCGGAGGGCATTACCGGTTTTCTGAGCGAAATCCGCCGTATGAATGTAGCGATGACCAGGGCGAAGAAAAAACTGGTGATAATCGGTGACAGCACCACGCTCAGCCGCCGGGGCTTTTATGACAACTTCATATCCTTTACCCAGGAAAACAATGCGTATCGAAGCGCTTGGGAGTTTATTAACTTTTAACTAGCTTCACAGCCAGAGATGTTACAAAAAGTACACAAACTGCTGCGTTGTTTCGGGATTTGGTCTCAGTCACATACTAAGGTATGCTCCTTCAGCCTCCCCCCTCAACGCCTTGCATTTTGCCGGAGCGGCGAACCTCCGCTTTTTAAACATCTCAAACAGGAACTAACCAGGAACCCTTTTTAACACCCCAAAAGACTTCTCTCACTCACCTGTCTGATAGCTGCCGGGACATCATCTAATTATCACACCCTATAGCTATCTGGACTCATCATCACATCATCACATCATCACATCATCACATCATCTCATCATCACATCATCTCATCATCACATCACCACCTGGCCCAAATGAAAACAAAATTATACCTGTTGACTCTTGCGCTTTCCCCGATCTGCGCTTTTTCACAGTCATCACTGAAGCCCCTGATCGCAAAAGACGCCGATGCCATTGAAAAGAAAGTGATAGAATGGCGAAGGGACTTTCACCAGCACCCGGAACTGGGAAACCAGGAAACCCGGACCGCAGGCATCGTCGCCGCTCATCTCAGGAAACTTGGCTTTGAGGTTCAGGAAAAAGTGGCGGTAACTGGTGTGGTAGGCGTCTTAAAAGGAGGAAAACCCGGACCGGTGGTAGCACTGAGGGCCGATATGGATGCCCTGCCTGTCACAGAGCGGGTCGATCTTCCGTTCAAATCCAAAGTTACGACTACCTTCAACGACCAGGAGACCGGCATTATGCACGCCTGCGGGCACGATGCGCACGTAGCCATCCTGATGGGGGTAGCTGAAGTCCTGGCCGCCCGTAAGAAAGAAATAGCAGGAACCGTTAAATTTATTTTTCAGCCGGCAGAAGAAGGGATTACCGGCGTGAATTCTTTCGGCGCCAAACAAATGGTGGAGGAAGGGGTTCTCGAAAATCCTAAGGTCGATGCCGTATTTGGCCTTCATATCAATTCGATTATGGATGCAGGCACACTGCGGTACCGGCCGGGCGCGACCATGGCGGCTGCTGACGTGCTTAATATCAAAGTACTCGGCAAGCAAAGTCACGGAGCCCGTCCATGGACCAGCATCGACCCGATCGTAACCTCGGCGCAGATTGTCAGCTCGTTACAAACCATTGTAAGCCGTAACGTCGACATAAGCGAGTCTCCTGCCGTGGTCACTATCGGCGCCATTCACGGGGGGATCCGTAGCAATATCATCCCGGAATCGGTCGAAATGATCGGCACGATCCGTACCTACAGCGAAGAGCACCAGGACCTTATACACCGTCGTATCGACGAAATCGCAACGCACATAGCAGAAAGTGCGGGAGCTAAATCGGAAGTCCGGATAGATAGGACATACCCGGTCACTTATAACGACCCTGCCCTGACAGACCTGATGGTGCCTACACTGGAGAAGCTTGCCGGCGCGGATAAAGTAGCGATTACCCCATTGCAGACCGGAGCCGAAGACTTCAGCCAATACCAGAAAAAGGTTCCCGGCTTCTTCTTTTTCCTCGGAGCGCGAAAAAAAGGCATACCCATAGACGATGCTCCCCCTCATCATACCCCGGACTTCTTTATAGAAGAAAGCAGTTTCCTGCTCGGAATAAAATCCCTCGCAAGCCTGACAGTAGATTATCTTGAACTAAAAGCCAGGAACGGGAAATAGAACGCCTTTCCCTCTACCCATGAATAAAATACAGACCGTGCTTCGCTTTTCCGGGGCAGTTTATCTTTTTTTCGCCTTTGTTCTCCCTGTTTCCAGTCAGGACCGGGCGACCATACTAAGAAAAGTCTTCCTCGATCCGGGTTCCAAAACTGTCCTGGTCGCCTCACACCGGGCCTCTCATCTCAATTTCCCGGAAAACTCGATTCCCGCAATGCATGACGCTGTCAGGCTGGGCGTCGACATTATTGAGATAGACGCAAAAATCACCGCAGACGGAGTTCCTATTGTTATGCATGACAGCAGGATAGACCGGACTACCACCGGCAAGGGCGATCCCGAGAAAATGACCTGGGCCGAGCTGAAAAAGCTCTCTCTGGTTGTAAACGGGAAACCTACCGGCGAGCGAATCCCTACGCTGGAAGAGGCATTGCTCTCGGTGAAAGGTCAGGCATTGGTTGACCTGGATATGAAAACTGACGCAGTAGAGGCTGTATTGGAGGTTGTCCGTAAAACCGGCACTGAAGATATGGTGTTTTTCTTCGACAGCGACCGGGAAGTCCTGTCCCAAATCCGGAAGGCCGGCAACTTTCTCGTAATGCCGAGAGCCAGAGATAAAGCCACAACCGAAGAAGTCATCAGGCTGTTTGCCCCGCCTGTTGTACACATAGATCCCAGCTTTAATTCCCCCGACGTCATTGACCTGATCAAAACAAACCGTGCGAGAGTCTGGATCAATGCGTTAGGTGCGACCGATCAAATCATTTCCGAAGGCCAGGGTATAGAAGTATTGAAACGGCTTCTGTCGACTGGTGTAAACGTGATCCAAACCGATCAGCCACAGTTGCTCCTGGGATTACTGAACCAGCTCGGCAAACGTCCCGATATCGCTCCGGTTCTGTCGGGATCGGGACTGCCGGCTCCGGCAATCTCTGCTCATAGGAGTAAAGTCAGCCGTACGAGCCTGGAAAACACGTCAAATGCTGCCAGGAAGGCGCTTTTGCTTGGTGTGGATTTTATCGAAATTGACGTCAGGACAACCAAAGACGGGCATATTGTGATCCTCCACGACGGGACACTCGACAGGACTACGCGATCAAAAGGAGTAATGAAAGAGCTGACTTTAAAAGAACTCCGGGCGATCAAGCTGAAAAAGGCCGGCGGCGAACAAATCCCTACGCTGGAGGAAATTGCAGGGATAGTCTCCGAATGGAATGCTCAAAATTCGAAAAAAACCAATTTGTATGTCGACTGCAAAGATGCCGAACCGGGCCAGCTTCTTGCTATCCTGAAAAAATACGATCTGCATCGCGAAGCCGTTTTCTACGGCTCTGATGACATGCTTGGCAGGTTAAGATCGCACTACCCCGAAGCCAGGATCATGCCTTCGCTTCGTTCACCGGATGAAATAGCCGGCAAAGCTGCACGCCTTAAACCTTATGCCTTCGACGTAAACCGGAAAATCCTGAACGCTGACCTGGTAAAACTGGTACACGGGTACCATATCAAGGTATTTACTGATCTGCTGGCTTTGCACGATACCTCCAAAAACTACAAAACAGCGCGAAAGCTGGGAGTCGATGCGATCCAGACTGACCGCACCCGGAAAGTGCGGAAAGTCTTTTCGCACCGATAGCGGTACCTAAAGCACGATCTGCCGGCACCTATTTCTTATCCGGATTGGCCAGCTCCCCGAAACGATAGTTGGCCCCCCAGAGATCTTCGCTGTGACTATTGCTCGCCACCACGGCCAGAAGGGCTGTAAACAGCAGGAACCAGAGCATATTAAGAGCATAAGACTTCCAACGCACAGAGTCTCCTGTTTTAAAGACCGGCTCCAGGCGGGGTAAGAAATAAAGGATTACCGCAAAATTCACCAGGTAGAGATATTGTTCGATGCGCTGTACCGAAATAAACGAGCCGGTCACAAGGAGGCTCATCAGGATGTAGACGCCCAGCAGGACCCGGTAAAAGCCGGAAACCTCCTGATAATCAAAAACTTTCTTTGAGCTCAAACGGTTTACAAAGTATACAGCCGCAGCCAGGAACAGGAAATACGGACCTATCGCAACAATAGCGGAGATAAACCGGGGTATACCTGCGGAGAGTTTCGATAGATGTCCATGCATCTTGTCGATACCCGTATTTTGCTCCCACATAATCGCCGGGATAACCAGCAGCAATACGATGACGGGCAATATCCACGATTTTGCCCGGGCAGCACGCTTTTCCTCCCATTCGGAAGTAAGCACCGCATACGCCATCGAAATCCCGCCAAAGAAACCGAGTGTATATTCCATCACATTCCAGAAGTTAAAGCCCAGCTTCGATACGCTTCCCAGCACCTGGAGGAAATTACCGAAGGCAAATCCAAACCCCGCTCCGAACCCGGTGATCAGCGCCACTTTCAGGGCCGAGTACATTTCCTGGCGGATCATATACCAGGTAATAGCTGCGGCCATACCAAGGCACCCGGCCCAGAGCTCCGACCTGGGCGGTGTCATAAGCCAGCCAAACTGCTCTATAACAAAGAAATACACGACAATAGCACCAATCGTCATTTCTGTAATGATACGATGCCAGGCTATACCTTTCTTTCCTTTTGGGTTGGATAGCGATATCCCGAAAAGCCCGCCTCCAAGGAAGCCGTACAATCCTCCGATTACAAACAGCGCCAGGAAGCCATAATATACATTGCCAAAATCGATGCTTCTCCCGTACCCGACTACCTTCCCGTAGCTCATGATGCCGCCCAGGCCCCACCCCAATGCTCCTGCAAGGGTAATATTGAAGGCATTCTTCAGCCAGTCGGCCCTGCGGGACAGCAGGAGTATGGTAAGACAGCCTATACCGCCTGCCCAGGCAGCGGCATGTTCGTGTCCGAATTGCCCGCGCACGGCCCAGGCCGTTCCGAGTGCCATTCCGGTTATTAAAAGAGAAGGGAGTAATTCAGTTTTTTTCATAAGGGTTAATGAATTTATTTGATCAGGCGTATGTATATATACGACGATAGCCCGGAAAGTGGCTATACAATCCTGCTCATTTGTAAATCACAACCCGGTAAATATAATGACAGTGTTACACAGAAAGCCTCAGAAGCTGAAAGGAAAACCACAGAGATTGGCCGGAATTTTCCTCTGTGGTCCTCTGCTTTCTCTGCAGCTCTCTGTGTCTATTTTATCAGAATTTTAGAATAGCCAGGTTACAAGTAAAATCCACCACTTTAAGCTTAAAGCTGCAGGAAGACTGCCCGTCAGGACCTGTATAGGTAACCGTGTGCTCTCCAAGACCGGCTGATCCGGAATAAAATTTTCCTTCCGACACCCATGGACCGGAGTAAACTCCGCCGGAAGGGCCAGCCCCGCTTAGAACAACAAAGGGATGACCATTCCAAACGACACCGTCGGCAGGGCAGGTTACCTGAGCAAAAGCATTTGGAAGGGTAGCTATCAGCAGTAAATACAGGAAAGCTGCCCTGATGAGGCTTGTATTTCTTGCTTTCATAGGGCTTATATCCTGAAATTCACTTACTTAAACCTGTTCTCAGCAGTCACCTCCTTCCAGTCATCCGTTCTGAACGAATTCGCCGGCAGGCCTTCGGAATTGAAAAGATTGGCTTCAATGTTGTCGTCTGCCCACCCGTAGCGCACTGCCACCGGATTAGCTACCTCGTCGGCCCATACCACCACTTTGTCGCCGCTGATTTCCGCCTTTGCCCAATGGAATTTCCGGTCTTCTCCGGCCACTTCGAAGCCTTTCAGGTAGCCGTACTTATCGCCTCCGACCGTCAGTCCCTTTCCGACATGGTCAAACGACAATGAAATAGCATTTCCTTCTTTCTTCATTTCCCTGAATTGCGGACCGCTGTACACCAGGTCGTTCTTTCCATAAACAATTTTCATGGCATTCAATGCCAGTCGCTTACCTACGTCCTGCTTGTTTTTAGGATGTATGTCATCCCGCTCGCCAATGTCGTTGATGACCGCCATTCCCGTGGCAGGCAGGCTTAAAGTCCGGGTCTGCGCCTCCCTCAGCTCAGCCCACGTGCTACCCTTTTCGCTGTTGCCGTCGGCCGCCTTGAAGCTTGCCAACTGGACAAAAAGGAAGGGGAACTCCTCACCCCATTTTTTACGCCAGTCGGAGATCATGAGCGGGAACGACTTCCGGTACTGGACCGCCCGGCCGGCATTCGATTCGCCCTGGTACCAGATAGCCCCTCTGAAAGCATACGGTACCAACGGCGCGATCATGGAATTGTACAGCAAAGTAGCCGCGTTATTGGGACCTGCAAACTGTTTGTTGTCGATCAATTCCTCCACCCTGTATTTCCAGCCACCGGCCAGCGGGATCTGCGTTTCTCCCTGTACCAACATCATCTGGTCAGGCCGTCCCGAAAAGCCTCCGCTTCCTTCAGTATCTTTCACCTTTATGGCTATCGTGTTCCTCCCGGGCTTGAGCACATTCGCCGGGATCTGGTAATACCGGACATTTGCATTCTTCACGGCAGTTTCTCCTACCTTTATCCCATTGATATAAGTTTCATCAATGTCTGCCATCACGCCCAGCCCGATAAATGCAGGTTGGCCCGCGGTCAGCGCAGGCGCTTCGATTGTCTTTCTGAACCAGATCGTGCCATCGAAATACGGTAATAACTGGGCGTCAAACATTGCCGGCAGATCTACACTCCTCCAATTACCGTCGTTAAGATCGGTCGCAGAAAACCGGGCTGCTTCCGCAGAAGCCGGGAAGCCGCCCTGCTCCGAAAGAATTTTATCAACAAGGATTTTCTTCCGCCTTTCGTTCAGCTCATCGACATTGGCCGGCAGGTTGGACGTAATACCTGCAAACTCCCCGAAGCTGTCAACCCCTTCCCGGCTGATCCACGATTCTACCTGCGTCCCGCCCCACGATGTATTGATCAGCCCGATCGGCACGTTCAGATCTTTGAAGAGCTCTCTGGCAAAAAAATATCCCACAGCCGAAAAACCTCCGGCATTTTGCGGGGTAGTCACCAGCCAGGGAGTCTCCTTTATATCCTCCTCCTCTTTCAGGGAAATCACCCTCGGGATCGTAATATGGCGGATCGAAGGGTAGTTAGCGTTCCGCTCCTCCTCTTCTGCGTTGGTCGATCTGCTGACCGTCCATGCCATATTAGACTGTCCCGAGCAGATCCACACTTCTCCTATCAGTATGTCCTGAAGGGCTACCTCATTCTTTTTCCCTTTGACCGACAAGCGATAGGGTCCGCCCGCTTCCAAAGCAGGCAGGTTGACCCGCCATTTGCCGTCTTTCCCCGCTTTTACGGTAACAGGCTTGCCAGAAGCATCCTGCAGCACAAGTGATACCGAAATTTTCTCTCCCGGATCGGCCCATCCCCATACCGGGATCGGCTTGTTCCGCTGAAGCACCATATGATCCCCGAAAAAGTTGGGAAGCCTGACTTCGGCCCATGCCGCCTGCAAAGCAAAAAAAGCCGTTAAAAGGAGCAGAAATCTTTTTTTCATCGAACGAATTTGAATTAGGTAATTGGTAGGGAAAGAGCTTCTTCCGCCGCGTGAAAATGAAAAAAAAAAGGGACATTGCAAAAATACAATGTCCCGCACTTTTAAAGGTCAAAGGGTTGCGCTTGTCTGAATTATTCGATTGTAGTAAGCGGAGGCACATTCTGAGCAGCTCCGTCATATCCTTCATTCTGGTTGATCACCCCGAGGGTATTGGCGGTAATCACCTTTGAAGGAATCGGCCACAGGACATGGAAAGGCGCCAGGTTGGCGACATTCCCGAGCAGTTCGATCTTCTTTTCATAGGTATTATTGTATTTCATTACCCTGTCATAATAGTAGTTCTTCTGGCTGAAGCCGGTGAGGTTGTACCCGCTGAAGCCCGACTTGGCGGCTATATATGACACCCTGACCAGTTCCGAATGACGCGGTTCCTCGGCAAATAGCTCACGCGCCCGCTCGTCCATGATAAAATCCAGGGTTACTTCGTTGGCGACGATAGGCAGAGCCCTTGCCCTGAGGCGTACTTTATTGATATCCTCGGCTGCCTGGGCAAGTTGATTCTTCCAGAAATAGGCTTCAGCCCTGAGCAGGTAAGTATCCGCCAGCCTGAACACATACCAGTCGCCATGGCCTCCGAACGGCTGCGCTTTAGGATCGTCCTGCGGCACATACATGATGTAATGTGGCATGGCATAAACATGCTTGAAAGTATCGATCTGGTTGGCCAGGTATTTGGTATTGATAGGCTTCCCGAAATCTTTTGAATTGGGATTGTTATAGCGCAGCTCATGGATATCGACCCAGTTGATGTCGGCCCTGCGCAAATCGGTGGTATTCTGCCAGGTAGCTCCCTTATAGTTCCAGATACCATACTGGTAGGTGTGGGTAAGCCTGACGTTGGCATTGCCCCTGCCGAGGGAATCATACATAGGGCCGCTCGCTACCATACCCGGCTTCCCCTCGCTGTCCAGCACCTGGGGCTGGAACCACTGGCAGTTATAGTGCCTCATCGTATATAAGCCGGCGGTACGGGCATCGGTTGGAGCTTCGAACCTGTCGACAGTAGCCAGTATGGTTTCGGTATTGGCCGATGTATTAAAATTGCGGGGACGGTGCAGGTCCCAGATCAGGTTTCTTTCCGGCTTATCGGCATCCACACCAAACCTTTGTGCGACAAGATTGTAAGGACCGTTGATCACTTTCGAAGCCGCCTCTATTGCTTTGTCATATTCGAGATTGGCCAGGTAAACCTTCGCCAGGAGATGATCGGCCGCTCCCTTTGTTATCACTCCCGGCCCGGCCGATACCGGTAGCCATTGAGTCGCAAATTCCAGGTCGTCCCTGATCTTTTCGAGGATAGTCCAGCGGCTATGCGTATAAAAATCGAGCTTAGCCCCCGAAATCTCGCTGTTGATAAAAGGTACATCCCCATAGGAATTGACAAGCCTGTAATACCAGTAAGCCCTGTGCCAGTAGGCTTCGGCCAAAAGGGTATTCCTGTCCTGCTCCTTCTCCCAGGTTACATTATCTATCCTGCTGATCAGCACATTCGCATTTTTGATAGAAGTATACACTGCGGTAAACATCGCCAGGAAGCGGTAATAGACATCGGTATTGGGCGTAAGGTTATAAAAATCCAATTGCGACCAGGGAGCGGCAAGGTCCGACGCCGACGTCTCCATGATCAGGTAATTCATGCCACCCGAGTTTTCGCTACGCAGGTCCTTTCTCATAGAAATCAGCAGGGACTCGAATCCTGCCTTATCGACGTAAACATTCTCCGGGCTAAAGAAGGAAAGTGGTTCAGGCTTAAGCCAGTCGCTGTTACAGGAAGTGAGAAAAACCACTAGAAAACAGGAGAATAACCCGGTTTTTATCGCATTTTTCATATAATTATTTTTTTAGAGTCTTTATAATGGGCGGGTATATCCCGCTTAACTTCTTTTTACCTGAGTCAGGCATTTTCTAAAGCCCGAATTTCAATCCCATCGTAAAAATCTGGGGCATCGGGTTCAACCCGCTTTCAGGATCCCATCCAGGCCATTTCGAAAAAGTCAGGATGTTCCTCGCAGAGGCGTAGATCCTCAGGTTATCCACCCGTACCGCCTTCAGCAGCGAAGCGGGCATCCTGTAGGCAAGCGACAGGTCCTGTACCCGCACAAACGACATCGGCTTGTACATCATGATTCCTCCGCCGAACACGTTGGTATTGGCAATGAGCCTCGGGAAATCCATGTTCCGGTTTTCGGCCGTCCAATAAGGGAAATCCTGGGCATTACGCCGGTCGTAGGTATCCGATCCGCCTCTCCGGAGACCGTCCGCAAAGGCGCCCTGGTGTCCCAGATCGGCCCTGATAAAGACTGAAGCCGAGAAATTTTTGAAGAAAGTGAACTCATTCCTCAAACCCGCCCTGTACCGCGGGCTGGTATAGCCGGTAAACTGCTTGTCCTTCAATGCCTCGTACACCCCGTTTTCGTCCACATCCACTACTTTGATATCGCCCGGCTGAAGACGGTATACCTGTGCTTTGTCTTTCTCCTCTGTCTGCCAGATGCCTACCATTTTATAGTTCCAGATACGGTCGATCGGCTGGCCGGGGAACCATTCATTCGTGTAGTCCGGCAGCTCTCTGCGTACCGTCTTGCCGTTTTCCTCCACTTCCTCGTAGTCACCGAAAAGTTTTTTGATCTTGTTGCGGTTCAAAGAGAACACCAGGCTCGATTTCCAGGAAAAGTTGCTTCTGCTGATATTGACTGAGCTGACGGCAAGCTCGAAGCCGCGGTTGCCCAGCTCCCCGAGGTTGGTCGTGATGCTCGTAAAGCCGGTGATTTCCGGGAGCAACCGGTTCATCAGCAGATCGGTGGTCGTCATATCGTAATATTCGAGCGTAGTGTTGATTTTGTTGTTGAACAACCCGGCGTCCAGACCAATGTTAACGGATGTTGTACGCTCCCACTTCAGCCTGTGGTTAGCCAGCGTGTTGTTGTAAACCCCCACCTGTACCCCCGTTCCGTCGTAATAAAGATTGGAAGTAAGCTGGGCAAGCGCGGAGTAAGCGCCGATTTCACGGTTACCGTTGATCCCCCACGAAGCCCTCAGCTTCATGTAGCTCACCGGGTCTATATGGAAGAAGGGTTCTTCCGAAATCTTCCAGGCTACAGCCATCGCCGGAAATACGGCTCTCGGGTTCTGGTTTCCGAAAGCGGAATAGCCGTCGCGACGGACGGAACCGGTAAACAGGTAGCGGTCTTTAAACGCATAATTTAACCTACCCATCGCTGCATCGCCGGTAATCTTGGTATCGCTGTCGCTCAGAAACGGATTGGTTCCGTACTGGAGCCCGTGGAAACCCAGGTTCTGGTTGGGAACGAAGCTTTGGTTTCCGTGCGTAGAGCTCCATGAAAGCGCCTTTTCCGCACTGTAAAGCAACGTAACGTCAAAACTGTGCTCTCCGAAAGACTTGTTCCAGTGAAGGAGATTGTCAAGAATGTACTCGTAGCTGCTGGCGTCCGCCCTTGTACCGTAGCCGTTCGAATACGTTTGTCCGCCTGTAACAGTTGAGGAAGGCCAGAAGTTATAGTCTTTCGACCAACTGTACCGGGGCTGGAAAGACAGCTTGTAATCGAACCCGAAAGGAAGCTTTACTTTTCCCTGCAGTGAGGTAAAAAATGTGTTGGCCCTGTTGTAGCGCTGCTGCCCGTAGTAGTTGATCATCGGGTTCGGAGTAGCAAAGCTGTTGGGATACCACACCGCATTTCCGTTTTCATCGAAATCATCCCCGTATGGGCTCATTACATACATTTGTGACAAAGTCGCCTGTACGACGCTCTGATCCCGGTCACCGAACTGGGAATATGCAGCAAGGCTCAGCCAGTCGTTTACTTTGAAATCGATATTCAGCCGCGAGCGTATGGATTTAAATTTGTCTCCGCGGATAACCCCTTCATTGTTGTCGTATCCCAGCGACCAGTAGTAGCTGATGTCTTTCGTACCGCCATCCACGCTTACAGTATAATTCTGCCTTACGCCCTTCTGCATTACGGCATCATACCAGTCTACCGTTTTGCCAGCCAGGTAGTTTTCAGTCTCTACATCAAAAAACCTCAGCCTGCTCAACCATTCCCGGGTATTATCGGTCTGGGGATTGTTGCTGGCATTACGCCATTGATCTATCGTAACCCCGGCAGGCAACTGCGCAGGATTGTCGTAATAAAAAGAAGGCATCGAAGGGTTGATCCCCCGAAGCACATCGCGCCTGAATGTCAGGTAACCCGCCGCATCGAAAGGCTTATACTGGTTGGTCGTACCCGCTACGCCCGCATTGGCCGTAAAATTCACTTTTGCCTTTCCTTCCCTCCCTTTCTTGGTAGTGACCAGGATAACTCCCGCAGCAGCCCTGGCACCAAAAACAGCGGCAGAACTCGCATCTTTGAGGATATCGACCGACTCAATATCGGCGGGATTTATATCAGCCATGCTTCCGTTGTAAATGACCCCGTCGAGCACTACCATAGGCGCCCGCGACGCGTTCAGTGACTTCGGCCCGCGCACTTCCATAGAGCTTCCACCCGCCGCACCGGTCGACTGGTTTGCGTTGAAGCCCGCAATAGTCCCGGTGAGCATATCGCCCATCTGGGTCATAGGCTGATCCTGGAATGTCGCTGCGTCAAGCCTTACCACAGCACCGGTAAGGTCGCTTTTCTTTACAGTACCGTAACCAACCACCACCAATTCGTCGAGCTGGCTGGCCGAAGGCTCGAGATCAACGTCGATTACCGATCTGTTTCCGACCACGGTTTCATACGTGACATAGCCTATAAATGAAAAAGCCAGCGTATCAGCCGCCCCGGCTTCTATCTGGTAACGGCCGTTCACATCTGCCGCCACCCCGCGGTGGGTCCCTTTTACCATGACGCTTACGCCGGGCAGTCCCATTCCGGTGGATTTCTCCTTAACAGTACCCGCGACTTCACCTCCCGACTGCGAAAAGGCAGGCGAAAGAAAACACCAGCTCAGCAGGAAAACCGGCAACGGCTTCATGCATCGTTGAATGATAGATAGAAATGTTGACATGTTTCTGGGGTTTAAAAACGTTAAAAAATACAGACCGCGAAGGAGGTACAGTAGGTAGCCTGGTCTTAGTTTTACAATATGATAACTCTCCCTAACTGGCGGCATACTCAAAAAAGTTACGGTAACGTTATCGAAAAACAGCCCCTGAAAGCCTTCTCATCCACGGGCTACAATATACTGCCGGCCACTCGGGGACCGACTTTTTCTCTACGAAAGTAGATAGCCTGCGATCAGCTAAATGTGACGGGATTAACAGGAAATATCCTGCTATTACCTATCCGCTGTTACCGGCGATTTCATTGTTTCGGAACTCGTTTTCTCTTTTTTTGTTAAATTTTAGGGTTGTTTAAATTTGGAGGGTGAAAATACCCATAGGAGCATATGAGGAATAAGAGGAAGCCGGCTACCATAAAAGATATCGCACGAGCACTGGATATTTCAGTCTCGACCGTATCGAGAGCCATTCGCGACACCTATGACGTGGGACAGGAAACCAGGCTGAAGGTGCTGGAAATGGCGAAAGCCCTTAATTACCGTCCCAACCTCAACGCGACAGGACTGGTTAAAAGCAGTACCCGAAAGCTGGGTGTCATTATTCCGGCCATTACCAACTATTATTTTTCTACGGTTATCACCGGGATGAAAGATGTCGCGAAGGAAAATGACTTCAATCTTGTGCTCTATATCTCCGACGACAATGCTGCTGCCGAATCAGCTATTCTCCGGAACCTGTCGATACACAGCGTCGACGGGCTGCTGGTATGCCTTTCTTCTGAAACCACCGATTATTCGGTTATCCGGGAGGTGATAGATGACGGCCTTCCTGTTGTATTCTTCGACCGGGTTCCGGCAGGGCTGGAAACATCGAAAGTGGTACAGGACGACTATAACGGGGCATACCTCGTTACAAAACACCTGATCGAAAAAGGGTATACCCGTATAGCGCATATAACGGGCCCGGCTGAATTGCAACTCACCGAGAAGCGGCTTGCGGGTTTCCTCGCCGCCCTGAAAGACCACCAGGTACATTGTGAAGACGGATGGATCATCAACTCCGGTTTTTCCCAGGCCCACGGCTTCGGGGACACCGAGCGCCTGCTTCACCTGGAAAACCGCCCCGACGCGATCTTTGCCGTCAATGACAGAAAAGCTATCGGTGCGATTATGGCCTGCAAAAAATCGGGTATCCCTATCGGTGCGCAAATGGGAATTGTCGGCTTTACGAACGACCCGGTCTGCGAGATCGTGTCTCCTACCCTTTCTTCCATGGCGGAGCCGGCCTATGAAATCGGCCGGAAAAGTTGCGAGTTGCTGTTGAAGCACATCAGGAAAGATACTTTCCGGGGAGAAGAAGTCGTACTGTCGGGAGAGTTGGTGGTACGGGAATCGACAGTCAGATAACCGCATCTTTCCGATCCTGTCCGTAAGTAGACACCTCCTCCCTCCTTCTTTTTTATCTGCCGGGAATTCTACCGAGCGGCAGCTTTATTTATTACCGCCCTTCATATGTCACGATTTGTACTACTGTATACGCTCAGCCTGGCGCTTTTGACGCTTCTTCTGACCTCGTCTCAAAACAGCCATCCCGTGTGGGTCCTGAAAAGCAGCGCCGACACCTTGTACAACCGCCTTTCCGATGAGCAGAAGAGGTCTGCCAGGTTTGCATTGGCCGGGCTTTCCGTAGCTCCCGGGCTCCAGGCAAGCCTGTTTGCTTCCGAGCCGATTGTCACCAATCCTACCGTGATCGATATAGACCACCGCGGGCGGGTGTGGGTCTGCGAAGCCAATAATTACCGGCCCGCCATTACCGGGCGGAAAGCCGACCCCAGGGGCGACAGGGTAGTCATCCTCGAGGATACCGATGGCGACGGGAGATTCAACAAATCGACAGTCTTCTACCAGGATCCGGAACTGAATGCACCTATCGGACTTTGGGTCGCCGGCAACAGGGCCATTGTTTCGCAGAGCCCTTATGTATGGCTACTGACCGATACCGACGGCGATGACAAGGCCGACAAGAAAGAAATAATTTTCTCCGGCATCGAGGGCGAGCAGCACGATCACGGCATTCATTCATTTGTAATGGGCCCCGATGGCAAATTCTATTTTGCCGTGGGGAACGAAGGGAAGCAGCTCCTGGGAAAAAACGGGGAGCAGCTCAGGGATAAGAACGGGCAGATAATTGATTTTAAAAAGTACAGGCAGGGGCTTGTCATCCGCTGCGACGAGGATTTCACCAACCTGGAAGTACTCGGGCACAACTTCCGTAATAATTATGAGCCGGCAATCGACAGCTACGGTACTATCTTCCAGTCTGACAATGATGATGACGGTAACAGGGGGGTACGTATCAATTTCGTAATGGAAAACGGGAACTACGGTTATACCGACGAGCTTACCGGCGCCGGGTGGCGTGTAAAAAGGACCAACCAGGAGGACTCCATTCCTTTCCGGCACTGGCACCTCAACGACCCCGGTGTAGTCCCCAATCTTCTGCAGACCGGCGCCGGATCTCCCACCGGCCTGATTTTCTACGAAGGCAACCTGCTGCCGGGAATGTACCGTAACCAGATGATCCATTGCGATGCCGGCCCGAATGTGGTCAGATCCTATTCCGTCAGCAAATCGGGTGCAGGCTATACCGCTTCCATCAATAACCTGCTGCAGGGTACCAAAGATCAGTGGTTCCGCCCTTCCGATGCAGCTACCGCTCCCGACGGCTCCGTTTTTGTATCGGATTGGTATGATCCGGGGGTCGGCGGCCACCAGATGGGCGATACCACCCGCGGACGCATTTACCGGATTGCCCCTGAAGCATCGGCGTACAAAGTTCCCTCTTTCGACTTCTTGACTGTAAACGGCGCAATAAAAGCGTTGGAAAACCCGAACCTGTCAGTAAGGTACCTGGCCTCCAAAACCCTGCGCGCAAAACCGGACCAGTCAGTTTCTCCTTTAAAAAAGCTGTTCAACGACCGTTCCGTAAATTCCCGGCTGAGAGCCCGTGCATTCTGGATCCTTTCCGCAATCATATCCCCTTCCGATCCGCTGTGGGAGAAGGCCGCCGGCGACCCGGACTCCGACATCAGGATAACCGTGCTGAGGGCAGCCCGGCAGGTCAACAGGGACAACGGCCCGCTCTGGGTTAAAATGGCAGGAGACAAAGAAGTGCAGGTCAGGCGGGAAGTGGCGCTCTCGCTTTCCGGTAAAAAAGGAACTGACGTGACAAATGCCTGGATAAAAGCAGCGGAGGGCTATCGCACCGGCGACAGGTGGTACCTGGAAGCGCTGGGTATCGGGGCCGAAAACAACTGGGACGCCCTGTTTGAGGCCTGGAAGGGTACTGTTAAAGGAAATATGCTCACGAGCCCGGAAGCCCGGGATATCATCTGGCGATCGAGAACGGCCGCGGCAGTCCCCTTTCTCGCCCAACTGGCAGGCGATCAAACCGTACCGCAGAAGGAAAGACTCCGTTATTTCCGGGCATTCGATTTCAACCCCGGCGGACGGGAAAAATCAGAGGCGCTGATGACCATCATAAAGGGGAATTCACCCGCTCAGCAGGAAATCAACCAGCTAGCGCTCACTCATCTCGACCCGGAATATGTACGCCGCAACCAGCGCGCAATGAAGGCGCTGCAACAACTGCTGGATGCTGAATACGGAACAGAAAACTACATAGAGCTTGTCAAACGCTTTGAGCCCGCCGGTGAAAACCGCCGGCTGCTTGACCTGGCCTTATCCAAACCCTATGACGCGGTAGGGCGTGCTGCAGCCGGGCAGTTGGTAAAGCAGAACGGTGTCCGGCTTCTTGATGAAACGCTCCGCAACTCCGGTACCGAGCAGAAAATAGCCGCGTTAGGAGCTATAAGCCGCATAGGAAGCGATGCTACGCTCGACCTTGCCACAACGGTAGCCCTGGACGAAAATCAGCCGCTGGCGCTACGCAGGGCAGCCGTGCGCTCGGTTGCTGGAAGCTCCCGTGGGGAAGATCTTCTGCTGCAGTACCTCAAAGCCGACAAACTGACCGATGAGCTGAAGGCAGCGGCGATCCAAAGCCTAAGCAATACCTGGAGAAAGGCTGTCAGGAAAGAAGCAGCGGCCTATCTCGACGGAGGTAAAAGTTCCGTCCGGAAGCATCCGCCCGTAAAGGATCTTATAGCCAGAAAAGGAAATATCCAAAACGGAAAAGAGCTTTTCACCAGGTACTGCTCGGTCTGCCACCAGGTAAAGTCGCAGGGAACGGACTTCGGGCCGGCGCTTTCCGAAATCGGTGATAAGCTTTCAAAGGAAGGGCAATACCTGGCCATTTACTACCCCAGCGCGGGGATCAGCTTCGGATACGAAGGCTATGAAGTCAGGTTTAAAGACGGGACCGAAACAGCCGGGATCATAGTCAGTAAAACAGAAACCGACCTGGTCCTTAAATTTCCCGGCGGAAGTACCCAGGACTACAAGATGTCGGGAGTGGCCTCTATCCGCCAGATGGATGAATCGATGATGACGCCCGGCCTGCATGAAGCGCTGTCGACAGAGGAACTGGTAGACCTGGTGGAGTTCCTTACCAGCCTGAAAAAGTAAAGCAGGTTTCCGGGAATCAAAGCTATTAATATCGCCCTGTAAAGATTTAAGAAGTCTCAAGAGTAAATCAATTAAGCGTAAGGCTTTTGCTTGTAACTAATAAAATAGTTACAGATATGATTAAGCAAATTTTGTACCTGACACTCTTATCTCTGCCCATAACAGCGCAAACTATCCTACGCCAGGACGAGTTTACCAAAGAACTCCCGGCATCGGTAAACAAGTACGGCAAAGAAGATGCACTGAAGAGCGCGGAAGTCCATATGAGCCTTATGAAAATCCTTAACAGCGGCTTCCTGAAGTATTCTGAAAAGCCGCTGGGTATCTCAATAGGTCTGTACCTCAACAAAAAAGGTGAAATAGACTATCTCGTCTACTCTCCTGTGAAGACCGATATTCCTGCCGACACTTTTGATCTCATCATGAAGAAAAAGCTGGCTCCCGCTTTTAAAAGCTGGAAACTTGAGGGGTTGAATAAAAATGCCCAGGGTAATCTTATGTTACTTTTTACACCTAAACCCGGCGAAGTTATTGAAACGATGGTCCGGCATGCCGCAACATCGGCAAAACGACCGCCAGATTACCGCCCCAAATCCAATGATACTACCCTTACGACCCTGGAAGAGCTGAGGCAATTTGTCAACACCGGCCAGATCCTGAAAATAGACCTTTCGGTGCTCGGGCTGACAAGCATACCCGAAGAAATTTACCGGTTTGAAAATGTAAAGACCCTCGGGCTAAACGGGAACAAAATCACCGACGTCAGGCTGGACCTGAAAAGATTTAAGCAACTGGATTATCTCGATCTCAACCACAATCCTATCCGGAAACTAAAGCTGACCCGTACCAACCAACTGAAAAATATCAATCTCCAGGGTACAGGAATGGTACGGATCCCCGGGAGCCTGAAAAATATAAGGAGCCTGAGGTCGGTATGGCTGGGCTTCAACCCGAAGCTGAATCTCAGGCAACGGGATTTCAGAAGAATACGCAATGTCGAAGATCTGAATTTATACGCATGCTCCCTCAGCACACTTTCGCCGCATATCAGACATCTGAAAAAACTGGAAGTACTGGATCTGTATTACAATCAACTGACCGGGCTGCCTGAAAGCATTACCACCCTGAAGCATCTAACACATCTTGCCCTGTCGAACAACAAACTGGAAAAGCTTCCCGAAGACCTGGGTAACCTTCAGAAGCTGGAGTTCCTCTACCTTCATCATAACAGGCTGAGCACCCTGCCGGGTACAATCACTGCCCTGGAAAAGCTGAAGGTGCTTGACATCGGGTACAACTGGTTCTATCGCTATCCCGATATGCTCGGAGGGTTCCGTAGCCTATCTGAGCTGGATTTGTCCGGCAACAATTTTGACAAATTCCCGCAGCAGTTGCTTGAGCTGAAGAATCTCGAAAAATTATATCTCAGGGGTAATCCCTTTCTCGATAACGAACCGGACACGACGCTTGCCAACAGCATCGGGGAACTGAAGACAAACAATAAAGAAGTGTTTCACTGAAAGCCGGCCGCAAGCCGTTTCCTATAACCCGAGGCGTTTTTTATCCTTTACAGCGTTTTCATATAACTATTCCAGCTCATCATACCGTTTAATAAATTCCATAACTTAAAAATAGATTTTTACAAAAATTTCCCTTCTTTTACAAAAGACAACAAGAGAAATTTGTATTTATAGTCAGCACTTCCGCACTTGTATCTCTGATCTAAATCTCACTGATGATACTATAGGCGGACCTGTATCTCACCATTTATACAAGAGGAATTTTGAACGCAACCGTTTTCGAATTCTTGCGATGATATTTTACACAGGTATTATTCTTTTTAAATATTATACATATGATGAAGCAATTTATATCCTCTGTACTATTATTGATGACTTTAGATTTGTGTAAGGCACAAAAAAAAGTGAATATTATTATTGGCACGAACGACAAAAAATAGTATTATTTTCCGATCCACAACGACGTTTTGTTCTTTTTAAAAACTTACCCCCAACTCTATCAGAAATTATACCTCGTAGAGGGAAATTCAAGTTACCTCAATTCATCAATACAGACAAACAGCATCCTGAATTGGCCTGGGCTATGCCAACAGATGAAGAGTTAGCACGGATTGATAAATCGATGATATCCTACCAGGGTCCTTGCTTTTACTCATCTTCGGGGAAACGCTTAGGGCTATCACATTTTTTTTATGTTAAGCTAAGTGATACCTCCGGCTTTGATGATTTGCAACGATTGGCTTCAGAATACGACGTAGACATTATTGGCAATAACAGTTTTATGCCTCTCTGGTATCTCCTAGGTTGTAATACCGATTCGCGAATAGATGCATTGAAAATGGCAAATTTATTTTATGAAACAGGACTTTTTGCCTCTTCACAACCTGATTTGATAGAAGAGGATTTGAGCCTTTGTCCGACAAATGATACGTTTTTTGCTAATCAGTGGCATCTGCAGAATACTGGACAAAATGGGGGAACCTTTGGAATTGATATTTCTGCTTGTAAGGCATGGGATCTGACAACAGGTTGTTCTTCTGTAACAATTGCGATCCTTGATACTGGATTTGAGCTAGATCATCCTGATTTGATAGCAAACGTGCACTCTACCAGTTATAATACAGAAACTGGTTCAAGTCCTAGCGCGATATTAGGGAACCATGGCACACTTGTTGCAGGAGTTGCCGGAGCTTCAGCAAACAATAATCTCGGTGTCGCAGGGGTCGCTCCTAATTGTAAGTTAATGTCGATCAGCAACGAATTGGCCGGTACCCTAGCTTCCGCGATGAAGCGAGCAGCAGGTATACAGTATGCCTGGAACAATGGTGCCGCAGTAGTTAATAATTCCTGGGGGAGTGACGTATATAGCTCTCAAATCACAGATGCCGTACTAGATGCAGTTACATATGGAAGAGCGGGATTGGGTACGGTTGTAGTTTTTTCCGCTGGAAACTCTTCAAGTAGTTCTCTTTCCTTCCCAGCTAACAATTCCAACGCAATATCAGTTGGTGCAGTTGATAAGCATGGTCAAAAACTTTCGTCATCAAATTACGGATCCGGATTAGACGTTGTGGCACCCGGTAGTAATATTTACACAACTGATAGACAGGGAACAAATGGAAAAAATCCGGGAGGGGATTATACAATCGATTTCCACCAAACCTCTTCTGCTGCACCTATGATTTCGGGAATTGCAGCTCTGATCATTTCGGCCAATCCGAATCTTACGCAGGCGCAAGTTCGGAACATTATTGAATCTACAACCACAAAATTTGCAGGTTATACATATACTTTTGGGGCGGGAGAGAACCCAGCACTTACCTGGAATAATCAGGTCGGTTATGGACGGGCAAATGCGTCTCAAGCTGTTGAGAGAGCGCTAGGTGGGCCCATAGCCGGCCCAGAAGTTATCTGTTCAACAGGGACATTTTCAATGTCTTATACTTCGCCTGGAGCCGTCACTTGGTCTTCAAGTAATGTTAATATGTTAACCATTAACTCTTCGACTGGTGTTGCTAACAGAGTTGGTTCGGCGACCGGTACTGTCGAGATAATCGCAACGATGAGCACCGCGTGCGGTACTTCCACCCTTAAGAAAACTGTTCACGTGGGTAACCCGATTATTTTATCGGCAACGATGGACGGTCTTCCTGTAACCTATCCCCAACCCTGTTCGACTGCAAGTCGTTTAGCTATCGGCGGCCGTGGAATTCAAACTTACGGTTGGACTGTTGTTGACGGAAGTATTCCAATATGGCCTGTCAGTGGGTCTCCGTATATGTGCGATATAGGCTATTTTTATGATTATGCCAGAATACGGGCAAGAACCTCCAACGTCTGTGGGTATTCAGACTATATTTTTTATCTGATAGATCCGAATATGTGGCTCACTGCTTACCCTAATCCGGCCACTAGTGAGCTGACTGTTCAATTTTCAGACGTTTCAAATGTAGAACTACTACCTAAGACAATTACTTTATTTCACGAGAGCTCTACAAAGCCTGAGCTACAAATTCAAATAGAAGAGTGGTATAGAAAAAGGGCGGATATTGAGCAAAATAAATTACAATTGGATTTACGAGATTTGCCTAGAGGAATATACTATCTCCATATAGCTCCATCAGAAAAATCAGGCAAAAAGACGGAGAAACTGAAGATAATTTTAGAATAGGATGATATAGATTTTCAAGCAAGTAACTGTCGTCATGAATAATATTATATCCTATGTCATTGTTGTATTTTTGTGCGGAAATACGGTAGTAGCCCAATATCTCAAACTTGATAACGGCATTTTATCTACGTCCTATCGAAATGACTATGGGAGGGAAATAGCCGACATACCAATAGAGACATATGCTGTAAGTGCAGGGTTTGATTATTTCAATTCTAAATGGTTTTATCTGTCATCCCAGATAGGTTATACCAGGATCGGAGGAAGGCAAAAGGTAAATCCCCTTCCAGGAGTAGAATGGGATGGCCTAACGTTTCCGGCAGAAAAAGTGAATTATATACATCTAAATACGGCTATTAGAGGGCAAAAGAAGTTTGAAAATGGCTTAGCTCTGTTTGTCGGTTTGGGGCCTTATTTAAACTGGCGTGTCGGATCAGATAAGTTTGAAAACAATGTATTGGAAGAACTATATGAATTGAAATCCTATTGCGGAGGCAAGGCTGAGGTCGGGTTTACTTTTGATGTACAGAAACACACGTGTCCAAGACGTTTTTTATGACTTAAAAAATCAGGGATTTTAATCTTCT